>NVXJ01000036.1 GCA_002733885.1 Arcobacter sp. | reverse complement strand
ATGGCTGTTCGCCATTTAAAGCGGTACGCGAGCTGGGTTCAGAACGTCGTGAGACAGTTCGGTCCCTATCTTCCGTGGGCGTAGGATTGTTGAGGAGAGCTGACCCTAGTACGAGAGGACCGGGTTGGACGTACCACTGGTGCACCAGTTGTTCTGCCAAGAGCATCGCTGGGTAGCTACGTACGGATGAGATAACCGCTGAAAGCATCTAAGCGGGAAGCCAACTCCAAGATGAATAATCCCTGAAGAACGCTTGAAGACTACAAGCTTGATAGGCTGGGTGTGTACGCAGAGTAATCTGTTTAGCTGACCAGTACTAATAGTTCGTTTGTCTTTTTTTAACAAATCGTTGTACACTGCCTTATTAAGTGTAATGCTTAATTTAGACTTTTACAAACAATGGTTATAGTTGTAATTTACTGATAAAACTGTATTGACATTAATGATAAACCCTTTTTATAGTTCAGAAACTTGAATTAATTACTATTTATAGTAATTAATTCAGGTGGTTATAGAGAGAGGGCAACGCCTGGTCCCATTCCGAACCCAGAAGCTAAGCCTCTCATCGCTGATAATACTGCAGATTGCATTTGTGGAAACGTAGGTCGCCGCCTGAACTTTTAAAACTCTCTTAAAACAACAATCACAACTTCTTACTTCGTAAATCACTAACATAAACTTTATTAATCTAATTACTTATCATAAATATTACTATACTTACCCAATTTACATTCTCTTATGTATTTACTGCTAAGGCCTTTGTCGGTGGTAAACGACATCTCCTTCGGTTCCGAGCCTAAAACTAGCTATGGCGGTTTCACGAAGTGAAAAGTTTCTTTAGAAAAACAATGCTTGTTTTTTTAACGGCTCTCAACCCAATTATTATTCTCTTAAACARTTATTGCTAAGGCCTCCGCTGGTCGTGAACGACATCAGCTCTGGTTCCGAAGCTACAAACGACGCGCAGGCGTCGTTTGCTTGCGCTTCTCAACTTGTAAACAAGAAAAGTGCTAAAAGACTAGCTTTAATCCAGCATATAGGTGCCAGTTTTTTTGTTGGCTTGCGGGTTCTACTAGATTTGCATCTGCGCTTCCATTTTGTTCAAAGCCAGGTTTGAAGAAGTTTGTTTTAGTAATAGTGTTGGATCTTGAATAGTTTGTAAATTCATATTCTGCTTTTGTTGTAAAAGATAATTGCTTATTAATTGGGATTATTAATGGTGTGGCTATCTTATAACTATATACTGTACCTAGCTTGAATGYTTCATTTAAGGAGTTTGTCTGGCTTGTTTCTCCAAAGCTTGCATCCATTTCAGGATGAAAACCTAATATGGCTTTTAAATCAATTCCTAAAGACCAATTCTTATATATATTTTTTTCACCACCTACACCTATTTGTGCATAACGATAGTGATAGGTTTCTTTTTGAGAAGATGAGAGTTCTCTCTCCCATTCTTTATACCCTAGACCAAAAAGTATATAACTTGAACTTGTATCATAATATTTAACGCGTTTTAAGTTCGCTTCTAGTTCATAGAAAGTATTGGTGCTTGTATTTTTTACAGAACCAAAACCTTGACCATTGATTAAGTTTGAACCGGTGTAGTCTGTGTCTCCACCTGTGTAACTTCCATATATATTAATATAATGTGCTACATTTCCATCAGGATAAGTTATCTCTTTTAATTTATAAGAATAAGAAGC
The DNA here is from genome assembly GCA_002733885.1 of Arcobacter sp. Taxonomy (GTDB): domain Bacteria; phylum Campylobacterota; class Campylobacteria; order Campylobacterales; family Sulfurimonadaceae. The sequence continues at coordinate 18,453 of NVXJ01000036.1, read as the reverse complement.
ATAAATACCTCCAACTTCAAAGAAACTAGATTCTTCAGTGTCAAGTATTTGGTCTTGTTTATCTCTTTCTGTATAGTCATATGAAGTCGTTTTTACTCCAAAATCAAATATATGCGCAGGTGCTGCATGTAATGAACTTATTAGTGCTAGTGGTAGAAGTGTTTTATACATTATTTTCCTTGATGGCTTATTGTACATAGAAATATTTAAGTATTGCTAAATATTATATTTAATTAAGGTTTGATTAGTGTTTGAAAAAGAAGTGTTACCTTAACATAAGTAAGCCGCAGAAACGTCCTGTTATATTTTTATCAGCTCTATAGGAAAAAAACAGTTTATTATTGCAGGAAGTACAATAATTTGATATCTCTATATTTTTATTTTCAATATGAAGCTCTTTTAGTTGTTCTTTAATAATAGATACTAAATCTAAGTAATATGAATCTTTTTTTTCATTTATACTATAGCCATAGTTGTGCTTTATGGCCTCTACTTTTATCTGCATATCTACGTCATAACAGCACTCTTTTATACTAGGACCTAGAACAACTAATAGATCTTTTGCATCTGTTTTAAAATTACTTGTCATTTTATTAATCGTTTTAATAAGAATCTTGTTAAACACACCTGCTCGTCCTGCATGAACAACAGCAATAATCTCTTTTATAGGATCATATAATAATATTGGTATGCAATCTGCAACCATGACCATTAAGGGGATGTTCTTCTCTTGTGTGATTAAGGCATCACATTTAGGGATATGATTTAGGTCTGTGCTTTTGTCAATTATACTTATACTGTTTCCATGAACTTGGTTCATATGTACAAGCTTTTTTAAATCATATTGTAAGTATAGTGCGAAATGCTGATGATTTTGAAAAACATGTTTTGGGTTGTCATTTACATGATAAGCGAGATTATTTTGAGAAAATGGTTTAAGAGAAAATCCATCTTCTTTAGTACTGAAGGCATGTGTTATTTGTGTATAAGGGTTTAATAAAGGACTTCTTACACTTTGCATTAGGCTAAGCTAAAAAATCCTAGTTCGCGACAATGCTCAGTTTTATTTTCTTTACATTTCTCAAACTCAAATTGATGTTTTTTCCATAAACCGATAAAGCCAATAAAGCTGATAAGAGCAGTAATACCAGCTCCCTTAATAAATAGAAAAAATCCGAGGCCAATAGAACTCGTAAATAAAGCATAAGCCATACCGGCAAAGATCGAAGAAAATCCAAGCATAAATGAAAACATCAGAGCAAATCTATAAATTGACATAAATGCATCGTTTAAGTAAAGTGGAGTATTTTTCATAATATATGAATCCTTTGTACCGGTTTTAGTATTGTAGAAATATAAATATATTTTATACCAATTCAATTAATAGTTTATCATGTAAAGATATAAACTATAGAATATTTATGGGTTAATATAAGCATTTAAGCTAGTCTAAGGGTTCGGTGTAACAGGGATTCTCACTATTGTTCAAAAGTTATAACAAAAAAAAATATTTATCATTTTTCAGTAATTACATGTATATATTTCTGTTGTTTAATGCTATTTTATATCAAATTAGTGTGCATTTAAGGCTCATTTGTATATTTTTTATCTTATGTAACTTATGTACTAATGTATTTCTAATAAATTTGATAGAATATGGCAAAAAAAAGGATGTAAATGTCACACAATGCTAGTTCAAACTCTATGCATACTTTACATACTTTAGCTATTAGTCTTAATGGCACAGACGTAGAAAAAAAACGTGAAGAGATAAGAGAATACTTTCACAAGACTTATAGCTTTTATGAAAAACTATTTGAATGTCTCAAAGATGAAGACTCTTTTTATTTAAAGCCTGAACCAACTCGTCATCCAATGATTTTTTACTTTGGACATACAGCTACTTTTTTTATTAATAAACTTATAGTTGCAAATATTATTCATGAACGTCTTAATGCAAAGTATGAATCAATGTTTGCAGTGGGTGTTGATGAGATGAATTGGGATGATATGGATAAGTCTCATTATACTTGGCCTAAGCTTAGTGAAATTAAGGCCTATAGAGACACAGTACGTGAGACTATAGATGGATTGATTTCTACCCTTCCTTTGAAGCTTCCTATATCACAAGAAGACCCTATGTGGATTATTTTGATGGGGATAGAACATGAACGTATCCATATGGAAACTTCTTCTGTCTTGCACAGACAATTACCTCTAAAATATATTAATGATAATAATTATTTCCCTCGTTGTGATGAAGTAGGGTCTTCTCCTATAAATGAGATGATTGGTATAGAAGGTGGAAATATTATTCTTGGTAAGGATAAGGATCATCACCTTTATGGTTGGGATAATGAATATGGAAAAAAAGAAGTAGAAGTGAGTTCTTTTAAAACATCTAAATTTCTTGTTTCAAATGGAGAATTTCTAGATTTTGTAAAAGACAAAGGATATGAAAACGAATCTTTTTGGGAGGAGGAAGGCTTAGAATTTTTAAGGTTAAATGGGGTCACTTCTCCTGTATTTTGGATAGAACAAGATAATAAGACTTTTAGGTATCGAGCAATGCTTGAAGAGATGGACATGCCTTTAAATTGGCCTGTTGATGTTAATTATCTTGAAGCAAAGGCTTTTTGTAGATGGAAGTCGCACAAGGATGCTAAAGAATATAGGTTGCTTAGCGAGGCTGAGTGGCATAGACTGTATCAAAGAGCAGGGATTAATGATATCCCTCTTTTTGATGATAGGTATGCAAATATTAATTTTAGATATTGGGCCTCATCATCTCCTGTAGACAAGTTTGCATTTGGTGACTTGTTTGATGTTATGGGAAATGTATGGCAATGGACAGAGTCGCATATGGACGCGTATGAAGGTTTTGAAGTCCATCCGGCTTATGATGATTTCTCAGTGCCAACCTTTGATGGAAAACATAACTTGCTTAAGGGTGGTTCTTGGGCAAGTACAGGAAATGAAATAATGAAGCATTCTCGATATGCTTTTAGAAGACACTTTTACCAGCACGCTGGATTTAGATATGTAATAGGAAATGAATTGGAAAAAGAAACAGAGAACATTTATGAAACAGATAGTTTAGTATCACAGTATTGCGATTTTCAGTACGGTGAAGAATATTTTGGTGTGCAAAACTTCGCAGTGGCTTGTGCTCAAAAGGCGATTAAGTATACCCAAGACATTAAACAAGGTTCGGCCCTTGACTTAGGCTGTGCAACAGGTAGAGCCTCTTTTGAATTAGCGAAGAGCTTTGATAAGGTATGTGGGATAGATTATTCTGCGCGTTTTGTTCAAGTAGGCGCGGAGCTTCAAAAAAGCAATAAGGTCGGTTACTACCAAAATGGTGAAGGTAGTCTTACTACACGTCATGAAGTTCACTTAGATGAGCTTGGCCTTGATAGTATTAAAGATAAGGTTGAGTTTTGGCAGGGTGATGCCTGTAACTTGCAAGAACACTTTAAAGGCTATGATCTAGTACTTGGAACGAACCTTATTGATAGACTGTATGAACCGCATTTGTTTTTAGAAAGTATTCATGAACGCATAAATAAAAATGGTTATCTTATCTTGACTTCTCCTTACACCTGGTTAGAAGAATATACAGCGAAAGAATTTTGGATTGGTGGATATGAAGATGAAAATGGAAATCAAGTTTCTACCCTTGATGGTCTTAAAAAAATGTTAGGCAAAACTTTTGAGTTTGTAGCCTGTGAAGATGTTCCTTTTGTGATTAGAGAAACCCCTAGAAAGTATCAACATACCCTTTCTGAAATGTCAGTTTGGAAGAAGAAGTAAGCTTGCAATTAAAAGAAAGTACAGACTTTAACAAGGCTCCCTCAAGAAAAGATACAAATGCAGAAAAATATGCCCTAAGAGAAAAACTTTTTGGCTCAGAAGAAGTGCTTCCTATGTGGGTAGCTGATATGGATATAAAGACCCCATCTTTTGTTATGGACGCTATTAAAGATAGGACAAAACATAGTATCTTAGGATATGAAGAGATTCCTGAATCATTTTTTAATGCTCAAATAGCATGGATAAAAGAGCGTCATGGGTATGAACTGAAAAGAGAATGGATGTTTTATTCTCCTTCTGTTGTGGCTTCTATAAACCTCTGTATCAAAGCTTTTACAGATAGTGGTGATAGTGTTATTGTTCAGTCTCCTGTGTACTTTCCTTTTTATACTTCGGTTACAAATAATGACAGGCATCTTATAAAAAATCCCCTTATAGAAAATGATGGATATTATATAATGGACTTTGAAGCCTTTGAATCTGCTATAGATGAAAAAACGAAATTATTTTTATTATGTTCGCCTCATAACCCCGTTGGAAGAGTATGGCATGAAGATGAACTACAAAGACTAGGTGAGATATGTATTAAGCATGATATTATCATCTTAGCGGATGAGATTCATTCAGACCTTATTTTTAAGGGTTCTAAGCATCTTCCTATGTCTGGTATCTCTAAGGCATTAGAAGCACGTACAATTACTTGTTATGGACCAGGGAAGACCTTTAATATGGCAGGTTTATCCGTATCAACCATATCCATTCCTAATGAGGTACTGAGAAAGAAATTTGGAAAGGTTTACAAGGCAACGCATTTCGCAGAAGGTACCGTTTTTGCTCATGTGGGTTTTGAAGCAGCTTATACTAAGGGCGAGGTCTGGGTAGAGGAATTGATTGAGCATATACAAGGCAATATTGACTACTTAGATCTTTGTTTAAAAGAGTATATGCCTAGTATCACTATGAAAAAACCTGAAGGCACTTATTTAGTTTGGCTAGATTGTCGTGGTTTAGGTTTATCTTACCAAGGATTAAAAGATTTCTTTTTTAAAGAATCAAAGCTTGGCTTATCTACGGGAATAAGCTTTGGAAAAGAAGGCGAAGGCTTTATGCGTATAAACTTAGCCACACCTCGTTCGACGGTTGAAGAAGCAGTATCTCGTTTGCATGAAGCTTACGAGGCAAGACACTTTTAGGCACGTAGTTTATAGATAAAGGCGATACTCTCTAAAAGGGAAAAGAATATTTTTCTTTTAATGCTTTTTATCATGATACTTTCTTTTGTGAATTGTTTTCTTCTAATCTTTGACTAGGCTTTTCTAAAGTCCGTGTACACTTCTGAATTTCTTTAAGTACTTGGGCGCCCAGTGTTCCTGTTTTTATATCTAATGGGCGCCCATGCTCTAAGGCTTCTTGTATCTGTTTAATAATAGCATCCATCTCATTCTCCTTAAGGGTTTGTTTAAAACAATATCATCTTATTTTAAATTCTTATTAGATACAGAGCAGTAGCAATTGCGGACTTTAGAAAAACTGTGCTAAGATTAATAAAATACTTCTGGAGAAGCACTTATATGTCTAAGATAAATTGGGATGAATATAAAAAATATAAACATGAAAGTCCTAACTTGAAAAAGTTGGATAACTTTGAAGTGCTTTTGGAATTTTTACGCTCCTTTTATAACAAAACCTCTGCCTTTGAAGTTTTTGATACCTTGAATGAAGATGAACTTGGAAAGATGATGCTTGATAAGCGAGATATTACCCAACCTGAACAGTTAGAAGACCTACTGTATAAAAGGCTAGCCAAATGATTATGATTATATCGGGGGCGGGTTTAAGTGCTGAATCAGGCATTAAAACCTTTAGAGACCATGATGGGCTTTGGGAAAACTATGATGTTATGAAGGTGTGCTCAACGCAAGGGTGGGAAGCCGATAGAGAATTAGTAACGCAGTTTTATAATGCTAGACGTAAGGACTTAGAAGATAAAGAACCAAATGCGGCGCATTTTGCCTTGGCAAAACTTGAAAAAATGTACCCCAATAAGATTTATAATCTAACGCAAAATGTTGATAATCTTCTTGAAAAAGCAGGGTGTACAGAGGTGACACATTTACACGGTACCTTAACTGACTTGAGATGCGAAGACTGTAATCATATCTGGGATGTGGGATACCATAGCCAAGAAGAATACGGATACTGTCCCCTATGTGAAAGTACTTCAGTACGCCATAATGTTGTTATGTTTGGCGAAGCTGCTCCGGCTTATGAAAAGATTTATGAGGCTATTTCTAATTGTAAGCTTTTAATAGCTATAGGTACAAGTGGACAGGTGATAGATATTGTACCTATTGCGCGAGAGTTTCAACATTCTATTTTAATTAACCCCAAAAAAGAAGAATATATGACAAGTTTTACTAAAGAAACATCTGCTTCGCAGACCGCCACGGCTTGTTTAAGTGCGGGAGATGATTTTATTGATGATTATTTTAAGCATTTTTTACAAATGGGTGCGGGTGATGCAGTAGAAGAGATGCAAGCTCTCATTGAGGAGTTTATGGATGAAAGATAAGCTAAAAACTAATATAAGGGATAGAAAATGAAATCTTCTGTATACGGAGCTATTTATGGAGCCTTTGTTGCTGATGCCTTTTCTTTAGGCGGGCATTGGGTGTATGAACCTTCTGAGATAAAAGAAAGGTTTCCAAGTTTAGAAGGATTTTATAATCCAATGACTTCTTATCATGGAGATAAAAAAGCCGGAGACTTTACACATTATGGGGATCAATGTATGTGGCTATTGGAGTCGATTTCTCTAGAAAAAGAGTTTTCTCTTGCTAGTTTTTCTTCCAGATGGAAAGAATATATGTCTGAATATAAGGGATATATTGATGGGGCAAGTAAAACAACCCTAGAAAACTTAAATGCAGGTCAAACAGCTATAGAAGCAGGGTCTAGTTCACAAGATTTAAGTGTCATTGGTCGTATTGCGCCCTTAGCACTTTTATACGGTGATGAACAAAAAGCCTTTGAAGATGCGGCTGTCTTACAGGCAAAAATGACCCATAATTCTCCGGCTGTTCTTGAAACAACACGGTTCTTCTCACAGCTTTTGTATCTTGTTCTTCAAGGATATACACCAACAAACTCTGTTCTTGCTATGCTTGAAGAAAGTCATGACGAAAAGATTAAGACATGGATGAAGACAGCTCTTGCTTCAAGAGAACATGACACGACAGAAGCGATTAAGTCATGTGGTCAGTCTTGTAATGTAAGCGGAGCCTGTCCTTCTGCCTTACATTTAATCTTAAAATATGAAAACGATTATGCTGAGGCGATGCGACAAAATGTATATGCTGGAGGTGACAGCGCGGCCCGAGGTATGGTTGCGGGTATGATTCTTGGTGCTTTTAATGGCTTGGAAAAAATACCTCAAGAATGGATAGCTTCTCTTTCAAATAAGGAGAGAATCGAACAATACATTGGACTAGTATATGACCGAAAATAAAATACCCCCTAATATGACAAAGTTTATTGAAGGCCATCATATCTTGTCTTTAGCAACTATGCAAGATGATAGACCCTCTTCTTGCTCTGTTTTTTACGCCTTTATGGAAGAAGACAATTGTTTAGTATTTGCTTCACAGTATAAGAGCGAACACATACAAAATATTATGCAAAATTCTGATGTTGCAGCGTCTATACATGATGAGGTGAGAGAACTTATGCTCATTAAGGGACTTCAAATAAAGGGACAGGTTACAAGTTCTAAGTCCAGACATGAACATTTTTATATAAAAACTTTTCCCGAGTCACAAGATATTAAAAAAGAGATATGGGTCTTAGAACTTAGGGAATTAAAATATACAGATAATGAAGATATAGGGTTCGGACAAAAAGAAGTCTGGAAGTACTAAGACTCTTTATATTTTAAGGTATAGCTTTGACAAGGCTGACCTGTACTCGCCTTAACTACTAAAGAAGGAATTTGTTTGGACTTAAAGCCATAAGCCTTACATCCATGAGGATTGTCTGGCTTCCACGTTACAAAATAATAAATACATTTTTTACAATTAATCCTAATCATATTCGCATTATAATACAATATCCACATAATTTAAACTAAAGAGATATAAATGCAAAAAATTTTAGAAATGCTAAAGCTTCAACAAGAACTTAATGATGCCACAAATGGTACAGGTTGGGAAGATGGTTTAACAAAAAATGGAAAAATTATAGATTGGAAACGTTGTATATATATGGAGTCAGCTGAACTTATTGACTCCTTTGCATGGAAGCACTGGAAGGCCATTAATAAGGCACCTGATTGGGATAATATTAAGGTTGAAACTATTGATATCTGGCACTTTGCACTTTCTCTTTTATTGCAAGAGTATAAGCTTCAAAATCTTGGCTCTTTAGAAGACTTAGCTGAAAAAATAGTAGCTCAAGAAGCTTATAAAACCTTTTGCTCCCAAGAAGCTACAAGAAATGATGGTGAACTTTATAAGATTGTAAAAATGGTAGAAAATATGATGTTTGATGTTTTAAAACCTAATGATTTTAATTTAGATGCCTTTATCAATGACTTTTTTACAATGGCGCTGAATTGTGGGGTTGATTTAAATATTTTATACTCTTTATATATTGGAAAGAATGTACTAAACCGTTTTCGTCAAGGAAATGGGTATAAAGAAGGCACTTATATAAAAGTATGGGATGGGAATGAAGATAATGTGGTTATGCTTGATATTATGGCAAAGAACCCATCATATGGTGTAAATGATCTCTACAAAGCTTTAGAAGATAGATATAAAAAATTGTAAATTTCCAGCCGTTTGAATAGGAGTGAAACATCGCTTCGCGACGGCCACGGCTTGTTTTGGTGTAAATGAACTTTACAATGCTCTAGATGGAGGTATATTAAGAAGCGCTAAGACTTCTTAATGAATAATCTTTTCGGGATGTCCTAGATGCTCTTCTAGGATATGCCAAGTACTTTCAACTTCAAGCCCATAAGCAAGAAGAAGTTTTTCTGATTTTTCTTGGTCTGATTTTTCTAGGGCAAGAACTAAGGCATATAACTTTCCTAAGTCTCCTACCTTATCTAATAGAGCGTCTTTGATAACATCTTCTACATCAAGCTCTGCTAAAATTAATGGCAGTGGCATTTCAAACACTGTTTCTAGAAGTGATAATAAGGCAACAAAACGTGCTTGCATCATTAGGGCTTCATCATCTTTTTTCATGCGCTTTAAGATACCTAGCATTAGGTCAACACGGTTTTGTACAAGGATTGAACAAGGATTAATATCTTGGTCTCCTGTTCTTCCTGATTTTGCATATACAATAAGCATTAACCACTGCATTAAAGGTTTTTTACCTATGTACTCAAGTACATCACAAACAGTCTTAGGGGTGGTTTCAAAATTAAAACCACCAGAGTTTACAAACTGTAAAAGTTGTAAAACAATTTCATTATGCTGTTCAAATTCTGAACAAATATCATGCATAGAGACAGCGCCTTGAAGAAGGTTAAATAAACGAATAACACCTAAATGGTGGGGATCTATTCTATTCTTTTTTATTAGTTCAGGTTCTGCTAAATAAAAGCCTTGAAAAAAATCAAAACCAAGGTCTTTATAGGCCGTTAAAACAAAAACAGACTCGATTTTTTGAGCCATGAGTTTTTTGCCTTCAAACATACCAAGGTTTTCTTTTAATAATTCAAAATCAGTACTCGTTGTATCAAACTTAACATAATCAACATTACTTAAAACACGTTTTATATTGGCCATATGGTCTTGATCAAAGGTAACATTGTCTAAGGCAAAAGAATAACCATTTTTGTGTAAGGCCTTAATGCATTCATACTCTTTTTGATTGATTTGTATATCTTCATTAAGTTCAAGTACAAAGCGATCTTTAGGGATGGTATAAATGATGTCCGTAAGTAGGATTTTTGCATCTATATTAATAAAGGCTTTGGATGAGCCAACTAAGGTGTGTAAGCCCATTTGATTAAGTATGTTTACAAGTACAGACGCTGTAGCAAGGCGTTTATCCGGAAGGGTCATCTCTTGATCGTCCCTGCGGTAATATAGCTCATAACCAAAGATATGTTCATCTCTTCCAAATATTGGTTGTTTTGCTATGTATAAAAAATTGGACATTATGCCTCTTTGTCTTTGTGATATTATATATTGTTATATTCTAGCACGAAAATTTTAAAAAGACAATGTTTAGCACCTATATTAGGGCAAGATATCAAAACTACACACCTTTATAGTCTTTTCTAATGAAGGCTTAAGGGCACCTCTAAAAACCCTATATTTACTCAGAAACTTTTTAGAGGTACCCTTAATCTTATTTTTTAAGCATTAATAGGTGCTATTAAAATTCAACACCTTCATATCTATCATATATCCATATTGATACAGCATTGATTTGTTCATCATTAAGCTGAGACTTTTGAGAAGGCATAACACCAAAACGGTCTACCGCCCCAGGATTACACATAGTTTTTGCTAATTTTGGATACTTGATATAGTCTTTTATAAAGGCAATTACAACAGCTCTATGAACATCATCGTCATCATCTTTAATAATGATATTTGATTTTAATTGCATAGCCACCTCATTCATTGGAGGCGCTTTGAGTGTCTTGAATGTTTTTAGGGCTGTTTTCTTATCAAGTATTTCTACATGACAGGCCGAACACGTATTGTCAAAAACTTTTTGACCTGCTTTTAATTCATCATTTTCATTGGCCAAGAGGAAAAAGGGTAAGAGTGCTGTTAATAATATTTTTTTCATAATAAATCCTTAGGTAAGATATTTTTTTTAGGAGATATTATAAGATAGATGTGTTAATTTATTGTTAATTCGTTACAATTACCTTATGAAAAAAAAGAAGATTTATTTAGCCGGATTTCTTTGCTCGTGTCTCGCGCAGGATAAGAGCTTATGAAAAAGAAAAAAATTTATTTGGCGGGGTTTGATGTCTTTTATCCTAATGCCATAGAGGTCTTAGACAAAAAGAAAAAACTTTGTGAAGAGTATGGATTTATTGGACTTGCTCCCTTAGATAATAAGGTGGATTTCTCCCAAACTAAAGAAAAAATTGCAGAAGTGATTTATAAGGCTAATGTGAAGCTTATGAATGAGGCTGATATCTTTTGTGTGAACCTAAATGCCTTTAGACATGGTGAACCTGACTCAGGAACAGTCTTTGAAATAGGTTATGGGACAGCCTTAGGTAAAGACGTTTACATTTATGTGGATTCAGATGAGAGTATGTTAGATAAGACTAAGACCAATGATGATAAATGTGAATATAAAGATGGCCTTTGGTTTGATAAAAATGGTCTGATGATAGAAGACTTTGATGGGATGTTTAATCTTATGATTACGCAGTCTAGCAGAATAATTAATGGAAATTTAGAAAAAGTTTTGGAGTTTATACATGAATAATATGGAAAAAATATATTTAGCGGATTATGAAAAGCCAGCCTTTGAAATTAAAACAATTGACTTGGAATTTAACTTAGATGATACAAAAACCTTGGTTAAGTCAAAGATGCAGGTTAAGCATGTGTCAAAAGTTGACAGTTCTTTTTTTCTTAATGGGGAAGAATTAGAACTTGTCTACATTAGCTTAGATGGACGAGAGCTACATGAAAGTGAATATGAACTAAATGAATTAGGTCTAACCCTTCATAAGCTAGCAGATGACTTTAGCTTAGAAATACATAATATTATAAATCCCCAAGACAATACTGCCTTAGATGGCTTATACAAATCAAGTGGCATCTTTTGTTCACAAAATGAGCCTGAAGGGTTTAGACGCATTACCTATTTTACAGATAGACCTGATGTTATGGCAGTATATACAACAAAGATAATTGCGGATAAAAAAGATTATCCTATCTTACTTTCTAATGGTAATTTATTTGAAAAGGGAAACTTAGATAAGGGGAAACATTACGCTATATGGAAAGACCCTTTTCCTAAACCTTCTTATTTATATGCCTTAGTAGCAGGCTCGTTGGGCTGTGTAAATGATAGCTTCACTACCATGAATAAAAATGAAATAGAATTAAATATATATTGTGACAAGGGAAATGAAGCCCAGTGCTCTCACGCCATGACCTCTTTAAAAAATTCTATGAAATGGGATGAAGAACGTTTTGGACGAGAATATGACTTAGAGATTTACAATATTGTGGCCGTTGATTCTTTTAATATGGGCGCTATGGAGAATAAGGGACTTAATGTCTTTAACTCGCATTATGTTTTAGCCGACGCAAACACGGCGACAGATGCAAACTTTATGGGCATAGAGTCGGTTATAGGGCATGAATACTTTCATAACTGGACAGGTAATAGAATCACCTGTAGAGACTGGTTTCAACTCACCCTTAAAGAAGGTCTAACTGTTTTTAGAGACCAAGAATTTTCAGCTGATTTAAACACCAGAACAGTTCAAAGAATTGAAGATGTAAAAGCCCTTAGAGAGCGTCAGTTTGTTGAGGATGCCTCGCCAACCGCCCATCCTATCAAGCCTGATGCTTATATACAAATCAATAATTTTTACACGGCAACTATATATGAAAAAGGCGCTGAAGTTATTCGTATGATTCATACCCTTATTGGTGAAAAAGGTTTTAGAGCAGGGATGGATCTATACTTTAAAACCTTTGATGGACAGGCCGTAAGGACAGAAGATTTTATCTGGTCTATGCAAGAAGCTTCTGGTTTTAATTTGGAGCATTTTAAACTTTGGTACGCTCAATCAGGAACACCTGAGGTAGATATCAAGACAATGTTCGATAAAAAAACTAAGACCCTTTCAATGACACTTACACAGTCTTTTTTATCACCAACACAAACAAATCAAAAACCTTATTTTTTCCCTTTTAAAATAGCCTTGATAAATGCAAGTGGGCATGAATGTAAATTAGAGCTTGAAGATAATGATGGCCAAAGCTTGATAAATAAAAGCATATTACTTGTTTCCAAAGAAGAAGAAATCTTTGTTTTTAAAAATATTAAAGAAGCACCTATTATGTCTTTAAACAGAAACTTTACCGCGCCTGTAAAAGTTCATACAGCCTATTCTTTAGAAGAATATGCTTTTTTAATGGCCCATGATAAGGATGAGTTTAACCGTTTTGAAGCCTCTCAAACCTTAGCTTCTATGGTGCTTCATAAGTTAATTGACGCTATTGAAGCAAATGCGGCAATGAGTTTAAGCGATGTTTATTCAGAGGCTTTTTTAAAGGTACTCTTAGACATGGATATGGATATGTCACTTAAGGCAGATTCCCTTAGCCTGCCTTCTGTTTCGATGTTAATGCAAGACAGAAAGATCTTAGATATTGAGGCAATTTATGCGGCGAGAAACTTTTTAAAGCGAGAGCTTATACGGGAGCATGGGGCTGATATTACTTCTCAATATAGCTCACTTAATACAAACTGTGAATACAGCCTTGAGAATAAAGAAATGGCAAGAAGAAAATTGAAAAACACCCTTCTTGCTTATATGGGAGCATTAAAAGATGAGAAGCCTGTTCTTTCTCAGTATAAAAATGCAAACAACATGACAGACCGTTTGGCTGCACTTTCTATTTTGGCAAACTCAAGAGGAAAGGGAAAGCTTGAAACATTAGCTGATTTTTATAAGACCTATAAAGACAATACCCTTGTGATGAATAAATATCTAGCTGTTATTGCAAGTTCACAGCTTAAAGAAACTCCTTCAAATGTTATAAGGCTATTGAATGATGAGGTCTTTGATATAAAGGTTCCGAACCTAGTGCGTTCTTTAATAGGTTCATATGCGAGAAATGCTCTACATTTTCACGCAGTTGATGGAAGTGGATATGAATTTATCGCGGATAAGGTCTTAGAACTCGATAAGTTAAACCCACAAATAGCCTCAGGCTTATCAGGTGTTTATAAAGATTATGGACGTTTAAATGAAAAGGCTAGGGGCTTAATGAAAGCTCAGCTTGAAAAGATTATTAATACAAAAGAATTGTCTAAAAATGTGTATGAGATTGTTTCGAAGATATTAGGATAAGGCAGATAAAGAAGGTACCTGAAGTCTTATGACCTCAAGTATAAAGATTTATTTTACTTCTGGTTGAACTGGAGCAGGTTGTGCTAAAGGAATTAGACCTGTTGTTTGAACTTCACGTAAAAGTTGAAGACGATTTTCGATTTGAAAATAACGGATTACATCAGCTGAAGGCATAACTTTTTTGAATTTAGCCACATAGTTTTTCTTTAAAACTAGTTCTGAATCTTCAACTGTTGCCCATTCTACGATAATTTTATTAGCATTTTCATCTGTCATATTGTTATAAGACATTGCGTAATCTCTAATAAGTTTAAGTTCAGAGATACGGTGTTTCATAAGCTTTACTTGGTACTCATCATAAAGTTTTCCAAATTTTTCTTTTGTTTCACCAGTAATACCCATGTTTGATAACACAACTGCTTTTTTCTGTACAGCTTTTCCAACTAAAAGAAGTTCGATTTGAGTGTTTGGTAGAGCGAAAAGTGTCATAGCACTTAGAAGTGTTCCTGCGATAATTTTTTTGATCATTTAAATATCCTTTTGTGTTTTGATGTAGTGTATGAAAGCAATACTAAATAATAGATTAAAACATCTACTATTTTGTTTTCATGGGTATTTTAATAGCCAAGAGTGTGAAAAAAGTGTTAAAAAATTATTTTGAAAACTCTTTTTTCAAATCCGTATTATCCATAAGTACAGGTACAACAATAAGTGAAGCCACAACCGCTGCCATAGTTCCAAATATAAGCGCCACTCCAAGTCCACCAAAAACAGCGTCTGAGGCTAAGAGTGTAGAAGCCAGAATAATGGCCACTGCGGTTAGAAAAATCGGTTTAGCCCGTGTAGCAGTCGCGTAGGCAATGGCTTCTTTTTGCTCCATCCCTTTTTCAAAGATAAGAGACTTAGTAAAATCTAAAAGAAGCAAAGAGTTTCGAGAAGATATCCCAATAAGGGCGATAAAGCCAATAAGGGAGGTCGCTGTTAAAAAGAAGGTGTCGGCACTAAATAAGTCCATAATAAAATGTCCCACAATCACACCAATAATAGAAAGAAAGCTTCCTAATAAAATAATCCCACTGAGTTTAAAGCTTTTGTAATACACCACCATTAATAAAAATATTAAAATAAGTGCCGCAATAAAAGCCGCTCCAAGTTCAACAAAGGTATCTAAGGTAACTTCCATCTCCCCATCCCAAATAAGGGTATATACTTTCTGACTTACCTTATTGGTTAACTCAAGGTTAAAAAGACCAATCTTTTTTATCTCATAATCCTTAGTAAAACTGTCTAAGATAATATTTCTTACGTCCATAAGAGGATAAACCTGAGAAAGCATATCTGTCTCAGCGACAATATTTGTCATTTGCACAAGATTTTTTGACATAATCATTGGATTAGACTTGATGGCAAGAACCTTTACAACTTCTGTAATAGGTACCATCATCCCCTGAGAATTCATAAGTTTTAAAGAACTAAGCTTAGCTTCAATTGAAGTCTTACTCTTAGAAGTAAAAAGCTTTGTCTCAGGGGAAAGTCTTAAGAAAATTGGAATCTGGTCATCATAAACTTCTGAATTTTTAACAGCAATATTCATCCCTTCAAAGGCAATATATAAGATATCATTTACCTGTTTTACACTCAGACCTGAACGGGCAATTTTGATACTGTCTACCCGAATCTCAAAACTATCATAAATCTCATCTTGCATAATATCTATATCAACAAGCCCTTTTATACTCTTAAAAACTTTTTCAATCTTTAAGGCTAAAGTGCGAATACCATCGGCATCATGTCCATAAACTTCGGCCACAATAGCCGCCATAACAGGAGGTCCAGCAGGGGGCTCAACAAACTTAATACTTGTACCAAGATAGATGTTCTCACATTGTTTATTAATAAGAGGACGAAGACGCTGAACCATCATATATGAAGGCTCTTTTCTATGGTGAGAAGCACTGAGGTTTAGGACAATCTCAGCTACATTCTCAGAATTTTTAAATTGAGAACCCTTAATAAGACCTGCAAAGTCTAAGGGACTTCCCATCCCTAAAAACACTTCTATATCTCTTATGTCTTTTTCATTTTGAAGAAGACTTACTACACACTGACTGACACTAGAAGTTTGAGAGATTGATGAACCTGTTGGTAAATCCACATAAATATTAAAGGTGTCATTGTTTTTGCCTGGAAGCATCTTCGCTAAGACAAGTTCAGTAGGAAGCATTAAGACCGATAAGATAAAGGCAATGAGTGTCACTAAAAGGATGACACGCTTTTGAGTTTTACTTTTTAAACCTTTTAAAACGGCGGATTCAAACTGTTTAAACATTGGTATCTCCCTTATAGTGTTTTGGTTTTTTCAAGATACGCGTTGCTATATAAGGGGTAAAGATATAGGCCACAAAAAGCGAGGCAATAAGGGCAACAGGAACATTTGCAGGGATAGGTTTCATAAACTGCCCCATCATCTGTCCCACAAAGGCCATAGGCACCATGGTTAAGATAATCGCGAAGGTTGCGATGTTCGTAGGCGGCCCGATTTCATCTGTTGCCATTACCATAAGCTCATCCATATCCATATCTTTGGTTTCTTTAGAGTGTAGGTGGCGGTGAATATTTTCTATTACAATAATAGCCGCGTCAACAAGTAAACCAAGACTAAGTAAAAAGGCAAAAAGGGTGATACGGTTAATTGTCTGCCCTGTGATATACGCCACAAAAAGTGTAATGGCTAAGATAGCAGGCACACTAAAGGTAACAATTAAAGATTCTTTCCATCCCAAAACAAAGACAAGTAAGATAGCAATGATAATGATAGACAGAACAAGGTGATATACAAGTTCATTTACAGCCTCATTGGCTCGGTSTCCATCATTTCTAGTGATAACATAAGAAATACCGGCCTCAGAAATCTCTTTTTTATATTTTTTTAGTTCTTTTTTAACCGCCTCAGAAATTACAACGGCATTGGTTCCTTGGAGTTTAGAGATGGTGAGGGTGACTTGTTTATGTAGGGGAGAAAAAGAGCCATCTTCATCTCTTATGGATATTTGAGCCGATTTAAATTCTTGAATATTATGACCCTTACTTACCCTTGCAATTTGTTTAAGGTAAATGGGWGAGCCCATATAAGAGGTCACRATRATATTTCCAATATCTTTGGCAGACTCAATAGCATTCTTAATAGAAAACATAACAATTTCATTTGTTTTAGTTTGRTTTTTAATRCTTGGWACATTATAAGAAAGTGCYTGAACGGCYTGRACAATCTGTCCCATAGAAAGATTATATCCTGAGAGYTTATGYAAGTCTACYTCTATATTAAACTGGTGCTTATGGCCACCTTTGATRTTWGTRACRGCAACATTTTKGAGGCTGTTTATATGRTGTTGAATAAACTTGACCTTATCATACAAGTCCGCAGAMGACATMTCTTTATTAKTGGAATAAAAAGCCACSGATACAATGGGRATATCTACATCAATATCTAAGGGCTTAATGATAGGTTGCATGGCRCCTTGAGGTAGGATRTCCATGTTTTGTAAGACCTTRTCATARACCTTTAARTTWGAATYTTCTTTTTCYTCACCTATRTAAAAGGCSGCATTWAKWACRGCRAARTTATCCATRGACATAGAATAAATATGCTCAATTCCCTTCACCTCTTTWAGCTTTCGCTCTAAGGGCTTAGAAATAACTTTTTGTATYTCYTTAGCTGTSGCACCWGGAAGRGCCACAATAATAGTCGAACCACTYACSACCATCTGCGGATTTTCTTCACGTGGCATAACCATAAGTGCTAGRTAACCTAATATTAATAAAAATGCCCCYAACAWAGGAGTTAGAGGATTACGTAAAAATCCCTTGGCAAGCTTTCCTGCAATATCTTTAGGGAGATACATTAGTCAATCCTTACTGTCGCGTACATTCCTGGATACAGACGATGCTCACCCACTTCTATAGATATTTTTACCTTAAATGAGTGTGTCATCGCATTAGATGAAGGGATGATAGCATTAATATGTCCCTCAAGTTCAAGCTCCATAGAGGGTATGCTTACTTGTACTTCCTTATTGTAAGAGATACGCTTAAGTTCACTTTCGGCTACTTGAATACTCACCTTTAAGGCACTTAAATCTGAAAGAATAATAGCGGGCATACCGGGCATTGCCATTTCCCCCACCTTAATGTTTTTGGCCACAATCACTCCATCATTTGGGGCGGTAATATGAAGGTACTTATATTGGTTTTTTACCTCATTTAATCTTGCCTTTGCAATGGACATCATATCTTCTAAAGTTTTTGCTGCGAGTTCAATGTTTTCTACCTCATATCTTGAGACCATATCTTTTTTAAGAAGGCGTTTATGACGTGCAAGATTTAGTTTTACATTTGTGTACTGGTTTTGATACATTTGTAAAGACAGCTCAGCCTGACGTGCAGCTGAATCAATCTCGCGGGAGTCTATACTGTATAAGGCTTGGCCCTTTTTAACCTGTTCCCCCTCGCTCACTTCAACCTTCGTAACAAATCCCATAAATCGGCTTGTAATCATT
>NVXJ01000035.1 GCA_002733885.1 Arcobacter sp. | reverse complement strand
ATTATATTGATATAATAAAAATATATTTAAAAATGGTACAAAATGAATTTATTAAACACCAAAACATCAATTTATAAGAATGCTTCTAAAAAAGTATATGACATTACTTCAGAGAGAAGAGCTGAATATAGACAGATATCTAAAGCATCTAGATTAGCTAAACGAGATGCTGAGCAAGGGCTACATGAAAAAGTACATGAGATAAATAAACCACTACTTGACCCAAATATATTGATGCCACAAAAACAATCAAATCATTTAAAAACATTAAGTTTGTTTAGTGGTGGAGGTGGATTAGATTTAGGATTTGATAGAGCTGGATATAAACATATAGCTTCCTATGAATTAATACCTATATGTAAAGATACTTTTTTAGCTAACAGACCACATTGGAAAGTATATGCTGGACCTGAAGAAGGTGATGTAACACAAGTTGATTGGAAAAAATATAAGGGTGAAATTGATGTTATACATGGTGGACCTCCCTGTCAACCATTTTCAATTGCTGGTGAACAAAAAGGTTTAGATGATGAACGAAATATGTGGAGTGAATTTACTAAAGCGGTAAATATAATTAAGCCCAAAGTATTTGTAGCTGAAAATGTATTGGGATTATTAAATCCAAAATTTGAGGGTTTTGTTAAAAAATATATTATCGATGCAATGAGTGATTATCATATCACCAAATTTGAAATGAGCGCTTCAGATTTTGGTGTTCCTCAGATTAGAAGACGTATTTTCTTTGTTGGTTTCAAAAATTCAAAAAATTCAAAAATATTTAAAGTACCTAACCCTACTCATATATGTGAATATACACAAAAAAAATCTTTGTTTAATCCACCAATTGATGATAAATCAAACTTAACATTTGGTGTAAGGAAAGCCCTTGGTTTATCAGATATTGGGTATGACAATATTGCTCCCACAATAAGAAGTGGCTTTACTGGAAAGAGGAATACAACATCTGTACTAAATAGTTCAGCTGGTCAAAAATCATGGGGAGATATGGAAGTTTGGCCAAATGGTGTTCAAATAAATAGAGAAAGTGCTTCGGCCTTTCCAGCCAAAGGCAATCACTTTCGATTATCTATTCAAGATATAGGGATAATACAAGGATTTCCAGAAAGCTGGAAATTTGCAGGAGCAGCATATCAAGTTTTAGGACAAATTGGTAATTCTGTAGCCCCACCAGTAGCATATAATGTGGCTATAAATGTGGCTAAAGCCCTAAAATACTAAATTATAAAGAGTCTAAGTACTCTTGAACCTCTTCTCTTAATGCTACTGCATGATTTTTAGTTATTTTAGGTATATCTTCAAAATAACTTAAAGGAATGTGGGGATTATTTAGAGTACTCCCTCTTTCAATTAAGTACCTAGCTCTATCTTTCAATATATTTAACATTTTAGCTGGGCTGTATCCATTTTCTACATCTTGTAATGCTAGATACTCTTTTTTTGTATATTGTTTTTTATGCAAGGTCCTTGCGTCTTCTAATGTATATTTCTTCTTTTTTCCAACAATTTTATATAGGTCAATTAATCTTAGTTTTACTGAAGCAATCTCAGCTAAACTAAAATCGGGAGATATATACTTTTCTTTCTCTGCTATCCATTCTGACATAGCTAACGGAGAAACATATTTATAATATTCTACACCATTAATAAAAAATCCTATTAGCCAATGCTTATTTTTCCATTTGGTAATATGGTCAGGGCCAAAATCTCTCACTGTTGTGACTGAACCATTTGAAGTTGTTTTTAATTCAAATGGCAAGGTCTTGGTATCAATATCTAAAAAAGCGTCAATGCCAGATCTTCCCTCCTCTTCATCCTTATATAAATTAAAGAGTTCTCTCATCGTATCTTCTCTATCATCATCTTGAAAATTTCCAGGCATTCATACTCCTTTGTTTTGTTATTATTTAAAAATTAATACTAGCATATTTATCTTTAATATAAATATTATTTATATTATTAAATAAATGTTTTTGATATAATCTGTTAAATATTAAATTGGAAATATAAAGTATGAGTTATAAAACAACCACATTTAAAAAAGCAATAGAATTAATCAATAGTCGTAAAATGCTTCTACCTGCTATACAAAGAAGATTTGTATGGGGACCTATCCAAATAGAAAAACTATTTGATTCAATAATGAGAGGTTATCCAATTGGAAGCTTTCTATTTTGGAAAGTGCAGCCACAAGCTGTAAAAGATTATGCATTTTATGAATTTATGAAAGATTATCATCAAAGAGATAAACAGTTTAATGACTTAGCTCCTAAAGGTTTTACTCCAACAGATGCGATAATAGGTGTCTTGGATGGTCAACAGCGACTAAGCTCTATCTATATTGCCTTAGCTGGCACGTATACATACAAACTTCCATATTACAGTTCAACCAATGATAAAGCATATCCAAAAAGACATCTATATTTAAATTTACTATATTCTAAAACGGAAGATAGTCAATTCCATTATGAATTTAAATTTTTAGATGATGCTAAAAGTAAATATTGTTCTAAAAATCATTATTGGTTTCAAGTATCAGAAATGCTCATATGGAAAGAAGCTGAATTTAATGATGAATGGTATGATGAAGCCCTTCAAGAACTTGAAGACCTAAAAGATGATGACATTGATGGAGATAGACAAGAAACAATTAATGCGATAAAAATATCTAAAAGAGAGATTAAAAAAACATTAGCTAAATTATTTAATAACATTCATAAAAATGAAATTCTGAATTATTTTGAAGTTGAAAATGACAATATTGATGAAGTACTTGAAATCTTTGTTCGTGTAAATAGTGGAGGTAAAGTTCTATCAAAAAGTGATTTATTATTCTCAACAATAGTAGCACACTGGAATGATGGTAGAGATAATATGGAGGAGTTATTAAAAAGACTTAACCTACAAGGTTTTTCTTTTGATTCCGACTTTATAGTTAGAGCTTGTCAAATGCTTGCTTTAGAAAATGTACCTTTAAAACTAGAAGTAAAAAACTTTACTTTAACAAATGTAAATGAAGTTAAAATAAAATGGGATAGAATAGAAGATGCTCTACTTCAAACAATAGATTGGCTGGTTGACTATGGTTATAGTCGAGATACTCTTTCTTCTCAAAATGCTGTATTACCAATAGCATATTATATTTTTAATGGTGGGAGCAAGAAGAGTAAAGATGATTGGAGAAGATACCTGTCTCATGCTCTAATTAAGAATCTATATAGTTCAAGAAATGACCAATTTTTAGAAGATTTACGAAGAGAATTAAAAAACAACAAAGCATTTAAATTTGATAAATGGCTAAGTCAATCTTTTACAAGTGGAAAGAAATTTACTGTTTCAGATGAAGATATAGAAGAGATGCTCGAATACAGAAAAGGTAGAAATGCATTTGTTGTATTAGCAATGTTATATAACTTTAAGCATAGCCAGATGAATATAGACTTAGACCATGTTCATCCATATAGTGGTTTTTCAAATGCTAAACTAAAAAAGATTTCTATTATAGATGATGATGCAAAAGCATGGCAAAACAAAAGAGACCAGTTGCCTAATCTTCAAATGATGGATAGCTCTACAAATAGAAGTAAAAATGCAACTCCTTTAGAACTTTGGGTTAATAAAATTTATCCTAATAAATCGGAAAAAGATAGATTTTTCAGTAGTAGCTATTTTCCTGCAAAACAAAGCCTTGAATTTACAAATTTTGAGAAATTCTTCAAAAAGAGAAAAGAGATTATGCGAAAAGAATTAAAGAAAATATTTAAAGTTCAGTAAGTTAAGGAGTGTAATGATATACCAACATAAAGTAGAGGAATTAGTGCGACTCAAAGGAGAAACATTATTTCATAGAGAAGGACAAGAGCTAGAGTTTAAAGAGCAATTTAACTTGGCAGCACTTGCTGATTATTTTAAAGATTTTGCAGCTTTTTCAAATAATAGAGGTGGATACTTAATTCATGGAATAAAAGATAGTCCTAGAACACGAACAGGAATGTCAGATAAATCAATAGAACAATTTGAAAAAATAGACCCAGAAAAAACCACTGGTTACCTTTTAGATATCTTTTCCTCTGATATTCATTGGGAAGCAGCACTTGTTGAAATAGAAGGAGCAAGTTTAGGTGTATTTAAAATATATAATGCTGAGACTAAACCTATTATTGCGAAAAGAAATGAGGGTAAAGATCAAACTATAAAAAATGGGGAAGTATATTATCGTTATGCTGGACGAACACAAAAAATCCAATTTGCTGAACTTGAAAATATTATTAATAAAAGAATAGAACAAAATAACAATCAATGGTTAGATTTAATGGTAAAAATTGGTAAAGCAGGTCCTGAAAATGCTGCTATTCTTGATACTGAACAATCATTGATTGAAAAAGGAAATGCTAAAATACTTGTAGTTGATGAAGAGTTAGCAAGTAAATTAAAATTTATAAAAGAAGGTGAATTCGTAGAAAAAGATGGAGCCTCAACACTAAAACTAATAGGTGATGTCGTACCTATTGATAGAGTCGATGTCATTCGTAGAGTAAAAGAACACTTAACTAAGTCATACCCGTTATCAGCTTTAGAACTTGTATCTGAAGTTCAAAAAATAGTACCATCTGCAAAACAGAATAGTATTTGGAAAGTTATCTCGGAAAATGATTTAAAGAATAATACTGATTATTCAGCATATGTTTTTAGAAGTAAAAAGCAAGAAGATACATATACTAAAACAGGTATTTTACCATCTGCTATTCCTAGTATATATAATGAGAATGCTCTTACATTTATCACTAAAATTTTAAAGGATTGATTTACTTTAAATAAAAAATCTTTAATTTAAAATACCATTAAAAACCCAAGTCAACTGCCTATACACTGCCCAAATATAAACAATAAATTATCTAAGCTCAGTCAAACCCTTCTATACTAAGACTTATAAAGGGTTTAGATAAATTAAATCCAGAGGCGTTTGGTTACCCGGACAAAACACTTACAGAGAAATAAGCTCTATAAGTAATACACGCGATTTTCAAGCAAGACGCGCAAAAATCCGCTACAAAGACGGAAAGAAAAACATCTTAGCCCATACACTTAACGGTAGTTCTTTAGCGGTTGGTCGTACTATGGTTGCGATTATGGAAAATTATCARAATGAAGAYGGAAGTATMGATATTCCTGAAGTWTTGAAGCCTTATATTAAATAAGAGGTTTTATTGGAATGGGCAGAATTGACTGCCTATATCCTGCCTCGATTTTTAATAAAAATTTATATTTATCTCCTGGCACCTTTTATTCAAGAACTCCATTTTATAGGTTCCATTCTAACGAAATGTAATAAGAGCGTCCTTCCGTGGGATAGCCATACTTCCATTCATAAGATTCATCCAAAAGATTTTTTGCACCTATTCTAAGACTCGTGGTATCAGAGACTTCATTCATTACTTGAACGTCAACAAGATGGTAAACATCTAGTTTCTCTTGTTCATTTGTATATGTATCAGTATTCAGGCTGTAAGAGTTTAGGGGGTCAAGTATTTAATTTATAGTAAGTATATGATTCTCTGTGTGGTTATTAACATCATATAGATTTTTAAATCTTATTGCGGTGTAATTTAAAATGTTTTAGTTTACTTTGTAATTTGTGTAAGGTGGGGATATAAGAAGGGTTGTGTTATTAAATATTATGAGCGGATAAATCCGCTCACAGAAAGATTACAGACCTGTAACGTTTTCTGCTTGAGGGCCTTTATCGCCTTCACCAACTTCGTAAGTCACTTTTTGACCGTCGTTTAAAGAAACACGATCATAACCATTGCCATTAACTTGACGGAAATGTACGAATATATCTTTTCCACCATCTTCTTGTTCGATAAAACCGAAACCTTTGTCACTGTTGAACCATTTAACTGTACCGTTTACTAATGCTGCCATTGTAAGACCTTTTGTATTTAAATACACCTCATTACTAAGGTGCTATAAAATTTAATATGAAGTTTTCTTTTAGGTGAATTATAATGGTAACTGTAAGTCATCAATGTAAAGCAGACTAAAGATGTAACTCGAATCATCTTTTAATTAACGCAATTATACCTGAATAAAAAATTAAAGTGTATATAAACAAGTGAATCTAGGAAATGATACCGGAAAGAAAACAAGCCGTGGCAATCTCGTAGAGAAGTTTCTCTAAAACAAACCTTGGCCGTTACGTAGCGATTTTTCTATAAAAACATCTTAGCTCATACGCTAAACGGTAGTTCTTTTGCGGTTGAACGTACTATCGTTGCGATTATGTTTCAAGAATTAGCAGAAGTTTTAAAGCCTTATATTAGGTAGAGTTAACTACCTATATACTGCCTGAAACTTCAATACTCTCTTTGTCTAAATACAGATAATACATGCACACTTTCATCTATTACTTTGAATACTATTGTATAGCTTTTATAAATTAAATCTTTAACATTTAGATCATCATTGTAATAGCTATTTCTGCAGCGATTAGGCATTGTATTTAAAGTACTTATTGCTGTTTGTAATTCAGAGAGAAAGTTTTTTGCTTTATTTTTAGTATCTTGTTCAACTATGTAATTATAAATATTTTGTAAATCAGAAAATGCTTCGTCTTCAATAACAATTTTAAAAATCATTTAGTTTTTAAAATTTTATTAAAAGCTTCTTCTATGGAAGTTCCACTTGTTGAAGAAATGTTATTAATAGCTCTTTGCACTTTTAACCGAGCTTCTTCTTTTGATATCGTTGGGTAGTCAAGTTCTTCTGAAACCTCTACTTTACCTTTTGGTAAAATTTCAAGTAATCCCATAAATTTATCAAAAATACTATCATCAATTTTAAGGTGAAGCGAATGTTGCATAAGAACTCCTAGTTTTATTATTATAACAAATTTATAATTAAACTTCATACCTAAAAATCAGCTCTATCTCAAACACAAGAGACTTCCAAGAACGTCGTGCAAAGATCCGTTACAAAGAT
This sequence comes from Arcobacter sp., assembly GCA_002733885.1. Classification (GTDB taxonomy): domain Bacteria; phylum Campylobacterota; class Campylobacteria; order Campylobacterales; family Sulfurimonadaceae. The sequence goes on along the minus strand of NVXJ01000035.1, from coordinate 13,884 downwards.
GGAAAGAAAACTAGCCATGGCGGTCTCGGAGAGAAGTTTCTCTAAAACTAGCCATAGCAATTTTTCTATAAAAACATCTTAGCTCATACCCTAAACGGTTCATCTCTCGTGGTTGGTCGTACTATCGTTGCGATTATGTTTCAAGAATTATCAGAAGTTTTAAAACCTTATAGAAGGTAAGGGTTTAATTCAAGTAGGCAAAGCTAATTGCCTATTTACTACGTAATCACTATTATTTATTTTCTTCACTTTTCATTAAAAATGCAGTTTCATCAAGTAACTCATAAATAGTAGTTTTCTCTTTATCATTTAATGATACACCTTTAAATAAGTCCATCTCTCTTAAGGCATCTAGGATATGTCCTTTAGCTGCTACATAGGCATTCTTTGCTTCGGGGCTTAATGCTTCTAACTTCTCGTGATTTGCTTTTGTCATTTCATTACTCCAATTTTATAAGATACCCCATTATGCCAAAACTAGAATATGATACATATTTACCTATATAAGTAAAGACATTATATACAAACACTTTAAGCAGGCTTGTAGAAAGTATCTCTATATGCATTTTGCTCCCTAGCTTTTCTTTTAATCTAAATAACAGCCTGATTTCTCATTCTGGTTCAAAAAGTTATCATAATTTTATGTTATCTATCAAATTTTTTATACAGACATTTCATAAGGTTACAATCAAGCTACAAAACTAACTATTTATTTAATATAATCCCTTTATCTAAAATAAAAAAAGGTTATACTAGATAAAAACAACCTTTGGAAGTAAATGCCTAACCCTCACTTAAAAAATATTTTAGTTGTAGATGATAGTAAGTATGTCCGTACCATTATAAAAAATGCGATTACTCGTTGCAACGAAATTGATGCCAATTTATTTATGGCAGAATCTTATGAACAAACCCAAGAGCTTATTGCCAAACATCATTTTCATATTGCTGTTCTAGATGTCACCCTGCCCGATGCACCCAATGGTGAAGTTATTGATCTTTTAATCTCACATGATGTTCCTGTTGTTGTTTTAACAGGAGGTATAAATAAGGCGAGTAAAAATGTCATTCTTGAAAAAGACATTGTCGAATACATCACCAAAAGCAACCCCCAAAGTATCAGTTATATTGTGGCCGTAGTGAAGCGTGTCTTAAAAAACTATGATGCTTATATCTTACTTGTTGATGACTCTAAATCCATGCGTATGACGACACGTCTACATCTTGAAAGACTTCATGTTAATGTACTTGAGGCCAGTAGTGCAGAAGAAGCCATTGAAATACTTCAAGAAAGTGAAAAATACATCCCTTTAGTATTAACGGATCACGAAATGCCAGGCATGAGTGGTATGGAACTCACCTTGCAATTACGTCAGACCTACAGTAAGGATCGACTTTCAATTATTGCCATTAGTGGAAGTGAAAATTCAAAGGTTGCCACAGACTTTATACGTCATGGAGCCAATGATTTTATTAAAAAGCCTTTTACAAATGAAGAACTAGCAGTACGTATCAATGTTAATCTAGAGCTAATCGATTTATTTAGACAAAGCAAAGAGACCGCTAGTAAAGACTTTTTAACAGGTCTTTTCAACCGTCGTTTTTTCTTTGAGAGTGGTATCCCCATCTTAGACAAGGCAAAACGAAAGAAAGTTCCTGTTGCCGTGGCAATGCTAGATATAGATTTTTTCAAGCGCATCAACGATACTTTCGGACATGATGTCGGTGATATCGCAATTAAAGAGGTAAAAACTATTTTAGAAAAATATTTGAGAGGGAGTGACCTTATTGCACGCTTTGGTGGAGAAGAATTTTGTATCTTAATGGAAAATATTTCTGTACAAGATTTACAAAATAAGTTTGAATCTATTAGGAAGGCCTTTGAAAACAATACTATAACACATGACCTTATCAGTTTTTCATATACCGTTTCAATTGGTATCTGCTATGGAAGTTCTACCTCCCTTGAAAGCATGATTAACTTTTCTGATAAAGCCCTTTATGAGGCCAAAGGTACAGGACGAAACAAGCTTGTTATTCATACACATAATTAAACATGGGATACTACCTATAGGGGCAGTATATGAACTTAAAATACAAAAAAATTCCCGACTAAGAGTCTATTTTGAAATTTAAGTTAAAAAATGAAGTTTCATTCGCTATCACAATAATATTTTGGATAGACTTATTCACTTTAACATTATAAAAATATATTATACTAAAGAGGAAACACAATGTCATTAACGAAAAACATCTCTATCAAAATTAAGATGGCCACACTTGCTATCGTTCCTTTGATAGGACTCCTGTATTTTTCAAGTACTTCAATTGAACGCAGTTATAGTCAAAACAAAAATATGCAAAGTATTAAAACTATTGTACATTTTACAACAAATATGAGTGCCTTAGTACATGAGATTCAAGGTGAGCGAAGTGTTTCAGCTGGTTTTTTAGCCTCTAAAGGCAAAAGCTTTTCTAATCAATTGCAAATTCAACGTAATAAGGTAGACAATGAGCTAGGTTCTTTTAAGGAACTCGTTGCTTCATTAAACATGAGCCATTATTCAATAAAGTTTCGTAACAAAATTGAAGCAACACTTGAAGCCCTTAGCTTAGTTAATATTATACGTGACAAGGTAAATAAAAAAACAATTAATTTAAATGAAATCTTAGCTTACTATATGAATATCAATGGTGCTTTTTTAAGCACTATCGCTGAAATTGCAAAGATGTCTACGGATGCAAAAATATCAATGGAACTAAATGGTTATAGTGCCTATGCCCTAGCAAAAGAAAAGGCAGCAGCTCAAGAAGCAGCCATAACCTATGCCTTCATTAACAATTCTCATACTAAGGGTATGAAGGATAAGATCATTGCACTTAAGGCTCAAGAAGAACGTTACTTAAACTCTTTTGTAAAGCGCACAGATGAATCAAACATCATTGTATATGAGAAAAAAATGGCGATGTCTAGTATTGCTGATGCACAAAAGCTGTATGAACTTGCAACTTCAAAAAGAAAGAATTTTGGTATTGATAGTAAAGAAGCCTTTGAAATACTTGAAGCAAAAATTACCATTTTCAAAGAAATTGATGACTTTCTTGTCGCTTATCTCTCATCTGAAGCAACACTTCGTATGCAAGTAGCAAAATCTGAATATAACACCTACTTAGTCTTAAGCATTATTATCATTTTATCTACCCTTCTTATAGCCTTCTTTGTATCTCGTAGTATTATGCATTCCTTAGATAATTTTAGAGAAGGGCTAACCTCATTCTTCGAGTTTCTTCGCCGAGAAAGAGAACTCCCTAAACCAATCAATCTAGATTCAACGGATGAATTTGGTCTTTTAGCTGCTATGGTAAATGAAAACCTCAGAAGTATCGAAATTGAGATTGAAAGAGATAAGTTATGTACCGATGAAGCTGTTAGAACCTTAGCTAAGGCACAAGCTGGTTATATGAACTTTCGCATTGATGCAACAACTAATAATCCTCAGATTACAACCTTAACAAAATCCATAAATAATCTGATGGATAAGTTTGAAGAACAAATTGGAAAAGATATTACCAAGGTCTTAACCAATATTTCAAAGGGTGAGCTTGATGCAAGAATTGAAAATGATTATGAAGGCCTTTTTCTTGAGTTAAAAGATGCTACTAACAACATCGCTCAGACCGTACAAGACCTCTTTAGTGAATCAGGAAAAACATTAAATGCTCTTAGTCAGGGGGATTTAAGTGCAAGTATCTCGGGTGATTATGCAGGTGACTTTAGCATTGTTAAGTCATCTATTAACGACCTTGTTGCTAAGTTGTCATGTATTATGAAGGGCATTAACACAGGTGCGACTCAGATCCAATTAGCTTCTGCGGAAGTTAATAGTTCAAGCCAGTCTATCTCAAGAGGTGCTATCCAACAAGCTTCTTCACTTGAAGAAACTACGGCTGCCATCGAAGAGATGAGTGGAGCGGTAAGTGAAACAGCTAAGAATGCGACACTCACTAATCAAATTGCTGAAGAGTCAGCAGAACTGTCAATCAAGGGTGCGGACGCGGTTGCTAAAACAGTGGAGGCTATGCAAACCATTGCAACGCGTATTCAAGTGATTGAAGACATCGCCTACCAAACGAACCTTCTTGCCTTAAATGCAGCCATTGAAGCCGCTCGCGCGGGTCAGCATGGTAAAGGATTTGCTGTTGTTGCGGCCGAGGTCAGAAAACTAGCAAAACGTTCGCAGGTTGCGGCAACTCAGATTAGTAGGATTACGGGTGAGAGTGTCGCGGTATCTGTTGAAGCAGGTGAGATGATTCAAAGTGTTGTTCCAAAGATTGAAGAAACAGCAAAACTCATTAAACAGATTGCAACGGCTGCAAAAGAGCAAGATATCGGGATTGGACAGATTACACAAGCAATGAATGAACTTGATAAGGTCACACAAATCAATGCCACCTCTTCACAAGAGCTCTTAACTGCCTCTGAGCAATTAAGTGTACAAGCAAGAGAACAAAGTAACCAGATGAGCTTTTTCAGACTTGATAATAATGAAGAGCCAAGTCGTGTTTTAAAACCTATTTTAATAGGGACACAGGCTGAACAAATCTCTCAAAAATCAGATACACAAAATGAAACTGATGAAATGAATGATGTTGATCTTCGCCAATTTGATACATTTTAATACATATATTTAAAGGATAAAAATGAAACTTCTAATAGTAGATGATGCCAAACTTATTCACTTTTTAGTGAAAAAAATATTAAAAGAAAATGATATAACTGATGTAGAGTTCCAAGATGCCTTTGATGGTAATGAAGCCATTGAGATGGCAAAGGATTTCAAACCAGACCTTGTCCTGCTAGATGTTGTAATGCCAGAAAAAGATGGGATTGAGGCACTTAAGATAATTAAAGAAGAGAATCCTGATATCAAAGTTATTATGGTAAGTTCTTTAGGAACAGAAGAAAAAGTGACGGAAGCCTTAAAACTCGGTGCCCTTGCATTTATTCAAAAACCTTTTGATGAAGATGAGTTATGTGCTCATATAACAAAAGCATAATAAGGACTTAATATGGCAATTAAATTTTTCGGTCATTACTTACTTGATGAAAACAAACTAAGCGTAAAACAACTCACTGAAGCGATAGACTACCAAGCAACAAAAAATCTTTCTCTTGGTCAATTAGCCGTTAGAGAAGAACTCATAACAGTAAAACAAGCAGATACGATTAATGATAAACAACGTAGTTTAGACCAACGTTTTGGTGAAGTCGCTATCTCTTTAAACTTACTTACAGATCCACAAATTGGAAATCTTCTAGCCATTCAGAAAAAAGAAAAAATCTTCTTTGGTGAGATTTTAATCCTTAAAGATTTTATGAGTGAAGAAGCACTTAAAATGGAACTTTCAAACTTTGAAGAACAACAAAGACTTGAGGTTGTTGAGCTTGATGATAAGATTGAGGCCCTAGACAAAGATGGTATTATCAAAGACAGTATCGGTATTTTACAAAAACTGTATTCACGTATTGTTCATGATCATATTAAGCTCGTCAACGTTAATAAGGCCAATACTACAAGAGAAGGTATCATTGCCCTTCAAAAGATGCGTGGAGACATTCATTTGGACTTTGCACTCCAACCTGAAGACCCCGTTGCCCTTGCGATTTCAACAAAATTTTTAAAGACGGAATTTACTGAGATAGATGAAATGGTTCTGGATATCATTACTGAGTTTGTAAATGTTATCTTAGGTAATATCGCCGTAAAGTTTAGTGAAGGTAATGTTAAAGTCGACCTTACACCACCTAAGATAGTTCCTTCTTCAGAGTTCACTCATAGTGACTATTTTTGTTTCGACTTTGTTACTACCCAAGGTAATATCACCCTTTGTTTAAAGCTTTAAACTACTCTTTAACCTACTCTTTTTCATTTATAGTTTGAATAATTTCATAAATGGAAAGCGCCTTGATGGCACTTCCCATTTCCAAAGCAATCTTGGGCATCCCATAAACCGTTGATGTTTTTTCATTTTGAACATAGGTGTCAGCACCTGCTTCCCACATCTTTTTTAAACCTATGGCTCCATCATCTCCCATACCCGTTAAGATAAAACCCATTGCATTTGCCTTAAATACTTTAGCTACAGAACTAAAGAGTACATTTACACTGGGACGATGTGAATTGACTTTTGGAAAATCTTTTAGACGTAAAAAATACTTCAATCCTTCTTTTTCGATTTGAATGTGAATACCACCAGGAGCAATATAGACCGTATTATTTGAAATAATATCACCATCTTCAGCTTCTTTAACGATGGTGTGCTTACTTAATTCATTCAAGCGCTTTGCTAAAGAAGCAGAAAAACTTTTGGGGATGTGCTGTACGACTACTATCCCCACATGCGAAGGATTAAGATGTGTTAAAATCTCTTCAAGTACTTGTACTCCACCGGTAGATGAGCCTATAGCAATCACCCTTGCACTTGCAGGATGTTCATGTTCAACCTTTGTAACAAGCTTATTAGTAGAGCTTACATCACTGTGATAATGGATATTCGCCTTAGCTACCGTGCGAATCTTTTCAATTAATTCTTCCTTATACGTAACAAAGAGTTCATTTAAATTATTTTTGGGCTTTTCAATAACCTCAGCTGCTCCAAGACGAAGCGCATCAATAAGAGCAGTAGAGCCTAAACTAACCAAGCTTGAACAAATAATGACAGGCGTTGGCCTTTGGGCATTAATCTTTTTTAAAAAGCTCAAGCCATCCATTTTTGGCATCTCAATATCTAAAATAAACAGATCCGGTAATCCTACTTCTTTAAAAACATTCAGGGCGTCAATAGGATTATCAGCTTCCCCAATAAGTTCAATATCATCCATCTGCGATAATAGATTTTTAAAGCCATTGCGTACGCTTAAAGAGTCATCAATAACAAAAACCTTAGTCATTTAAAAAAAGCACCATACTTCCATCATCTTCAGACTTCCCATCAAGTTCGCAAGTATATGAACGCTGTAAAAAATCAATAGAGTTTTTCAAAGAATCTTGAAAAAGATAAACATCTGTAAAACTACGCTCAACAAAGTACTGATTAATATAAGTGTTGATATCAGACACAATTTCGCAGAGGTATTCCAGTGCATCATCAAGCTTCTTGAAATCTTCACACTTCATCAACGCCAGCATATCCGCAAACTCTTTAAAAATAGGAGACACATGCTGAGTATAACGTGAAGACAAAAACACATCACTTACATCTAAAATTTTTTGATTTAAAAGTTCTAAGCTTTCTTGTGTGAAGTCACCCTCTTGTATCTCTTCGACAAGCTCTTCAAGGTCTTGTGATAAGAAGAGGACTTCACCTTCATAGGTATCTAAAAATTCTTCTGTAATTAACTGTTCTGACATATCCTTAGCCCCTTTACTTTGTATCTAGTACTTTAAAATTTATCATAAGTACCTCATTATAGTGTATTTGATGATTTAGAAGTATCTTCATTTTTCTATCACCTTAAAAATTGATGGGTGAACTTGTTCAAGTTCACTAATATCTAAGCCATTAAGATTTTCTGTCTGACTAATAATCAAAAAACTGCCTATTTTCATATTTTGCAAGATATTACCAATCACTTGTTTTCGTGTTTCATCATTGAAGTAGAGTAAAACATTACGTAAAAAGACAATATTAAAATTCCCCAGTTCAGTATTTGATTCTAAGAGGTTATTAGTTTGGAAGCGTACATTCTTAGCCAGTACTCTGTTAATGAGAAACTCACCCTCATACTTCCCCTTCCCCTTTAAACAATACTTCGACTTTAATTCAGGAGGTATTTTTTGAGACCAAGATAAGGGATACAAACGCATACGCGCTTTTTTAATCACATGTGAATTAATATCACTACCAAGGACCTCCCACATATTAGCAGGCAAGATAGAGTCACACAACATAGATATAGAGTAAGCTTCGGCCCCAACAGAAGAAGCGGCACTCCAAATCTGGACCTTTGTTGCCCCGGTATAATTAAACAGGTAATCTTTTAAAAAATCAAAATGATCTTGTTCTCTAAAAAAATATGTTTCATTCGTTGTAATAAGATTAAGCATCTCATTTTTTTCTTTCGTGTCATCAAGGCATATCTTATAATACGCATCAAATGAATCCAAGTTGTAATGCATGATACGTTTATAAAAACGTGATTCCATAAGGCTTTTCTTATGTTCATTAAGGGTAATTCCAATCTCATCAAAAATAAGCTGCGTAAAGTTTTCATACTCATAATCGCTTATTTTTACAAGGTTCATTACATTAATTCTTTAATCATTGCTTTACCTAGATTAAGCATATTCATTTTAGCAATAACCTGTGTTGCCCCAACCTGCCTTAGTTCCGTATCCATAACTGAATTAGACATGTTCGTATGTATAATTATTGAGCTATTTGCATAGGTTTTATCTTTTCTAATACTTACAATCACTTCGCGCCCACTCAGGTTTGGCATCTCTAAATCTGTGACAAATAAATCAACCTTTTCATTAGGATGTGAATGCAAGTATTCCACTAAAAAAGAACCGTCATTAAAGATTTTATAAGACACATTTAAGGTCTTAAAGAGATTCTCTACTAAATTTCGTACAAACTTACTGTCATCCGCAAAAAAGACAAGCTTGTTTTTAATAGCTTCAAGGTCCTTAGTATCAAAGGTATATTGTTCTTGTTCTTCAATATTATCAAAAACATCCAAAAGCATCTGGTCTCCATCATAAATGGTACACATCTCTTCCTTACCTTCAATAATGATTTTTGCAATAAAGGTGGACTTAGCATTACTTTGAGTATTATCACTCATCTTGTCTGCTTCAATAGCCGTAATATGAGCAACTTCTTTAACAATAATACCGAGTTTATGTCCCCCATAATTGGCTAAGATAATCAATTCATATTCACTATCATCTAAGCGTTTGTTTTCATACCAATCATCAAAATAAATAAGACTTGTCATACTATTTCTAATATCTGCTGTTGCACAAATAATATTTTTTTTATCATTATTGTAAGAAATACTGATATTCTCATCATATACCATGACTTCTTCTATCTTAGACACGTTCATCGCGTACCATTCTAGGTTTGACCCCTTAAATACAAGGTATTGGTTTAAATCATTAGAATCGTTTGATACAAGCTGTAAAAGGTCTAACTCATCCTCTTCATCATCAAAATCAAAGGGGTCTTCATTATATGTACTGAGGCTCATGAGGTCCCTTCTATTTTTGAAATTTCATCAATATTTAAAACTTCATCACAATTTAATATTGCGATATAAGTATCATTATACCTTGCCATATTTTTAATAAATCTCTTCTCTATTTTAAAGCCAAAGTCTAATGTTTCTTTTATATCTTCATCAGCTATGGTGTTAACATCATGAACCTCATCAATGACAAGGGCAATGCTGTCCATAACAACTAAAGAGGTTTTCTTCCCAATTTTCGTTTCACCTAAGTTAAAGCGTTGAAGAAGGTCTATCACCGTTATAATACTTCCTCGGATATTTGTGACACCCTTAATATAAGGAAGCATCATGGGTATTTTACTTATGTCTTGGTATTCAATCATTTCACTTACATTTTCAACGTCCAAGGCGTAAATATCACCTCCTGATTTAAAAAAGAAATATTGCTGGGCATCACTGATGGTAAAAAGTTCATCATCCATATCATCACTATCGAGATCTTCTATATTGAAATTCATTGAAGCTCCATCATTTTTTATACTCAATTAATCGTGCGATATCAAAAATAAGTGCGATTTCACCACTTCCTAAGATAGAGCCCCCACTAATTACAGGTAAGTGTTTGAATACATCCCCTAAAGATTTAATCACGGTTTGATGTTCTCCTAAAAGTTCATCTACTAATAAGCCAACCATCTTATTTCCAAAATAAACAATAACGATATTTTGCCTATCACTATGACTGGGGCTTTCTTTTAAGAGATTGCGCACGTCTAAAAGAGGAAGCATTTCTCCTCGAAGATTAATAAACTCATTCCCCGCCATTTCATCATGTTCTTCTGCAGTAAGTTCAATACATTCTTGAATACTTTCTAAGGGAATAATAAACTTTGTATTTCCAATTTGTACCAAGAAACCATCAATAATGGCTAAGGTTAAGGGTAAACGAATCGTAATCTTGCTTCCTTTGCCTTGCGTCGAAGAAATGTCAATGGTACCTCTTAAATCTTCTATATTTCTTTTAACAACATCCATACCCACACCGCGACCAGAAATAGCTGACACTTCTTCAGCAGTAGAAAGTCCTGCTACAAAAATCAGTTTATAGATTTCACCATCACTTAGACTTTCACCTTCTTTTACTTGTCCGTTTTCAATGGCCTTAGCTAAGATACGATCCTTGTCTAAGCCCTTTCCATCATCTTCAATTTCAATAACAATAGTTCCTGCGTCAGGATAAGCTCGTAAATCAACACGTCCTTGTTCAGGTTTTCCTTTTTCCAAACGTTCTTGGGGCGATTCAATCCCATGGTCTATAGAATTTCGCAACATATGCACTAAGGGGTCAGATATACGCTCCACTACCGTTTTGTCTAATTCCGTTTCCCCACCTGTAATAACAAACTCAATATCTTTTCCAATCTTTTTAGAAGTATCGCTTACAATACGGCGGAACTTGTTAAAAGATTCACCCACTTGCACCATACGAATATCCATAATACCATCACGAACAAGTTCTAAAAGCTCTTTCATATGTTGAGCTGCTTCCTCAAGTTCAGAATTTTCCTCTTTTTCTTCATCTTCTTCACTCTCAACAAGACTAAGAATTTTAGAATTTGCAATCACCATCTCACTCATATAATTAATAAGAATATCAATCTTTGCGGAGTCAACACGTAAGGTGGAAGAGGATTTTTTCTTAGAAACCACTGCGAGTTCATTTACTATACTAGTATCTTGGCTAAGTTCAGTGAATTTTTCTACAGGATTCAAGTCCTCTTTAAAATCATTTTCTTGTGCTAAATTTGCAAATATAAGCTCTTTTATTAAGCCTTCTTCTTCACGTTGTTGCACCAATGATGCAAGAGCATTTTCTTTTCCCTCTTCAAAAATTATAAGATTCACATCATTCGCAATAAATTCAAAAACATCTTCTATCTCTTCATAACTTGCTTGTGTTTGAATACGCAGTTCAAATCCGATATAAGGGATTAATGGATCTAAGTCCTGCAAAGGAGGAATCTTATATAAAATAGGACAGTTAATAAGAATCTTACCAATTTTATTTAAAAAATTTAAAATAGAACTTATACTCATACCTGTGGTAAAAAACTCTTTTTCTAAGCGGATGGAGATATGCCATTTTATACCGATATCTTGCGAACTTGTATCTAAACTTATAATCTCAATTTCTGATTCTAAAGGGCTGTCTTCACTACTGTTTTGCGCAATTTCTTCTGCTTCATCTGCCAAGTAGGCATTTAAACATTTTATTAGATCTTCACCTATATCTCTTTGGCCTTCACCAATTTCTTCTTCGTCTGCTAGCACTTCAATTAGTTTATCAATATGGTCTTTACACAATAAAAATAGATCAATCATGTCTTCATTAATGGCCACATCCCCTTGACGAATACTATCAAAAAGATTTTCGCCAATATGTGTAAAAGCAACGATGTCATCAAAACCGAACATCCCAGCACTTCCTTTGATAGTGTGCACGGCTCTAAATATAGCGCCTATAGAATCTTCAGTTGCTCCATTACTTTGCATATCAACAAGGGCATTTTCCATCATTTGAAGTTGATCGTCACAGTCTTCAAGGAATATTTCTAGTTCTTCACTCATTTGTAATTCCTAGGGCATGCTGGCAATGGCAGATTTTAATTTGTTGTAAAACACTGTCTGTGATATTACTAAAAGACACATTCTTTTCATTAGTCTCTGCCGACTTAACTAAGGAAAGTAAAAGTTGAATACCGACCATATCTATTTTTTCAATAGCTTGCATATCTAAGACAAGGTCTTGGGAAGTACTTAGTTCTTTTATAAACAAGACTTGTACTTTTTCAACCTCATAAATCGTTAGTGCTTTAATACCTTCTAAAATCATTTATTAACCCAAAAGCTTATTTAAAACTAATAAAAACTTATCTTTATTAAAAGGTTTTACTAACCAAGCCTTCACGCCCATACCTTGAGCTTGTTTTTGTAATTCCGACTTGTTCTCAGTTGTTAACATTACAATAGGAAGATAGCGATATTTATCTTCTTGGCGAATTTTTGCAATCATTTCCATACCCGTCATTATAGGCATATTGATATCTGAAAAGACAAAATCAATACCACCCTTTAAAACCGCCTCAAATCCTTCTTTTCCATCATTCGCCAAGACAACTTCATGACCTGCTTCAAGTACTGCTTTTTTTGCAATATTGCGAATTAAACTCGCATCATCAACAATTAATATTTTTGCCATTTCATCTCACTATTTTAAATAAATTATTTCTTACATCATCTTATAATAAGTGTTCTGAAAATTTTACGATATTAATATTTTATTTGAAACTCTTAGCTCTTTGTTTGCCAATTGCTTCCCATTTACACGAAAACTAAGTACTCTATAGAAGAAATCTTTATAATATTTCCTTATTTTTTGTGCTAGAGGGTTAAAGTCTTGTTTTAAGCAAGCATCTTGTGTTTTTTAATGAGGTGGAAAGCATCTAAAAGTACTTGAAAGCTCTGGGTACTTTGTTTTATATTTCCTTGTGTTCGAAAGGATAAAAGATCAGGATGACATGCTTTTGCAAGTTTTTTATAGTTTTGTTTTATCCGTTTAAATGTGTCTTCTTTTTTAACATTTAAAATAATATATGCCTTATCAATTTCATTTACAGCAGGGATAATAGCCACAAATCGTTCAAAGGCTTGTGCATTATATTTGATATTCATGTCAATTTTTTCACTTATAGAATGACCAAGGAAAAAGCGTAAAGAATCTTGTTCTTGTGAGGACTGTATAGATAATTCATACAAGTTAAAGGTTTGACTTTTCACACTAATGTAGTCTGAAAAATAATGCTTTAGTGCTCTGTCACAGGTCTCGTTAAAACAATCTATCCCTAGATGACATATACCTTCTTCATAAAAAGTGACGATGATCTTAACTAAGGAAAGATTAATAGGAGGAAGGTGTAATTCAATAGGCTTTTCAATACGTTCTATTAAGGCAGATTTCAAATCTGGTAAGGCCTTATTATTACTTCTTCTATATAAAGAATATAACCATTTTACTAAAAAGACTCTATGATCATGTTCTTTCGTGTAAAAAGGTATTTGGATGGTATTTTTATTAGGCATATTATGTGTAAAGTTTGTCTGAATAAACTTTAGTATTTGCTGGATTTTATTTCTACCTTGTGGGATTTTAAACACAGTAGTATGTGCACCTAATATGATTTGCATATATCTCCCTTACAAGTATCTTGTAAAAGAAAAAGCAAATTATATACCAATTTAAAGATTTCCTTTTAATCCATAGACAATTATATTCACCTCAAAAAAGTACGCTACCTATTTCTATGATAGAATTAAGCTCTTTATCTACATAAGACATTCAACTCCAAAGCTTATACACTCAAAGTTGGAAAGAAAAATGCTTTATATTTTTATAGACTTTTTAGTGTGTCTCTAAGTCTTAACAAGGAAGTAGGTGGCTGAAGAAGAAGATGCTACGGGTGGTGAGGCTACTTTAGAACTTGGAGATATAAGGCTTTTCATTCTTATATTAACCTAGCCCACTCCTACCTTCCCCTAGAAGCGGGTTCACCTATGTACTCTTATTACTATGCTTTAATAAACTTTTA
>NVXJ01000007.1 GCA_002733885.1 Arcobacter sp. | reverse complement strand
AACTGAAAGCATTAGCGCGGTTAAAGGGGTGCTAAGTTCATGTGTTGAGTCTTTAATAAACTCATCTATGGTCTCAATCTTTTCTCTTACAGGTTTTAAAAAAATTCTACCTAACCAATAAGCCATAAGGGAGATAAAGATAACGGCAATAGCCCAATACAAAATTACATCTTCTCTTAGGTCTTGAACACAAACATCATAACCGCTCTTTTTAACCACGATATGTTCTACCCCTAAGTGCCCCTTCGCTGCCTTAGAAAGATAATACCAGTCCCCATCTTTTTTATAAGCTTTTTTATCAAAATTTACACCATGTAAGATATCACCATCAAGTAATTTTTGGCTTTTATCATATAGGGCAACCTCATACTCGCTCTTTTTGGGAAGCATATATTCTTTTGACTTTTTCATATCAGACTTAATAATCTCTTCACCTTGCATATCAGCAAAGTGTTGCATTTTCATCTGCATCATTTCTAAAGAATTACGCTCTTCATTTTCATAAATCAAAAAAGCGATAACAGAGATAAGAAAAACCGAAGACCCTACATATAAAACAATAAAGTTTATGAGTGACTTACGTTCATAATCACTAAGCTTCAATCTTAAATCCTTCCCCATGAACGGTAACTATCATCTCTTTTCCAATAACTTGTCTAAGGTTTTTAATATAGGTGCGCAAGGTAGCATTTGAAGGAACATCATCATAAGCCCATAAATTATCCATAAGTTCTTGAGCAGATACCGCGCGATTAATATTTCTAAGAAGATAATGAAGGATTTCAGATTCTTTTTTTCGTAGTTTCGTCCCATTTACGATATGTGTCACAGGGTCAAAACCCTTACCATCAGGAAGAATTATCACATCATCATTAAGATTAAAAACCTTTTGTATTTGCATAAGACGAGCATCTAGTTCATCCAGATCAAAGGGCTTTTTAATATACTCGTCTCCACCAACTGCGTAGCCGCGTTTCAAGTCCTTGGTTGTGTTTAAAGAGGTTACAAAAACGGCGGGGGTTTTAATGCCATTATCACGGATGCTTTCTACTAAGCTAAAGCCATCTATATACGGTACATTAACATCTAAAAGAAGTAAGTCAAAGTGTTCTTTAAAGATAAGGGTCTCAGCCTCTTGTCCATCCTCACAGCCGATCACATCATGACCGATTTCAATAAGATGTTCTATTAAAATTTCGTGTAAAACAAGATCATCTTCCATAAGAAGTATTTTCATAAGGTGGTATCCTTTATTGGATAAGTCCAATATATAGTACAGTTGCCCAAATAGCACCGGTAAGAATTAAAGATAGAAAAACCAAGGTAGCACCCGCATCTTTTGCTCGTTTTGCAAGATCATGGTATTCTAAGGTAACCAAGTCAACAACACGTTCAATTGCAGAGTTTGTTACTTCCGCCAAAATAGGTATAAAAAGTGAAAGTGAAAGAATAGCCTTTAAATGAAAGGCTATTTCTAAATTCCATGCCAAGATGCTTCCAAGAACAAATAAAACTATTTGAAGCTTAAATGATGACTCATGTTTTACTATATCGACTAAACCCGCTAAGGCGTATGTTGTGTTTTTAAATAAGGTGTACTTTGGTTTATTGAGTGCCACTGCTTTTCCTGTATATTAATTATAAGATTAAAGATGTGCAATTATAGTGTAATTTGAAGAATTTTAAAGAAGAGAGTAAAAGGTTTATATACCTTTTACTCTAAGAAGTTTTGTTTTTCCAACCATAAGTTCTACTGTCATCCATAAACGTTTAAAAACGCTTTCTTGACGGTATTCAAGATTATGCTTTTTACAAATCTCTTTTACGATGGGTTGCATTGCCTGATATTGACTAAGAGGTAGGTTAGGGAAAAGATGGTGTTCAATCTGATAATTCAACCATCCATGTCCAAAGTCTATAAGGTCTGAGCCTGTATTATAATTTACTGAGCCCATAATTTGTCTAAGGTAAAACTCACCCTGAGACTGATGGGGTTCTTCAAATCTATAAATATCTTCAGCTGAGTGATTAGGAACAATCACTAGAAATGAATGTAAGTTTGCCATAACTTCTGCCATTAACAAAATAGTTAAGGCCGTATATACTGCTTGCATTCCAAGAGGCAAGAAAAGCAAGGGAGTAATGACAAATCGTACTATTAAGTAAGGTAAGATATAACTCTTCCATAGTTCTCTACCATTTGCTGTGAAAGGAGAATATTCTAGGTCTGTCACTTCTGCCTGATTTTTCTTTCTACGTTCTTTGTTTTCTAAGATACGAAGGGTGTTTGGTGCGTAATAGGTAAACTTCCATGTCGCGGCAAGTATCCCTACAAAAATATATTTAAATATTACAGGGATAGTAGATGTACGAACAAGGTCAACATTAACTTCTATATTATCAGGGTCTTCATCTTCACCTAAGTGATAATGATGCATGATATTATGCTCATAGGACCAAGCCGCAGGTTTAATCCAGTCAAACCAATCAACAAAACGTCTTTTCCCCTTAGCAAAACCTGACTTGGTATAACGGTAAGGCACACCCTCAACCTTATCATAAGCCCCATGTAGAACAGGGTGCGCAACATTTGCCCATCTTGAAGTGTTCCCCACACCAATAAGAATAGCAGACAAAATAGCAAGACTCCAAAAGCCTAAACTTCCCATATTTAAGTCTGTCATCTCTATAAGACTAATAATTAAAATTAAAAGGTACCCTAAGAAACTAAAGGTTCGTCCCCATCTCTCAAGTTTAAGTAGATGTTGAAAGTCTTCTTTTGAAGGTGCACCAATTTGTGCTTTAACCTCTTCAATATCACGTTGGAGTTGTTCTTTATCTATATCTTCATATCTTGCATACTCGGCCAAAGCATTCCTTTGTAAAGCTCTAATTACTTAGAGTGTAAAATTATTTTGAAATTATACAAAAAAATTGGTTAGAGAAAGATTGATATTGGTCAAGATTAAAGTTTTATACAGTGTACTTACTTATCTATACTGGCATAAACCTCGATCTCACCATTTTTTGGTTGCATAATAACCCATTGTGCCGTTTCCCAGTTTAAGATAGGAACTTGTTTATATAAGGAAATGAGCCTGTCTTTCATCTCTTCGTCTGAGTCTTTTAAAAGTTCTTCTTGCATCAAGGCCTGTCGTTTTTGTGAATTTCTTAAAAGCTCAGACTCGTACCATTGCTTCTCATTCATCTGCTCTTTGTAAACTTCTTCATTATGTTGGGTAAAAGGAGATCCTTGTAGGTCATAATGATTGGTTTGGATAATAAAATTTTCATCCCCTATTTCTCTAATATAAATTTCTCCTGCATTTCCAAGTTCAATAACACAGGCATCCCCTTTTTTTACTCCACACAGGCTTATAAAACAAGGGGAACCTATCTTCCAAGAACTGACTTTTTTTATTGCCTCTTTATATGTGTTTATTTTCTCATCTTCTAAAAGCTGACGGATTAAAAAGGTAGGGTCTGATTTAAATTTGGCAGAACGCTTCCAAGGGGCATAATTTATAGCAACGCTAAAGCCTTTTTTTGCCCCTGTTAAAACACCAACCATAGCCGTAATACCCGCAATCTGCGCTATCTCTTTATCTTCCTTATTGACAAAAGAAAGGATTCTTGTTGAACGAGCAATATCATCAGCTCCTCTCCAGTCTAAAGACCTAAAACAAAGCATTTCTTCATTCTTTTCGTCCCAAACCATTACCACAGAACATCCCATATGGGCCAATGTATATTGTCTTTGTAAAAAAGCCATTAAAGAAGCAGACATATTTGAGCACTCAGAGGCCAGGTAGTCACTTTCTTTTGTATAGTGTCCCCACCATCTGTAAACAAGATTATATAAAATCTTTGCACTTAAATGGACAAAGAACTTTGGAACACCTACCTCATATACAAGCTTGCTCATGGCCGAACAAAGCTCTTGCATACTCTCTTTATCATGTTCTAAGACATCCGCCCATATCTCTTGAGGTGTATCTGCTTGAAAATAAACCTTTCTGTTTTGAGTAACCTTAGATATGTTTTTATAAGGATTGTTAAACATCTAATAGCTCCTGCGCTAATTTTTTTGCACCCGCAAAATCACTTTTACCTGTACCTAGTTTTGGTACATCTTGCACATCAAATATTTTACTCGGGACACTTAAGGGGTTCATCCCTGAATCAACCAAGGCCTTTTTCAAGTCCTTAGAACCTTCATACCCCGATATAAGTAAAATTACCTTTTCACCTTTTTTCTCATCAGGTAAATTCACCGCTAAAAAGTCAACCTCAGGGTCATTAATATACTCATGAATTTCAAGTTCTATACTACCTAAAGAAACCATCTCTCCCCCAAGTTTTGCAAACCTAGAATATCTGTCTACTATAAACAAATAACCGTCTTCATCTATATGTCCTTTATCCCCTGTCTTATACCAAGAGACATCATCAATATCAATCATAACATCTTTTGTTTTGGACACTTCTTTTAAATAACCTTGCATCACCTGAGGCCCACCTATTAAGATAAGACCATCTTCATCTACAGCCAGTTCTTTCATGGATACAGGATCCACCACCTTAAAGGCAGTACCAGGAAGAGGAAGACCAACACTTCCTTGCTTCGTTCCTACTTGAACGCTAAAGGTATCTGTTTCTAAGATATCAGGAAGGTTTACACTCGCTACTGGTGCACATTCTGTTACCCCATATCCTTCTAAAATGTTTTTATTAAACTTCTCGTTAAAGGCAGTTCTTACCTCAGGATTTAATTTTTCTGCGCCTGAAACAACAATACGAAGTGAATCAAACATTAAAGGATGTACCTTCTTGTTTTTTGTATAAAGTCTAAAAAATGTTGATGTACCAAACATTACGGTGGCATTAAACTTAGCCGCCGCCTTACCAATACCAAGAGCGTCTGTTGGGTCAGGATGACATACCATAGGAACACCTTCTATCATAGGCAACCATGTAGTTGCCGTTAGTCCAAAAGCATGAAACAGAGGTAAAGAGGCTAAGATGATATCATCATCTCGCATATTTAAAACATCTGAAACCTGCTTTACATTTGCCATAAAGTTTTTATGAGAAAGCATAATCCCCTTAGGCTCTCCTTCTGAACCTGATGAAAACAAGATAGCTGCTATCGAAGTATTTGATACTTTTTTTACATACAAGAGCTTTAATATAAAAGAAGGGAAAAGCTTAGAAATAAGAAGAACACGCATAGCCTTTAGCTTCGATATTTTTTCTTTTAAATCTTCCATATAAATAACATTACAACCTTTTAAGAGGGCCTGCGTGTCAAAACCTTTTGCATTAAGCTTAGTAATAAACTGCTTCGCTGTATATATTGTTTTAATGTCTGCTTTTTTAATGGCCGCTTCTACAGAAGATAATGAGGCAGTATAATTTAAGTTCACCACTGTCTTACCTGCCATTAAAGTTGCCATATTGATAATCGCACCCGCAGCCGTTGTGGGCATTAAGATACCGATGTTTTGTTCTTTACATTGTTTAACAAAGCCTGAAAATAAAACCGTTCCTGTAAAGATTCTAGTATAAGACAGGCTTTCGCCCTTAGAATCTGCCATACAAAATTCAGAACCTAAACGCGCGGCTGTATCTGTCCATGCTTCTTGCATACTTGGAAGGCTTGATGTGTACTTTCCCCATGAAGAAAATGACAACTCAAATACTTTTTGCTTTACAATAGAAGTAGAACTTGAAATATCTATAGAAGGTGCAAAAGAGATAACAACCTCTCTTTTACGTCCTTTTTGAGCCTTTTGAAGCTTTGCAGATGAACGTGACAAGCGAGAACCCCACATCCCTTGAAGATAAAAAGGAACAATACAAGCATTAGCCTCCTTAGCCATAAGCTCAAAACCTCTTTTAAACTCGCCCAACTGCCCTGTTCTTGAGATACTTCCCTCAGGAAAGATACACACAACCTCTCCAGCATTCAAAAGTTCTTTTACCTTTGTTGCTGCGTCTCTTGCTGAACGAGATGAAATAGGGATAACATTAAAGAAGTCCAAAAATATCTTTAAAAACCATTTTTCATAAATAGCCCTGTCCATCACAAAACGCACCCGTCTTGGCATTGCCATTTGAATAAGGGCCCAGTCTAACCATGAGATATGATTACCAAGTAGTAGCACTCCACCCTCTTGAGGAATGTTATTTAAACCCATTACATCTATTCTAATACGACGTGATATCAAAGAGGCAATAAGAAAAATAACCAAAGACTGAGGAATATAACGAATCACATACACCGCACCTAAAAAAGCCACAACAAACATCATATAAAATAAAGAGATACTACTTAAACCTAAATAAGCAAAAACAACAGTGAGTGTCAAAAATGAGAGCATGGCAACATTTTGCATGAAGTTATTTCCAGCAATCACAAGACCCAGTTCGTTCTTACCTGCATTAAACTGAAGTAAGGCATTTAAAGGAACAATAAACAGTCCCGCAAAAAAGCCAAAGGCAGTAAAGTTAATAGCATGCATCATTGGATCAGTGATAAGAGGAAGTAAAAACAGGCTCACCGTAATACCAAGAGCACCTAAGGGAATGGTTCCTGTTTCTATATAGTTTCTAGATACCTTACCCGCAACAATAGAGCCAACAACAATACCTATACCTGCTAGAGCCATCATCCCTTGAACGAGAATAGTATTTGTTATTTCTAATGTTTCTTTTGCGTAAGCAGGAAAACTTGCTAGAACAACCTGAGACACAGACCAAAAGATAGACAAACCAATAATAGAATTGAAAATTATGCTTGAACTAGAAATAATTTTAATATTCTTTTTTAGATAGGCACCCGTGTAATATTTTTTAATATCAAAGTATATATCGGACTTAACACCTGTATCAGGAAGACTAAAGGCAAGAGCTAATTCAACTAAAGAACCAATAACTAAGACCCATCCTATAGGCGCGATATGTTGTAATATTTGGCTTGAGTTTAAATATACCTGTCCCTCTAAATGACCTTCAAATAAGACAGAATACGCAAAAATACCACCTAATATTGCCACCGTTGTTACAGCTTGAATAATCCCATTTCCAAGGGTCAGATGGTTTGAACCTACCAATTCCTTTATATAACCATACTTAGCCGGAGAATACAGAGCCGACTGAACCGCTAAGATAAAGGTAAGAAAAAATGCCAACTCAAAGGCTCCCATATAATACGCGCCCGTAATGCCTAAGGTAATAAAAACAGCCGCTAAGGCAGCATAACGCATAATCTTTGCCTTAGAATATTTATCAGATAAAAAACCAGAAGGGGAAAACAACATAATAAAAGGAAGTAAGATAAGACCATTAACTATGGCCGTTAATATAATCTGTGTTTGTCCATCATAAATCTTAAATACAGTGTTTTGTATGATAATTTTATGACCTAAATCTGTAAAAGCATTTAAAAATGCAACCGTTATATAGGGTAAAAAACCTGTAATTTTCCAAATACTATTTGACATTACATCTCCTTGTGTGTTCTAATTTTGTGTGTAGGTTAAAAATATAAGGTTTAAGGGTTAAGACAAGGTCTAAAAACAGTTCTTGCGCCTTATTACTACCTTCTTTATCTTGCTTAATAAGTTGTACACCTAGCTCATATTCTAGTACGGCCAGTTCTTTTGCTGACTTAACATAGGCCTTTAAAAGCGCGAAGGTCTTATCACAAGACTTCAATTCACTTAAGACTTCTAAACTCTTCCAAGAAGCGTCACTAAAATAGTCTTGATACATAGATAATACACCCAGATTTAGGTACTCATTTATCTCGTCCTTACTTAGATTGTAGGTTTGTAGGGCCTCGTCCATAGATTTAAAGTGCTTTTGACTCACACCTGTAAAAAGATCAAGCTTTTGAATAAGTACATCTACCCCAGATGAGAAGTCAAACTTGTTATCATCAAAAATTTGTTTGATTTGTGTGATGGAATAATGAAGTTGGTTTTGAAGGGTCTTTATAAGACGAACACGTTCTATTGAGTCATCTGTATAAAGGTGTACATTAGGCTTGGGCTTAGAAGGTTCTTCTAAAAGCCCTTCTTTTACATAAAAGAGTAAGGTTGAACGTGTTTCACCTGTCTCACTCATCAGGGTTGCCATTTTTATGGACATGATAGACCTTTGCTAAAATTGTTTATTTTAGCAGTATGCCTTATTAATTAAAAAGTGTCAAGCAACACTTTACACTTTTAGTTATTCTTCTTCCTCATCTACTGCCATAACATTCGTTCCCCAACCCTCATAACGGCCATGTTCACGGTCTATTGTGGGAAATATCATCTTTGTTTGGGTATTTAAGTCTTCTATGCTCACAGGTGAGAGTTTCGTAAAAACGATTCCATACACAAAATCATCTTCCGCTTTTTCATCTAAAAAATCATTTAAAAAGCTAAATCCATCTTCTTCAATGCTTTCAAGAAAACGTTTTCTTTGTGTAGAGGTTTGAAAAATCGCATGATATTCTATACGGTGATCTATTGATAAATCATCCCCTGCTTCTTCTAAGTCAGCAATAATCTCTTCACTTTGAATATTATGATATTCTTGCGTGTTTGGCATAAGAAGCTTATAATAGGTTTCATGCTTCTTATCTTTTCTATTTCCACTTTCAAACTGATAAGCAGGTTTAAGTGCTTCATTTATAGATTTTTCAAAACCTTTTGCACTCTCACCATAAAAATAAAATTCAGCCCAACCATCAATAAGTCGCCAACCAACATAATCTAATTTTGGCGTGTGTTCTAATAGTTTCTTTTCAATCTCTAAAAGTTCTTCATTTTCTCCATCAAACTTTATGAAGGTATAAAGTAATATATGTTTTTCTTCATATATATTTTCATCTGGGTAAAAATCTTGAACGCAAACATTAGCGCCCTCTTCGTCTGTATAATATAATGACATTTTATTCCTTCTGTAATTATTGGAATTATACTATGATTTCAATATGACAAACACATATTTACTTTTTATCTTGTTTATTGGGGCAGAAATTTTCGAACTTTTATGGCAAAGGGCCCCTACCCTTCTTGTGATGATTGAAAAAATATATAACTATTATAAGAAGAGTCCTTATCTTTTATATCTTATGCACCCTAGCTATATATTAGGCATTTATCTTTACTACCTGTCTAACTATAATGGCTGGATACTCACTATCTTGATAATAAAGAGTATAGACATCATGTTTAAGGTTTTATTGATTCATAAGCATTTTATACTAAATGAACTAAGTGATGAACTTAAGCTTATGCTAGCTCAACCTCTACACCCACTTATGTTAGCCATGGGACTAAGCCTCTACCCTTACTTGCTTTTTCTAGGTCTTTTTTAGTTATTGTTACATAAGAGGACAAATAGACTCCTCTTTCTAAAAGATATTGATATAAATTATCAATATCCTTGACAATGATAATAAATATCAGTACTATTCTCTCAACAAACAAATAACTGATATCAATTATCAGTAGTAATTGGGAGATTATGAACATGAAAAAAACACTTATTTCTTTAGCGGTTGCTTCAGCAATCACAACCAGTCTTTTTGCAGATGCAGAAACAGATGCCTTAAAAGCTCAACTAAAAGCGATGACAGAGCGTTTAGACGCAATGGAAACTAAGCAAGAATCTTTAGTTGAAGAAACTGCAAACTTACAAACAGGTTTTAATTTCAATGTTTTAGACAATGACTTTTCTCATAACGGTATGGGTGTAGCAGCATCTAAGGTTTATAACTCTAAGTCACCTCTTTCTATTGGTGGTTATGGTGAAATGTATTATGCAAATAAAAGGAATGCCGGCGATGACAATATTGCAGATGTGTACCGTTTTGTTCCATACATCGGTTACCGTTTTACAGATAACATCATCTTAAATACAGAAATAGAATTTGAACATGGTGGGGCTAAGCCCGGTTCTACAGATGCTGCTAATGGTGGGGATTATGGTTACGCAGTTATTGAATTTATGTACCTTGATTTCTTACTAAATGACGCATTTAATATTCAAGCAGGGCTTGTTCTTGCACCAATGGGTTTGATAAACCTACGCCACGAACCTACTTTGTTTAACACGGTTCAGCGTCCATTAACTGAGAAGTACCTTCTTCCATCAACATGGTCTACTAATGGTGTTATCGCTTATGGTAACATTGGCGATAACTTCACATACAATGCAGGTATTATGCAAGCACTTAACTTTGATAATGCTAGCGCAGGAGGACAAAGTCAAATTCGTTCATCTCGTATGGGTGGTGGAAAGTCTAACTATAACAACCTTGCTGGTGTAGCTCGTTTAGACTATATTGGTACTCCCGGTTTATTAGTTGGTGCATCAGGATATTATGGTTCAGCCTCACAAGGAAGTGTTTCAGGCGCTACTGCATTAATGTATGATGTACATGTAACCTATGAAAATTCTGGTTTTAAAATGAAAGCACTTTATACAGCAACTAAAATTAGCGATGCTGATAAAATTGCAGCAGGCCTTGTAGCAGGTGGTACATCAATTGACAAAGCAAACGGTTATTATGTAAATGCTGAATATGATGTATTAAACATGATTAACTCTGAGTATAAACTACCAGTATTTGTTCAGTATGACTACATTAACCCAACGGACTCTGTTGTTGATATAACTAATGCTTCTGTTGGTGTGGATGTTAATGCAGAAATAGCTACAACAACCGTTGGTGTAAACTTCTTCCCTCATCCACAAGTGGTGTTAAAAGCAGATTACGCAATGGCAAAATACCAAAATTCAGGCACTACAAAGAAAGACCAAGACATCTTAAGTGTAAGCCTTGGTTTCATTTTCTAGACACACTTTCTTGTCTCCAAACTATCAAGGTAGGCCTATCCTACCTTGTGGTATAATTCCCATAAAAAAGCTAACCTTATGAAACGTCTCTTTTCCCTTTTCTTTATTTCTCTTAATTTGCATGCTGTACTCTTAATTTCTCCTTATGACGCAATGAAACTTCATTATGGCGAAGAAGCTGTTATTGAGAAACATAGCATTTTGTTAAATAAAAAAGAAGCCAAAGAAGTTACTAAATTAGCACAAACGAAACTTAAAACAAAAATTTATAAGATTTATCGCGCGACCAAAGATGATAAACTTTTAGGTTTTGGTATTCTTGTATTATCAAAGGTACGTTCAAAATATTCTGCTATTTTGTCTATAATAGCCTTAGATGCAAGTTTAACAACTATTGAAACTATCTCTTTTAATGAACCCCCTGAATACATACCTTCTAAAAGTTGGATTACCGTTTTAGAAAATAAAAAACTTTCCCCCAGTTTAAAAGTAGGAAAAGACATCCCTTCTATTACAGCAGCAACCATGTCTGCAAGAGCAGCAACAAAATCTGCACGTATCGCTTTGGCTATTTTTGAAGTTAAATTTAAAGAGAAATAGATGAAGTTTCTTGTTTCTAAAGATCTTCATTCAAATCCTAACTTTAGACTTCTTATTGGCTTTTATGCCTTAATGATGTTGTTTTACTTTATTGGGGATCTCTTTTATATTTTCAACTTTTTTGGCTCAAATATAAATGAGGTTCTTTCAACGCTTAAGGGAAATCCTGATGAGTTTATAGAACCATTAAGCTTACTCGTCTTACTTGAGTATTTTCATATAGGACTTTTTCTAGCCATCTTAGCCTTATTCACTTCTATGGCTATCGTCTTACGTCTCAAGCTTAATTTTTTACATCAAAAACTTATCATTGTTTTTTCAATGATTTCTCTACTTTTTAGCTTTATATCATTGTTAGGCACTTACTTTTTTATGGATATCTTTGTATATACCTTTGTAGGGTTTAGTCTGTTATGGCATTTGTGTGGTATCTATGCCTTAGTTATTGCCTTAAAACAAGTCTTATTTAAGTGATTTCTACAAAACTATTTTCTCTTTTACTTGTCTTAGCCCTTGTACTTATAAGCTTACAACTTCTAAGTGGCCTTTGGCTATTTATTGAAAAATTTGGATTAGTGCCATGTGAGATATATACTTATTTTGCAGGAGATGAAGAACGTTTCATTATGAAGAAGAGCTTTGAAGGCTTACTTGAAACAGCAGTACCGCATTTTATTGCTATCTCAACGACTATCTTTGTTTACGCACATTTTTTACTTTTTACTTCTATTATCTCTACACAAAAAAAACAATTGCTTATTAGTTCTCTTTTTTTATCTGCCTTAGTCGATATATTTTCGCCCTTTGGTATGATTTATGGCTTTGAATTCTTTGCCTGGATGAAGCTTATAGCCTTTTGGAGCTTTGAAATGTTAATGGGACTGCTCTTATATATACTCTTTCGTGCAAGTCTTGAGGCTTCACAAAACTAAAGTCTTTTACTAAGGCATCAAAGGTCTTATTTTTATATACTTTCTTATTTTCGTCTACTACTAAATAACCAATACCCTTCATCTTCTTTAAAAACATAAAGGCCTTATGAGCTGGCATAACAGAAGCCGCGGTTGCGTAAGCATCTAAATCAGCATTATTATATTTCGTAGATATAAGACTGATTGAAGCAAAGTTTTTTTGAGACTTCTTTGTTTTAGGATTAATAAGATGATTATATTTCTTACTTTTGACATACCTTTGGTAGTTTCCACTTGTTGAGATAGAAGTATTTGACTGAGCCATTGTAAAGTTGGCTAGTGCCTCAGTAGAAAATGGGTCTTGTATAGCCATGCCACAAGCGTGAAGGCAAAAGATATCACCACTAAGAGCAACAACTCCTCTGCTAATGTTTTCATCTTTTAATACTTGTACAGCCTTATCTACACCAAAGCCCTTCCCCATTCCACCAAGGTCTATCTTAATGCCCGTGTCTATCCATGCCTTATCTTTGTTAAAATGCAAGCCATGAAAGTCCACTCTTGCCTTTGAAAGTTCATTTTGACTTGGTATACGGGTATTCTCTCCAAAATGAAACAAGCCCTTAGTAATAGAACCTATAGTGATATCAAAATAGCCATTTGTATCCTTATAGTACTGCTTAGATAAGACAAGGGCTTCATATGCATCTGAAGTCATTTGAACCTTTGAATCATGATTAAGCCTGTATATCTCAGCATCTTTATCATAAGAGGATAAGGCTAATTCAACTTGCCTTAGGCGTTTAAAAACCTTAGAAGATACGTGAAGATCTTCTTTGCTTAAGGATACTGATATATAAGTTCCCATCATCACCTGTGTTCTTTTTACAAGTTCTTGAGCATAAAGACTTGTATTAAGTAAAAAAAGAGAAGTTAGAAAGACCAGTTTCATCATAAGTCTGAATACGATTTTTGTAACTGAGCCTTTGCAGCTAGGGTTTTTACTGTATTGCTCACTTCCTTATCTGCTATATGATAATGCTCTTGAAGTTCCCGTAAGGATTGCTCTATTTTAGTATGTATATCAACACCTAAGTCATCAATCTTCTTATCCATTAGCTCAAAATGTCTTTCTTCCGCATTTCCTAAATCTTTGGCAAGGACTTGCAACTCTTTTTTAGCCTGCTTATATTCTGCATAAATATCCATCAATCTACCAATAAGTTCATTTAATGAAGCATAAATAGGACGAACTTTTTGTGTTTGAGCGTAGGTGTCTTCCATACTTTCATGAATGGTGTCAGATTTTTGAAGAAGTAAGGAAGCCTGCTTGTGAAGTTCTTGTAATTTAACCTCATATTCTTGAGTTGAAAGATACAGAGTTTCACTCAATTGCTTAGCATCACTAAGGTCTTTGTTCATACTAGATAAGGATGATTTTAAGCCAATTTGCACCTGCGAAAGAAGGTTTTCTGTACTTTTTTGTAAAGATTTTTCCAATCTTTCAAGCCTAAAAGAAAGACTTTTTAGATTATCATTAATCTCAGTAGAACCCTTGTTATCATTCATATTATTTAACATATTAGAGATTTTATGAAAATGATCTTGTTCTGCTATACGCAAGATATCAATATGTCTATGCACCACTGTATCTAGGTCATGCATATCCTTATCTAAGAACTTTTTGATATCAAGTAAGACCCTTTCTTCTTCCACATACATCGTTTCAATCTTAGAAGAAAGCTTCTCCTGACCTGAAGAAAGTTTAGAAAAAACAGAAAGCTCATTTTTCAAGGTAAGTTGAACCGCTTCTAAGGTTTTCTCATCCGTTCGTTCTATGGCGCTTAGTTTTTCATCAAGGATGGTAAAATATTCTTGTATATACTTTAAAAAAGTACGCAGTTGTTTTTCATTCTCTTCTTCTTGAAATTTCTTATCATTAATGCGTACCTGATGCATTAAATACAT
Organism: Arcobacter sp.; assembly: GCA_002733885.1. Taxonomy (GTDB): domain Bacteria; phylum Campylobacterota; class Campylobacteria; order Campylobacterales; family Sulfurimonadaceae. Next base: position 84,868 of record NVXJ01000007.1, on the reverse strand, counting down.
AGGGATATAAAAGATTAAAGAAATAAGCAAGGGCATAAGTGCGTATTGGATATCAAGTTTTAGGGCTTGGGTTGAGGCTGAAAAAACAAATAAAGAGATAGCAGAAACAAGACCAACGATAACAACAAGAGGTGCATAGTTGATTTTTTGGCGCATCTTAAAAATCATAATCTGACGCCAAAAAAGAAATAAAATAATAAAACCCGTAAGGGCTATCCATAATTCAGGCATAAAAAGCACCTTTTATTTAAATATGCTCAATTATGCCATAACTTAGTGACTAATGTACGCACTATCATGAGCTAAGCCCATAATAGTGGCAGGGATTCATCGTCCATACAACCCCCTAAAGCTAAAAAGCAAAGCTTTTAGAAAAAATGAGTATCAATTATTTTATACGCTTAATAACAACCTTCATAACAGGGTTATCAAACTTTTCTTGAGATGTTAAAACAGATGTACTTAGACCATCGTCCTTAGTTACAACACCTGAGTGCATCCTTACTACATTTACATCATCTCTCTCCCCATTAAAACCTTCTCCACCATCCGCTGGTCCAGGTATTGTGCCAGGAGCTTCTGAATTAGCTTCTGTTCCTGCGTCATAAGCATTCGTCGTCATTGTTTTAATATCGCCTACTTGCATGTTTTCTATAGATACAGAGTTTAGGCCCGTAAAGGCATCATTTGTATTAACAAGCATACCAAAGACTGAAAGTTCAAATACACCAAACTCTTTTCTAATAGTCAATACAGCCGTTTCACCTGGTAAAACAGGGCCTGATGTTGAAGCAGAAGTACGTCCTTGCCCTAGAAGACCAGAGTTATCGCCACCCTCCGCAAGCTTTTCTAGGTCCAGTGAAGAAGCTTGTCCAATAGTGAAAAACTTCTGACCTTTTTCATGCAGGGTAAGTCCTACAGGAGAAATTGGTTGAAAGTTCGTGAGATTAGTTACACGTACCTCATACTGCGCAGGTAGAATATCGTTAACGCTATTGCCATCTCCACCACATCCAATAAGGGCTAATGAAGCACTTACTACAAGTAAATAGTTTCTTATTTTAGAACTAAACATTTTACTGTCCTACAACAATAGTAACTTCAGCTACGGGATTTAACCATCTGTGAACACGAGAGTCTAAGTCACTCTTTCCAGAGACTTCGTCTGTATCACCAAGAATACCACGGTGAATATGTACATTTGTATTAAACTCTGTTGTAGTTACACCACTTGCACCTGTTCCACCATTACCTTGAGGATCAGCAGGAATGCCTTGTGAACCAGGCGATCCAGCACCATTTATTATTTCATCATTCACTTCTGTACCTGCGTCATATCCGTTTAGATAAAGGGTATATGTACCTGCTTCTGTAGGAATCTTCCATGAATCAAGACCAATAAAACCATCATTCGTTGGAAGCATCATAGCAACAATTGAAAGACGGTCATTATCACCTGTATCAAGAGTGGCCGTTGTTGTAGCTGCTGGAGCTAAAAGTCCACTCGCTGGGTTATTAGCATAAACCGCACCTACGTTATCTAAGTCAACTATAAGACCTGAGGTGTCACCACCCTCAGCCATGGCTTGTAAAGAAGAAGAAGCCGCTGTACCTACCGTAAATAAAGAACTGTCAGCCTTATGAGAAGCCACTAAAAGAGGGGTATATGTGATGCCGTTGGTTAGGTTCGTAATCTTAACCTCAATGTTTTGTGCTTGTAAAAGGACTGATGATAAAAGTGCCGCTGCACCTAAGACTGTTTTAACTTTCATTCTAACTCCTGTATTTTGATGCAAGAAGTTTAGAGAATACTTGTGCAAGGAATGTGTAGTAAAATTATTTTTTGTTGTTTAAGGGGGTTTGGAGAAAAGGCTTTATAGTATAATAAGTTTATTTAAATAAGTCGAGTAAATCTTTTTCATTCATTTTTGAAAAGCCCAGTTCTTTTCCCTCATAAATCGCTTCCGCTAAGGCTTTTTTCTCTTCTTGCATCTTTAAAATTTTTTCTTCAACACTGTTTTGAACAATGAGTTTATACACAAAAACAGGCTTGTTTTGACCTATTCTGTGGGCTCTGTCTGTGGCTTGGTCTTCAGCAGCAGGATTCCACCAAGGGTCGTAATGAATGACTGTATCGGCTTGGGTAAGGTTAAGCCCTACTCCACCGGCCTTTAAAGAGATTAAGAAGACCTCTGTTTCATTCTTATTAAAGCTGTCTATTTGGTCTTGTCGTTTGCGTGTTTGTCCTGTTAATTTGGAGTACTTAACCCCTGATTTTATCATCTCACTTTCAATGATTTCAAGCATAGATGTAAATTGTGAAAATATAAGGATTCGTCTGCCCTCTTCTAACAACTCTTCAACGAGTTCTAAAAGCATTTCTAGCTTAGCAGACTCTTTTATACGCTGAGCTTCTTCAATCTTTAAAAGCCTAGGGTCACAACAAACCTGTCTAAGTTTTAAAAGGGCTGCAAGTATGGATATATGACTCTTAGCTAGACCCATCTCTTTAATACTTTGCCTAACACTCTTTTCCATAGAAGTACGGATAGTTTCATAAAGGGCTGTTTGCGCTTTTTCAAAAGTTACAAGACGTATCATCTGTGTTTTTGGTGGAAGTTCACTGGCTACCTTATCCTTAGTTCGTCTAAGCATAAAGGGTTTTATTCTCCCATTTAGTCTTTGTTGAGCTTCCAGCTTATGTTCTTTTTCTATAGGATTTTGATAAAGTATTTTGAACTCTTTAATAGAGCCTAAAAAGCCGGGCATCACCGTATCGAAAATAGAGTGTAATTCACCTAAGTGATTTTCCATAGGCGTTCCACTAAGGGCCAAGATATTTTGAGCTTGAATCATTTTTGCTGATTTTGAAACCTCTGATCTTGCATTTTTAATGCGCTGAGCCTCATCAAAGATAAGGTAATAAAAGTTAAGTTCTTTTAAGATAGAAATATCTAAATTAAGCAGGGTATAGGTGGTGATTAAGATGTCGTAATTTTTAATATTATCTAATATATCATTTCGTGAAGCACCGTAATATAGGCTAACTCTTAGTTCTGGTGTAAATTTATTGGCCTCTGATTTCCAGTTTCCTAAAAGAGAGGTTGGGGCTATTATAAGAACAGGTTTTGTTAGTCGTCCTTCTTCTTTTTCTACCTGTAAGTGTGCTAAGGTTTGAATTGTTTTTCCAAGACCCATATCATCGGCTAAAATCCCTCCAAAACCATAAGTACGAAGAAACTGCATCCAGGCTAAGCCTTCTTCTTGATAAGGTCGTAAATTTGCTTTTAATCCCTTAACAATAAGCTTTTTACTGCCTAGGTTTTTCATATCTTCACGTATGTTTTTTAAGGAGGTTTTATCTTCTATTTTAAAGCTAGCATTATCAAAATTATCTAAACTCGAAGCCTCAAATTTTCGGAGATTAAAGCCCTCAGAATTCGGGGTATCTAAAAGCTCATAAAAGGTTTTAACTATGGGCTTAATAATGTGCGTTGGGATACTAATATAAGAATCCTCACCCATTTGAAAAGAAAGTTCTTCACTCGTATCTAAATCTATGCCTTCACTTAATAACCTTGAAATAATAGGAAGCAAAGGAAGCTTTTCATCTCCTAACATAATATGCATGCCTACTTCAAACCAATGCGAGCTTTGTTCCACTTTAACATTAACCTCGCTTATCTTTTGAAAGTTCAGCTCGAAGTTCTTATGTTTATGCACCTTGAAACCTAAGTTTTCTAGCTCATCTAAGCCTTCAAGTAAGGACTTCCATGCTTCTATTGATAAGGCCATTAAGGTGTCGTTTTTTACTTCAAAGCCATAATCTTTAAGAATATTTATAAAGTGATTTTCTTCTTGTTCTTTTCTATAAAGCTTCTTTCTTTGTTCTATAAAGGTCTGTGTTTTACAATAAGGAAAGGCAGGCACGGAAAAGTCATCATATTTAAAAATGAGGTTCAGTTTGTAGGTGCCACTTTCTTGTTTTAAATACAGATAAGGCCTTACTGAAGCATCATAAACTTCTTCTAAGACTAAACTCTTAGGCGCTTGAATCTCTAAAGAAGGTATCTTATGCGCAATTTCTAGAGCAATTTCTTCTAAGTTTTCACTTGCAAAACTTGGCGCCTTAAGAAGTAAGTCAATTTGTTCTTGCGATAAGCCTGTCTTAACACGCCCCACTTCTTTAGTTTTGGAGTCTAAATAATATAAGGGATTGGTAGGAAGAAGAAAACTTTTTTCTCCTAGGTTTAGCTCTAGAAAACTTTTTTCACCCTCTTCTTTCCATTGTAGATGAAGGTCTCTTTCTTTTCCTAATTCTAAACATTGTTTATGAGACCGTTTCCAAAAACATCGAGAGGTGCTAAGTGCGCCTTCAAGAACCAAGGCCCCTAATCTTCCTTTTAAAACAGCTGTCGTTTTCATTCCCCCACACAGAGCCTTAAAAAGAATAATAACTTCTTTGTCTATTTCCCTTAGGTATTCAGGTGGTTTATAGGTATTAAAGATAGTGTTTGCTCGGCCTCTGTTTATCTTTCCATAGCCACCACTTTTAAGTTGTCTCGCGGTATAAAGGCTCAGTTCAACCTCTTTTTCATCCTTACTTAAGTGCAGTTCATACAAGACTAAACTTGACTTCGTAAAAACTACTTCTTCTTTTTTCTTAAAAGAGTTTTCTAACTTTTCTAGCCAGGTATGCTGTTCATCTACATAACTTTCAGACTTAGCTTCTTCTTGCATGGAAGCTCTGTCTAAATAGGCCAAGGCAGAAGAAATTACATGTTTACAATTACGTGAGGTTTCACAAGAACACTTCCCGATAATCTTCACACCCTCTTCTTGGGCATATACATTAACACTTTGTTTGTATAATTTTTTACCTTGGGTTGTAGCAGTAATAAGCATAATATCATCACTCACCATACTCACACTTTTTACGCTAGATAAAGAGGCTTCATTTGTGTCATATCCACTGGAAAAAGTTGAGGACTCGCAGATGAGTCTAAGGTCGCTGAGGCTAAAGGTAATCATGTTTGGATTATACACTAATTAATAAAAACAGGACAAAACTATTGCATTACTTAAAAGAACAAGACTAAGCTTTTGATTATGAGGTGAATCCAAATATTGTATTTAAAAAGCTATAATAAGTAATCTATGTATTTGAAGGATGAAATTTGGATAATGAAGAACTGTTTTTAATGCTTGAAGAGTGTGTAGGATATGCATCTAAGCAACTCATAGAAGGGAATACACTTGAGTCCTTTGCCATGGTCTTAGCAGAAGACAATAGTACACGTCATATAAGCATTGATGAGATGGATGGTGAACTGCGTTATGAAGAACTTTTAGAGATTCTTCGATCTGAGGCTAAGACACAAAATATTAATGCCATTGCCCTTCTTTCAAATGTCACTATTCCTGATAATTTTAATCCTAGTATTTCTACCGGTATACGTATTCATATAGAAGAAAAAAAGCAAACGCGGTTGCGAAGCAATTTTTCAGGCGAAGCCGCATCAATAAACATCCATGATAAACTTTCTGCTCGCCTTTTATATGTACCTTATCAACTTTTTAAAACAAAGTCTGATGATACCGTTCAAATACAACTCCATGACCCTATACCTGTTGGTTTAGCCTGTGAGATTTTTAAATAAATGAATTTTATTTCACCAAGGCACCTACGAAGTCCACATATCCAAACGGTATTACCCTTATTCTTTTCTAAAAAAAACTCCTCATATATTAGAGAAGAGTTCATCTTCAAAGACGGAGACTTTACTGAAATTGTTTGGAGTTCGGACCCTGATAAAAAAGAGTACAAAAATATTTGTGTACTTTTTCATGGTTTGGGTGGTTCTATTGAATCTCCTTATATACAAGGGATGATGGACACCCTATCTAAACAAGGCTATCTTTGTGTCTTAATGCACTTTAGAAGCTGTGGCATTAAACCCAATAAGGCATTGAGAATGTATCATGCAGGCGAGACGGAAGATGCACGTGAGTTTATAGGTATGCTAAAAAGTAGATTTAAGACAGCCAAGCTTCATGGGGTTGGCTATTCTTTAGGGGCTAATATGCTTTTAAAACTTCTTTCTTCTTATGGTAAAGAAAGCCCCCTATCTTGCGCGGTTTCTGTGAGTGCACCCTTAGAACTTGAAACTTGTACCCATTATATAAACAAGGGCTTAGCAAAGGTGTATCAAAGACATCTGCTTAAAAGCTTAAAAACAGAACTTTTAACGAAGGCCAGACAAGTGGACCTTGAAAGCTCACTTAATTTGAGTGTACCACGTATTAAAAAAATAAAAACAATTTTTGAATTTGATGATATTTATACCGCTCCCGCAAATGGCTTTAAGGATGCAAAAGAATATTATGAGAAAAACAGCGCCAAACAGTTTTTAAAAGACATTCATGTCCCTACCTTACTTATTCATGCTAAGGACGACCCTTTTATGCCACCTTCTATCTTGCCTAAACAAACAGAGGTTTCAAGCTTTGTACAATTACTTATTAGTGAAAACGGGGGTCATGTAGGTTTTATAAGAGGGTCTATATTCAAACCAAGTTTTTGGCTCGAACATAGGGTAAAAGAGTTTTTTAGTAAGAGGTGCCATTCATAAAGGCATCAGTCATATCTTCAAACTTCTCTTCTTCCCTTGGTGCATTTAGCTTTTTCCACTGCTTCGTAGCTTTTTTATTCATCATGGACATATGTCTAAACCATTCTTCTTTACTACTTGCATCTTTAAAAATATATAGCTTTTCATTATGAATATACCAACTATCTTCACTTCCTAGAACAAGTTCTTCTTTTGCTAGATAATAGGCATCGAGTCCATTAAATTCAGGAGTATAGTTTACTCCCTTTATACTTATCTCTTTTGCTTTTTTTACCTCACTTGGCGCAAGCGTCTTGTAAAAACATCCACTAAGGTTGAAGATTATACTTGTTAATAAACTTGCATGTAATAGTTTCTTAGTTATATTCATAAATTTTAAGTACCTTTATATATGTAAGGTGCAATTATACCAATCTTATCTACAATACGCCATGCAAAATACAAATACTATTAATGGCCTCTTTCACATCCCTGATGAAGGAAGCTTTCTTAAAAAACTCATTCTTACTTATCCATCTGTTTATAATCCAGATATTGTTTTAGCCTTTAAGGCTCTTAAAGAGATTCATCCAAGTCTTGAACTCATTCATAAAGATAAATATTTTTCGCTTCTTTTACCCACCCAGTCTGAAGGCCTTCAACTCGAAGCCATGCTAATAAGTACTGAGGATAAGGGTGAAAAACTTTTTTCAATTTACCATAGACTTCATTTTGATGAGCAGATGTATCCTCAAGGACCTCGTGTTATTGAAGCAGACGCTTTTTTACGCCTTTCCGCCGTACTAGTTAATGTCCCTTTATCAAACAAACTTGATGCCCTTGCTAGTGTCTTAAACTACCAAGTCCAAGAAGCATTAAATATAGAAATAACCATGTTAAGCCTCGCAGACTCTAATACCCAAATTGTTGAAGACAATATCTTGCCTTTTATCAATAATGCCGTAGCTAGAGCGATGCTAGCCTCACAACTTGATGATGGTGAATATATTCGTCCTATGACTAAAGATGACCTTAGCCGCCTTGTTTCTGGTTATTGTGATCTTCCCCTTGTTAATGTGGCCACGGGAATTGATAATCTTGCTGACTTTATGGACGATATTATTAAGTCAGAAAATGCCTTTGTTCCTAACTTTGCCTCATCAACTTTATGTTTAATGCTACTACTAATAGAAAAGAAAACATCTTCAGCTATGTTAGACACAGGAAACTTTAAAACAATAAAAGAATTTTTAATAGACAATAAAGAGATTTATAAACTAAGAGATATCACAGGAGAGGGAGAGATGCTTGGAAACTTCGAGCAACTCACTAATGATTAAGTAAGAAGTTCTTTAAAACTTCTACTTAATTACATTATAAATAAGAAGTAATAAATCCCTACACCTTGGGCAATAGTCACAAAAATACCCGCTATTAAAATCCTAGCAATTTTTTTGTGTCTTTGTCCTGTTCCCACCTTAAGTTCGCCCTTTCTATAAGCCTTCACTGAAGTAATCAACTGATATGACCAAAGGTTAAAGGTAGCAATAGCTACTAAAACATGTATAATTAAAAAGGTGATGAAGAAGGTGTAATTTACGGGAGACTCTTCTATATAAGCACTAAAGCCCCCTGCCATTCGCATACCCGTTTCAAAAATCACCACAAAAACTAGTGTTAATACAAAAATTATTGCCTGAGAAACAAGATGTTTTTTAATATCACCCTTGATAGCATAACGGATAGAAAAGAACATTAAAAAAGGAAGTATTCCAAAGAAAATACCCACAATGTCTAAATACATAGGGGCACGGGTTCCCATAAAACCTGGATCAAAAAACATAATTTACCTTCAAGGCCCATATCTATAGGCTTTATTTTTGAAATAATACCATTGTTTGGTTTAATCTTTTCATTTGAGCCTAAGTTTGTTAGAAAGTTTAAAACAGAAGCTAATTATGGGCACCTCTAAAAAGTCTCTGAGTGAATATAGGGTTTTTAGAGGTGCCCTTATGTTACTATCATTAAATGCAAACACATATAAACTATATTATTAGTGAAGTAGCAAAATGTATCAAGGGTAAGGATGAAAAAATCAAACTTGCGCTTTGTGCTTTTTTAGCGGATGGCCACATCCTTATAGAAGACCGTCCTGGTGTAGGAAAGACTTCTTTAGCCAAGGTCTTTTCTCGTGTTTTAGGGCTTCAATATTCACGTGTACAATTTACCTCAGACTTATTACCCAGTGATATCTTAGGCATTAACTATTTTGACACAAAACTTTCGGCTTTTTCATTTAAACCAGGTCCTATATTTTCACAATTTTTACTGGCGGATGAGATTAATCGAGCAACACCTAAGACCCAGTCTGCCTTACTAGAAGCCATGGAAGAACATCAAGTTACCATAGATACAAAGACTATGCCTCTGCCTTCTCCATTTTTTGTTATGGCCACGAAGAACCCTTTTGAAGAAGTAGGAACCTTTGAACTCCCTAGTTCACAGCTTGATCGTTTTGCTATCTCCTTTTCCTTAGGCTATCCAGGTAAAGAAGCAGAAAGAGAGATTTTAAAACAAAGTACACCCCTGTCTCTAGACACACTTAAGCCAACAACTGAGGCTGTGATAAAAGCCTTGAAGGAAGAAGTCGCAAAGGTTCATATTTCTGATGCCTTACTTGATTACTTACAAGAGGTACTTAGTTTTACCAGAGACAGTGGCTTATACCTTAGCGGTCTATCTACTCGTGGGGCTATTGCCTTATCTAAGCTAAGTAAGTCTTGGGCATTTATACAAGGAAGAGATTATGTTATTCCCTCAGATATAAGCTTCTTACTTCCCTTTGTTACCTCCCATAGACTAAGGTCTAAAGAGGGATCAAAATCATCTACTGAAATATCCAATGAAATACTTTCGCACCTTCATCCAGATTCTTAATGGCATTGATACACGACCTACTAAGTACTTTATATACTTAGTTATAGCCATCATCGGTCTGTTTTTTCTAGCCTATATGCATAATTATAATATCGTATATATTATGATGTTTTTTATCTTTTCATTAGCAGGTGCCTCAAGTATTATAGGAAGGTTCAACCTCTTTGAAATCCAAGTAAGTGTATTAACAAGTCAAAACTTATTTGCCAATACCTTATCTCCTTATACCCTTAACATTTACAATCCTAATGAAGAAAGAGATTCTTTTGTATTAGAACTAAGCAATGAAGAAGAAAGGGTCTATATCAATAAGCTCAGTTCAAACCAGTCCCAAACTATTAAGCTTCACTATACTCCCAAAAAAAGAGGTTTATCTCATTTACCCTCCTTAAAGATAGGTAGTTACTTCCCCCTCCCCCATGAAATCCTCTTTAAAATACTTAGTTTTAAAGAAAATGTTCTCATTTATCCTGAAGCTAAGGGAAAAAGCTTAAAAAATTTTTCCAGCGAACATAAGTCATTCATAGGGGAGTATGATGATTTTGAAGGCATTAGAACTTATAAACAAGGAGAGGCTTTAAGTCTTATATACTGGCCTTCTATAGCTAAAAATGGGCCTTTAATGGCAAAAGAGTTTTCCTTAGTACATCAAACTAAGCATCTAAACTTTGATTTTTTAGATGCTGCTAAAGATGATGAAGCAAGGCTCTCTCAATTATGTTTATGGGCAAAAGAGTGTGAACAAAAAAACATACCCTATACTATGCACTTTCCATCCCAAAACTTAGACTCTACAAACAGGAGATACCATGAAATTCTTGAATTTCTTGCCCTCTACTAGGCTAAATCGCTTACAACTTCTTGACATAGCCACCGCCTTAGCCTTTGCTCCCTTATTGTTCTTGTTAAAACTTCCTATGCTACTTTATATCTTCCTTGCCCTAATCTTTATTATAAAAAAGAAGACCTCAAAACCTCTTATATATATCTTTATGTTTTTAGGACTTATCAGTATTTCAATCAGCTTTTTTTCTGAGTATAATTTTTCGAGTTTTTCTAAACTTCTTGTCTTTATTTCCTTACTTATTTCTATACTGACTTACGCTGTTATCTTACAAAGACTTACGCGACAAATTAATATTTATCTTTTATTGTCACCCTCTATGTTAATGATCTTGTCCTTTTTCTTTTACAACAACATTGAGATGTTAGGGTATGCCTTATTTACCCTTTTTAGCTTTAGCTTTTTACTTTTATATGACAAGATGCAAGGCTCCTTTAAAGATGTTCTTCGTATAAATATCTTGCTTTACTTATTTTCCCTTCCTATTGTTGCCCTCCTCTTTCTTGTCTTTCCTCGTATCTCTTATAAGGACGCTAGTTTTGGATTTAAGGGGGAAGATATTAAACGCACAGGCCATGATGGAACAATGTTTATTGACTCAAAGGCCTTGCTTATTCCTTCTTCAAGACTTGTGATGGAAGTAAGTTTTAAAAAAGAGGTTCCCCCTGCAAATAGTTTATATTTTAGAGGTTCTACTCTTTATACAGACAAGGGAAATCAATGGATTGGCGAAAAGATAAAAAAGGTCAGGTATCCAAGACTTAAGGCCGCTCAAAATATCATCGAATACAATATAAAGCTCTACCCCCACCAACAACATTGGTTATACATGCTTGATCTTCCCCTTGTTTCACTTAAAGACGCGCATATAGATGCAGACTATATAAGCTTATCAAAGCTGCCTCTTTTTGAAATTTTTCAATACAGCGGAAAGTCTGCCTTAAACTACATAAGTTTAGATAGCTCAAAGACCTCTTTACAAAAAGCACTTCTTGTTGATAAAAACCGTGATCCAAGGACTAGTAAAAAACTTCTTGAAGAGATTAATATAAATCAAAAAGACAGCATTAAAGCCCAAGAGCTTTTACAGTATTTTAGAAAAGCGGATCTTTCGTATTCCCTTAGACCCAAGGAAATAGACTTGAAACACCCCTTAGACTCTTTTTTATTAGATTCAAAGGTAGGATATTGCGTGCACTTTGCCTCTTCTTTTGCCACAAGCGCGCGCCTTCTTGGTATCCCTTCTCGCATTATTACAGGATATAAGGCAGATAGGTCTAATGCCATAAATAATTACTTACTTGTAAGAGAGGCTGATGCTCATGCTTGGGTTGAATTGTATCTGCAAGGAAGCGGATGGGTTCGTTTTGAGCCAACCTCTACAGCTTCACGTATTTTGGCGCCTAATGACAGATCACTTTCAAACAGTTATACAAGCACCGCCTTTAAAAATTCAGCTCTTGCAAACTTTTTGAAACAAGTTAATATACATTATCTTTACACCAGGTACCTAATTAATACTTGGGTCTTACAATATGATAGAAATAAACAAGTTTCAATTTTAAAAAAGATACTCTCGGATTCCTTCTTTTTGTTTAAACTCTTGGGAAGTTTTTTAGTCTTTGTACTTTTATGTATATTTTTATTTATTAGTTTTACTAAGGGGAGAAATGAAGACAGGTATGTACATGAACTTAAGGATATTATAAAATTTTTAAAGAAAAAAGGGTTTGAAAGAAAGCAAGGGGAAAATATATCTCAGTTTTTCATGCGTTTAGAAGGTAAGATTAAAAATTATGGAAAGCTTCAAGAACTAAATGACTTATACCATTTAGGACGATATGCTAAGACATCAGATAAGACCTTTATTCTTTTCAAAGAAAGAATAAGGGCCTTTAAGAAAAGGAGTTAACTTCTTGCTGTAACTTCTACTAAATGATATCCAAACTCTGTTTTAACAACATGAACAACACCTATTTCTTCCTNAAAACACACCTTATCAAAGGCAGGTACCATTTGACCTGGACCGAACTCACCAAGGTCTCCACCTTCAGCACTTGAAGGACAGCTTGAGTTTTCCTTTGCTACCTCTGCAAAATCTTTTCCTGCTTCTATCTCAGCTTTTAATGCTAAACATTTTTCTTCTGTGTCTACTAATATATGACGTGCGCTTGCCTTTGCCATTGTATATTCCTTTTAAATTATTTTTCGAATTATACAGTATAATACAAGAAAAAAACATGGACTTATTATAATGAGCTTATTATCTTCCCTTACAAATCTTGTGCACACTAAAATTATTCCCTTCGTGTTTAAAATTTCTAAACAACCTATGCTTTTTAAAGAGCTTATGCATGCCAATAAAATTTATAATGATGGAATGAACCTTGAATACAATATGAAAGGTTTTAGAGTCCGTCTTGGGCGTATATACTTTGTTTATTTTGCCCTTGTTTTACTTGTTTCTACCCCTCTGTCCTTTCTTTTTCATACACAATTGGCAAAAATTGACTGTCACGCCCTTATCATCTCCTCTATTGTATTTACCATTTTCTYATTTTNTASRYTTTWMYYWYTTNKWWRKYATGGCTAATAGAACAGGTCTCAACCCAGTTAATTGCAGATGCTTGGAAAAACCATTTTCCTCATTTTGATTATCTAAAGAATTCTCAACAAGTTTCAGCGATTTATTCTAAGGCAATCGAAAGCGGTGTTCAAAATAAAGACTTACAAAGACATATCATTACCAAAATGGTTGATTAAAAACATTTTTTTCATGGGCTTAGCCTTACTTTTTCAAAAACTATCGCCATCATGATTAAAGCGATTTATCAGATTAGCGACTAATTTTTGAACATAGATATAGGGATAAGTGTATTTATGGATAAGATAAAAATAGGATTTAAAAAAAGAGGGATAAACAAGTCATAAAGACTTGTTTATAAAAGACTTACTATTTACCGATTTTCTCAGCAATTGCAGTCATGTCAGCATCAGAAAGAGAAGCAACTTGACCTTTCATAAGACCTTTCATTGGACCACCGTAAGAACCATCTTTGTAGCCTTTAAGTGCTGCAACGATATCTGCCTTAGACATATCAGAAATAACTTTTGATTTACCAAGAGCCTTCTTTTCACCGTTTGCACCGTGACAACCAGCACATTTAGCATATGCATCAGCCATAGCTGCTGTACTTAAACCTAGAACTGCAAGAAATACAAGAACTTTTTTCATATAATATTCTCCTAAATTAGAATAGCTAATTGTATAGATTTTATTATTAATTTGACTTTAGTTTTTAAGTAATTGTATAAATAGTTATGTTTTTACTTGTTTTCAATGATTTTATGTGTAGTTTTGTATATATACATCTAATAAAAGATATAAGGTATTTCCATATTTATGAAGAAAGTCTTTGTTCTAGGGTTTGAACAAAGAGATTAATTTACTAAAATCTAACTACCAGTGTCTATTCTGAAAGTTTCCATGTCTCTTATGAGGGTTTCCATGTCTGTTATTTTCAGCATTATTATGAGGACCTGAATTACCTGGTGCGTTTTGATCTCCATTACCCCAACCATTATTTCCACCCGATAAAGAAGAAGACCCATTTAAGGATGTAGTCAAGGTCATAGTTCCCAATGTAATAATAGCTGGAGCGATATAAGCTTTCTTTAAAAGATTACGGCGTGTTTCATCACATGTATTTACTTGTGTTTCTTCATTCATTTGCTTCCTCCAATATTTAATATTAATGAATTATATTAAATAAATGATTAGAGCTATATTAATTTAGTTAACCAATAGTAAACAAATTAAAACTTCTAATACCGCAGAGCATATAATTGGTTATACTATTAAAAATTCTAGTTTAAGGCCTAAGACAATAATGATAGCATTTGGACATATTATTTATTATGGTTCTCCTTTTCAGACAAGCCTACCTTTTCCTTCCCTTTTTCTAGAAGAAGGACAAACTCAGGTTTATGATCATCATATCAATTATGGTCAAAATCAAAATAGAGGAGTCTCCTTATCCACAGATGGTACTTTTCTATATAATGAGTCCAAACAAAAGTGGGCCTTTGAGATTAAGGACCTTATCTGTTTTAATTGGGAAGAAGGTTCGAGCACCTTATATTGCACCCTTCAAGTTAATGCTTCCTTAGACTTATTGCAATACTGGTTTTTACATACGCTTCTTCCTATTTATCTCACTATTGAAGGAAAATATGACTTCATACATGCAGGAAGTGTTGAGATAAACAATCAAGCCGTTTTATTTATAGCGCCTTCTTTTGGAGGTAAATCAACGCTGACTAATTATTTTATACAAGAAGGCCATTCTATGATTAGTGATGATAGAGTGGGTATATCTTACAAGGCTGAGAATATATACTGTACTTCTTCTTACCCCTATCATAGACCCTACCGAAAAATGGAAGACCTAGGCCTTGAGGTGAAAAACTTTGTCACTAAGGAAAAAAAACTCCATGTAATTTATGTTCTTGAATCGGTAGATGCAAAAGATGATATCAGCTTTACACGACTTCAGGGAATTGAGAGTTTTAAGGTTTTACAATATAATTTCGACTTTACCCTACCCCTAAATAAAGCCAGATCTTTTGAACTTATTGCTAAAATAGCAGTAAAGACTCCTATCTATAAACTTTGCATTCCTTGGAATTTAGATAGACTTAATGAGGTATATGCGAAAATATGCCAGCATAGCACACAAGGAATATATTCATGATCTTAGATAAGACCCTATCTATACCCTCTTATATTATGTTTCAAGAGTTCGATTCTGAAGGTATATTATTAGATATTCGAAACCAAGAACATTTTGGTCTTGATCCAATTTCCAGTTTATTTTTAAAAAGCATTCAAAATAAACTTTGTGTTAAAAAAGCCTGTGCTCTTATTTTAGAGGAGTATGATGTTGAATCCGAACAATTGTATAAGGATTTAAACAAGCTAATAAACACCCTCTTAGAACATGAACTCATAGAGGTATCTTGAACAAAACTTCTAATGAGTTTAAACTTTTAATACTAGTTTCTCAAATCACCCCATCTAGGGACAAGATTCTTGCACTTTTTAAAAAAGGCATTCGCCAAGAATATCTTGTGGACTTAGCCCTTGCAAATGGCGTTCTTCCCTTAGTGTATCAAGAACTTAGCAAGCATAAAGAATTCAGTATCCACCATAATATTAAAAAGTATGCACTTAAAATAAAAAACACCAACTTCTTTATGTCAGCACAACTTTTACAACTTGTATTTTTATTAAAAGAAAAAAACATCTCTATACTTCCTATTAAGGGGCCTCTTCTTGCGGAACACGCTTATAAGGACCTAGGCCTTCGCCCCTTTAGTGACTTAGATATCTTAGCTAAAGAAGATGACTTAACACAGATTGCAGAAATACTTTTAAAAATGGGATATCAAAATGAAAAAGACCTTTGTGCATTAACACATCCTTTTATTCTTAAAAACTTTTCCGATATATCTTTTATACATCCTACAACAGAGCTCGTTATAGAGTTACATTGGAAGCTTTTAAAGTCTTCTCGCGCAGCTTTATCTGATATTTCGGCCTTGTTTAAACACCAAATTATTTTGCCTTTTCAAAATACAGAACTTCCTTCTCTTGACTTAGAGGAAGAATTTTTATACCTTTGTGTACATGCAGCAAAGCACCGATTTGAACGTATTGAATGGATGAATGATTTAAATCATTTGTATGAACTTCATTCTAAGGATTATGATTGGAATAAACTTCTTTTATTAGCGGAGGATGAAAACTACCTAAGCCCTTACCATTTAGCACTCTCTATCTTAGAAAGCCATTTCCATCGAGACCTTCATAACCCTAAACCAAATTATCATATAAAGATTCAAAAGCTCCATAAAAAAGTTTTTCTCTTGCACAGCCAAGATTATGTCTTAAAAGAAAAGAAAACAGGTATACGTTGGATGGAATTATCTTTTTCCATCCAACTCGAAGACAGTTTTTTGAAAAAGATATCCTTACTTAAAACAGTTTTATTTCCCTTATATATAGATGATATTTTGAAAATGAAAAAGCTACCTAAGTATCTTACTTTTTTATATTATTTCAATAGAATTAGACGTGTACTAGGATTTAACTAGCATTTGTATCTGCGAGTTCTTGCATAACACCTTTAATATAGTCTAAGTCAGAAAAAAACATATCTATAAGACGAGGATCAAAATGACTTCCCTTATGTTTTTTCATATATTCTATCGCTTGATCAAAACTCCATGCACTTTTATAGCATCTACGTTGGGTTAAGGCGTCAAAAACATCAGCAATAGCTAAGATACGTCCATATATATGGATTTCATGTTCTTTAAGACCTCTAGGATAACCCGAACCATCATACTTTTCATGATGTTCATAGGCGATAATGGCCGCAGCTTTTAAGATAGGTCGCTTTGATTTTTTTAATATACTAAACCCTATTTCCGCGTGGGTCTTAATCACCTCAAATTCTTCATCACTCAAGGATCCTGGCTTAAGTAAGATACTATCAGGTATACCAATCTTTCCAATATCATGTAGGGGAGCAGCATATTTCAAGCTCGTACTCTCACTATTACTCAGTCCAGATTTTACACCTAAATAGTAAGCATACGAAGAAACTCGTTTAACATGATTTGCCGTTTCTTGAGAACGATTTTCTACAATCTCACTAAGGGTTTCTATCACCTCATTTTGTGTATCTAGGATCTCTTTATCAAGATAAAGATTTTCAAAGGCTATAGATACATTAGTAGAATAAATATTGATAAGTTCTTTATCTTCATCTACTAGGTCAGTACAACCATCCACATAAATCATATTTACACTACCATTACTGGAATGAAAATATCCAATAAAGACCTCATCAAAAAACATTGACCTTTCTTCTTTCACAACCATATCAAGCATATCTTTAAGTTGATCATCAATATAACCATAAACCGTTTCATCTTCAATATCACTGTACTTTCCAGTCCCTGCTAGTACACAAAAACTGTCTGAAGTTTTGGCGAGGCTTAGACCATCAACTTGTAAATATAAGGAACTTTTATTTAGATTTAAAATTGAGATAAGTTGAACTAAGGCACCCTTAGCAAACTCTTTTAAAGAATGTAGTTCAAATAAATTAGCAGAGGCATCTATAATCTGTTTCAAACCTTTTCGACTTTGTTCTATTACACGACGTTTATGTTCTATATTAATAAGATCTCTGTAAGAACGAATAGAGGCAATAACCGTCGTAAAAAGTTTATCAACGGTAAGTTCTGTTTTTTCTTTATAATCATTTATATCAAGCTGAACAACAACATCACGTTGAGGGGCTTGACCAGGCTGACCTGTGCGAAGAACAATACGTACTAGTTTATTACAGATTTCATTTCTAACATATTCAACAAAGGTAAGCCCTGCGTCATCTGTTTCCATAACAACATCAAGTAAGATAAGGGCTGTGTCCTCGTTTTCTGCCAGCTTTATTTTTGCCTCGATGGCACTGTGGGCATGAATCAGTTTAAAATTTCTACCTTCAAATTCAAAACCTTTTAAAACGGCGCGTGTAATGGCATGAACTTCTTCATCATCATCCACCACTAAAATCTTCCAACTTAATTCAGCGCAAGGCTTTACTTCTTCATCTTTTGCAAAGGTAAATAGTTCTTCAGCCATAAACTTCCCTCATTTAGATTTATAAATAAATATTATAATATCACTTTTTTAAATAATTGTCTATTTTAAATTTTCTTTTATAAAGATATTAACCGATTCAAAAACGCTTTCTTTTCCTTCACCTAAAACAATAACATGTCTGTCAGTTTCAAAGTTTTCTATACGCTTAATCTTAGAAGATATTTGCTCTAATATCTTTTGAGCACTTTGAGGCTTAACGACAGGATCAGATTTTCCTTGAATGATAAGCGTAGGCGTAGTAACAAGTGATAATTCATTTTTACATTCTTGCATAAGCAAACGCAGCTGGTCTAAGGACTTAATATAATTTCTTTTATAATTAAAAAGAGGGAACTCAGGTTCAGATTCTACATATTCAAGGTCTGCATTAAATAAAGAAAGAAAATCATTCAGCTTGTTTAGTGTGGGTACGACATAATTCACCCGTATATCTTGAAGTTCTAAGGCCGCATTTATGACAACAAGACCATCTATCTTGTTTAACTTTCTAGCCGTTGCCAATATAGCTAAAAGGCCTCCTGTAGAAAAGCCAACAAGAAAAAGCTTCTTACTGACTTGGCGCATGGCAGCAAAGCCTCTATTAAAACTATCATACCATTGTTCCCAGTTAGTGTCTCTAAGGTCTTCACTAAGGGTACCATGTCCCTTTAGTCTTACCCCATACACATTCATACCTCGCTCATGTAAGTACTGCGCTAACTCTTTAATCTCTGAAGGCGAAGACTTATATCCATGGGATAAGACAACACCCGTTGAGTACTCAGGTTTATACAAGACAAAAGGAGAACCTACATCCTTAGGCTTAGACAAGATAACAGAATAAAAAGTATTATAATCTTGCTTATACAACTTCTTATCTCTATTATATATCACATGAAAGACCTCGTCTTTGATCTCTGCTGAGCTCTTAGATAAATTATCTTTAACACTTTGTCCAATATTACAAAACAAAGACACCTCATTTAAGATAACACGAAGGGTGTTTTTAATGCGAATGGTATGAAAATGGTGTTCATTTTTATAAGCACTTTTGTTAATCTTATAAAGCTCATCTTCTACATGTATCAGTATCCCCTGCTCTACACTTAGGTTTAAGACACTTTGAAACCATGGGTCTTGCTCATCTGTTAAGAGCTTATACAACTCATCTGTAATACTATGATGAACATGAAATATTTTTAAACCCTCCACATCTCTAGCCGCTAAGAATATAGCCCTTTTAAGTTCATGCAGTCCAATAAAGTCTTCTTGATAATATTCAATGACTAAGGCAAAGATATGATCAAAGTTTATAAGTATATTTTTATATACAGCGTCCATAAACACGGTTGTTAAATCATGCCTACAATAACTAATTAGTTCATTATCACTAATCTTTGTAGATTTTTCATTTTGGTTCTTCATCTCTTTTTTTGCATGATATAGATACTCGCTCATATCTATAGGTTCATCAAAGCGAATATGAATCTCAGAATTTAAAAGAATATTCCCTTCTATCTCTAACTCTTCTTTGATACGTTCATCTATTATTTTAACAAACTTATCACCTAAACTCATTAGGGGATTTATTCCTGAGCGTATAGGTGTATAAGTGATATTTACAGGTACTACTACGGTGTTTCTATAAGAAAGCCTTTCATTAGCTCCCATAAAATACTTTTCACGCATTTTCCTGACCTTTAAAATGTCCCCTGCTTGTTGTGCCCTTTTATATTCATGCTTAATAAGCTCTGCTTGCATAGCTAAAACAGCGGCCCCTGTATGCACACTGTCCCTACCGTCTAAGAAGTCAAGGGTAAAGCCTCCGTTTTTTACTATCTTTTTATTTTTAACCATGGCCCCTTCAGGGTATATCATCCAGTTCTTTCTTCCTGTCATTAAGTCACCAAGAATAATCTCATTTCTGGATTCATGTTCTGTGGAAAGTGTTCCTACCTTATTTAAAAACGTACCAAAGTAACCTACGAAGATGGAATGGTCTGCAAGAGAGCGTACCTCCATATTTGAATGAGAGTAAATGATATAAGGCATTACAAAGGTCTCAAAGCGGGTGAAATGATTGGCTACAAAAAGTGTGGGAGAGTCATGAAGAAGATGTTCTTCCCCATGTATATGGATATTAGTATCAAGTATAGACTCAAGCATTTTAATAAGATAATGACTAGAGCTATACAGAAGGCTGCTCACAATTAATCCTTATTTTCGTTTTAAATAATCTTTCATAGTAAAATCATCAACACCAATAGCCTCTATTTTCACTTCATTAGCTTCAATAATAAGTGCATATTCTTCTTTATTAATGATATCTAATTCTAGAGCTTCATCATAAAGGTTCGGCGATCCTTTTTTAAGTTTACCCGCTTTTATCTCAGTTTTCACCTTATGCGCAATACCATCTGCCTTACGTGAAAGCCTAAAGGCGTGTTCTAACTTAGCCAAGGCCTCATTCTCATCATCAGGAATATAGATACCATCCGTTAAGGTTTCTCTATCATTGCTGTCCATAGTCAGTTTGGCAGCCAAGTCCTTAGAATAAGAATCTCTTGGCGCTTTTGAGAGTGAATTTATACGCATCCACCAGCCAATTGGATAAGCGAAAAGAAGACCTATAGGAGAACGATCTATATTTTGACTTATCTCTTCAAAGGCGATTTGGATTTGATTAAGGGCGTAATCACCCATCCATCTTACATAAATCTCATCTTCTTGTTTTTCTCCTTCAACTTCAAAACGTTTTAAAGTAGCGGTTAATAGATACATCCATGAAAGAACATCTCCAAATCGCGCCGTTATCTTTTCTCTTTGCTTAAGACTACCACCAAAATATCCCATAGCAAAGTCTGTTAAAAAGGCAAAGGTTGCTGAAGACCATACCAGCTTTCTTTCATACTTAGCAATTAAAGTAGAACGCGAAGAAAAGTGTAAGTACCCACGCGTCATACTAAGAAGGGTCATTCTCACCATATTTCTAAGGGTAAAACCAACATGCTTGAAAAAGTTTTCATCAAAGGCATCTAAGTCTCCACCTTCTAAGGCTTGTATCTCTTTATAGGCATATGGGTGACAACGAATAACACCTTGACCAAAGATAATAAGCGTACGCGTCATAATATTTGCACCCTCCACCGTAATAGCAACGGGTGCACCAAAGTAGGCATGTGCCACTAAGTTCTTTTCTCCAAGAGAGATAGCCGCCCCCCCTAAGATATCCATAGAATGATTTATAACCTCTCTAAAGATTTCTGTTGAGTGGTACTTCATCACAGCATTTATAACGGCGGGCTTTTTACCTTGGTCAATCGCACCAATAGTGAACTTTCTTGACGCGTCCATCATATAGGTAAAGCCTGCTATCTTGGCGAGTTCTATTTCTATACCTTCAAACTTGCCTATACTAATACCAAACTGCTCTCTTACCTGAGCATAAGCACCTGAAACACGAGCTCCAAGTTTAACACCACCTGTACTGGTAGAAGGAAGTGAAATACCTCTACCCACAGCCAATGATTCCATTAACATAAGCCATCCCTTACCTACTCCTTTTTCCCCACCAATAATATCATCCATATCAATAATGACATCTTTTCCATCTATAGGAGAGTTTATAAAAGGCACACCAAGAGGGTCATGTCTGCGTCCTTGTTTCACCCCTTTAAGAGATGATTGTACAAGGGCACAGGTAATCCCAAGTTCTTTTCCTTTTCCTAAAACTTCATTAGGGTCTTTTAAGGTAAAGGCTAAGCCGATAATCGTAGCAATAGCGCCTAGTGTTATGTAACGTTTTTCAAACTGAAGGCGGATTTTAATCTTTCCATCCTTATCTTCAAAGATCTCTCCCATTGAGCGTATAGAAGTTGCGTCAGAACCAGCAAGAGGCTCTGTAAGAGCAAAACAAGGGATATCCGTTCCATCGGCTAAACGTGGTAAGTAATACTCTTTTTGAGCCGTAGTCCCATAATGCAGTAAGAGTTCAGCAGGCCCAAGTGAGTTTGGAACCATAGTAGTGATAGCAAGGACTTGAGAACGTGAGGCCATTTTTTGAATAACGGCTGAATGACCAAGGGCTGAAAACCCTAAGCCTCCATAAGACTTAGGAATAATCATTCCAAAAAACTTCTCATCTTTTAAGTACTGCCATACATCTTCAGGGAGGTCTCTGTTTTTAAAGACTTCCCAATCATTTGTCATGGCACATACCGTATCAACCTTTGAATGTAAAAAGTCATTTTCTTCAGATGTAAGTTCAGGATAGTCTTCTTTAAAAATCGTATCAAAGTTAGGCTTACCTGAGAAAAACTCACCATCTACCCAAATAGTCCCTGCTCTTAGAGCCACTTTTTCTGTCTCAGAAATGCTGGGCATAAGATGAAGCTTCTTAATAAGTGAAACCAAATGACGTGATATTAGATTTTTACGGATAGAAGGAACCAGTAAAATGATATTTATAGGGATATAAATCATCCAAAACACCATTGCTGGCGAAAATCCAATAAAAATAGTAAGGGCCAAGAGTCCTGACCAATAAATTAGTTTCGTTCCTAAGTACCATGCTCCAAGAAGAACAATTAATAAAACATAAATTAGATATTCCATAGTTGATTCCTTATTTTAGTGATAAAAAGTTTCTTTATTCTTTGCCATGCTAACTAAGAGTTTGGCAGGTTTAAATCGTAGTCCATGATTTTTCTCCAAGGCTTTCAAGCTTATAACAACACTGTCTAAGCCTAAAGAATCCGCGTACCTAAGCAGTCCCCCTCTAAAGGGAGGAAAGCCTGTTCCCATAATCATCGCCATATCAAGGTACTGAGCATTATCAACAATACCTTCTTCTAAACACATAGCCGCCTCATTAATCATAATAAGCATGGCCCTATCTATAATTTCTTGCTCATCAAAGGCACGTTTTGAAAAGACCAAGGCCTTAACAGCGTCATTTACTTCTCGCTTTTTCGCAGTATGAATGTAAAATCCCTTACCGGCTTTCTTTCCTAAGAGGTTCATCTGATGATATACCCTATCAAGGATATTAGAGACCTTCATCCTATCCCCATAAGCATCTTCTAAGACCTTTGCCACCTTATATCCAACATCAAGCCCTACTTCATCCGCTAATACAAAGGGGCCAATAGGCATACCAAAGTCTGTAATAATCTTATCTATGCGCTCATAATCTGCCCCCTCTTCAAACATTCGTACTGCCTCGTTAATATAAGGAAGGAGTATTCGGTTAATTAGAAATCCTGCACAGTCACCTACAACAATAGGCGTTTTACCTGCTTCTTTGGCTAAGGCAACAACGGTTGCTATGGTTTTAGCCGAAGTTTTCTTTCCTGCAATGATTTCAACAAGAGGCATTCTAGGCACTGGGTTAAAAAAGTGCATCCCAATAAAGCGTTCAGGGTGCTGCATCTTTTCACTGAGCATTGAGATAGAAAGAGAAGAAGTGTTAGAAGCAATAATGGCTTTTTCATCCATAATTTCTTCAAGCTGCGCGTATAACTCTTGTTTAGCCTCGGTGTTTTCCACTATGGCTTCAAGGGCTAGGTCACAATGAGAAAAGCCATTAAATTCTGTGGTATAAGAGATATGTGCTAACTTCTGACCTACCTCTGCCTTGGTTAAACGACGTCTCTTAATAAAGCCCTCATACACCTTAGCCACAGACTTCATAGCCTCACCTGCTTGCTCGTATCTACGTAGTTTCATACGTACAAGTTTATCAAGTTTAGAGAACTGAAAAACAATGCCTGCGCCCATAACACCCGCACCTATGACGTTTATCATATTAATTAGTATTGGATTGGCTTTACGCTTTGTTCCACTCTCTTTTTTTAAGGCTTCAGAGCTATAAAAAAGGCCTATAAGATTTTTACTGATATCCGTTACCGCAAGCTTTGAAAAGGCCTTTGCCTCAAGGTCTAGCCCAATTTGAAGATCCTTTCCTTCTGTCTTTTCAAAGAGGTCTAAGATAGAAATAGCGGCGGGGTATTTACCCTTTGTCTTTGCCATAACATTTTTACGTGCATAAGAAAAAACGATTGAGGGTAGATATCTGTCCATAAAGCTTCCTGTTTTTCGTTTTGCTAAGATTTTATCTGGGCTGTTTAAAATCATATCTATAAAGGCTTTTTCTTTAAACTCTAGGTATCCCACAGGAACACAGGCATCTACAAGACCAAGTTTCTCAGCCTTCTTTCCATTAAGTATCTTACCTCCGAGTATAAGCTCAAGAGCCTTAGACAAGCCCGTTAGTTTTCTAAGTCTTTGTGTTCCTCCAAAACCAGGAAGCACGCCTAAGTTTACCTCAGGAAGACCTATCTTTGTTTTAGGATTTTCGGTTGCTAGTCTATAATCACAAGCCAAGGCAAGTTCTAAGCCTCCGCCCAAACAGGCCCCATTAATAATAGCCACCGTAGGAAAAGAAAGATCTGATATCTTTGATATGATACGCTGACCCTTCCTTACAAGCTCATAGGCCTCTTGTTCATCTCTTAATCCTTCTATCTCAGAGATATTTGCTCCTGCAATAAAAATACCCTCTTTAGCCGAAGTTATTTTAAGAAGTTTGATACCCTTTGTTTGATGCAACTCATCAAGTTTAGCATCTAAGATTTCAAGTACCTCAAAAGAGAGAATATTTACAACAGAATCTTCTAGGTCCAAACATAAGGTGGCGATGCCCTCTTTTAACTCATAAGTAAAAGCTTTCATTATTCTACCTCCAAAATCAGTGAGGCCCCTTGGCCTCCACCTATACATAAGGTGGCTAGACCTCGATTTTTCCCACGTCTTCTTAACTCTTTAAGGATATGAATAACCAAACGAGTACCTGTCATACCAACAGGATGACCAATGGCAACTGCGCCGCCATTAACATTAAGGATAGTGGTATCAATACCTCCTAGAGCAGTTGAGCGATTTAGATGTGTTTTAGCGTATGCCTTAGACTCAAAGGCCTTAATGTTTGCAATGGCTTGAACCGCAAAGGCCTCATTCATTTCAATAAGGTCTATATCTTTCATTCCTAGCTTTGTTTGTGAAAAAAGCTTGGCTGTTGCGTAAGCAGGACCCATTCCCATCCGTTTTGGCTCTAAGCCTGCGTAAGCATAATGGCTTAAGTATCCCATAGGCTCTAAACCCATCTTCTTAGCCTTAGACTCACTCATCAGCACCACAGCTCCCGCCGCATCAGATATCTGAGAAGAGTTACCTGCTGTCACGGTTCCATTTTTTCTATCAAAGAAGGGACGAAGTTTTCCAAGGGCCTTCATGTTTTGCCCAAATCGAACTCCATCATCATCTTCCATTACCTTACCTGCTTTTAAGTCGTACACCACGGGGGCAATTTCTTCTTTAAAGATACCTGCCTTTATAGCGGCTTCGGCTTTTTTATGACTATCAAGGGCATATTCATCTTGTTCTTGCCTTCCTATTCCAAAGTCTTGGGCAAGTATCTCCGCGGTTGAGCCCATCATTAAACCTGAAACGGGATCCCTAAGACCTTGCATCAAACCAACAATAGGCTTTAAGTATTTGAGTCTAAAATGACTAAGAGTATATAAGCGTTCACTTATACTCTTGGCCTTAAAGAGTGCGCCAAAAAGCTCGGTCATCTTTTCACCATACATCAAGGGAATATTTGACATTGATTCAACTCCCCCACATAAAAACAACTCACCCTCACCTGAAAGGATTTTAGACGCAGCTGAAGTAATAGACTCCATACCTGAGGCACAATTTCTATGAACCGTATAAGCGATAGTAGTATCAGGAAAGCCTGCTTCTAAGGCAATAACTCTAGCAACATTAGCGGCATGACCAGGCTGAGAAACATTCCCTATAATCACTTCATCATAATCTTCAAAAGGAATACCTACTCGAAGGGCAAGTTCTTTAACAATATGCGCCCCTAACTTTTCAGCTTGAATATTTTTAAAATTTCCACCAGCCTTGGCAACAGGCGTTCGAAGCCCATCTATTATGGCAATTCTTTCTTTCATGATTCGCTCCTATAAAAGTTGTCAATATCTGTCTTGTAAAGTTCTTCAACCTTCGCCCTTGAAACCTTCATAGAAGGAGTTAAAACACCACTTTCTATACTGACCTTTTCATTTACAATATGGAACTTTTGTATCTGTTCCCAATGATTTAGCTTATTATTGACGGCCTTTATAAGGTTCATAACAATGGCTAGTATACGTCTGTTTGCAACAAGTTCTTCAAAAGAAAGACCTTCAAGGCCTTTTTTCTGTGCAAAAGATTCAAGTAAGATCTCATCCATAAAGATAAGTGCGGATACAAAGGGTTTATTATCAGCAATAACCACTGCATAATCCACCCATTTGTTGGCAGTAATTTTTTGTTCCATCGCAATGGCTGAAACATATTTTCCTGTAGAAGTTTTAAAAAGTTCTTTTTTTCTAGAGATTAAAGTCACATACCCTTCTTCATCTATCTCCGCCAAGTCTCCTGTGTGTAACCAGCCATCTTCATCTATCATCTCTTTTGTTTTAAGAGGTTGTTTGTGATATCCACGCATCACACTAGGACCCCTTGTTAAAAGTTCGCCATCCTTGGCTAACTTCACTTCAACATGAGCAAAGGGTTTTCCGCAGGTACCTATTTTATTTTCCTCACTATAATTTACCGATATTACAGGAGAAGTTTCGGTTAAGCCGTATCCTTGATATAAGGGCAGACCTATATTATGGAAGAACCGGTACACAGGCATAGAAAGAGGCGCACCTCCTGTTATAAGAAACTTTAAATTTCCACCAAGTGCGTCTTGCAACTTGGTATAAACTAACTTAGCAAAAAGTCTATCAAAGACATTTTCATCTTTTGAATTAGGGTCTTTAGAGTTAGCTCTATAAAAGGCGGCACTTCCTATCAACCATTTTATGCCCTTAGCTTGGGCTACATTTTCATGCATCTTTGTGTAAATCTTATCCAGTAATCTTGGAACAACGGTCATAATCTCGGGCTTGAGTTCTTTAAGTAAGTTTGCAACATTTTTAACATCATCAGCAAAATATATAGACAAGCCTGTACTTAGGTAATACGACATAACCATGCGCTCAAAGATATGTGCCAAGGGAAGAAAACTTAGGGCTTTAAAGTCTGGACTTAGATCTATGCGTTCTTTAGTATCAAGGATTTGAGTTATGAGGTTTGTGTGAGAAAGTTCGACGCCTTTAGGTACACCCGTTGAGCCACTCGTGTAAATGATAGTAGCAAGGTCATCTGGGTCAATACTAGGCTTAGTATAAGAAATATCATTTCCAAGAAAGGTTAAAAACTGATTAATATTTTCACCCTTAGCCTTAATATCTTTGACAAGAACAAGCTTCATACCTTTCAAGGCATCTTCTATCTCATTAAACTTTTCTTGCGAGGCTATATAGACATATTTTATTTCAGCGTCTTCAAGTTCAAAACTTAGGTTAGACGAAGAGATATTCGCAAAAATAGGCACAGATACGGCTCCTAAACATTGAAGCGCGTAATCAACTATCAGCCAAAAAGGCGAAGAGTCTGAGATAATGGCAACGCTTGTACCCTGCCTTACCCCTGCCTTTTCAAAAGAGGAGGCTAATGAGCGAACCATGTGTACAAAGTCCTTAGAAGATATACTTTTCCAATTACCATCTTCTAGATAATTTAAAAAGCTCTCATTATCAACCTCGTTTTCTATATAGTCCACAATCTCTGCTAAGGTTTTACAATCAAACATTATTTTCCCAATCATGCATTTATATTACTATTTAAACATTATTTAACTTTTTAAAATATTGGTATTAGAATTGACTCTATTTTTTAAGTATATATTATGAATACTTATAAAACTAGCAACTATACTAAAACAATTTGCTTTATAATTTTTAAAACTGTAAAATAGTTCCATAAAAACTCAGGATATCAAGTGACTAAACAAGCCCATATATACGCTGTTATCATAGGTAGTGAAATCTTAGACCGCCGCCGTGAAGATAAGCATTTTGATTACTTATCTAAGGCCTTAGAAGGAAAAGGATTTAGTCTCTTTGCTTCTTTAACTATCAAAGACGATGCCAATCTCATTAAAAACATCTATACTATGATTAAAAATGACCCGAACTCTATAATGTTAAGTTTTGGAGGTATTGGTTCTACTCCTGACGACCTTACAAGGCAATTGTGCGCAGATGTTTTTGCGGACGGTACTTTATACAGGCATCCACAGTTTAAAAAAGATATAGAAGAACGCCTTAGTGAAAGAGCCTATCCTCATCCTATAAAGATGTCAGACCTGCCTAAAAATGCAGGACTTCTTTTTAACCCTATCAATAATATGTCTGGTTTTCATCTAAGTGAACGTTTTTTCTTTATGCCCGGTTTTCCGCAGATGGCTGGACCCATGATAGATGAAGTACTCTCAAAGTATCTACCTTCTTCAATAAAGCTTTTTACAAAAGGCTTTATTGCCCAGTGTGGTGAAGGTCGTATTCAAGAGCTTATGTTCGACCTTGATACGGGGATTGAGCTTTCTTCCTTACCCATGATGAGTGAAACAGGAAATAGCGTTGAGTTTTCCTTAAGCTCTCAAAATGAGAAGCTCTTAGATAAAAGTTTTCATTTTTTTACTGACTTTTTAGACTTAGAAAATATAAGGTACACTCTCATATGAAACTTTCACTTTTTTTTCTTGCCTTTTTATTTACTATGGCAGCCTTAAATTTTTATATTTATAAACGGTTTTTTAAAAGACTTCATAAGCCTTTTAATCAGTATGCCTTTCTTATTCCTTCTGTCTTAATGCTAGGGGAAAGTCTTTTTGTATTTGAGGCAGTTACGAAAGCCTTAATTCCAACAGCTAGCTTGTATTATCTCTTAGCCTCATCTATTGGTATCACCTTTTTACTCTTTGTTATTTCTGTCGTATATGACCTAAATCTTTCTATATTCAAAAGAGTACCTTATCAAGAAAACCGCAGAAAGTTTATAAAAATACTTTTTGATACAACTATGTTGATTTTAGCTTTCTCCTACCTGTTCAAGGGCTTAAAAGGTGGTTTATCTAAACCAATATTAAATACTATCAATGTTAATATAAAAGACTTTTCTAGCTCTGATTATATTATCATTCAACTCTCAGACGTGCATGTTGGACGCACCCTTCAAAAGCCCTTTGTACAAGACTTAGTACAAAGAACAAATGATGAAAATCCTGATATCGTTGTACTTACGGGTGATTTAATAGACCATGATATAGACCAGATAAAAGAAGACTTAGAACCCTTGAAAAATATCTCCGCGCCTACTTATTTTATCTTAGGAAATCATGAATATTTTCATGGTGCAAAGAAAATTATTGAGCATATAAAGACCTTAGGTATTATCGTACTACTAAATGAAAACCTTTTAATAAAAGATACAAAGGCTACTTATAATCTTATAGGTTTTACTGATATTATAGGAGAGAGAATTGGTCAATACCCTATGGATGTGGATAAGGCATATAAGGGCATTGATAAATCTTTACCTAGTATTGTATTAGCCCATCAACCTAAGTCCATTTTACGGCTTAAGAAGTACCCTTGTGATCTCATGCTTTCTGGACATACACATGGGGGACAAATCTTTCCCTTTGGTCTTCTTGTAATGGTAGACCAACCTTATCTAGCCGGTCTTTATCAACATAAAAAAAATCAACAAATCTTTGTCAGTCGAGGCGCTGGATATTGGGGGCCACCTATACGCGTGCTTGCACCTTCTGAAATTTCTAAGATCCTTATTAAGAGTTCTTCATGAAAATACTACTTTTTCTTTTTTTAGTCTTAAACCTATATAGTCTAGATATCATTGATAAACCCATAAATTTTGATCAGCAACGACTTAACTTGAGTCAAAGGTATATCTTTGAGCATTATGGACTAGAACCTAAAGATATTACTATTGAACCGCGCATAATTGTTATTCATTGGACGGCTGAGAATGACTTCAATAAGTCTTTTAATCACTTTAAAAACTCTATCCTAGCCTATGATAGAATAGAAATAAGAAAGGCTTCCGCCCTTAATGTATCAGCTCATTTTTTAATTGCAAGAGAGGGGACTATTTATCGCTTAATGCCAGAAAATCATATGGCAAGACATGTTATTGGTCTTAATTATAGTACTATTGCTATTGAAAACGTTGGAGGGGAAAAGAACCTTGACAACCTAACCCCCTTACAGTTTCAGGCCAATATACAACTTATTAACTACCTAAAGAAAAAGTTTCAAAATATTCAATATTTAATTGGACATCATGAATACAAAAACTGTCAAGACCTAAGCCTCTGGCTAGAAAAAGATAAAAACTATAAAACTCTAAAACACGATCCAGGAGCTAAGTTTATGAAAGCCCTACGAGACGAACTTCCTAATTTCAAGTCTTGTTCAAAGACAATTCAATGATATCATCACCTGCTCTTTACCTACTTATATTGGCAGTATTTTCTAGCCTAGCCTTATACTTAGCAAAAAAAGAATTCAAAACACTTCAGTATCTACCCCCTATCGTTCTATTATATATGGGTGTTATGGTTCTTAGTTCAAACGGTTTATTTGATAACAATGAGGCTATATCACATTCGTATTCAACCTTAAAAAGCAACTTATTACCTTCTATGCTGTTTTTGATGCTACTTCCAAATAAGATTACCCAACTTCTTAAACTTGGGCCAAAAATGCTTTTAAGTTTTTTGCTAGCAAGCCTTAGCCTTTTTATTGCCTTTATTCTTGGATTTATCACCTTTTCACTTTCTTTAAACGATATAGAAATACTCGCACCTCTAGCAGGATCATGGATGGGTGGAACGGCTAATATGCTCGCCGTTGCTTCAGCCATAAAAAGTTCAGAATCAGCCATTGGTATCACTATGCTTATTGATTCTGTTGATTATAGTCTGTGGGTGATGTTCTTACTTCTTCTTGTTCCTTTTGCCTCTAAGTTTAATCATTTTACTAAGGCAAGTAATCCTGTTCAAGATGTAAACTTCTCCAGTGAATGTGCCCTACACTTTTCATATAAGGGATATGTTTACCTTATTTTATCCGCCTTGTTTGTGTCATTATTCACTCAAGTCTTAGGTATATATTTATCTCAGGCCCTCTTCTCTTCAGCCACAACTTGGTCTGTTATTCTTGCCACCTTCTTTGGCTTGGTCTTTTCCTTTTCACCCCTTGCCAAAATACGAGGCCTTCAAGCAACGGCGAATGCTATGCTTTATCTTTTAATTGCCCTTATTGCTTCTAGGGCCGAGGTCCATTTTAATCTTGAGCTTCTAAGCTATCTCTTTTTAGGCCTATTTATCTTACTTATACATGCTCTTTTAATGCTTATTTTTGCAAGGCTTTTTAAACTTGATCTTTTTAGTATCAGTGTTGCTTCTTTGGCAAATATAGGGGGTATTGCCTCTGCTCCTATCTTGTCCGCGGCCTATTCTCAAAGCCTAGTAGGTGTTGGTGTTTTAATGGCGAGTCTTGGATACATTTTAGGCACCTTTGTTGCCCTCTTTCTAGCTATGGTGCTAAGGTGGCTTGTATGAGAATAACTAGGATAGAGGTACAAGAACTCCATATTGGTCTTAAAAAGCCTTTTATCACTGCTTTAAGACGTGTAGATGAAGTTAATGATATCATTATAAAGATACATACAGACACTGCTTATATTGGATATGGCGAGGCCTGCGCAGTTACGGCCATCACAGGTACAACAAATGAAGATATACTAAGAGAACTACAAGACGAGCTTATCCCCTTTTTATTAGGGAGAGAACTAAAAGAATACCGTATCTTTCCACAGCTTCATAAGCTAAACGCCTGCGCTGAAACAAAGGCCTGCGTGGATATTGCCTTATACGATATCTTTGCTAAGGAAGCTTCTCTTAGCCTCCACGAATATCTAGGTGCAAAAAAATCATCCTT
This sequence comes from Arcobacter sp., assembly GCA_002733885.1. Taxonomy (GTDB): domain Bacteria; phylum Campylobacterota; class Campylobacteria; order Campylobacterales; family Sulfurimonadaceae. The sequence continues at coordinate 52,792 of NVXJ01000007.1, read as the reverse complement.
ACAAACAGACCTTACAATCTCTGTAAATGAGCCCCTTATTATGAAAGAAGAAAGTCAAAAGGCCATAGACCTAGACTTTGATATTTTAAAGATAAAACTTGATGCTAATGTAGGCAAAAACATACAAAGACTAGATGCTATCAATTCTATAATTCCTTCTCATATCCGCCTAAGACTAGACCCTAACCAAGCCCTTAATTTAGAAGAGTGTTTACAGATGCTTTCACAAATAAACATTAAAAATATTGAATGTATAGAACAACCCTTCAAGGCAGATGATATTATCTCTATGAAAACTTTAAAAGATAAAAATATCATTTCTGTCTTAGCCGATGAATCCTTGTTTACTCTTCAAGACGCAAAAATACTCTTAGACAAAGATGCTATGGACTTTTTAAATATTAAACTCATGAAATGTGGGGGTATTTTCGAGGCCCTTAAAATAAGCTCTCTCGCCAAAGAATATAAGAAGTCGTGCATGATAGGTTCTATGCTAGAAGGCCCGATATCTTTGCTGGCAGCTGCTCATTTCGGCTTATCTCAAGACAATATAACTATGGCTGATTTAGACTCACCCTTATACTTGAAAGAGCATCCCTTGTTAGAGCCCTTTCATCTTAAAAAAGACACTATCAATCTATCTTCAAAACCAGGTTTAGGTATAGATGATATTATGCTGGGTCTACAGACATTTCCAGTTCAATAGCACTATGAAACACCTTCAACATCATCTCCTCAAAATCTTTGGGTGAAATAGCATGTCTGTCTAAAAAGTTATCTATTAAATTTGTGTCAAAGTTTTCAATGGCTAGAGCGACAGAATAAAGTTCACCAAGTAAGCCTGCCTTATCAAAAAGGGCGTCATGGATTTTATCATCTACATTAAACTCACACACCACATCACTCAAGGTCACTTGCATTAAAGTGTCCATTAAGGAAAGAATTCCTACAAAATAAGCTTGGCTTTGTTCTTGTGATGTCGCCCCTTTTTTAATGATATTTATTAACTGAACCATAATTTCAGTTCTTTGTTTAACCATGATAATAAGTGGGTTTTGGAACTGTTTTTTATTACCAAAATTTTTCGAGTATAAAAGAAGCATAAGCCACTGAACTAAGGCATTTCTTCCTAATAAGGTAATAACTTGGTGAATAGAAGAGATACGGGAGCGAAAATGAAAGGCCCCTGAATTAATAAACTGTAAAAGTTGTAACATAATAGAAGGATTTTTTTCAAAATCTTCTACTATTTCTGTGATGGAAGCACCTGTTTGAATGGTATTACATAAGCGAAAAAGTGTTAAATGATTTCCGTCAAGTTTTTTATCTTTGATTATATCCGGCTTGGCAAAATAGTACCCTTGATAGGCATCAAAGCCTGCCTTCTTAAATAATTCAAATGTTTCTTTATCTTCTACCTTTGAAGCAATAAAGGTTATTCTTTTATCTCTAAACTCTCGTAAGAAGGCCTTTAAAAATTCCACTTCAAAACTGCTGGCATCTACTTTTACACAGGTTAAATAGGGCGAAAGCTTTTTTAAAACTTCCATCTTTTTATAAGAATCTAAATCAAGACTAAAGCTATATCCCTTGTCAAAAAGGTGTTCAACCCTTTCAATGGTCCTATCATCAATAGTCCCTGTCGCAGTTAATTCAAAAACAAAGGTATTGGCTGGAATAGATTCAATAAAGTCATGTTTTAAAAAAGAGCCTTCTACATTAATAAAGGCAAGTTTCTCACCTACAATATTTTTCAAACCCGCCTGGTTTAGAACATTAACTAAAACAGAGGCCGTTGCATGTCTCGGATTATCTATTTTACTACTATTTTCACTATTTCTGTATAAAAGTTCGTACCCCATTATAGAGTCAGTGTTGTCTAAAATAGCCTGTCTTGCTAGGTAAAAATTTTCTGTCATTATTCCATCCATTAGTAACAATATTTTATAATAGTGCAATTAAAATATATCTAAGCTTAAGCTCTTATACCCGGTATAGAAGGTGATATAAATGTAAGATTGAAAGTCAAATAATATCTAAAGCTTTTTATTTGATATAATCTTATTATGAAAAAATATATTTTATTTGATAATGATGGTGTTTTGGTAGAGACGGAGAAATGGTACTTTCAAGCTAATCTTGACGTTTTAAAAGAAATGGGCATTGAACTGACCCAAGAAAGATACCTTGAGATAATGGTGAAGGGACAAAGTGCTTTTTTATTGGCAGAAGAAGAAGGTTTTGACTCAGTTCATGTTGAAAAAGCCAGAGATAAAAGAAACGAGTTATATCAGCATTATATTAGAACTGAAGATATAGAGATAAAAGATGTTAACAGCATTTTATCTACTCTTAGTAAAAAGTATAAGATGGGCATAGTTACCTCATCAAGAAGAGTTGACTTTGAACTCATTCATAAGGGCAGAGGAATAACAGACCATATGGATTTTGTGCTTTGCAGTGGAGAGTATAAACGCTCTAAACCTCATCCTGATCCTTATTTAAAAGGTTTAGACTATTTTAAAGGGAAAAAAAGCGAGGCCATAGTGGTAGAAGATTCGCAAAGAGGTCTGATGTCTGCGCATAAGGCGGGTATAGACTGTGTTATCGTGCATAATGAGTTTACGCTCAATCATGACTTCACCCACGCAAAACATTTTATACAAGGATTAGAAGACTTAGAAAGCCTTCTTTAAGCGCCTAAATATTTTTTCAAGACTAAGCACTATAATACCCAGTATCAAGCCTACTGCTATCTCACCCAAGAGACTTGGTAAAAAGTGTGTGGCCGTATGTATTAGATCTACATTATGTACAAATATACCCCCTGCTACCATCAACATGGCCAAGGTACCAACCACCGTTAAAATTTTAATAAGCTTTGGCAATGCTAACACTAAGAATTCTCCTACTTTTTTAAGAAGACCCTCTTTTCCCTTATCCATCTCTATCATCTTAAAACCAAGGTCATCCATTCTAACCATTAGCGCAACTAAACCATAAACACCAATTGTCGCAATAACCGCGACAAAAGAAACAACAATAATTTGTATAGGAAGGCTTTTTTCTAAGACGGTATTTAAGGAAATGATAATAATTTCGATAGAAAGAATAAAGTCTGTAAGTATCGCAGACTTAACCTTTGTTTTCTCATATTGTAAAATCTCGGCCTCAGACTTAGAGGTATATACCTCTTTTCTTTTCTCATGAGGGACAAAGTACTCATAAATCTTTTCAGCCCCTTCAAAAGCCAAATACAGGCCTCCTAACATTAAGATAGGAATAATAACCCAATCAGCAAAGGCTGAAAGAATAAAGGCAATAGGAAGAATGACAAGCTTGTTCCTAAAAGAGCCCTTCGTAATGGCCCATAAAACAGGAAGTTCCCTAGAAGCTGAAAATCCCGAAGCCTTTTGAGCCCCTACAGCTAAGTCATCTCCCAGTACCCCTGCTGTTTTTTTTGTAGCAATCTTACTCATAGCTGCCGCGTCATCTAATAACATAGCAATATCATCAAATACTGCGAAAAAACCTACTGACATATATCTTCCTATTGTTTACTTTAAAGAGTTTAATTTATCTTCTAAATGTGTTTTTTGATCTGTCAAAGACTGAAGTCTAATCTTAGCCTCACTGGTATTATTCCCAGCTGTCTTTGACTCATAAATTTCTAACATTATTTTTGATATTTTAGCCTTATTGCTCATAAGCCCTACTTCTAACATTTCTCGCATATTATTGTCTTTAGAAACATCTGTCTTTAGGGATGATTTATCTATTTTTAAAAGCTTCATATCAGTTATGGTACTACTATCAATTTCTTGACCGCTATATCCATGTATAGTTTGGGCTTGAATATGAATATTAACTTCTAGTTGCGCGTAGGGTGCATCATCAAGATATATACCTATCTTTTCACAGATCTTATTATCCGCACTAGAACCATACTTATCTAAGCCCGAATGCTCACAATATTTATATTCTATCTCGCCTGTTTCACTGTCTATATGGGTACTTCCAAATGCACTAAGACATACATTGACTTTCTTGCCCTGATTATCCATAAGCATCCAGACACTATGTTCAGACAGCCTAAGAGGAAGGCTTGCATGAATACTCTGTGCACCCACCTCCCCCATGATCTGTGGAGCTAAACTAAACTCAAGTATTTCAACACTTTGCTCATTCGCCTTAGCTCGGATAGAATCAGAAATATTATTTTCACAATCTCTGTAACTCACTTCAACCTCATCATCAGGGTAAACAGCATAAAGTAATTTTCCTACCTGAGCCTCAGCCTCTGTGATAATAAATTCGCTGCCATTAACAAGAATAGCCTCTCCTTCTTGGGCCCCTCTAGGAAGAAGTATCGTAATTCCAAGGGTTCCATCAGAGTGTAAACCTGCACCATCTTTAAGAGAATCAAAGACAACAACTAAATGACCTTCTAAGGCTAAATCATTCTCGTCTAGGGTCTGTGCATGATGTGAAAATTCTTCTTCACTTCCCGCAAGTTCTTCTAAGGACATTTCTTCAAATTCATCAGCAAAAGCTCCCTTGTCTGGTCTAAACTCACCCTCATTAGCACTTAAATTTAGGGCCCCATTTATACGCTGTACCTTTAAACTAAGCTGTCCTAGAAATTTCCTCCCATTACTTTTTACAAGAGACACTTCTACCCTACTAACTTCTTCTTTACCTTCACTTAGATACTCATAACTAATTTCATGAGGTTCAAAACAATAAGACCCATCTGCTTCTAAGCTAAAACCTTCTAAATAGCTATTGCTTTTGAATACATCTGTGTCCTCTGCCTCATCTGTAGAAATTTTACCCCGCAGACAAGCTTCATTAAACTCTTCATCTTCTATAACTTCAAGGACTTCCTCTTTTACTTCACTTTCTTCAATAACAACGGCAGGCTCTTCTTTTTGCACCTTAACAGTATCACTCTCACCTACCATTTCAATCTCGGCTAAATCTAATTGCTTAGGAGCGTTCATTAAGGCTTGCACCCTTAAAAGCATTTCATCTCCATCCATAGTAACTTTTGCAGCTTTTTTTTCCTTGTCTTTAATATCCTGAGCTTCCTCTTGTTCTGATTGAAGCTCTAAATCCTTTTGTATTTGTTCTTCTTCTTTAATACCTTCTAATCTAGCCCTCTCTTCTTGTCCTCTTAATTCTTCTTTCTTTTGAAGAATTAGTGCATGTACCTTAGCAAGCATTTCTTCTTCATCTTCTGGCATGGGTCTTTCTTCAAGAGCTAATGGTTCTTCTTGTTGTGAATCTTCATCAGTATTTTCAACTATACTTTGTTCTGATACATCTATCTCGTCCATAAGGGGTTCATTTTCAGATAAATTCTCTACTAAAGGTTCTTCTTCATCTTGTAGGTCATCTTCTAGATCTACTTCTTCCATCTTTACATTTTCATAATCTAACTCAGCTTCTTCAATAGCATTTTGTATAAACATTAGTTCTTCTACACTAAGAACATCATTATCTTTATTTCCTAGATAATCAACCTTAGAAATACAAGGATAAGTTTCACCGCCAAGTAAATGAATCTCGAGGTCATGACTTGTACCATCTTGTGAAGTGATACTTAGCTTATCTAAGGCTAACTCACCTTCTTTTAGCTCTAATGAGTCACGATTTATTAGATAATGCCAGTGACCTTCAAGACTAAGAGTAAGAGCCCCACCAAGTTCCGTAAGATAAGCTGCTTGAGGCTTGTCTTTTGTTACAAAGTGAGAATTTCCATCTGGTGTTTTTGTAGTATTAAATCGTCCATGAATTTCTAACCATTGAATCTGTTTTACCGTATCAGTTGATGAAGGTTTTGTAGTGCTGGTGTCATTATTGTCTAACATGAAAGTTTCCTTAGCATTTGAGCCATAACCTTAAGTGTAAAAGAAAAAGACCTAATTTTTGCTGAAAAACAATATATGATTTTTTTATATTGCGTTTTAAAAAAAATTGAGAACATCAGAAGCATACAATACAGGTGAATGAAGTGAGCAGACTTTTACTTCTTTTCATTTAAAGCCGTAAATAAATGTAATTTTATGATTTATAGTTAAATTAAATGTTTTCATATATAGTTGTTTATACACAATTTACAAGGTGAACAAAATGGCTACTATAACAGAAGTTGAAAGTGTTGTTATCAGGTTCTCTGGAGATTCGGGGGATGGTGTACAACTTACAGGTACTCAGTTTTCAAATACCTCGGCAATCATGGGAAATGATATTGCAACTTTTCCAGACTATCCAGCAGAAATACGAGCACCTCAAGGCACTGTTGCTGGTATCTCTGGGTTTCAGATACAGTTTGGATCCACAGAAATATTCACCCCTGGAGATGAGGCAGATATGCTTGTAGCCTTTAATCCTGCCGCACTCATGGTAAACTTAAAAGATCTGAAAAAAGGTGGTGCTATTCTTCTTAATGAAGATGCCTTCACCGATAAAAAGATTGCCAAAGCTGGTTATGAAAGTAACCCTCTTCTTAGCGGTGAGCTCGATGGATACCAACTCATCAAGGTTCCTATTGATTCACAAACAGCTGAGGCTCTAAAAGAGATTGACCTTGATACCAAAAGTAAAAAACGCTGCAAAAACTTTTACGCCTTAGGTATGACCTACTTTTTTTATCATAGGCAGATGGAAACAACCTTAAAATGGATAAAGCAGAAGTTTAGTGACAATCCTGAACTCTTAAAGGCCAACCAAACGGCTATGAAGGCGGGAGCACATTTTGCCGAAACCCTCGAAACGGTAGTATCAACGTATAAGGTCTCAAAGGCAAAAATTGAACCCGGTATTTACAGGCAGATTAATGGAAACATGGCAACAGCTTGGGGCTTTATTAGAGCTGCACAGGCTGCGAATTTGCCATTATTTTTGGGGAGCTACCCCATCACCCCTGCTTCAGACATCTTACATGAGCTATCAAAATACAAAGAATTTGGTGTAAAGACCTTTCAAGCTGAAGATGAAATTGCCGCAATTTGTACAGCTATTGGAGCAGGACTAACAGGTTCCTTAGCTATCACTACATCTTCAGGACCTGGTATTTCTCTTAAAGGTGAGGCTATAGGCTTGGCCGTGAGCTATGAGATGCCCCTTGTCATTGTAAATGTTCAGCGAGGAGGACCTTCCACAGGACTTCCTACTAAAACTGAACAATCTGACTTATATCAGGCATTTTATGGAAGAAATGGAGACTCACCCTTAATCATTCTTGCCGCGTCTAGACCTAATGACTGTTTTGACATGGCTTATGAAGCAAGTAGACTGGCACTCGAACATATGACACCTGTAATGCTATTAACAGATGGCTATATTGCCAATGGTACTGAACCCTGGAAAATTCCCGATATTGATACAAAATATGCCAAGATTAAGCATAAAATGCTCAATGCTGAAGATGTTGACAAAGAAAACTGGAGCTGGATTAAAAGAGACCCTGAAACTCTTGTAAGAGACTGGGCCATTCCCGGCATGAAAGGTTTAGAGCATAGAATAGGAAGTTTAGAAAAASANWKYARTANCAGGAAATATTTCTTACGACCCTGCTAATCATAAAAAAATGTGTGAGACAAGACAGAAAAAAGTAGAATATGTAGCCAATAACATCCCCTTACAAGAGGTCGAGGGAAATGAAAGTGGCGATTTGCTCGTTATCTCATGGGGTGGAACCTATGGTTCAGTGGAAATGGCAATCAGAGCACTTCAAAAAGATGGCCAAAAAATATCTTTGATTCATTTAAGATACATTCATCCCATGCCTAAAAATATAGCAGATGTCATTAAAAACTTCAAAAAAGTCATCGTGCCTGAACTTAATATGGGACAAATGGTTCATATCATCAATGCAAAATTTGCCTGTAATGCCATATCCTATAACAAGGTTCAGGGACTACCCTTTAAAATTTCCGAACTTAAAGAGGCTTTTACAAAGGCATTAAAGGAGGCTCAAAATGGCTAAAGATAATGATTTGAAATATACAAAAAAAGACTTTGTCAGCGATCAAGAAGTAAAATGGTGCCCAGGATGTGGAGACTTTGCAATACTTTCAGCTATACAAACTGCCATGACAAAGATTGGTAGAAAACGTGAAGATGTTGTTTGTGTATCAGGAATCGGATGTTCTTCCAGATTTCCTTATTATCTAAACACCTATGGTTATCATACTATCCACGGTAGAGCCACTGCGGTCGCATCTGGTGTCAAAACAGCCAATCCTAACTTGAGTGTTTGGGTCATTACAGGTGATGGTGACAGTTTGTCTATTGGGGGTAATCATCTTATTCATACCCTTAGAAGAAACGTTGATTTGAATATTGTTTTGTTTAATAACCAAGTGTATGGCTTAACCAAGGGTCAATACTCTCCAACTTCCGTACTAGGTCAAATTACTAAGTCCACACCCTACGGATCTCTTGACAGACCCTTTAGTCCTGCAAAACTTGCCTTTGGTGCTAGTGCAACCTTTATTGCACGAACAACAGATAAAAATCCTAAACACATAGAAGAAATTATACTCGAAGCAGAAGAGCATAGAGGGACATCTTTTATTGAAGTCTATCAAAACTGTCTTATCTTCAATGATGCTTGTCACTCAGAGTACTCTGATAAAAAGACGAGAGATGATCATTCAATCATACTTGAGCAAGGTAAGCCCCTGCTCTTTGGTAGTGAAGTCAAAAAGGGAATTATCCTTGATAATCTTAGATTGAAAGTAGTTGAACTTGGAAGTACCTACACTGAAGAGGATTGTCTAATTCATGATAAAACAAACGAAATGTTAGCCTCCTTGCTCGTTGCTATGGATGCTAATCCTAGTATGCCTAAACTATACGGTGTTATATATGCCGTTAAAGATGTTATTTATAACGAACAAGTAGCGGCTCAGCTTGCTGAGATTAAAGCAATAAAAGGTGAAGGAGACTTTCATAAACTCCTAAACTCTGGAGAAACTTGGGAAGTCAAAGAGTAATTGTTTAGCTATCAAAGTAGTATAAAAGAGATCTTTGAATTTATCTTTGATAAGAAGGTTTACTAAGGTTTTGTAAGAGTATGGCAGAACAATAAGCCGAATTCTATATGCACCCTAAGACACTTACTTTAGGGGAAAACTGTGACAGTATCGTTATGCATATACATGATTACTGGCACAAAATGGTCACAATTATGACCACCCCTAGCTTAAGGGGTCAGCACTACATTTGGTAACCACTTCCGACCCCTTTTGGTGACAAAATGGTGACAGTAAATATTAACAACCTTTTACGGATAGCGCCTATCACCGTGTAGTCTAATTAAGGACCCCTTGCTTAATAACTAAGAACGTACCAAATTTAATATCTGTGTGTACTAAACACTCATCCATGTGATTCCAAGGCCGAACTGGAGCATTGACACCTATTAGTGCTGCAATAGTTGTTAAGTCCATAGGTACTGCAACTATTTTAGAAGCATCTGTATATACTCCTGTGATAACAGGAACATCGTATAAGTTCTGAATATCTCTAACTTCATACGCTTCACCATCTTCGAATCCAAATGAAGATATATCTATGTTTACAGTTAAAAGAGATTCCCAATTATAAATCGTTATATGTCCCCTTCCTCTCTCGTATAGGTTAGGTCTTAGAAAGGAAGCATTAGCTATGGGGTATGTTCTTGTGTGTGTACTATTTATATCATAAGTTGGTCTAGCTGTTTTCCATGCTTCAAATGAACCATGGTAATCATTAACAATGTGGTCGGTATGGTCATTGATTACATTATCACTACCAATACTAACATCTCTACCGCCCCAATAAGCGTTGTTATCCCAATCAATTGATGTTTCTGTTGCTGTTGGGTAATGCTGTAAAAGTCTTGGTGTTTCTGTATTTACTAAAGTATATTCCGTGATAATAGTATTTCTTTTAACAGTAAGATTATTGAACATACGAATATCCAAGGCCCCTGTTTGACTTCTGCCTGAACACATTAGTACATTGTCGGTTATTTCTAATCCTGTATTAGCAAAGTTTAGTGCGTTATACCCAAACCTAGTAGCGGAGGTTGAAGCATTATTATCGTCATAAGAATAGTTGTTTGTGAACTTTGACCGTTCAACTGAATTTTGGCTAATCATTGTAAAAGGTGCAGAAGCGTTCATAAAAGAAGTATTTCCATCCATCTCAAAACCTCTTACAAATCCTGACTCCGCATAAGGCTTAAGTCCATTAGTAAAGTTTCTAAAAGTCATATTATCACGATATTTTCTAGTACCTATATTATTCTGAGCATATATCGCTGACCCTCTAATGTCAGGTGATTGTCCATATTGACCTGTACCCCAAATAATATTCCCGTAAATAAATGAATCCTCACAACCAACCCAATGCCCGATAGCTGGATGCCCTACATTACTCAGTACACAGTTTATTACTGAGTGACCTAATTGAGTTAAGTAGAAACCGCTTGGCCTAGCTACTGTTGGATAATCGCGCTCCTCTGTTGTATTATCAGGTCTAAACCCTTGGAACCAATTATGAGCTGACCCTATTGCATCTGCTACGAGTATATTTACATTGCCAATTGCTTTAAATAATATAGGGTTTAAAAATGTACCTGCTAAATACGTTTTGTGCCATCCATAAGAACCTTCATTGACATACACAACATCACCCGCTGTTACAGAAGTAGCACCACTAAACACAGAACCCATATCCCAAGGGTCTCCAATACTTCCATCTCCTGAAATAGAGCCTGTGGTAGATATATAGTATGTATTTCCTAATTTGAACCTATCCACCTCAGATATAAAGGCGTTAGAGTTAGTTTGAGTGAGGGTTGCACCTTCAGATACAAGTGCTTTAATAGTATGTATACCATTAGGGATAAGGTCAGGGTCTATATCAATACTGAAAGGATGCACAGTTGAAGTACCTAAGTTAATAGTATCATTATCGGCCCAATAAGTAACACTTGTTACTGTTGATAAGTCGCCTGAGATAACGGCCTTTTGGTCTATTAGTATTTGTGTATTATTTGCAGGAGCGGTTAAGCTAAATGAACCTAATGGTGTTGTAGCACCTACTCCGTATTGTGCATGAGCTAAAGATTTAAAACTTGTTGTGGCAGAAAGTGACCACCCTATACCGTATGAAATTGCTCCTGTTATCATAAAATCTCCTTAACTGAAATGTTATCTACTGAGCCTGAAAAGCTAGAGTTACTTAAGATTAGAACCTGAGAGAGGCTTGTTGTAGTTGTTGTGTCATAGGTATAACTTCCATTAGACTGGTAATCATTTAGGTACACGTTGTTGAATTTAATTCTTGCACCGCCTCCTACTGCACCTACTACATCATAAGATACTCTATACTGTTTTGTTGTGTAATTAGACGTGGGAACCCCATTTTGAGTAAATGTATCGTATCCACCTACGGTGCTGTCAGTTGCAATCCCACCTGATCCCCATACCCAAGTGCCAACAGTCCATCCGGCAAGGTCTGTATCAAACATACCATTAGTTACTAATTCAGGCCCTAGTATATTTGTTACGTCTATTTCAAAATTTGAACTTACTGAGGTGGAACTAGGTAGATTTCCCCATAAGTCTGTAATAGCTGTTCCTATAGTAAATACGTTGGTTGTATCTGTGACTGTATCAGCTGCAAAGTCAAAAGTCCATACTAAAGGATTAGCTGTTTGAATTAAGTTGCTAATAGTTCCATTAGCTTCTACTGATACTGTAATATCTGCTACTGAGAATGTTGAAGGGTCTATGTATGTATTAGAAGTTATAGTTATACTGTGTGCTATAGTATCAGTAATATCTATAATCCCCTCAAAAGTCCATATTACTTTGGCTGGTAACTTTGGAATCTCTTCTATCTTATAAGAAGATAATGGAGGCACATAAGATAATCCTGTATCATCATCTGATAAAGTAAAGTATGTTGATTGATTTCCTCTCCATATGTTAGCAATCCCATCGCCCTTATAGTTAATAATAGCTAAATCATAGTTTCCTGCTCCATCAATATTGTACGTTAGAGGAAGAGACCATTCTAGGTCAGAAGGAAATATAACTTGTGTATCAATAGCGTACCCACCAGATAAATTAATAGTCCCGTCTTCAGGGTATTCAGCCCCTCCGCTAATTGGATTCCATGCTACACCATTTGAAAGTAGTATTAATTTACCATCTACATTAGATGAGCCCGTATTTTCAGTATAGCTAAAAGTTCCGTCTGTTGTTAGTGAGGAAGTTAACCTATATTCAACTAAATAAGATAAAATTGTTTTTTTTACATTTGATCCTAAACTTAACCCTAGTGATAAATTCACAACTACATCACATGTGCAGAAGTTGCAATATCAAAAGTGTAGGACTTGCCTTTAGTGAGCGCAATAATTTCACCTTGTGCATACTCAATTTGAATTCCATCAATTGTAATCTTTGCAAGATTTGCCAACTTAAGTGTTTCTGTTTCAGTTGGAACGTAAGCGGTTGTTACTGTAGCTGTTAAAACTTTGCCTTGTGTAGGCTTAAATACTTGTAGTGCTACGCCTCTACTGTCTGTTGCTGTTTCTGTTGCCATTTCTTATCCTTGTGTTTTGATTTGTTTCATGCGTTTTGAAAGTTCTTTTGCTCGACTAGGTGTTTGCTTATGCCATTGACTATCAAGCATTTCAATAGAAGCTTCTATAAACTCATGCTCTTCAAGAAAAGCCCAAGTCTTTCTAAACTTCATGAGGTTTGGAACTCCCATTTGATAAGCCATTTCTGCAAGAATATTTTGAGCTTCAACAGGTAGTCTTCTAAAGATAGAACGTTTCATAAATAGTTCTTCAACCATCTCTGTCAGTCTTAATCTTAGAAGAACGGTTGCTTCTTTTTTGGTCAATGGCATCTTTGTTCCATAGCCTACGGTGGGAAAGCCTAAGTGGTCCTCATAGACTTTTCCTCTAAATCCTTCATGTTCTTTAATGCCTATTACTAAATCATCCATGTTAGTCATTTTTAAAATCCTTTATTCTTGATCTAATGACCCCTTCAATCATTCCACCACCAAAGTAAAACCCAACAATCATAGAAGTTGGAAGTCCTAATGTGTCTATGTTGAAGTTAATAAGGTCATGTGCTGAAGCAAGCAAAAATCCTGCTCTTCCTATATCCTCAGTAAAAATTCCCATTACATAAATAATTACAGACATAATAAACACACTCAAGAACACTCCACTAAACATAATGGCAAGGATTCTTTGTGCTATCTTGAAAGGTTCATAAGCATTAAGAAATCTAATTAAATAATCTGCCTTTTCTTCAGGTGTAAACACCATTTTTCCAATTGCGCTCATTCCATTTCTTACAAGGTCTGTATTTCCAAAAAGTGATTTTATAAAGCTCATTTCTTTTCTTCCTTTGTTTGAATTTGTATAGATAACTTGTACCTACCTGCAATAAGTTTTAGAATAGCGCTTATACCTTTTGTTCCGCTATGAGCGGACATCCCAACAATTACTGCCATCATATAAATATCAGTACACATTGCAAGACAAGCGTATAAAGAAAGCAATCCAACAAACCCTGAAGTTAATAGATCAAAGATAAAAATCATTACGTTAAAGCTTTTATAATGAACTTTTTCCATACGCTCAAAATGCCCAACCATCCCTGCTAATAAAGATATTCCCAACATCCATAAGTGTTGAAAAATTCCGTTATTACTGAAGACCTCACTTAATCCATCTGTTAATTTATCCACCTAAATTTCCTTTATTTCAATTTCATAAACTTCTTCACAATGCTTCTTCTTAACAGGGTCCTGCCATGAAAGTACCTTGCAAAGTGCTTTCATCCATTTTGGAGCGGTATTATTCTTTATATGCCTACCCATTCGACCTGACATTGTTTTGTCCATGTTTCCGTTTAGTAAGCTGTTACACGTTTGATCAAAACTTATTGCTTGGTTAAATATGAACTTTGATCCGGAATGGCTAAAAGGCTTAAATATAAACGATAATAGGTAAAAAGCTACCATCGCTATTAGTGAATATGGAAGGGTCACAAACCCTATAAACCTTGCTATAATCATTTAATTTTTCCTTTAATATAAAAATTTTTCTTAAAACAGAAGTGCTTCATAAGGGGCTACCACGCAATCGCATCTAGCTCTGTTTTGTCCTGAGCTGATTGAGCAAGTCTTACAAGTTTTTGCTTATGAAGAAAGTCACTTCTGTACTTCTTAGATACTTCTGTGATTACTGTGTTTGCATCAACTAAAGACAACACATGCTCATCATTGTGAGTGTCTGTAAATATAACTTCTGTTACCCCTATCCTTTCAGCTAATCTATATTCAGAATCAAGCTTTAAAGCACTTACATATCCCCCGTGGTACTGTACGCCACTAACTATTACGGGTAATTCTTGACGAGTAAATAGCATTTGATCTATTTCATTGTATTTTGAACTTTTAAGATCATCTAGCGTATAGTTGAACCTTGTATATACACCTCCATCCTCTTCGTCAATTCCTAAAAATATTTCTCCGTTTAGAGAAGAGTCAAATCCGTAGAAGTCTTTCGTTGTGTTGTCTATTACTTTTCCGCTTCTATCATCTATTTTCATTTCATTTCCTTAAAAAAGATCATAATTAAATGTTGCAGTAGTTGTAGGGTTAGGCACTCCACCATAATAAGCATCCGCATAAATACGAACATTTGCCCCTGTGGAAAATACAACACCTTGCATGTCGGCTTCTCTCCAAGCATTATTAATATAGATTTGAACACCGCCTGTAAGTCCCCCGTTATAAGTAGTAATTACTACTGCGTAAGATAATATTCCTTCCACATTTATTGTTTTATATGACGGGGGGTTAGTATCAATATTAGTTACTGAAATTGCGCCTTTTACCCCTGCATCACTATATGTTATCTTTGAAGATGGTATCGCTCCATCTTCAAAAGCGTTGCCACTTATCTTTGGCGCACCGGTGGCAGCTTCAGCAATTGCAATAGGGTTAGAGCTAAGGGCTTCCATTAAAGATTGTGTAATCGGGCTTTCCGCGTCTAAGTCACTGTTTGGTATAGCTGTATAGTTTGCCATTAATCATGTACCTCCAAAATTGTTGTTCTTCTTTCTATCACGTGGGAACATCTAACAGCGTACTGCTTGTCAAAAGGCAATAATGTGTCAGTAGACATGATCCCAAAACCATTAAAAAAAGGACAATTAAGACATGATGAAACCTTGCGCCATTTAAAGCCTATCTCAGGGCATGGAATCGCTGTTCCATTTGGTATATCAGGTAATTTTGTAGTTACTTGTAGCATTTAGTTTTCCTTTAAATTATTTTGTACGCTTCTGTTCCATCCAAAAATAGACCATTATTAGGTGAAATAAAGGCCATTCCATCTCTTTGGGCCGCTGTTGCTTCTGAATAGTTAGGCACACCGTTTGGTGCTATGTACCCGTATCTAATATCTATCGCAAACCCTGAGGTCATAGCGGTTACTTGCATGCTGTGACCTAGAACAACTTCTTTTACTTCTGTAACGTGATATCTTTGACCAGTTGGGCTTCCGGTTGCATCTAATACTAACCTTGTCGATACGTCTAAAAAGTCACCTGTCTTAACTTCATGCTCTTTTGCATCAAGTTGTAAGGTAATAACCTTGGGTGTATCTTTACTCATCAACATATATCTTTCTGTAAATATTGTTGAATGAGTATCTAGTGTGAACCACCTAGACATGACCTTCTTTATTCTTCTATCTCCGTATTGGTCTTCACCTTCTTTTTCAAGATCAGCTTTAATATGCAGCTTTGTAAAGTCTTCTATCTCTGAAGTTTCAGCCCAATTTTTGACACCTGAGTAAACCCATATTTCACTAAATCGTTTTGAATCATCATTCTGTATTGACATGGAGTTTTCTAAGATGTTAAATTTATCACTTACATAGTTAACGACCTCTCCCCTTTGCGGTGGGGCAATAACTTTTAGTTTAATCTTTTGCGAAAGCTCATCCCACCAAAAAAGGATTAATGATTGTTCTGTTAATTCTTCAATTAAGGTTTGAACACCTTCTGAAGTAGAAACAACGGTGTAATAAGTTTTTAGAGAAAGCCAATTTTCTTTTTCTATATCCCACTCATCTTTGTTGTTAACGTCATTGTTATAAGGAATAAATTTTGGATCTATGTCTGCATAATTAACCAAGAGGTCGTAAATAATATCTACTACGTTTAAATTGTCATATATCTTGCATAGTTGAACAGTATCTTCGTCCTGTGCATCATCCGCTTCAGTTCCGAACCCTGCTCTAACTAAACCTTGCAAAGTGTCAACATTTTTACTGGAGTAACTCATTATTTCATCGCCGATTCTTATCACTCCGGAATCAGGATAATCAAGTCCTATTCCCCCAGGTAAAAGAGTGATTGAAGTAGCAGTCTTTGTCATATCCGCTGACAATAAACCTTCTGAAACCTTAGGGCATTGAGATCTTTTATTATCTATCTTCTTTAAGATATCTTTTCCAACAATCTTTACGACACCATTGGCTGAAATATCTATTTTTTCAATGATGTATTCTCTAGTATCAAAGTTATCTAATGAAAAAGGTGTTGCTTGATACCCGGTTCTTATTCTTATCGTTCTCCCGTTGTAGTAAGTGTTTCTAGCTAAAAGCTTTCCAAAAAACGTGCCTTGGTTGGTATCGTAAGTTCTTTGACTTTGGTAGGGGTCTATACCTCTGTCGTGGTGTGCAAAATCTTGAAAAGTTATTGTTACCTTTGATCTATAACCTAGACCATTTCCAAAGGTAAGTTTAGTAGGAGAATAAGAAACTTTTTTTACACAAGGGAACATTACTTGACCTACGGGAGCACTAGCACCCTTAGTAATCATTGTGTACGTCTTAGTACCTTTTGTAAAGTTTGCAGCGTCCTTGCATGTATTTCTAGTGTTATAGCAAGGTACTCCCGTAGCAGTACAAGGCGCGCCACTAAAACTTAGAGAGCAAAAGTCTAAATCTAATTCAACTAAGGTTACAGGTTCTTTTCCTAACCTTTTTCTTTCACTATCAAAGCTCATGCCAAGCCTCCACTTTTAAAGATACGTTCATGTGAAGAGACCCTGAATACTTCGGTGGTGTTATTTTCTTACTTGTTACGCAATATACCGCTTCATCAGGATATCTTTCAGGATCCCAAGAAAAGAAAAATGGCTTAACTTGCGCATGTGAAATAAAAGGCATCCAAGTAGTACGAACCCAAGCAGGCGTGACATAATTAGCTTTTATCGTTGTACTGTTTGACTTTCTTATAAGTGATCTTCCAATTAATAAACCCGAATCACTCTTAGCGTTCACATAATCGTTTGTCATTCCCATCGTAGGAGGTATAAACCCACTCGGCAAGCCTGTTTGCATTTGCATAGACTTACCAATGTTTACTATGCCTATCGTTGGTATGGCGGTTTGTGCATCTACTTCTAATCTAAGAAACTGTTTATTAAAAGGGGTAAGTGTCTTAAATATTACTCTTCCATTTTCTGAAGTTAAAGTTGTAGTCGCATCCGTCCAATTACCTAGTCCATCTTCATCATATTGGAGTTTCACAGTCGATGAAGTATCACCAAGGTTGTGAGCAAATATAGAAATATAATCAACCTCTTTTTCAGATCCTAAATCAATGTTAATATAATGGAGTCCAATCGCTGCAGGTTTCCACCAATCATAAGCCAAGCCATCATAAAGATTTTCTATTGCAAAGCCTACTGCTTCACTTGTTGCGGTTACAGTTGCCGTTTCTAGAAGGTTTTGATATCCGATTATTGATAAACTCATGAGGCCACCAAGTTCGCGCCATCGCCAAGTTCTTCGTTAATGGCTTCTATTAATTCTCTAACCGCATCTGTACTCATGATTGAAGAATCACTAAGATTGATAGTTATGTTCTTTTGCTCTTCTTGTGGTTCTGAAACTTGAGACGAAGTGCTGTTACCTATATCACTAGGAACGACTCCTTCAGTAGTTGAATAACCACCTGTTATTGAAGGTACAGAAGTTGATCCACCTCCACCATAAGATGAAGATGCAATTTGAGCTATCTGCATTGCGCCTGCCGCTGCGTGAAGTGCTGCTAAAGGAATGGCAATAGGGTAAGGAAAAGCACCTAGTGTTTTAGAAACACCTTCATACATACTAATCCCTGCGTTTGCTAGTGCCGCGGCCTTATTTATATTGAACATTGTTTTATTACCATTTGCTACGCCAGCTGTTGTTGCTTGGATATCCCCTAAGACACCTTTGACTTGGTCCTTACCTGTCTTCGCGGAAAACTTTTGTCGTTCTGTAAAACCTTTTGCATTAAGCTTAGTTAGATTCTTTTGGTAAAATGCTTCTAATTGAAGCAACCTATCTCTACGCTCACTTTCTGTTATCAACTGGTTTTCAAATGCTTCTTGTACTAATTCAGTTTGTTCTTCGTTTCGCATTAATAGCAATTCATCTTCTGATAAAAATGCTTCTTGTAATGCATCTGATTTTTGCTGTAACAAGGAATTATAAACTTCCATAATTTGTTCAGAATCAGCCCCACTATCAGCAATGTTCATTAACTGGTTATTCGTCTCATTTAACCATTGATCATAATCCGTACCAGTTGCAGCTATCATCGCATCATTAAGTTCTAAGATACGAGAAAGTTCTTGCTCTCTAGCCTGGTTCATTCTGGCACTTGCTTCTAGTCTAGAGTTTGTATAAGATTGAAGTTGTTCTTCTGCCTCATTTGGAATTCCATATTCATCGTAAGCCGATATAAATTCAGGGAGGTTAGGGATATTTTCTGACACTTTATTAATGGTTGTACTAGGTTTATCTATTTTTGATTTTCCTAATTCTTTAGACTTTTTTTCTAGTAATTCAATTTCATCTTTGATATTTTGTATCTTTTGATTATGAATAGCTTTGTCACTATTAAACCAAAATAATGTATTTTTTCCTTCTAGCTCTTTTAAATCACGATATTCTTGTGCAAGTTTTATTGAAATATCTCTTTGTATATTTAAGTCTTCTACCTTTTTAAATTGGATTAAAAATGAATTAACTTGTTCTGAGTACTCTAAAAAATATTCACTCATAGCAAGGATTGGTTCTTTAAGAGCTGAACCAAAATTTGCAAATGCAAGTTCTATCATTGCACTACTTTTAGTAAGTTGTGCAGCTAAAGACTTGGATGAAACTTCATATTCTTTCATAATAGAGGTCCCCTCAAGATACTCATCATGTGAAATTTTTAAGTTTCTTGTTAAAAGTTCTGTATTTGAAGAAAGTTTTAAAAGAACATCTTTCACTTCTGTTCCGGTATATCCTAAGCCTGTTAAAAAGTTAGCCGCATCTGTTTTACTCAAACCATTCATATGCTGTAAAAGTTTTTGAAGTGCAGTGATAGGTTCGTTTTGAACAGAACTTGCAAAGGCAGCAGAGTCTTCACCTATCGCTTCTGCAAATTTGTTAGAGTCAGAGATAATATCAAGCATAACTCTGTTGATATTTGTCCCACCTGTTTCAAAGTTTATTGCCAGGTCTATCATGGTCGCTGAAAGACCAAAGATTTCATCCGTCATTAGTCCAGCAGTTTTTGCTCCACCAGTCAAGCGTTGGGAAAACTTAAGAAGTTGTCCCACATTTGCGGTTGTTGTATTAGAAAGTTCGTTAGCTACACTTGCTAAAGTTTCTATATTCTCTATAGGTTCATTCAAAGAATTAGAAAGTTTAGCAAATGAAGTAGCAGATTCTTGAGAGCTTAGTTCCGTAGTAAGTCCAACCATACCAATAACGCGAGTAAACTCTGCGATATTATCAACACCTGTGATTCCAAGTTGACCAGCAGCTTCTGCAATATCATAAATGCCTTCAAGCTCAAAACCAGCCATGGTCACAGACATTTCATTTAATCTACCATTTAGACGGTCCAGTTCAAATCCAACAAGCCCTGTAGTTTTAGCCACGCCAATTTGTGAGTTTTCAAGTTTAATAAAAGACTCAATAGATTTGTCCACAACTTCAAAAGCTACATAAGCCGTACCAAGAGAAAGAATGACCTTTTTCATGTTTCCAATAACACGGTCTACTTTTCTCTCGGCAGTGTCCATACCCTTAACAAGCTTAGCTGTATTTGCGAGGATATCTATACTTACTGTACCAATTTTTGAACTCATGAACCATCTCCAAATGCAGCTTTTAAAGCACCTGCCATATCGACCTCAGGTGTTTTTATATTTTCAACTTTTTGCTTCATATAGTCTTCTTTACTAAGCACCATAATCCGACCTATTCCCATTACCACTTTGATATATTTCTTTACACTTAACTTATGCCATTTCATCTGATCCTTAACGGACTCATACAAGTAACCTACTGCCCCTGAAGGGCCATAAGAAAACTCGCAACTAGCAGCTATGTCAAGAAAAAACAATTCAAAGTACTGTAAGCCTTCAAATCCTTTGCCTGAACGTAGGCACTCGCTTACTCTCCAGAGTGCTTTTTTTCCAAAGCAACCTTTTCGCTATCAAGAGCACTCATTATTTTCGAATACCCTTTGATCTCAGCATACTCTGCAAGACGTTCTTTATCATCTCCACTGACTAATAACTCAAAGCGTTTTTTAGAAGTTTCTTCTGCAAATTCCATAGTATCTTCACCACCGATTTCACAAAGTTCTTGATTTAACTTTTCAACATCTTTTTCAAGAATTTCAATTTTTTCCATCGTTTTGATGGCCATATCAAACTGTTTAGCTAATTGATAAAGCTCTGCTTTTTTCTCAAGTGAAATTTGTTTTTTACTAATCTCTTGAGCTCTTGTAAAAATACTTCGAAACTTTTTTTGAATAGAGGTGAATTCTTTTTTCTCTACACGATTAAATTCTCTTAGGAAGACAGTCAACTTTTCTTTTGACTTGTCCCCTTCTTTAATATGAACTTCGATTTTATAATCAAGTAAAAGCTTCATTATGCAGCCGCCGTAACAGTTGGAGCACCATTCAGGTTCGCTGTAAAGTTAGCGATAACAAAACCATCCGCGTCTTGAGTTAGTTTAAACTCATTGATTAAAGCTAAGGCCCAAGTAAATGTTGTCCCAGTTGTAATCAACTTATCTGACAACTCAATAGCAAAAGGAATAGGTGTCGCTGCTTTAAAAGCCGCTTCAAGTTCTCCTACTCCAAGTGCGTCATCTGGATCATAAATAACACTCATAGCAATAGGATCTGTTTTAATCTTTCCCAGTGCCTGTAAAATATCTTCAGCATTAATAGGGTCGTACTCTTTAACCGCACGCTTTTGACTAATTTCACCAAGAGACTGCAATGTCCCACAATCTTTTGAATTTGCTTTTACTTTGTGACCAACTGTTCTGATACCCATGATTTATCCTTTTAAACTAAAATCAATTAACTGTCTGTGTAGCTGCACATCTTCTTCATAATTATCCCTGGTATTTAACCCATGAGGATAATATATAAATGAATAGAGCGCTGCTTTGACAGCATTTTTAAGTTCTTTAACTTCAGCGTAAGATGTCGAATAACAATCGATCTGAACTCTTACTTTGAAGCCTGTTAAACCACCATTGAAACCTTGAGTGTCTGCATCATTCGTAATTGAATAAACCAAAGCTGGTTTCAAACAATCTTGAGGCATTAACGAGGGATATACCCTCTCATTTACCAACGTAACTTTTGTTAACAAATGAGAAAATAGTTCTTGTTCAATCATAATTTACCTATCTCTCTATCTAAACGTTTTTTCATATATTTTTCAACAGCCTTAATGGACTCTTCACCTTTATTTTCATAAGCAGGTAAAAGGTAAGGTTGAGGGGCTACCTTTGAATTTCCAAGTTCAACGTACCCTCCATAATTGTCATAGTTACTGGATTTAAACCCTGTTCGTTTATTAATCCAAACCTTTTTTTCAACACCTAAAGCGATCAACCCTTTTTTAATAATTTTTGAACTAGGAGTCACTGTAAACCAGATTAAATTTTTATTTTTAGGTTTTCTTTTCACAATTCTAAGAGATGATAGGAGTACCGCATTATGTACAGGTACATTATTCTTAGCTTCTTTCCATATTACAGAGGCCCCTGCTCTAACAGCACCGACAATCACCCTTTTAGCAAGAACTTCAGGCAAAATTTTTAACTTTGAAAATAGTTCTTCTAAACCTGAAACACTTACACCTATGGGATTTTCCATTACAGAACCTCCGTACAGATAATATGAAGAACCTTATTGCGCTCTTGAATATTTAAAATTGATTTAATATCAAAGACTCTCGTTCCAAATAAAATTCGCATCTTAGGATTAAGCCCTAATACATAACGAACTTCAATTTTATGTGTGGCTTCAGCTTGAACACCGGCGCTAAAAAACTCTTTTGCGCTTTGAGGTTTAACACTGGCCCTAACAGTTTTAAAGTCATTCCATGATTTAGAAACTCCACCAAAACTATCTGGAATTTCGATTGAAGATTGAATGACAATTGTATGTTTTAGGCTTGCTGATCTCATATCTTCACCAACTTGTACATGTTCAAGAGCATGTCGTTATACTTATTTTTAATGCTAGTTGACGAAACACCAACCACTACTTCTTCTCTATGCTCATACCAGGTACCCACCTGTAAAAGAATCCAATGTTTTATAGCAGCAGGAACGGAACTTTGGTTCTTGTAACCTGTTGTATAAGTCACTTTCACACTGTTTTTAATTGCTCTTACAGATGGGTACGAAATATCTGGGTGTTTACTAACTTCACCAATCATATTAGTATCATCAACTATGTATAAAGAAGCGTCCAAGGTACTAAACAAAGTATCCTCAGGCGCTATATATTGAATAATATCAACACTTATAAGTTCAGGTCTAGGCAACTCAAAACACACCGGTAAAACATCCATAGTTAATTCATACACCGCAGACACAATTTGTCTTCCCATAATCTCTTCAGCTAAATTTGTAGCCGCTTCAATCAAAGAGGTGATATAAAAATCTTCTTGGTTATCCAAGATATTAAGATGCGCCTTTGCCAATACCAAATCTACTGGCAAAGATGTCGAAGCTGTTTTAAGTTTTAGACCCATGAGTTACTTTTTTCCTTCTGGGATGATGATGTCAGCTTTATTCACAAGAACTACAGGCTCACCATTTAGCTTTTCATTGATAAAGTTTTCAACCTCTTCATCAGAAAGAACAATGCCTTCAATCTCAGCTACTTTAAGAGCCACTTGTTTATAAAGTTCTCTTAGTTCTAAAGCTAAGGTTTCTTTTTGAATCAGAGCATTTTTTTCAGCTTCAGTGGCAAGAAGAGATTCTTTTTCTTTTTCCACTTCTTTTAAAATCTCAACATACTGCTTTTGGTTCTTAGGTTTAGCCGTACCCTCTGAAATTAGTCCTAAGTATTGATCCTTTTCAAATGAAGCTTCATCTTTGACCTTGTATGAGTTGGTTGAATTTCCCCAACTCATTACAAATACAACCATTAACTTTTTCATAGCTTATGCCCCAATCGTAAGTTTAGCCATAGCTTTTACATCAGCAAGATCGCCATCTGTACGCTTATCAACTAAGATACCAATTGCCCCTTTTGTTGCATACTTTTCACGTAAAATTTGAACATAAAGCATCCCTCTGTCTGCACCTACATACGCTTTAAAGTTTCCAAATAAGGCAGGTGTCTTACCAAGCGCAATCGTATTGTCTAGGTTGTTGTCTGCATCAATAGGAAATCCAAGAAGTGTTGAAGGTGTTCCTTTAGCGATAGACCCTTCAGTGAAAATAGGACGACCATTTCCATCTAGCATATTTTCAACAGCTTCCAGAAATGCATCACTGGCTCTCCATCTTGCATGTTTACGATGCTGAGGCGGAACTTTGTATTTCATAGACACTAAGTTTTTGTAAGAAATACCTAATGCAGCAGTAACTACTTCTTGCGTCGTAGCCGTTACAATACCTGTAGGTCGGTCAGTACCTGAACCCGTTACAAATGCTTTATCATCTGCATTCGTAATACCACGGCGCATCTTATTCTCAATAATCTTTTGGACATTGTAAACAGAGTCAAAAATCTCTTCTCTTGAAATTAGAACAACACCACCTGCTTTATGCGCGCCAAGTTGTTTCATACCAAAAGTTGGTTGTAACTCTGGATAGTCAGCAAGTTCAGCCAACCAGGCAAACTCAATATCATCACCATCAATAGGCATGTTTGTTGTAGTTTTTGTTTGCTTGATTGTAATATGCTTACGGATATCAGAATCATCTTTTAGCGTTTCAAAGATGTTTTTTGTCCACTCTTCTGGAACTAAAAATCCACCTTCACTATCAACACCTGTATGAACAGCATTCTCAGCAAGTAATAAAGAGTCTTCGACGCTTTGTCTACCTTGAAGCATGTTTACAAAAGCACCAATATAATCACTTTGAGCAGCAGCTTCATCTAAGTTACCACCATTCAATAATGGATCTACTTGGTCAGCCAAAATATTTTCAGCTTCAGCCAATGACACTTGACGATTAAGTTGTTGAAACTCATTATTTAAAGCATTGTATTTACCTAGAGTAGCGTCATCCATTGTTGGGTTTTCATTGTTAAAGGCTTTCATCTGTGTTAGCTTTTCAGCTCGGGCATTGATTAATTCTAGTAAGTTCATAGGTTTGTTCCTTCTGTTAAGATATCAAGATCGCGAGATCTTTTTTGTTGAGCGGACAAGTCCACCACTTTGTTTTCAACTTGATTGATAATTACTTTTTGCGGCAGTAGTTTTGCTATTGCCTCAAAAGATAAATCACTTTCGTGTTCTCGGACATCGTTATTACAAGCCTTTAAATGTTCAAGAGACACAGCCACAGCTTCAGCCTTCGTTACGTTACTTTCAGTAGTCAGCAGCTCATCAATAAAGCCAGCTTCCTTCATCTCACCACCGAAATAAAAGGTTTCTGAATCCATGAGTTTTTTTATCTCGTCTTCACTTAAACCAGTTTTAGAAGCATAAGCTTTCGCAATAATAGAAGACAGCCCTTCAGCAATATCCGCTACCTTTCTTAGCTTATGATGATCACCTTGTACTGGAAGAGAAGCGTTGTGAATCATATATGTCGTGTTGTCATAAGCCTCAATAGAGTCTCCTGATAAAACGATGTATGATGAAATAGATGCTGCAACACCCATAATACGAAAAGTGATTTTCCCTTTGTTATACTCTTTGAATGCATTATAAATAGCAATTCCAGCGATAACAGATCCTCCAATTGAGTCAATCGGTACAAGTACATCACCATCCATATTTTTAAGTCTATAGGTAATATCTTCGGGATCAACCGCCCAACTACCAACAACACCTTTAATAACAATTTCATTCATTATTAGAGCCTCCTTTTTTAAGATTTTTTCCTGAATTCACATCTTTGACCGTTGCTATATTTAGTTGTAAGTATCTTTCGTCACCACCATCAAATCCATTTTCATCTTCATATCCAAGAATTTGATTTGGAGTGATAGAGGCTGTGTTAAAACGCGTTTTGTAATATTCGCCTCTTGTTGCGGTATCTACTCTTAACATTGCGTTATATTTAAATTTTATGACTGTTGTGTTTTTTTCTTGAGGTGTCAGCAAAGATTGTCTGAACTGCTCTTCTAAAATTGTGGTAATAGTAAAAATTGTTCCCGTTGAAAACTCAAGATATTTTTGTTCTAGGTTTCCATAAGCAGTATTAGCAGCATCATTAATCATTGCGACAGGAACACCAAATATAGCAGCTACTTCTTCACGGTTAAACTTTCTACTTTCTAACCATTCAGCATCTGAGTTTTTTATATCTAAAGGCTTAAAAGTCAGCCCCTCTTCTAAAAGTAGCGGTTTTCCTAGATTTGATAAACCTACCCATTTTTTATCTAAATCAGATTTTAAACGATCAAATGCTTCTTGGCTAAGAGATCCCTCAATCTCAAAACTTCCAGATGGTGAAGCTGAATTTTTAAAGAGCCTATTCCCATGAGAAGAAGTGTTTTTTGCGAACTGAAGACACTCTTTTGCATACTCTATACGAGATATGCCTTTTGTCCCTGTCACGTCTGGTATATCAAAAATATGAAGTATTTTTGTAGATGCAACAGGAACACCGTTATACTTAAATGTTTTCACACCATGAGCTAACGATACTTCCATGTTATCAGCTACTAATGGGTGAATTGACTGTATTACCCCTAATCCATTTCTAACAATTTGAGAATAATGGTTTCCCCGAAGATCAAGGTCTTGAGAAATCATCTTTTTATAAAGGGATATGATTAAGGTGTCGTTTGGGGCGTAACGTAATAAAGAAAAAAGAGGGTTAGTATAATCTTCTTCCTTCCTATCCCCTACGCGTTTATAAGTTTTGATAGGAATTACGGCAAGCGCATTTGCTTTTACATTGATACATGCAAAAACGGCTGCTATTTTTTGAGCATTTGACGCATTTATAGCATCAGAACCGATTCCACCTAGTAAAGCGCTTATCGTGCTAGTGTTCTCGGAAGAGCCCTCTGCTTTGGCATCTGAAATGGAAAATTGATCTAAAAAATTCACGATTCTTCACCATCATGACTGTCTTTGGTATTAAACACAAAGGCTTTTATAAAAATAAATAAGATTACTAAAGAAGATAGAACAAGAAGTGTCCCAAATATAAAACTAGAATATTTTTCACTAATAAAAAATACACCTACCCCTATAATGGACGAGATGATTATAAAAAAAATATATATAATAAAAATACTTTTAAGTTTTTGCATGGACGAAATATAGAGCAGAAAATAGGAAAGGGTCAAAAAGCTTGCGGATCCGCAAGCTTTTTGTAAAAAAATATACAATTTTATTAAATAAAGTATCTTTCACTTAAACAAAATTAAAAGTTTTTATCTCTAGAAAGATCGTGTTACAAAATAATAAATACATTTTTTACAATTAATACTAATCATAATGTCATTACAATATAATACCATTAGAAATAGAGTTTTATATTGAAGAGGTTAAGTAATGGATAACAACACAACAATAATGGCATTAGAAGTAGCTACAAATAGATTAAATTGGTATATAGGACTAAGTGTTTTTGCAAGTATAGTATCCATTGCAGCTATTACAATAACTATTATAATTAACAAAAGGCAGTTAAAAGCAAATCACGACTGGAATCGACGCTCCTTTACAACAGCAGAAATAGGATCTATATCAAAAAATCTCATGCAAATAAGAGATGAGCTTGATATACTTACTTGTAGTAAAAAAGAAATAATAAAAAGTACCAATGGAAAGTACATAAATTTTACAGATAGAATAAATCAACAAGACCCGCTAACACCGGATGAAGTTCATGGGTGGGTTTGTGAAACAGATGACCAAGGTAAGCATATTCCTTCTAAAGCAGGAAAAAATCCTCCTTGTAAAACGTCAACTGATGGTGAAAAAATCATAAATCAAATGATAGAATTTATCAATATATATGAGCAGATAGGTATTGCATTAAAAAATGAAGTATTTGATGAAACTATTGTTAAAGATGCTTTTAGAAATCCAATAAAAAATAATTATAAGTTTTATGAGCAATATATTGAACATCAAATACAGGAACATGATGCTGTAAATTTCGGTGCTTCTTTTAAATGGTTATATAATTTTTTCTGGGAGGAAAAGGTAGAAGGGAAAAGGGGGAAAACTGATAGTTAGACTACTATCAGTAACGAACTTAATAATTAAACTCTTGTTAAATCTCTCATAAAAACTCCTTAAGATGTTTTCTACTTCTGTGTTAATAGTAACACACTATGCTAAATAGCAATATCTATACCAAATCATACACAACATACTTAAAGATTTGTGTAGTTTAGTAACTGTTACGTTTTATGAGTCGCATTATAGCTACTTTACTTGGATTAATACTTAAATATAATGTCTAACTAAACTGTTTAGTTCCTTATTGTAACACTTCTATACCTGTCTCAGCCCTCTCTCTTCATACACACTCTTAACCTTAGGTTCATAAGCAATAGCTCTAGCTAACGTATTAATAATGGCAGCACAACCATCTATCTTACGGTTAGGCTTTGACTTATCTGGCTTGACATTACCCGTTGCATCACTTAGTACACTCATGTTAGACACCATCCACTTAGTTACGGGGTTGCCATCGTGGGTTAAGGATCCTTTTTTTATGTAGTCTTTGAAGTTGAAGGTTGGCTCACTAATGGTTAGGTAGCCTTGACGAATTTGTACGCAGTCCTCAAACTCACTATTTTTTTCAATGTTTGAGATTAATGTAGCCGCGCGGTATGGATCATAACAAACTTCTTCTACTCCAGAGGATATTTCTTTTAAGATATCTTGTTCTATGTAGTCTAGATCTATGACACTACCTGGAGTAGCTGTTATGTATCCTTGCAATATCCATTTAGCTAGTGGTGCTCTGAGTTCTCTTTCTCTTTCTTGCACGGTATCTTTAGGGATGTAGTAGTGCTGCGTAGTGTGGCACCTATTGTTTGGGAACAGATAAGTCTTAGCAAGGGCTGTGAAGTCATCGGTACGAGACAAGTCAACACCAAGAAGAACACCTGTGGCCTGAGATAAGTCTATTTCATCAGCCTTACAATTTTCCCAATCCTCAAACTTGATAAAGTTCTCAGATGCGTTTACCCATTTGTTAAGATCTTTTACTAAAAAGTTATTTAATGATTCGCTTCTTAGTTTGGCTTGGTTTGCTTGTTTACGCATGTAGTCGTAGCTTTTAGAAATTCCAAGATTTGGATTTGCCTTAAGCCATGAGGCTTCATCAAAAGGATCATCCCCTTCATCCATTTCACAGACAAAGGCAAAGTACCCATCATCTTCTATGACGCCATCTAACACCTTCTTAGCATGTTCATACTCTTGATAACCAACGGAGGCCGTGTCAAACCCTGCGGTGGTCACATAAAACATCAAGGGTTCAACCCTAGCACCTTGAGAGGACTCAATAACTTCAATCAAACCACGGTCCGGGTGCGCATGTATTTCATCCCCTACTCCTAAACCAACATTGAGCCCATCTTCAGTTTTAGAATCACGCCCTAAGGGTTTGATAGTTGTATCCGTTGGAAATATATTAAGCACCGAGTAGGCTTCATTTGAGTTAGCAGCTATGCCCTTGTTTGACTTGATCATCTTTGAACAACCATTCCAAACAATTTTAGCCTGGTCTTTCTTAGTTGCAAAGGAAACTATTTGATTTCCTTTTTCCACGGTAAGGACAGCTTCAGCGATAATCACACCTGAAGCAAGTATGGACTTACCATTTTTTCTAGGGATAAACCAAAAGGCTGTGTTAAAACGTCTTACCCATTGAATTTCACCGTTCTTTAAAAGAGGGTTTCCATCTTTATCTAATCTTTTCTTTTGCCATCCAAAGCATATTGCAAGGCCTTTCTTTTGCCAAGACTCAAGGACGATGTTTTCCCCAGCCCATTCCCCTTCAAAGTGCTTGAGCTCTTGTATAACAACGACATACTTAGTTCCAAGTTCTTTATTGAAACGCCAATCATTTCGTTTACCTGAAGCTACATCTTCTAAATCTTTTTTATGCCGGTCAAAAGTCTTTTCGTAATAAGGTTTAGACATACAGGTATACGTTAGCTTTCATAGTTTTATCAAACATCAATAGCACACTTGACCACCTTATCGTTCAAATCAAATACAGTGGACTGTGTTTTATCCTCAGACTTAACAAGACCTAGCTTCTTTGCGGCCGCAGTAGTGAAGCCAAGTTCTATACCAAGCTCAGACAAACGCTTTTCTATGTAAGCTAAGGCCTTGTACTCTTCAGACATAATTCTCGTACCTTTTGAAGTGGTGCGAAGTACGCCGACCTTATCAAGCTGAGTTTTCATATCTAAGTAGAGTTCATAATTATTTGCGAACATTAAAATAGTAGGTTCGAATAATGGAGAATAATTGTTGCCAAGCATTTCCACTACTTCCTGGACCTTTCTAATGGCAACCTTG
This sequence comes from Arcobacter sp., assembly GCA_002733885.1. Lineage (GTDB taxonomy): Bacteria > Campylobacterota > Campylobacteria > Campylobacterales > Sulfurimonadaceae. The sequence continues at coordinate 22,687 of NVXJ01000007.1, read as the reverse complement.
CCAATCTTATATTTTTTGTAAATAGCAGCTGTGTCAATAGTTGAATCTGACTCAAACTTTTTCCAATTTTCAGCCTTGGATTTCTTATTAATATAGGTATGTGAAATCCCGTTCTCGCTGGCAATAAGACGAACCGATTTAGGTGTCTCTTCATACTCAGACTTGATAAATATCCAATCAATCTTCTTGCCCATAATTAATCATTTCGCTTAAGGTTCAAGGTTTGGTTTTCTAACCTTAAAAAATACGTCATTAGTTTCCACCATTTCGAAAAACGGTTTTTGTAAGAAGATAACAGGAGGTCGATAAACGAGACTTAAAGTTTCCTGATATTAGAAGCCCCCCTCCCTTACTCATTGTCTTCACTTCCTGTCTTTCTATTATGATGTGCATGGCAGAGTGGTCTTAGGTTTGATTGTTCAAGACGTTTAGAATAATCTTTTTTAATTGAGATCATATGATCTACAACATCAGCATTAACAATCATCTCCATTTGTAAGCAGTCTTCACAAAGTCCACCTGTTCTTGTCAGTGCCTCAGCTCTAGCAACCTTCCAGTCTTTTGAATTATGAAAGGTTTGATGCTCTTGGTTGCGCTTGTACTTGTTGTAGTCTCTATTGCGGTCTTGGTTCTTAAACTTCTCGTGCTCAGGACAATGAGTAACTGTCATCCCGATGAGTACATTACACCCAAGCTGATTGCATATCTTCTTAGGCATAGTTCATCTCCATCTTACCAAGGCCAAAGAACAACCAGTCAAAGCTAACCTTATGCTGCCAACAAAACATAGTGAGCTCATCATAAGGGATTAAGTTCCGAGACTTCTTTGTACCTAGATTATCAGGAGAGAAGCCAAGTGTGTGCGCTACATTCTTATCGAACACCTTACGGCCTTCATGCTCTTTACTAATAACATCTTTGATTCTTTCTATAATATCTGCCATCTCCACCATCATATCTCCTAAGACACGTCTTGCGTTGGACCACTAAGAAACTCTAAGCATTTATCTTCATAGAGTTTCACAAGTAAGTCTGGTTTAATGGTCCCAAGCGGTTTGCCGTCGTAAGCCTTTAGTTCAAATGTAGTGCTGTCATATATTCCTTCGTACCATTGATTATCCTTAACATTATTAACTCTCACATACTTAGGCATATAAGCTAAGTATGATTGGTTCTCAAGAAACTTCTTCAATCCAAAAGGTTTCTTAACTTCTGGATCATGTAAGTACTTCATAGCTGCTAACTTCAAAAGAGAGTTATCAACCTTCACATGTACGAACGCATTGTAAGCTTCTTCTTTCTTGCCAGTGAACTTAGTATTATGAGAATAAACAAAATATAAATCATTAAAATTCTTATCAGATATAAAGCCTGCGTTATGATGATGATAGTTATTAAGAGCTTGGTTGCTTTGGGGTTGCATAGAGGTTGCACACAATTCTTCAAAGCCCATAGTCTTGGTAGTTTCAAGGGGGTGTTTTGTTTCTTTAGGGTTGCATTGGGGTTGCACCGCGTTTTTTACATAGCTATAATGTTGAGCATTTTTAAGCTCCCATAAATTAAAATACTTGGCTATCTCATACTTAAATTCAGCTACCCATCTACTTACAGAACCTTTATTCATTGGCTTGTCCTTAGCACCCCAACTCACACCATAGAAGCTCAAGCTATTTACAGCTTCTACTTCCATATCCAAGAAGTACTCCATGAAGGCTCTACCCTTCTCTCTCTTACCTTGAACTTGCAGCTCAATCACATAATCAGTAGGAAGGCTTATATAGTTCATTCTCATAGAAAACCACCACCTTCTAGGTTAGAAGGTAGCTCTACAACATCTTCCTTCACTTCACGGGTATCATTAACCTGAGAACCCCCAAAAGGCATAGGCTTACCACCGTATATGTGTTCTTCAACTACTTCAACCTCACGCGCACTTGTAACAGGAGTAATATTTCTAAGTACGTTATGATCCTTGAGAATCCGAATAACTCCATAGTTATCCTTAACAAGATGAAAGTCTCTCATATGCAGCTTATCCATATCTAAAACCTTACGAGTAGTATCCACGTAAACCTTACCCATCATGTACACACATCGAGTAGCATCTACAAAGGCACTGGCTCCACGGGTACTACTTTGCCCATCACTACCAGGCTTAGTTGCATGATGAAGAAACAATATACAAATATCTTCTTCTATCGCCCACTTCTTAAATGGTCTCATAAAAGCAACAGCTTGAGAATTATTATTTTCCTCACCACCATAAAAAGATGTCAAAGGGTCAAGAATAATGAAGTCATACCCTTTAAGCGATGATCTCAGCTTTCTAAACTCGTACATGTCTATCTTGCCATCAATAATCAATGGTTCAGGAACATCAGTAAATATATCTACATTTCTAAATTTTGAAAAAGTTGTATCTAAAATGTATTTGCTAACAGCAATTGCACGATTCTTACTCTCCGCTTCAGGGTCTTCACTTAACCAAAGAGCTACCTTCTTATCAGGACAACTCTCAGCATGTCTAAGAGCTGCTTGAATAGCACCCCAAGTCTTACCCGTTCCACCTGCTGCTGAGAACATACTCACAGTTCCACGAGGCATAGGAAGCCAATTCTCAAGTATAAACTCAGTCGGCTTCTCATCAGCATCCACAATACATTTACTAGCATAACCACTAATTAAACCTATCTCTTCTATGCTGCTAAGGCTTTTATTAAGATCACTTAATACAGAACCAATATTTTGGGCCTCATCAACATTTCTAGCAACACCGGAGGCCAAGTGAATTAGATCACGTCTCTGTCTCTTTTCCTTAAGCTCATCTATATATGCCTGAAGGTTATAGATAGGATTGCCTAACATAACGTCTATAAGTGCATTATTATCAAAGTCCTTACCTAAAGTCTTTAATATAAAGCTTTCATCTATAGGCATTTCTTTTTCGTCAAGCGTTAATATAGCTTGGTAAATATTTTGGTGGTTAGGTATATAAAAGTCTTCAGAACTGAGATAAGATTTTACATTTTTAAGAGTCTCAGGTTCAAATATCAAAGAGTTAAGGATTGAACGTTCTATATTTACATCGTAATTTGTAGTCATTGTGTACCTTGGTCTTGGTATCATTGAAAAAGGAAGGGGAAGGAAGCCCAGGACCAACAACGCATCCTACCCTTTTCAATAACAGTTGTAAGCACTGTGGTACAATATGAAGCTTGTACTTAGTGCAACGCGCGAAAAGTATCGATGGCTTAGTCTTGGCGGACACCATCGTTACCCACTATCTATACCCCAAAGGATACAGAACAATGACTAATCCAGAAATTGCGTTAGAGCTAACAAAGACTATTTCATCAGACAAAATACATTCTTTTGAGACAGCCGAAAGAGCAAAAGAAATAGCTGATATGTACATCTTAATTTTGAAAAAAATCGAAGAAGCATAGAATTAATATTTAAAATCATATTCTTCAAATCACATGAAGGTATGATTCTTTCTTGAAAAATACTCATCTAATAAACTCTAACACTCTCACTTTTTTCAAGTGAACATCCAGACCCAGCAAAAAAATACCGAGCATGAACACCACCTCTACCATTAGGCTCATCAACCACACGAATAGGATTAAACTCAGCATACTCTTCATACTTTTTCTTAAGGTCTTGCATACGCTGCGCTAGTCTGTTAATCTTTATCAAGATAGCTTCATCATGGGTTAATGACTGACCTTGTTTAAAATGCTTGTTCAGTATGTCAACTTGAGAACCATCTTGAAAGATTTTTGGCATACCCTACTCCTAGTCTTGCTTAATAGATTTAAAGTAGTTCTCTATGTTCTTCATCTCTTGGCGTATTTCATGGCCTTTAGATTCAAGGTCCTGCCCTTCTTCTACATCAAGAACACCATCTTTCATATATTGTAAAAACAGGTTAGACAAGTTACCTGTCATAAAAGAAAGTTTCATTAAGTCATCCTTGATGCACTTATCCGCTGCCTTAGTAACAGTTTTATCTTTGACAAACTGACCACCAAAACGCTTACAAATTGCATCTATGATAATTTGTCTGTCATCTTCACACTCATCCATCACCACTAACAGTTGATCAACAGACATAGGCCTAGGAGTAAGGGGATTGTATGTGTTATAATTGAGCATCGTGCCAATTTGGATGTTAGAGTTAGGGCCTTTGTAGCCTAGTAGTTGGGCAAAGTATTGTCGTGCAGTGATATTATGTCTCTCACCAAAGGCTTCGATAGCCTGATGAGTGATTTTGTAGAAAAATGGGTCTTTAGCAAGTGCCATAAAGGCTCCTTTTTGGATCAAAACATGAAGAGCAGCACCATAAAGGTTCCAACTGCTACTCATGTTTTGAGGTTGGATAGCGATATATTAATGCAAAACTGCATATAAGTCAAGCTATTTTGCATATTTAATTAAAATTTAAAGGATGAATAAATGAAAAAAATATTGTTTGCTGCTCTTGCAGTTGTTTTTATAGGATGTAGCGGAGCTAGTAAGTACGGGATCAAGAAGCCATCAATATGGACAGCACCAACTTCTTACGCTAAGAACTTTCCTATTAATAAGGTGACAAGAAAACAATTAATAGAAGTATTAGGACTTCCTGAAGACTCTAAAGTTATAGGAGATGAAGAATACTTATCTTACAGATTAGGTACTGGTGAAGGCGTAAGACAATATGTTTATACGGTAAAGAATGATATTGTAGTAAATTTTACTTACAACGATAATGGACCATCTAACGGGGTTAACACTAGAGATTTGCAAGCTAAGTAATGAGTATTTATGCCTATCCATTTTATGGATTTTTACTTTGGGTACTGTATTATGTAGTCAAAGGGTATTTACAAGAAGACAAGCCTAGTCAACCTAACGATAAAGCTTTTACTAAAAAACAAGATGCTTTTAAAGTTATAGATATTCCAGAAGGGTATGAAGTTTATGAAGATGATGATTTTTTCATCCAAGGTGTAACCTATAGAATGGATGCCTGTGTCAAATGGGCAACAGGTGAGAACCTAGAGCTGTCATTTAAAAGAGAACCAAACAACAAACATGATGACAATGCTATAGCCATCTATGGAAAGTCCTCCACAGGAAAAAGAAGACTTGGTTATGTAGCAGCAGAGATAGCCGATGAATTGGTATATAAAGAACTAGACGATAAGATAAAGCCTAGACTTTTAAGTGTAGAGATAAAAGAAGCACCCTTCATAAACTATGAGATACTGGTAGAGTCTAAGGCCTATGCCTTAGTAGAAGACTAATATTATGGAGTACTGGCCAGTACTTTTATTTTTATTTATCATGATTATATATCTAAGAAAAGTGAAGTGCACGGTATTAACTAACATATCTAGAGCATTAGCTTTTAACCAGTACTCTTACACCCACCTATTGTTTTTGAGATCATATTTTCCATCAAGATGAGACTGCATTGAACTACTACATCCCTCTAAGATATTTTTATCTGTAATGATATGTCCATTACTTTTATTGATTACGTAATAAAGAGCCGCCTCAACATGTGTTCTACTTGTTCCATTACCCATAGCTTCTCGAATTGATCGTTCACCAAAATATATTTTAAATTCAGAACTTTCTAGTTCTTTAGGCTCAAAACTTGTATTAGAAAAGGTATTGTCATCAAACTTGACAATTTTATTCATAGCTTTCTGGATAAGAACATTAAATGCCACAGAGTCAGAATCATGTAAATCGTTTATATCTGAAAATACACTCATACTAACCCCTTTGGAAATATAGCACTGGTCTTTCCTGCAATAATATCAGAAAAGTCATAAAAAAAAGCAAAGCTTTCATCCTCAAGTAAAACACCATTTCCTAAATGCACTTCTTCTCCCATCTCATTATAGATACTTGTCAAAGCCTGTAAAGTATCTCCTTCTTCATTTGTACTCTTTAATTCTTCATACGTATGCTTAATATTAACCACAATATCTTTGAAGTCTACTTCCGATATTTTTCTATCTTTTTGCATATCTATGAGTCCTTTTATGATTTCCTCATTAAATGAAACTTGTTTATAGGTAGGTTTTTTTTGCTCAAAATACATTTTATAGTAGATGATTCTAGGAATACCTCTTTCAACAACAACTAGATGTTTTTTTAATGTTTTACCGGCAGCCTTGAACTGTGTATCACAATATAATTTCACCCGATTACCTCCTGCTTAGATTTTTCTAAAATTGGTTCATTAAACACATTATGTTTTAAAGTGCTGTAATTAATCTCATAAAATTCTTCAACACTATGCCCAATTTCTAAGATAAAATCTATTTTCAGAAGTATTTTAAATTGCTTTTGTATATCATCAATAGTTTGAATCTCGAAATCGATATACTTTACATTACTGTCTATTGTATTAGCAAGGATCATTCCATCAGAAAGAACTTCTATATTAGTCGAATAAACTTCATTGGACACATTTTCTATTACAATACCTATGTATGCTTCATCTTTTAGATAATTAAACTTCTTAATCTTAAATTTTGGATAGAACTTCTCTCTTACAACAATACTTAACTGCTCTTTCATACTGGCTGCCTGATCCTGCTGAGCACTTACTGAATGTCTTAATTCCTCGTACTGTAGGCTTAAGGTTTTGTTATTTAGCTTGAGTTCCTTACCTTGCTGATAATAACCATACACAAGCCAAAAGAATGCCACGGGAGCAGCGACACCTGCTAAATAATCTCCAACTTCATTAAAGTCTATGTCCTTAAAAGAAAAAGAAGCCCCATTAATAATATAGATAATGAATGGAAACATAGTCCAGACAAATAGCCACATTATTGTTAATATCCATACTATTACAGGACTTTCACGGGTTTGTTTTGTTTTCTCTTTAGTCGAGAGTGTCTCGTATTCAGTTTTAATAATTGCCAATTTACTTATCTTCTTTCAGATATTTCATTGTTTCTTTTTTCACTTATACCTCAAACCTTCCTTATACTTACGTATCCTATCTTCATCCATAAAACAGTCATGCACATACTTCGCTTCTGCGTTATATAAGAACTTTATCTTTCGTTGATAAGGCTTGTTGTTATTAGGATTTACTCCATAAAAAGAGATAATCCCATTGCCTATCCAGTTCTTCCTATAACTTACGCTCCAGATTTCTTCATAAAACTTTCGTTCTCTTCCATCTAAGATTATTTTTCCATCAATGTACTTTATATGCCAAGGTGAAAACTTCAACATAAACTTTTGAGTACCTTCAATTAAAAAAACAATCCCTACTCCAGTAACGATGCTTGTTAGTATCAAAACTGTTGTTGAAACAATAGTTACATAGAGAAATCCCCACATCAAGGCAAGTGAAGCAACATAAACAGAAAGAACTATCCAGTCATGGTTAACAATGGCCTTTAACTCTATGTCCTTGGGGGAAACCTTTACATTATGAACCAAACTACTGTGTATAGTTAGATCCCTACCTGCTTGATTGTTTTGATGTCCATTGATATATTTCATATTTTTCTAATTTTTTACTTTTAAACTTGTTATATAACTGAGGACTTGAAGCTTTTCATTAGCGTCAAGCTCACCCAGTAAAGATTCTATTGCCGCGACAATAGGATCAGAAGAAGCATTAGCACCGGAGTGAACATTTCTTCCTGCTTGATTATTGCTATTACCAGTGATTACTTGGTTAATTGACCGCTCATCGGTCATCATTTCCCCTGAACCAGTAAGTATCCAAGAAGTTGATATATTATTTTTAGCAGCAAATAATGAAATTGTTTTTGTAAGACTATCACCACGCTTTCCTCTATCTATAGTACTTTGGCTTACTCCTAAATCTGAAACACACTTTTTTGTACTGCTAGCCCCATAAACGGCATCTAAAGCAATTGAAAATCTATACCCTATCGTATTCAAAATAACCCTTTTTGCATATTTTATGCATAAACACTTGACATTATATGCATAATTGCATATAATTCATTTATCATTTTCGTTAGCGTTCTAATAACAATAACGATTATAACAAAATAAACTTTTTATACATAAGGTTTCGTGTACATGGTATTTAATCAAGAGATTTCGTTTTACAAAAACATACAAAATTCTTTACTTATGAATCAAAACAGTTTAGAAAACACAGCCGAATTGCTTGAAACAACAATCGGTTCATTGACAAATCGCATAAACAACAAGTTTACAAGAGTAAGCAAAAAGCATCCAAAAGGTCAAAGTACAAACCTAGACAAAAAAATCTTCACTTATCTAGAAAAGAATTGTCCCGGGTTCAAAAAGTACTGCAAGCAAAACAACATACACCTAGTTTCATAGAGTTCTTAAAAAGACTTCTATTGAGCCTAGCTCAACGCTCGATTCAATCTCATTGGAGATAGTTTCGACAAGTACCTTAAATTTTCAGCGGTAGCCTCGGCAGGTAAAAGAGGATCGTTTTTAAAAATTCCATGCAGCAATCGAGCCAAAGCATGAAGTGTCGTCAACGGACGCTGGAATAAATTTACAGTTGAATGTTTTATAGTGTCGTGTTTTCACGGTATTAAGAGCATAAAAGGGAATCAGATGATGAGCAAAGAACTTGCATTTAAACTGTACCCACAGTCTAAATGCAAAAAGTTTTTAGAGATAAAAGAACTTAAGGGCGTACCTTATAGCGAGAATGTAATTTGTATCAGTTATAAGTTACTTAATGAGGAGGGAGAACACATTGGCTATACCCAAGACGGAGCAAATGCTTATGAAATAGCTAATAAGTGTAAAGAGTGGGCATTCAATAAAGGATATTCTATCTACTCTGGTAAAAAACCTGATGGACAGTTTTTCTTTTCAGTCAGTGTTGTTATGATTGCAGAAAAAAATATTTTCAGTTTGATAAAATTTAGACTTGTAGATAATTATTTAGAAGGTGTTTTCAAAGCTGCTGAATGGATCTTAAAAAAAGAATCTCCAGATGGATGATTGGTGGTTCTTTTGGTTTTTAGTCGTAATGACTGTATGGTTGTTTGATGAGTAAGCCAAGAGGCTTACTTCTTTGAAGAGTTTGATTCGGGTGTAGCTTTTGGTGTTTTTGGAGCACTATCGTTAGCTCTTTTAATACTTGGGTTCTGCACAACTGTAACCGCTGGTTTGCTTGGTTTATCTGCCATTTCATTTCCTTGTTTTATATAAACTGTGTGCGCACTTAAAATCAAAAGCATGAATAGAGAACTAAGAGTGATATACATTGAAATTCTTATCAACTTAGCACGCTTAATAATAATTAGACCGTTGTATCTAATAGCCTTTTGAACAGTTTGAGTAGCAGTTTCAAGGCCTTGTGTCTTTATCCACTTGTCATTGTTGAGCTTATAAAATGAAGATGCTCTTCGCATAGAGGCATAAGCACTATACCTACCCATCATTAAGCCTACAAAGGCAACAAAAATACTAAAGAAAGCAATCAAAGAAAATATTCCAAGAAGATATATATCACTTCCCTCTTCAGAAACTTTTATTGAAATACCCACAAAAATAATATTCAGCCACAGTACAAGCTTAATAGTATTTCCTTGATTAACTTTATCCGAATGTAAGGTTTTTAATTCGTCTTTCATTAAGTCATAAGCTAACCTAAGATTATGTTCATAACCTTCTATCCATTGTTTTTCGTCTTTTATTTTTTGATCTCTAATTCTCATACTTCCATCTCCAATATTTATTATGGAGTCCTTTTGTCTTTTTTGTACGCAACAGAATTATAACACAAGGCCTCCCCCGTAAATACAGAAACTTAGCTCAGCGGTTAGAGCATTTTCATTTCCCCAAAGTGCAAAGGTCGTGGGTTCGAATCCCACAGTTTCGTGCATAAAACAAGACATGTCGTTCGCATAGCGATGTTTCTTTAGAAAACATTTTACTCCTTAGATTTACTTATGCCCTTGTCCTTTCTCCCAAGGCAAGGGCAACCAACTATATAGTTTTTACCTGAGAGTAAATATTTACTCTGATTAAACACTTAACCAACAAAGGACCATACATGATCGTAAGTAAAAAAGAATTACAAGTTGTAGCAAAATACATTGATACCAATAATCCTAAATTTGAATTAAATTATTTATATATTGATAAAGAGCATCTTGTCTCAACTGATACAAGAGCACTTGCTGTCATCAAACACCATGGTCACGCTGATAAGGATTTTTATATCCATAAAAGCATTGTTGACTTAAGCATCAAGTACAAAAAATCCTTATACTTTGATTTACAACCAAACAAAATAGTTTGTTTAGATGAATACGAGAGAGAGATTATTACCATCTCAATTGAAAGTCTATTAGGAGAGAGAACCTTTAACTATCCAGACTTTCAACGAATTATTCCAAAAGAAGTCATCAACAAGATTGAATTTGTAGAACAAACTCAGATAGAAGGAATTTTGGCTTTTAATAAAGTACATATTGAGCCTAAAAGAGTACCAAATATAAGTCATGGAACCATTGGAATAACTTCTACAAGTACACCGGTCTTAATTGAACATGAAAACATAATTATTGTCATGATGCCAATAACAGATTCTTTTGAAGAACTTTCTTGAGATACATCAAAACAAAATGGGCCAAATTCGAAGACCTGCTAGAAAACCTAGCCAACAAAATTCTATAAGAAGGACTCATCATGTTTACCGAAATAATGGCCTTATGCATATTAGTTAATACAAACACACCTCACGATGTTATGTGCAATTTTGCAGGACATACTAAAAGCTTAGATATAACTATTTACCGAGATGGTTGGGCGAACGAAAAAAAATACGACTATACATATTGTCTATATGAAGAAGATAATCAACGTGAAGTCATAGAGCATTTATCAACGATGTTGGTAGTCTCAGCATGAACAACCCAAACCTACAATTCAAACTCCTAAAACACATGATTAGATTAGCCCTGGTATCACACTCCTAGAAGCCATGAGTCGACTCAGTGAAATACACAACACTCTAAAAGGAAATAAATGCAAGACCTAACCTTAGTCCTTTTAACTTACCTAGCCATCTTAGTAATTGTCATATCTTTATCAATCTTTGTAATGCTCAGATATAACAAACGTAAAAAAAATGATTATGTTCATCGTGATGATTATGTCATTGATGATTTTTACCGTCCAAAGAAATGATTTATGAGAACCCACGGTGAGCAATGGCTTTCGAACAAAGATCGTTTTTATAAAAGTACTAAATATTTTAATAATTGTACATCGATTGATAAGGGTCTTCCTAAAAGAATGTCAAAGACAAACACCCTCGCCTACTACAATCAAAAGCTTCAAAACTACTGGACTAAAATAAAACTTTTCCCTAATAAAAAGGAGTTACCCATGTCCCATGAAACAAAACTCCAAAAAGAGTTTAATGAGATAGATGATGACCAGATCATAAACATTACAAAGTCACAGCTCATAGAATTAATAGCACTGGCTAAAGCAGACGCTATTAAAACCTACTCAGAAAATAACCTTTTCAACGCAAGAGAAGTGTTCAATAGTTTAAAACCAACAAAAGGATCTAAATGTCTATCTTAGTAAAATTATCCTCATTAAAAACAGGTGACAAGTTCATCTTTGAAGAAGGTGCTTACACAAACCGCTGCACACTTCTTGGAAAAGATGACACTTGGGCGCAGGTTATTGTTGAAGGGCATGAATACACAGAAGATGATCCTTTTGATTATGTGCGGCTAAGTCTTGAGGTAGAAAAGATATGACAGCATTTTTAAAAGGAAAAGCCGTTGGTCAAGCCGATAAGGTTTTAATAGATGGAAAAGAGTACACAGATAAAGAGTTAAAAGAAATGATACAAGAAAAATCAAGGAGGTGTGATTGAAAAATATAATCTTAATAAATTGTGCAGATATTACAAGGAGGGACTCGAACCCTCGACCTCGAATTTATGAAATTCGTACTCTATCCAGCTGAGCTACTCGCCGTCACATAGATGTTTCCATCTTTGCAGACATCAATTTTAACTAAATATTTTTCAATTGTAAAGGACAAAACTAGCAAAGTGGCTTCTTACTACCACATATTAACGTGGATAGCAATAGACAGAAATATTCCTTATACTCTAATTAGATATCAACTTTATTAATTTACTAAATCCTTCAATCACTTCTTGACCACCCTTTACAATTGAGATTACCAAAGTAATATTTCCTAAAGTATCAATAATACTTTTTCCCACAACTGCATCTTTTTTTTAATTCTACTCTAAATGGTTCATCGGTAACAATATGCCCTATTACTTGATCTACACTATCTATAATGGGATTTACTCCTGTTATAAAGTACTCATCTATTGAGACTAATAGTTTTTGTAATGTTCTATAAAGATACTCTTTTATGCCTTCGTCTAATTCACTTGAAAGGACTTCCTTATATAAAGCATCAACTTGTTCTCTTATTTCTTGTAGTTTTGAATCAGAAATAATTTCTTTATGAGAGTTAGACTGAATAAAATCTGCTGTCATATGAAGATAGTTTAAAGAGTGGCTATCTATATGTGCAATAAAGCCTGACCATTGATCATTTAAATTTTGAGTCATAAAAGCTTTTGTAACTTGAGCACTCCAATGCTTAGAACTCTTTAATGCAGAAGGATTGTTTTCAACATCTTTAATAATTAGACTTGTCAATTCCATGACCTTACCTAAACGGGACATGAGCAATGCTTCTTCTTTTGTATTTAATAATTTTCTCCAGGCATCTCTACAGTTTGAACCTCTAGGAATTGACATTCCACTTTCTAAAATCGAATGAAGCCTTGAAGCATGGTTGTCATTTTCCATCATATTATCCTGAATAAAATTTTTATCATTATATCAAACATTAATTATTAAACAAAAGGAGACTCCATGAGTAAGTTTTGCACTATTCAAAAACTAGCTGAAGATGTTGGTATTCACGAAACATCAATCACCAAACTCATCAAAGCTGGAGTTCTCACAAAACACTACTTACAAGGGATGAGTAGAATCTTTATAGATACCGAAGAATTTAATTCTAAGATGTTTAAAGAACATTCTTCTGATCCTACAAACACCTTCAATTTAGATGATTTTTTAATCTCTTAATTCCCCTCTTCAGACTATTCCCCAAATTTATCCCATAACAAAGGTGCTATTATGTCAAAGCATAGCGATACTGTTACTTCAAAAAGGAGTAACAAAAAAGGCATGACAAGTCATTTTATAAGAGGCGATGTCATCTGGCTCAACTACTATGTTGATGGAAAGCGAAAAAGAAAGAGCACTAAGCTCAAGAACACACCGCAAAACATCAAGCTAGTTACACAACAGATGGTACCTGCCCTAGACAGTAAAATAGCCACCGGTGAAATATACAAAAAGAAACCTAAGACTTTCGAGTATTACGGTCGTATATTTTTAGAACACAAAGATCATAATAAAACCTATGGTCTTAAAGTCGAGTACTGGAAGAGAGTCATTGAACATTTTAGAGGTCAAGACATAGACTCTATAACCCGTTTAGACTGTAAACAATACCTGAACACATTAAAAATGCTTTCTCGTTCTAAAAGTACCTATAAGAGCTGCATGAAAGAGATATTTGAGTTTGCAGTGGATGATGGGGTAATTAGCTTTAACCCGGCTCTTGGTATCAAGTTGAAACCTGAACCAAGAAAAGAAGTTGAATACTTTACACGAGAAGAAGTTGCAAAGATAATGGAAGTTGCAAAAGGCCCGATGATCCCTTACTTGAAGATTGCGTTTAACACAGGAATGAGAACAGGTGAAATTTTGGGGCTACAGATGGGTGATTTTAAAGACGATGGATTCATCCATATTAAACGTACCAGGACAAAAGGAATGTTAGGAACAGGAAAGACACAAAACTCAATAAGAAAAGTTCCTTATCCTCCTTTTTTACTGGATGCAGTTAAAAAGTTTCAAGATCCAAAACAGTTATTTATCTTTGGTGAGATAGATGATGCACAAGGCCTTAGAGTCTTTTGGTTGAATATATTAAAAAACAGTAGAGTTCCAAAAAGAAAAATGTATTGTACCCGTCATACGTTTGCAACACTAATGCTCAAGGAAAATATTGTAAGTCTAAATGAACTAGCGGGCCTGCTAGGACATTCATCACCGAAGGTAACTCTAGAACATTATGCGAGTATTATTAATACTAAGAACATTGATTTAGGAACTAATTTTTCTCTATTTGCTGACACATCACGGTCACAATCGAAAATAGGATAGTTAATAAGCCCCTAAAACAAGGCTCTTAATGAGTATGGCAGAACACTAAGCCGAGTTCTGTTTTTAAACGACAATTCATCTACTGTTTATATTACTATAAACCTCTAGCGAAGCATTACATTGTGAGACTGTAACCATTTGCTTCTTGCTGCGGGTTGGGTTTTCAAGCTCCTAGCATTACTGAAAGGACTGGTGGGCTCTTACCCCACCTTTTCACCCTTACCTAGTTCAAGATGTAAAAGATTTAAAAAACTTTTACGTCTTGAACTAGGCGGTACATTTTCTGTTGCACTTTCCCTCATGTTACCACGGCCATCAGTTAGATGGAACCCTGTCTCACTGCAGCCCGGACTTTCCTCTTTTACTCAAGTGAATAAAAGCTGCCGTTGTTCTACCATAACGTGATTATAAGATACTTTGTCTAAAAACTAACTAATCTCTAGCCTGTATAGCCATATTTAATTATAAGGAGATATCTCATATTTTTCAAATAACTCCTTAAGACCCTTTGTTAACTTTTTACTAGAAGGATACTTGGGCATAGTTTTTTTTATTTGTCCTTTTCGTTTAGGTATAAAAGGCTCTTTATCATATATCTTGCAAAGTTTATTATAGTTACTCTTACTGACCTTAGGCTCTTTTGGTACTTCACTAGGATGAATGTACATAGATCCCTTCTCATCAACATAAGCACCTTTCTCAAAATAATCAGCTGCATTTCTTAAAAAAGCCGGTAAATCAAAATCTTTTTCATACCCTAGACCGGTTCTCTTAAGTGCATTTTCAAGCTTACCTAAAATCGCGTTAGCTCTCTTGTCTAATGCTTCTCTCACAACACCCTTAGTAGGTGAGTACGCTTCAGCATTTCTTTTATGAGCATGATCAAGTACCATTTTATCAAGTGGCATTGGCTTGCCTAGGACAGGACACTTTTTATCATTCATAAGCCAAAGCTTCTCTTTTAAGACTTTAATATCTTTTTGTTTCATTTCTATATACATAGGGCTCCATCTAGTTACATCATTATATACTGATTTATGCTTACTTACATATAGTATAATGTTTAAAAGATTTTAAGAACTTAAGGAAAATAATTATAGAAACATATTTATTAGGCGCTCTAGCGCAGTTTATTCTCGTTATATCCATACTTCCTTATATTATAAGTATTTTTCGCGGTACAGTAAAACCAAATCGAATTTCTTGGTTTATTTGGAGCATTATTGGTTTTGCATTTTGGTTAATTACACCAGAAACAGCAGATGAAGTCACAAAGATGCTAACCATTATTTTCATGGTAAACCCAACGGTCGTTTTTATACTAACACTGTTTAAAGGAGAAAGCACAAGACCAGATATGCTGGAAAAGTTTTCCTTAGTTATAGGACTATCTGCCATCTTAATATGGTATGTTTTCAAGGAAAGCTCCGGGGTAGTTCCTATCATCATTGCAATCTTTGCTGACTTTTGTGCACTTATCCCAACCCTACGCTTTGTCTTTACTTCCCCAAATGAAGAACAACCACTGGCGTGGATTTTATTTTTTCTGGGCTTTTTGATTGCTCTGTTTGCAATTGAACATCATAATATTGAAAGTACCTTACTCCCTGCATATATGGCCATTGGCTCATTTTTCGTTATGTTCCCATTAGTGCGATATAGAATAAAAATGAAGATTCCCATAAAAAATTGGATTATCTGATTTCCAAATTCTATACTTTTATTTATCATTTACATTTCAAGAAAGGTCCTTATGTACAACCCTATATCAACTGTCTTTTTTGACCAAATAACCGTGGCCATGGAAAGAAAAATTCCTTCTACCATTGAATATTATCCCAATGAAGAAGAAGAAAAAAAGCAAGAAAAACAACATATAAAAGCCTTAGTGAAAACAATAGAACTCATTGAAGGTTTTGAATTTTTAGTATTATCTACAAATGRAAAAATAAGATTATCATTGGTAGTTAAGTTTAATGGAAAAAGACATAGAGAAGAWTMRYSWWMMSWRAAACTTAAAAAAGTGTCCCTTGAGTGGGAACTGTCTCTAAATTCTCAATAATACATTCCATACTATCATTTTTGACGCTATTAACCAATTCACTTACGCGGAAGTATCTTATTTTATCACTTGAGAGTGGGACAAAGAGTGTATTTAGCTCACTGTAGCTACTTCTATCATCAAGCCATAATTTCCATTGATCTGATTCAAGAATAACCGGCATACGGTCATGAAGACTGGCTATCTTGTCATTGGGTTCTGTCGTGAGTAAGGCGCATGTTAGTATGGTTTCTTTCAATACATTGTCATACCACTGCTCATAAATACCCGCAAATACAAAATAGTCTCCACTAGCAGACACTATGAAATGAGCTTGGCTTTTTTTAGTATGGGAATCTTTTTTCCATTCAAAATAACCATTAAGAGGAATGAGACATCTTCTTTGCTTATAGGCTTCTTTAAAACTACTCTTTTCAAAGACCGTTTCACTTCGTGCATTAATTTGCATGCTAGCGCGATTTGATGCCCAAGAAGGTATAAGCCCAAAATGTGCATAGGTATAGACCTTAGTATTGGTATAGATAGAAATGTTTAATGTGGGAGCAATGTTATATTGCTTATTTAAGACACCTATAGTATCTGTAAATGCCCCAAACTTTTTTGCAATGTCTTGCTTAAAAGAAAGATCGTCATACATACTCAATCGTCCAGGCAATTTGTCCCCTTTTATCTACAACATCTACTAAAAAGTTTGTATTTCATCATGTAATAGTTGGCAAGTAAAAAGAAAAGTGGGGGGTTTAACCCCGGGGATGTCTAGGAAAGACTTAACTAGAAAAACTTTCTATTACTCTCGCAAGTGTTTGCTTCTCAGCTTTTTCTTCACAAGAAATACCTTTATCCTCAAGTGTCTTTACAATCATCAAGATATAAGCCTCAAAGGGTTTAAGAATAGAAATACTCAAGCCAATCTTGGGTTCAATAGTATCGGGGATAATTGCAAGAAGACTAACCTTAGGCAAGGTGTTTCCCTTTCCTTCAATCAAATTCAGACATCCGAGTACTCCCATCTCATCATTATCTTCATCTGTAGAAAAACCACGAAATGTCGACATTGGAAACTGATACATTGAACCTGGAGTTTCTTCCATTCCAACGACATCAAGGACAATTACTTCCTCATACTCCATAAAAATATTGAGTAAACTCATTCCTTCAACACCACCATAGATAATATCCACGTTTGGTTGTAAACTGTAATTAGACTCTAGGTATTTACCCGCATACAAAGCGATACCTTCATCTTTATTTAATATATTTCCGATACTTAAAATAGCTAATTGTTTTTTATTCATGGGCGAATTCTAGCTAAACTTTCTAATAAGAAAATAAAGGAACAAACATAAAAACAACTTGCTACTCTTTCCTTGAAAAAAGAAGTGTATAATTCAAAAAAAAAATTAATAGAGGAAGTTTAAATGTCAAAAGTATTGTTTTTATCTTTTCCTCTGGTGCTTACGTTTTTAAAATAAGGAAATATATGAAAGTAACAAAACAAAACTCTGAGATGATAGAAACACTCGACGACCTCGCGAAGCTATCAGACTACTCCTTAATGGACACGCTTAACTGCGATCCTGATGCAAAAGAAAATGGTGTCGATCATTCACCGAGACAAGTCTTTACAGGGCACTATGTCCCCGTAAATCCAACCCCAATCAAAGACCCACAGTACCTTGCCCACAGTAAGACCTTATTTAAAGAACTGGGCTTTTCTGATAGCCTGGCACAATCAGCCGACTTCGTCCGCATGTTCTCAGGAGATCTCTCTCAGATACCAGAACCCATGCGCCCTATCGGTTGGGCATGTGGGTATGCTCTTTCCATCTACGGCACCGAATACTACCAGCAGTGCCCCTTCCAAACAGGTAACGGATATGGTGACGGTCGTGCACTTTCAATCTTTGAGGGTGTGATAAAGGGTAAACGCTGGGAAATGCARCTYAAAGGTGSTGGYCAAACACCATACTGYCGYGGYGCCGAYGGTCGWGCWGTRYTACGCTCAAGTRTYCGYGARTTTTTAGCACAAGARCATATGCATGCACTWGGAATWCCWACATCWCGKTCTYTGTCCTTGTATACCTCAAAAATAGAAAAGGTAAAGAGACCTTGGTATAAGGAAGGGTCATATTCTAAGGATCCCGAAGTAATGATAGAAGAAGCTGTCGCTATCTCAACGCGGGTTGCACCCTCGTTTATTCGAGTAGGTCAACTCGAACTTTTTGCTCGCCGTGCCCGCAAAAATGAGCACCCCAAAGCCATGGAAGAGCTTGAGATGATTGTCTTGCACTTAATTGATCGGGAGTACAGTGAGGTTATTGATAAAAATCTTAGCACCGCAGAAAAAGTGGTCTTACTCGCGAGTGAATTTCGAAACCGTCTCACATCACTTGTGGCAAATTGGATTCGCGTTGGTTATTGCCAAGGAAACTTCAATAGTGATAACTGTGCGGCAGGAGGCTTCACTCTCGATTATGGTCCTTTTGGATTTGTAGATATGTTTGACCCCTCTTATCAACCGTGGACAGGTGGTGGAAAGCACTTTTCCTTCTTCAATCAACCCCTCGCATCAGAACGCAACTTTCATGTGTTTTGCATGGCCTTACTACCCTTACTCAAGTCTCATGAGAAAGAGCTAGCTCAGCTAGATGAGATTCGAAGTGATTTTGCAAAAGTGATGCAAGAACAAGTGGAAAAGATGTGGGCTTCAAAACTCGGACTTGACACCTTTGATGCAGCCTTGTTCAACCAACTACAAACACTTATGATACAAACTTCTGTGGATTACACTATCTTTTTCAGGGAGCTTTCAACGGTGCCTGAAAACATTAATCCACTCAAAAAAAGCTTTTACAAGAACTCTATGTATAGTGAAGGAATTGAAGAGAGCTGGTCACAATGGCTAGAAAAGTGGAAATCACGCATCAATGAAAATACTATTTTGCCCCAATCACGGGAAGAGCTTTCTAAAAAAATGAAGGGTGTTAATCCAAAATACAGTTTACGAGAATGGTTCCTTGTGCCTGCCTATCAGCAAGCCGCTAAGGGAGAGTATACTCTACTTAGGGAGATGCAAGAAATCATGACAAAACCATACGATGAACAGTCCAAAGATATAGAAGAAAAATACTATAGTCTTAAGCCCTCTGAATTCTTTGAGGTAGCGGGAATATCCCATATTAGCTGTTCCTCATAACTTTTAAAAGTTAAAAATCTAGGTAAACCTTATACGTATACGGTTTACCTCACAGCATTTTTTCTTCTTAAGTATCAGACTCTACTTCCGAGTTTTCTAAATTCTGCTTCTCTTCTTCTGCCTTCGCTCTATCAGCCTTGCAGATATAAGGTGGCTTATTGGAAGTCTTTGTCTTTGTACGGTAACGTTTGAGACGTTTATCATGCATCTTTTGAAGCTTATCTTTTCTATTCATATTACTATCCCTTATATATTCTATCAAACGAGGTAAAATCCCTAATATATACAGAATAATATCTTAAAGTCATTAAGTATCTAATGAAGTTTAAATAATGATCCCAATTCCCAAGCAAGAAACTAATACTAATGTCCTAAGATCTTTTTTCTTTTTTCTGATAGAATAATTGATGCTTGAATATTATTACTAATAACTAATTAGCAACTCTGAAAATAAAATAATTTAAAGGACAATATAAATGACAAGAACAGCAGAACAAAATGCAGTAATTAAAGAATTTGAAAGTATTGTAGGTGCAAACAAGGTTCTCACTAAAGAGAGTAAAACATCTTATTATAGAAGTGGATTTCGTTCAGGTATAGGAATGGCTTTAGCCGTTGTTTTCCCAAGCACATTAGTGCAACAGTGGAAATTAATTGAAGCCTGCGTCAAAGCTAATTGTATCATTATCATGCAAGCCGCAAAGACTGGACTTACAGAAGGTTCAGCCCCTAGTGGTTCCGACTATGACAGAGATGTTGTTATTATTAGTACCCTTGCTATTAATAAAATTCATTTAATTAATGAAGGAAAACAAGCGGTTAGTTTAGCTGGTGCAACCTTGCACTCACTAGAAAAAACCTTACTTAAAATAAATCGAAGTCCTCATTCTGTTATTGGCTCTTCTCAACTAGGGGCCACAGTAATAGGAGGTATTGCCAATAACTCAGGCGGTGCCTTAGTCAAACGTGGTCCTGCTTATACTGAATTTGCTATTTATGCACAAGTAGATGAGAAAGGTGAATTGCATCTTGTTAATAATCTTGGTATTGATGGCCTAGGCACAACTGCTGAAGAGATATTAACAAACTTAGAAGAAGGAAACTTTGATCCGGCTAAGATTAATTATGATAAAGGTATTGCTTCTGATAATGAATACGAAGCGCGTGTTCGAGATGTTACCTCAGATATACCTGCCCGTTTTAATGCGGATGAGAGACGATTATTTGAAAGTAGTGGTTGTGCTGGAAAACTAGGTATATTTGCTGTTAGAACAGACACCTTTGCTATACCAAAAAGAGAACAAGTGTTTTATCTAGGAACCAATGATCCTGATAAACTTGCAAAACTAAGAATTGATATTTTAAGTAAGTTCAAGAATCTTCCTGAGATGGGAGAATATATGCACCGTACCATTTTTAATATTACAGAAAAATATGGAAAAGATACCTTTGTAGCCATTAGATACTTAGGAACGAAAAGAATGCCTCTTTTATATAAAATAAAATCAAAGGCTGAGAATTTTTTAAAAGGGTTTTCATTTTTACCAAAAGATATTCCAAATAAGGTAATGCAATACACAAGTCAACTGTTTCCAAATCAGATACCAGAACGTTTACTTGAAATGAGAGATAAGTATGAGCATCATCTTATTTTAAGTATGAGTGATGAGGGTATAGAAGAAGCCTTAGCTTACCTAGAAGAAAATTGGTCTGAAGATAAAGAAGACTCAAATGGTGGATATATAGTATGTACTAAAGTAGAAGCTGAGAAAGCAATACTACATAGATTTGCTGCGGGTGGAGCGGCTGGGCGTTACACAGTTATGCATGAAAAAACTATTGCTGGTATGTTACCCCTGGATATCGCCTTACGACGTAATGACACAAAATGGGTTGAAACACTCCCTCAAGAAGTACAAGACAATATAGATGTAACCTTACATTATGGACATTTCATGTGTAATGTGTTTCATCAAAACTACATTTTCAAAAAAGGTACTGACAAGGCTAGAATGAAGGAAATAATGCTTAAATTCTTAGATAAAAAAGGTGCTAAATATCCTGCTGAACATAATGTTGGTCATTTATATAAGGCAGAAAGCACTCTACAAAAGCATTATGCTAAATTAGATCCTACCAATACATTCAATCCAGGAATTGGGAAATTGAGCAAGTATAAACAATCTTGTAATTGTTGCTAATTTTGGATTCAACTGGGGTGCCAATGAAAAGTCCCCATTCATTCACCTGCTCCCTAGTTTTAGATCCTTACGACCTTAGTTACACGTAAATACTGTGCATTAATTCCAAAAGGCTCTTGTCTTAACAGTAAGTCCATGTTACCTTATAGAATAAGTAGAAAGGATTTATTATGGATGGCATTCTAATTATTGCAGCTATTGCCGTACTGATCATAGTTCCTACCTTTATGAGCATTGAAGTCGACGAATTTGCAGGAAAAATTTTCAAAAGTCTAAAACATAACTATGATAGCAATTCTCATAGCACATTTTAGGCTTAACAAAGATTTGCCTTTCTAAGGTRTCTTTGTTTCAARCGTACTCTTGTACCTTTTTTCTTGCTTTTTAACCTCGTACTACCCTAGATTAATTNNTNNATTTACAACTACAATTTAAATCCGGTGACACAATCTATTTATTCTTATCTAAGGTTCCAAAGCCCTCATCAAAAAAGAATGAATCAATAGCTATCTTTTGGCTTGCCAGCTCTACCAGGTTTTATAGGTTTGCATTTTTTTACTTACAATTTACTCTAGCTTGTAGATTGTTGTCAAACCATTTTTGCAAGTCTTTCCCATATTTATATTCTGACAACTCAAATGTTTCTATGCCTTTGCTAAGGTACTCATCATAAAGTATATCTGAGTGTACTGCTAAATTTTTTTGCTCATGCTTAAGCCAATTATCTAAGAGTATAAGAAAGTCACTTTTGCTTTCTTCCCAATACTTTCTTCTTAATTCAATTTGTTCTTTACTACTCATTATCTATCTCTTTTTTAAATTTATATGTACCCTGTATACTAAGAGATATATTCCACTAAATCATTATCAGTAGGATAGCCTGCAACTTCATAACCATCCTCATCAAAAAAACATTTTCTGCCTGTATCCATATTAACGCACA
>NVXJ01000001.1 GCA_002733885.1 Arcobacter sp. | reverse complement strand
CTGGTCCCATTCCGAACCCAGAAGCTAAGCCTCTCATCGCTGATAATACTGCAGATTGCATTTGTGGAAACGTAGGTCGCCGCCTGAACTTTTAAAACTTCAACAACTTAACCCCAATTACTTACTTTTAACAATCACAACTTACTTATTACAATATTTACTTTATAAATTATACTTAACACTACTCTATTTATTTTTTCGTCCACAGATTTAACCGATTAAACAGATTTCTTAATCAGCTTAATCGGTTAAATCTGTGGACTTATATGCTTTTTAGATACCTAAAGCACCCTATAAGTCCAAACGCGTTAATCTAATGATAATAATTAATCAGGAAATATTTTGAAACATTTAATAAATTTTATAGAAGTTAAAAAAGTTGAAGAGGCTAGTATATATGAACATTTGAAGTGTTCTGAGAATGAAGGGAAGATTCTTCAGTATATGACTAAGAAATTTGTTGGTGGGGTTGAGGATCATATTGTTTCTGAAATGTTACAAGATATTTTTGGTGAAGATAATTATATCTATCTTGACTTTCTTGGGACGGTTAAGTCAGCTTTAGAATCGGGGTGGCTAATACAACAGTCTTTTCAGCCTTTGAAGATTTCTGATATGTCACATCTTGAATTGTTAAATTCTGCTGTTTCTTTGACACCTTCTTTTTTGAAGCTCCTTGAAGAGGGTAATACTGAGGTTGATATTCCTGAGATTAAGGCTTATGAAGATCATTTGGAATATTTACAGGATCAGTTTTTTCGTATTGAGTCTTATCAAAAGATGAGTTCTATTCGTCATAATGTTAATGAAAATGCCTTAGGTATTTCTAGGGTTAAAAATAAACTTGAGCTTTTAGAAAAACGTATTCAAGATAGATTAGCTGTAACAAAGCAAGAAGTCGTACTTGAGAAGTTTTTTAAGCAGAAAAAGCTTGTGGATAAAGAGCAAATTATTTTCTTAGCCTTGTTAAAAGAAGAATATTCTGCGGGGGATAACAATCTTAGAGAAATGAATAATCTAATTGACTTGATTTCTCTAGATGAGTATGAACGTATTAAGAATCGTTCACTTCTAGAAGACGGTTCCTTGTTAATTGAAGATGATTTGATAGATTATGAGGAGATGTTAAACCCTTTTGGGGGGATATCTCGTGCATTTTATATTGTTGATGAAGTTTTACAAGAAATTATTCATCCGCAAAAGAAGAAAAAGGTAAGGAAGTTAAAACTTGATTCTGTGATTAAAGATCAAGATATTTTTGAGCTTGTTGAACCTAAGACTTCTTTAGAAGATGTTGTTTTACACCCTAAAACAGAAGAAACGCTTAATTCTCTTATGCGTCAGGTGGATAAGGAAGTTGTTGCCCGTTTGCATGAATGGGGTGTTAAAGAGAAAAAGTCTGGCATTGATGCTCGCGTTATGTTTTATGGACATCCTGGAACAGGTAAAACAATGACTGCTTATTCTTTGGCTAAATCCTTAAAAAGACAGGTATTAGTCTTTGATTGTTCTAAAATTTTGTCTATGTATGTGGGTGAGAGTGAAAAGAATGTTAGAAAGATTTTTGATACTTATTATGATTTAACACAAAAAACCAAGTCAGAGCCTATTTTATTACTAAATGAGGCAGATCAATTTCTTGGTGCTAGGTCTCAAGGGGTTGGCTCTTCTTCTGATCAGATGCATAATCAAATGCAAAATATTTTTTTAGAACAGATTGAGAATTTTCAGGGATTACTTGTAGCTACTACAAACCTACTTGAGAACATTGACCCCGCCTTTTCACGTCGCTTTAATTATAAGATTGAATTTAAGAAACCCAATAAAGAACAGCGAATTAAGCTTTGGGAAAAGATGTTACCCAAGAATGCACCTTACTCAGATGACATTGATATTGAGGTTTTCGCTGATTATGGACTTACTGGTGGACAAATTGCATTAGTTATTAAAAATACAGCTTACATTGTTGCGGCAAGAAAAGATCCAGTTTTTGGTCTTGAAGACTTCATCAAAGAGATTGAAAAAGAAAAATCCGGTACTTTTGACTCAGAGAAGTCCATGGGATTCCTAAATAACTAAAACAGTTTTTAATAGGGTATAATATACCCTATCTTGCTCTAGTGTTTCTATATGTTACAAGCATATTCTTCCTCCCCTAATTATCACGTTTCTTTAATCAAATTTCTGTTATTATGTCGCCATTATGTCTATTTATGTAGAAAACGACAGATAATCTTAAGAAAAGGCTTCTGTTAGGGAGTTGACTACATAATTTAAGAAAGGTTTTTATGGAACATATTCCTACTGCTCATCCTTATTTTGGGGTGTTTGTACTGTTTGTAGTAACGTTTGGTGCATTTTGGGCGACAACTGTGGCAGCACGTTGGGCTTCGCACAAGCTTGCAGCAAAAACATCTGAGAAGATTAAACTGTCAATTTATGAGTGTGGACCTGAGGTTACTAAGCAACCTAACCGCRTCTCTACTCAGTTTTATCTTTTTGCACTTTTATTTCTTCTTTTTGATGTAGAGGTTGTATTTATGTTCCCATGGGCCATTGACTTTAAGTTACTAGGTTGGTTCGGGTTTGTTGAGATGTTAATGTTTATCTTATTACTTACAATTGGTTTTGTATACGCATGGAGAAAAGGAGCACTTGAATGGCACAGCATCAAGTAAATTACACACAAGATGGAGGTTTGCCAGTAGCGCTTACCTCTGTTGATAAAATTGTTAACTGGGGACGTTCAAACTCACTTTGGGCAATGACTTATGGTCTTGCTTGTTGTGGTATTGAGATGATGGCCTCAGGTGCATCACGTTATGACTTTGACCGTTTTGGAACAATTTTCCGTGCGAGTCCACGTCAATCAGATCTTATGATAGTTGCAGGAACCTTGACTAAAAAGCACGCTGAATTTATCAAGCGTCTATATGATCAAATGCCAGAACCTCGTTGGGTTATTTCAATGGGTTCTTGTGCAAATACGGGTGGTATGTTTAATACTTACGCAACCGTTCAAGGGGTTGATAGAGTTATTCCTGTTGACTTATACCTTCCCGGTTGTGCGCCTCGTCCGGAAACACTTCAGTACGCTGTAATGATGCTTCAAAAGAAGATTCGTTCAGAAAAAGCGGGCAGATCACAAAGACAAAAGAGGTTAGTATAATGAGAAAATACGTACCTAAAGATGATGTTCAAAAGAAACCCTATTACACTGACCGTTTCTGGGTAGCTCCTCAAGTTCCTAAGTTTGATGTATCTACTGACGAAGTATTTGCAGCTGACTTAGAAGCTATCAAAGCAGTAGCCGAAGTTAAAGAAGCCTATATTCAAGTGGATCAGATGGTTGTTATTATTAACCCAAATGATAACTTTAAGGTAGCTCAAGCTCTTAAAGAAACTTGTGACTATAACCAGCTTTCAGAGCTTGGTGCAATTGACTGGTTAGCTAAACAGGGTCAATACGAAATTTTTTATCAATTTCTTTCTATGAGTAAGCGTAAGCGTCTTCGTATTAAGTGTTTTATTGATGAAAAACAAGCAGTTGAATCTTTAAACCCTCTTTACCGTTCTGCGGATTGGGCTGAGAGAGAAATGTACGATATGAGTGGTGTTAAGATTAATAACCACCCTTACATGAAACGTATCCTTATGCCAGACGACTGGGTAGGGCATCCACTTCTTAAGACTTATCCTTTACAGGGTGATGAAGCGGCTTCATGGTATGAAGTTGACCGTATTTATGGAAAAGAAGCCAGAGATATTATTGGGCCTGAAAATCGTGATCCTGCTATGGTTAACCGTTATGATACTGAGCGTTTTACACGTCTTGGACATGAGGTTTCTAAGGGAACTGAATACAACAAAGACCAAGCAGAAACTCCGCTTGTTTACCAAGAAGAAGGTGGCGTTTTTGCCATTTCTAAATTCATAGAAGACGATGCTGTAGTTATTACAGATCGTAAGCGTTAGGGGTAGATATGCAACAGCCAAATAGATTAAGACCATTTTTTGAAAATATCAGCTTTGACCGTAAAGATAACGAAATGGTTATCAACTTCGGTCCTCAGCATCCATCGGCGCATGGTCAGCTTCGTCTGATCCTTCACCTACAACAAGAGCAGATTACTAAGGCTCACCCTGATATTGGTTACCTTCACCGTGGTATGGAGAAGATGGCAGAAAACATGATTTATAATGAATTCTTGCCAACAACTGACCGTATGGATTACATCGCGTCAAGCTCTAACAATTATGGTTTCGCACTAGCTGTTGAAAAGCTTATCGCGGTTGAAGTTCCTCGTCGCGCGAAAGTAATTCGTATGATGCTTTTAGAAATCAACAGACTTATGTCTCACCTTTTCTGGTTAGCTACTACAG
The DNA here is from genome assembly GCA_002733885.1 of Arcobacter sp. Taxonomy (GTDB): domain Bacteria; phylum Campylobacterota; class Campylobacteria; order Campylobacterales; family Sulfurimonadaceae. Next base: position 276,237 of record NVXJ01000001.1, on the reverse strand, counting down.
CCCTTGATATAGGTGCTATGACAGTATTCTTATATGCTTTCCGTGAGCGTGAATACCTAATGGATATTATTGAAGATTATTGTGGAGCTAGACTGACTCACTCATCAATTCGTATTGGTGGAGTTCCTCTAGATATTCCTGATAACTTCATTCCAGACTTGAAAGACTTTCTTGATAAGTTTCCTCAAGATCTTAAAGATTATGAAGACCTTCTTGACACTAACCGTATTTGGTTAATGCGTATGGAAAATGTTGGTGTTRTCTCTMAAGAGATGGCTTCTTCATGGGGTTGTTCAGGTGTWATGCTTMGAKSTACYGGTATTAACTGGGATATTCGTAAAGAAGAGCCKTATGAGCTTTATGACGAARTKGAMTTTRATGTWCCTGTTTCTGATAAGGGTGATAACTACGCGCGTTACAAGCTTTATATGGCGGAAATGCGTGAGTCTTCTAAGATTCTTTATCAAACTATGGACATGTACGAGAAATGTGTTGAAAACGGTGAAACGGCTCTTATGGCTCACGCACCTCAATTCATCTCTGCACCTAAGATTGATATCATGACTCAAAACTATGCTTTAATGCAACACTTTGTTCTTGTAACTCAAGGTATGCGTCCTCCTGTAGGTGAAGTATATGTTCCAACTGAATCACCTAAGGGTGAACTTGGTTTCTATATCAACTCTCAGGGTGGTCCTTACCCTTACCGTCTTAAAATGCGTGCGCCGTCTTTCTGGCATACAGGTATTTTAACTGACTTACTTCCGGGTGTTATGATTCCCGATGTTGTTTCTATTATTGGAACAACAAACATTGTATTTGGGGAGGTTGACAGATAATGAAAAGATATGACCTTAGGCACTTAAAAGCGGACTTTGATGGCCRTATGCAAGAGATTGTTACAAAAGAAATTACTCCGGGTGAAGTAATTATCTTCTTATTTGAAATCGGTGATTTCTCAGGAATTCAAAGATCAGCAGATATGATGAAAGAATGTGGTTGTGAGCTTTTAAACTCATTAAAATTCAACGAGGTCGACTGGACCATCGTGATTAAAAAGTAAGCGAGTAAGATATGAGTAAAGTATATTTTTCTACCTGGCGCGGAGAGTCTATTAATAACATAGGCAAACCTGAAGACCAGTGGGAAGAGTCAGCTTATAACCTACCTGTTCAATATGACTCAGCTCGTGACGCAAAAGCGTTCATTGGTTGGGATGGTGTTGCTCTTTTTAAGGGTGACATCGATGYTGTACGTTTAGCGACTGAGTATGCGGCGCAGTATCAGGTTTATTCTGAAGCCTGTGGTCGTTGTGCACCGGGTCGTTGGGGTGGTAGAATTTTATATGACCTTATGGATAAAATTGCAAGAGGTGAAGGTTCTGTTGAAGACATGACACACTTAAAAGAAGTTAGCCGTACTATGCAGACGACTTCTAAGTGTGAGATTGGTAAAACAGTTCCAACACCTTTACTAGATTTAATGGAGCATTTTGAAGCAGATTTTATGGATCTGATTACAAATCAAAAGCCTTCACCACATTATCATATAAAAGACCTAAGTTACATCGCAAAAATCACAGCACCGTGTACGGACGCTTGTCCTGCCCATGTTGATATTCCTGGATATATCGAGGGTGTACGTGATTTACGATTTGATGACTCTTTAGCAGCGACACGTCAGACTATGCCTTTAGCGCATACCTGTGGTCGTGTTTGTCCTCACCCTTGTGAAGATGAATGTAGACGTACTAACCTTGATGAGCCTATTTCTATTATGGCACTTAAGCGTTTAGGTGCGGATTATGAAACAGACCATGGTTTTGGTTTCTTTCATCCTTCAGAGAAAAAGCCTGATACCGGTAAAAAAGTTGCTGTAATTGGCGCTGGACCTGCAGGTTTAACGACTGCTTATTACCTAGCACTTGAGGGTATACACTGTGATGTGTATGAAGACCTTCCTGTTCTTGGTGGAGAAGTAGCTGTTGGTGTTCCTGAATACCGTATGCCTGTTGATAAATATAACAAAGACATTGAAGCGGTTGCTGATTTAGGTGTTAATTTTATCACTAATTCTAGAGTTAATGCAGAGATGATGCGTAAGTTTGAAAAAGACTATGACGCGGTTATGATTGCTGTTGGCACACGTATTTCTAAGAAGGTTCGTTGTAACAACGAAAGACCTGAAATCGAAGGTTACTGGGGAGCTATTGAAATGCTTGACCAAGTTAACCTTTGGGAAAAGTACGGCATCGGTGAAGCAGTTGATTTAACTGGCAAGACTATTGTTTGTGTTGGTGGTGGTTTTACTTCTATGGATGTTGTTCGTTGTTCTATCCGTGCGGGTGCTAAGAAAGTTTATATGGTTTACCGCAGGGATGAAAAGACGATTATTCGTAATACAACCTATGAAGAATATCACGAGGCTGTTGAAGAGGGTGTTGAATTTTTATTCCACTCAGCTGTTGAAGAGATGGTAGATGAAAACGATGTTCTTAAAACACTTAAGATTAATAAGTTTGAGCTTGTTCCTGATCCTGATGGCGGACGTGCTCAACTTGTAAAAATTGATGGTGCAGACTATACAATCGATGTTGATTTCTTAATCCCCGCAGTTTCTCAGTCAGCAGACCTTGATTTGCTTCCTGAAGAATGGGACTTAGAGATGACATCTTGGGCAACGATTAAAACCAATGGTAAAGATTATATGACTTCACGTAAGGGTATTTTTGCCTCAGGTGATTGTGAATATGGTCCTATGACTATTGTAAATGCGGTTGGTCAAGCGAAACGTGGTGCTTCTGTAATGGCGCGTTATGTTGAAACAGGTGAGATTACACTTTCTGATGATGAAATTATGGAAGATCACTTACGTAAGATGAAAGTTTATGACAAAAATGAAAAAGTGACAGGTTGGCTTCCAGGTCTTCCTCGTCAACATTCAGAAGTAGTTGATGTTGATATTCGTAAGTTTAACAATGTTGAAGTAAACATGGGTCTAACTCAAGAACAAGCTCTAGCTGAAGCTGACAGATGTATGCGCTGTTACTACATTGCTATGGCTGTGGTATAAGGACTTTGATGGTAAATTTTACGATTAATGGTCAAGCTGTCTCTTGTGAGCAGGGCGAAACAATTTTAACAGTTGCACGTAAAAATGATATTTATATCCCGACTATGTGTTACCTTCAAAAAACGACTCCTTGTGCCTCTTGTAGACTGTGTTCAGTAGAAGCAGAAGGTGTGGATGGATTTGTTCTTTCATGTCAGGCACCTGCTACTGAGGGCCTTGCTATTATTACTGAAACGGAGTCACTAAAGACTGAACGTACCAACATTATGCGTATGTATGATGTTAACCATCCTTTAGAGTGTGGTGTATGTGATAAGTCAGGTGCTTGTGATCTTCAAAATAAGACACTTGAGTTTGATATTTCTACTCAGTTCTTTACAGCCAAAGATCAACCCCGTAAAATCGATAACTGGGGTAAGATTAATTATGATCCAAATCTTTGTATTCTTTGTGAAAAATGTACTCACGTTTGTAATGAAGTTATTGGGGATGACGCAATTGACTTACTCTTTGGTGGATATAATTCAAAGGTTATTCCTAAAAATTCAGACACCTTAGACTGTACGTATTGTGGTGAGTGTATCTCAGTTTGTCCTGTTGGGGCACTTATCTCTGATGATTTTCAATATACGGCGAATGTTTGGGAACTTAATAAGGTTCCTGCTTCTTGTTCACACTGTTCAGCGGCTTGTGCCCTTGAATATGAAGTGAAACACGAAAGCATTGATAGCATGGATAAAGAAAAGATTTATCGTGTTACTAATGATTTTGAAGTTAATACCTTATGTGGAGCAGGTCGTTTTGCTTATGATTATGAAAATGCTGTTTTTGAAAAAGATGAAAAAGCATTTGATGAAGCAATAGCAGCCATTAAATCAGGAGCAATCCGTTTTAATTCTACTATTACTAATGAAGAAGCAATGATTCTTCAAAGATTAAAAGAAAAGCTTGGTATCAAGTTATTTAATCAAGAAGCATTAAACTTTCAAAAGTTCATGTCTGCTTATTCAACTACTTCAGGTACGAAGCTTTATTCTGCAACCCTTGAGTCTATCAAGAAGTCAGATGGAATTATTATTATTGGTTCTAGAATCGTTACAGACAATCCAGGTGTACGTTACGCGATTACAACTGCGGCCCGTCATAATGGTGCAAGAGTAGCTTATATGCATCCACTTGAAGACAGTTACATGAAAAACACTGCGACTCAGTTTGTGAAGTATGAAGTTGGTACTGAAGAGGGTGTTTTAGCCTTAGTTGCTAAGGCACTTCTTGAAGGTAAGGATCTTCCAGTTGAATTGACTTCTTTCTTTGACTCTCTTGATGAAGGTTATTTAGAAGCTGAGTCAAATGTTGGTGAAGATGAGATGAAACTACTTTCTAAGCAGTTTATTCGTACTAAGAAGCAAACGCTTATTTTAGGTGCGGATCTTATTTCTCATGCAAAGGCAGAAAACATTGCTCGTATTGCCGGTATGATTGAAAAACATACTAACTTCAAGGTGATGATTGTATCTCCATCTACTAACACCTTAGGTGTAAGCCTTATTTGTGATTTAGATGAAGATAAAAATAATACATATTCAGTGGGGTACAACACTAAGGGTGACTTTATCCTTTCTTCTTTAGGTAATGCTAAGTTAGATATGCCTGCTCTTAATCAGCAAGAAGGAACATTTACAAATATTGACAAGCGTGTAGTACCAACTAATGTTGCCTTGCCTTACAATGGATACGTTTTAAATGATTTAGCCATGGCACTTGGGGTAAAAGCTAAATATACTATTGATTATACAGCTGAACTTCCTGAAGCTAAAGGCTTTAAGAATGTTAAGTTTGATGATCTTGAAGTTCGTTATGGAAGTGAAGTCCTAGATACTCGTGGATATGAATTAGAAATGGGTGTATGTAATGTTAAGGGTGCGATAGACGCTGTTAATTCATTACCTGAGTTTAATGGAACGGTTTTATATAATTGTAATCCTGTTCTTCAATTCAATGCTAATACGAATATGGCACATCAGTTAGATGAGGAAGCCTGTCTTCTTGGTTCTGAGCAATTTGCAATTGCTGCAAAACTTCAAGATGGTGATAAGGTTGAGTTTAGCCTAGCAAATGTAAAGCAGAACCGTACTTTTAAAATCGATGCAGACTTGAAGGGAACAGTTGCTCTAAACCCTAGTTATGACTTAGGTTTAGATGCAACGACAAGTTCGTATCGTTATGAAACAGTGAAAATTTCAAAGATGGGAAGTTAATAATGAGTAAGTTAGTTACGATTAATATTGACGGAAAAGAGATTGAGACGGAAGAGGGAACGTTTATTTTAAACGCCGCTCGTGCCAATGATATCTTTGTTCCAGCAATTTGTTATTTAACRCGTTGTAGYCCAACRCTTGCATGTCGTATYTGTTTAGTRGAAGCMGATGGYAARCAAGTRTATGCATGTAATGCAAAGGCAAAAGATGGWATGCAAATTACWACGTCAACKGAAAATATTGAGTTAGAACGTAGAGCTATTATGGAAGTTTATGATGTWAATCATCCTCTTCAATGTGGTGTTTGTGATCAATCWGGGGAATGTGAACTTCAAAAYTATACSCTTGARCTAGGKGTTGAYTCTCAGTCRTATACWGTGCCAGATGTWGCSCGTCCTGTTTTARACTGGGGACATATYCATTATGAYGCKGGTCTTTGTATYGTTTGTGAGCGTTGTGTTACTGTTTGTAAGGATATGATTGGTGATAAYTCACTTAAGACTATTCCTMGWGGTGGWGAAGGTATTACAGACGATCAAAAAGAATCTATGCCTAAAGACGCCTATGCAATGTGGAACAAGCTTAACAAGTCTATCATTGGTTTAACTGCTGGTGGAGATATGCTAGATTGTACTTCTTGTGGAGAATGTGCTGCGGTTTGTCCTGTTGGCGCTCTTATTAACACGGACTACATGTACACATCAAACTCTTGGGAACTTAATCGTGTCCCATCTACTTGTGCACATTGTTCTGCAGGGTGTCAGATTAATTATGATGTTAAGCATGAGTCAATTGAAAATCCTGAAGATAAAATTTACCGTGTAACAAATGAATGGAACTATGTTTCTCTTTGTGGTGCGGGACGTTATTCTTATGATTATGAAAACAAGAATGTGACTAAGGACGAAGTTGCCTTTGCTAATGCGCTTACCGCCTTTGAAAAAGCAGATACAATCAAGTTTACTTCGACTATCACAAACGAAGAAGCACATATCCTTCAGACTTTAAAAGAGACTAAGGGATACAAGCTTATTAATACTGAAGCTAAGGCATTTCAAGACTTCTTAAAAGATTATTCTGAGATTTCTGGAACAGCGGTTTATGGCTCAGACCTTAAAGTGGCTCATGATTCTAACTTCATTGTTTCTGTAGGAACTGCACTTAAAACAGATAATCCAAATGCACGATACGCATTCAACAACTCAATGACAATGAACAAGGGTGCAGGTTTATACTTCCATCCTGTATCTGACCCAGTAGTTAATCAAATGAGCAAGTCAGTTATGTCAATTAAGCATGCTCCACTTCAAGAAGAAGCGGCTCTTTACTTATTATTAGACTTATTTGCTAAGAAAGAAGACTTACCTTCTTCTGTTGTTGATTATCTAGCTAGTTTTCATTCAAAAAAGATGATTACAGTAACGGAAACTATTAAAGAAAAAGTCATTGAAATCGTTAAAGAGATGAAAGTTAATGAAGAAACGGGCCTTGAAGAAGAAGTTGAAGTAGAAAAATCTAAGATGGTTCCTAAGAAAGTTGAAAAAGAAGTAGAAGTTGATGAAAATGCACTTCTAGCTCTTCTTAATGCTCCTGAAGACTTCGAAGAAAAGATGGAAAAATTCTTAAAGAAGAAAGACGCTTTCTCTTTAATCGTTGGACCGGATTTATATACGCATCCAGCATCTAAAAACCTTGCTCGTTTATGTGCATTGATTGAAAAATATACAGAATTTGAATTAGTAATGATTCCTACTTTAACAAATTCATTAGGTGTTTCTCAAATCTGTGACCTAGACGATGAGGCAGGAACATACTCAATTGGTTATAACACTGAAGCGGACTTTGTATTATCTGCTCTTGGTGAAGGTGACTTAGATATGCCAGCTATGAATCAGCAAGAAGGAACAATGACGTCTATTAATAAACGTGTTAATCCTACTAATGCTGCTCTTGGTTATGGTGGATATGTCCTAAATGACCTTGCAAATGCATTGGGAATGAAGGCTGACCTTACTATCGAGTATACAGAAGCACTAAGTACAGAAAAAGGTTTCAAAACTGAGAAGTTTGATGACCTAGATAACTATTATGAAAATGATGGTACTGAAAAACGTGGTTATGTTCTTGATGTTGTGAAGGTAGCTACAGGCTCAGATGAGAATGTAGAAGCATTTAATGATACAAAAATAGAAAAAGCACTTTACCTTGCTAACCCTGTTCGTCAGTTCTCTGACTTTACGGCTAAAGCACACCAATCTAAAGAAAAGCCAGGGCTTCACGCTTCTGGTTCTTACTTAGAAGCTAATGGCTTAAGTATTGGCGACAAGGTTAAGGTAACAACGGCTAAGGGAACTCTTGAAGTTGAAGTTAGCCATGATCATTTCATTGATGGTGAGATAGCTTATCTTACAACATTTGATTCTAAATTAAAATCAGAGGCTCTGTTTGACGGTTACCGTTTTACTTCAGCTTCAATTGAAAGGGTATAAATATGGAAACAGCATATTTAATTGAAACGATTATTAAGATCGTAACAATCTTACTTGTGTTTTCTGCACTAGCGGGTATTGGAACATACTTTGAGCGTAAGGTTCTTGCATTTATGCAAAGACGTCTTGGGCCAATGGTTGTTGGACCTTATGGTATTGCGCAAGTAGCAGCGGATGGTATTAAACTATTCACTAAAGAAGATATTATCCCAACTAACGTTGTGGCAAAAATCTTTAAGATTGCTCCTGTAATTACAGCAGCAACAGCATTTATGGCAGCAGCAGCTATCCCATTTATGCCAAGCTTTACGGTTCCGTTTACAGATTATGTAGTAAACCCAATTGTTGCAGATATTAATGTTGGTGTTTTATACGTTCTAGCAGTAATGGCCGTTGGTTTATACGGTCCTCTTCTAGGTGGTATGGCTTCAGCAAATAAGTACTCTCTTCTTTCAGCGGCGCGTGGTGCGGCAGTGTTTATTTCTTATGAGGTAATCACAGGTCTTTCACTTATCGCTCCCTTAATGATGATTGGTTCTTTTTCTTTAATAGACATGAATAACTTTCAATCTGCTGGACTTATGGGTCTAGACGGTGAGATGACAGGTGGAATGTGGATGGTTGTTTATCAGCCAGTTGCAATGATTCTTTTTGTTATTGCTGGATTTGCTGAAACAGGTAGAACACCTTTTCACCTTGTAGCAAATGATCATGAAATTATTGATGGTTTTGGTACAGAGTATTCAGGTATGAGATGGGGTCTTTTCTTCATCGGTGAGTACGCAAACATGTTCTTCTATGCTTTCTTAATCTCAATCATCTTCTTTGGTGGTTTTGGTGATGGAACTGGCTGGGGCGCGTTAGCACTTCTTGGTAAGGTTTCTTTTTGGTTCTTCTTCTTCTTATGGACACGTGCGGCGTGGCCAGATATAAGACCGGATCAATTAATGAGCTTATGTTGGAAAATTTTAATGCCACTAGCAGTGATTAACGTAGTTATCACTGGCTTTGTGTTGATGTTTTAAGGGGTTATGATGAGTAAATTACCAAGTTTAGAAAACTTTAAAGATAGAAATGTAAGCGAAGATTCTGCTTACTATATGGTTGATATTGAAGATTATCCTGAAACGGCAGGGGAAAAATTCAAACAAGCTGTAAGACGTACCTTTAGACTAGAGCTATTTGTGGGTTTATGGGTTGTTATGCGTGAGATGTTAAAGTTTAACATTCACACGGTTCAATACCCAGCTGAGAAATTGCCTATTGGTCCACGTTACCGCGCGGTTCATGAAATGCAAAGACTTTGGGAGTCAGGTACTGAAAGATGTATTGGTTGTGGTCTTTGTGAAAAGATTTGTATTTCTGACTGTATCCGTATGGACACTAAGATTGATGAGAACTCTCGCAAAGAAGTTACATCGTACACGATTAACCTTGGTCGTTGTATTTTTTGTGGTTATTGTGCGGAAGTATGTCCAGAACTTGCGATTGTTCATGGTGGAAGATATGAAAACGTATCTGAACAACGTGCCCATTACCTAGAGTTTGAAGATATGTTAACACCATTAGATATGGCAATTAGCGGAAAAGTTGCTGAATACCCAGGTTTTGGTGCGATTACACCTAATGAAGATGCTAGCGTTACTAAAACGCCTTTAGCATACTAAGGAGATAGTGAATGTTTGAATTTTTAGCTTTTTACCTGTTTGCGTTTTTAGTGGTAGTGATGTTTTACATTACGGTAACAACGAGCCACTCTTTATATGCACTAACAGCACTAGCTGCAGGACTGATTCTTATTTCTGCTTTTTACTTTATGTTAAACGCAGACTTTATGGGTGTTGTTCAACTTATTGTTTACGCAGGGGCGGTTATGGCTCTGTATTCTTTTGGAATGATGTTTTTTGATACGACTCGTGAGCTTCACGAAAAGAAATCAAACTCAATGGTAGTTTTTGGTCTTAGTATTATGGCAACACTTATTGTAGTAGCTATGGTAGCGATTCCTGTTCTTGGAGCAAATATCGAAGCTCATTATCCAATTGACGCGGCTATTGGTAATTCACAAGCCATTGGTCTTGTTCTTTTTACTAAGTACTTAGTTCCTTTTGAAGTAGCAGCGGTTATGTTACTGGTTGCTATGATTGCAGGTATTATTCTTGCAGGAAAGAAAATGGACGCATCTTATTCTGAATTATCAGAAGAAGAAATTGATTCTAAAGAAGCGGAGGTTGTTTCATAATGATGGAAATCACTTTAACACATTATCTTGTACTTTCAACAGTGCTTTTCACTATTGGTTTAATCGGTGTTATGCGTCGTAAAAATCTTTTAATGCTGTTTTTTGCTACAGAGATTTTATTAAACTCAGTAAATATCGCCCTTGTTGCGATTTCACACTTTTATGGTGATTTTACAGGTCAAATGTTCGCATTTTTCATTATCGCTATTGCCGCTTCAGAAGTTGCGGTTGGTCTAGGTCTTCTTGTTTTATGGTTCAAACGCTATAACACTATCGACCTTGATAACATGACACAGATGAAAGGGTAATATTAATGGAAATGCTTTTATATATCGCACTCTTTGCTCCCCTTGTAGGTTCTCTTACAGCGGGTCTTTTTGGTGCACAAAAGAAGATGATGTTTACTGGAATATTTGCTTCAGGAATGTTGTTTACAGCTTTTATAGCTTCACTTCTTCTTCTGATTCAAGTTTTAGATGGTAATACTGTTCATGTAGAAATGATGACATGGATTGCTGCAGGTGACTTGTACGTTCCTTTTGGTTTTGTAGTAAATGAAGTAACAGTAACAATGATGATGGTTGTAACAACGGTTTCTACTGTTGTTCACGTATACGCAATTGGTTACATGGATCACGATAAGTCATTCAACCGTTTCTTTGCTTACCTTTCAGCCTTTGTTTTCTCAATGATGATTTTGGTTATGTCTGACAATCTTCTTGGCCTGTTTATAGGTTGGGAAGGTGTTGGTGTTTGTTCTTGGTTACTTATTGGTTTTTGGTATCACAAAGAATCAGCAACTTGGGCAGCTAACGAAGCTTTCATTATGAACCGTATCGCTGACCTTGCAATGCTTGTTGGTATCTTTACACTTTACTGGAACCTTGGAACTATTTCTTATGATGAAATATTTTCACTTGTTCCTACAGCTGACCACGATATGCTTGTTGTTGCAGCTTCTTTTCTTTTTGTTGGTGCAATGGGTAAATCAGCTCAGTTCCCACTACATACTTGGCTTGCAGACGCAATGGAAGGTCCGACACCAGTTTCGGCACTTATTCACGCAGCAACTATGGTTACAGCGGGTGTTTATTTAGTTGTTAGAATGAGTCCTTTATATGACATGGTTCCTGAAGTTGGAATTGTAATCGCAAGCCTTGGTGCTTTCGTTGCAATGTTCGCAGCTTCTATGGCCCTTGTTAATCGTGATATGAAACGTATCATTGCATACTCAACACTGTCTCAGTTAGGTTACATGTTCGTAGCTGCTGGTCTTGGTGCTTACTGGGTTGCACTTTTCCACCTTATGGCTCACGCATTCTTTAAAGCACTTCTTTTCTTAGGTGCTGGTAATGTTATGCACGCAATGTCTGATGAACTTGATCCATTTAAAATGGGTGGTCTTAGAAAGGCAATGCCAGGAACATTTTGGATGATGACTCTTGCTTCTATTGCATTAGCAGGTTTCTTTCCACTTGCAGGTTTCTTCTCTAAAGATTTAATTCTTGAAGTTGCCTTTGTTGGACATCACCCGATTTTATATACAGTTCTTCTTTTAACGGCTGGTTTAACAGCGTTTTACTCCTTTAGATTAATCTTCTTAATCTTTACAGGTGAAGAGCGTTACAAGTTATTTGGTTTTCATCCACATGAAGCATATAAGTATATGTTAGTGGCAATGAGTCCACTTCTTGTTCTTGCAATTATTGCAGGTGTAGCATTTAAGGGAACATTTTATGACATGATCGTTGCTATGCTTCCAGCAGGTGAATACCATGTTCACAACCAAATCGTATACTGGGTAATGACAATCGGTACTCAACTTTTTGTTGGTGCGGCTGTTTTATATGCATGGATTAGATATCAGGGTGCAAAGGTTGATAAAAAAGTTGAAGAAGGTTTCTTCTACCAACTTCTTTTCAACCAGTACTATATTCCGAAAATCTATGATGAAGTGTTTTCTAAGCCTTACATGGAATTATCTAAGATGTGTTGGAAACTTGATAACACTGTTGTTGATGCAAGTGTTGATGGTATTGCAGGTCTCTTTTATGGAACTGCAAAGAAAACGCATACAATGCAAGATGGTAACTTATCATCTATGCTTAAGTGGATGGTAGCTGGTTTTGTAGCTATGCTTGCTTTTGCTGCATTAGTAGTAAGTGGTGACACTATCTACGTATTATTACAAACATATGTTGCACCGGTTTTAGAAACGGTTGTTGGCATGATTAAAAGCATAGGACACTAGAATGATAGAACATATTTTATCTATATTAATCTTCTTTCCATTAGTTGCGGCACTTCTTGGTTTCATGGTAAACAAAGACTCAATGCGCGCTTATGGTATAGCAGTTTCAGGGATTGAGTTCGCTCTATCTTTATGGTTATGGTACGAGTTTGATGGCTCAAATGGTGGATTTCAATTCCAAGAACTTGCAGCTTTAGTTCCTGCTTTTGGTATTTCTTACCAATTAGGTCTTGATGGTATCTCTTTATTTATTGTGATTATGTCAACGCTAATTACCTTCATTGGTATTTTGTCATTGACGGAAACACGTGATGTTAAGAACATGATTATTACACTTCTAGTGCTAGAAATGACTATGGTTGGTGTTTTTGTTTCTTTAGACGCGATTTTGTTTTATGTGTTCTGGGAACTTTCTCTTGTACCGATGCTATATCTTATCGGTGCCTGGGGTGGACCAAAGCGTATATACGCTTCAATCAAGTTCTTCTTATATACATTTACAGGTTCATTAATTATGCTAGTTGGTATGATTTTCATGGCTTATCTTTACAAAGAAGCAACAGGTCAATGGTCATTCTCTATCACTGAGTGGTACAGAGTTGTCTTACCTATGGATCTACAAATTTGGTTRTTCTTAGCATTCTTYTTAGGATTTGCTATTAAGGTTCCAATGTTTCCATTCCATACTTGGTTACCATACGCTCACGGTCAAGCACCTACTATWGGTTCKGTKATYCTTGCAGCGGTKYTWCTTAARATGGGTACTTATGGTTTTGTKCGTTTRTCACTTCCATTRTTCCCMGATGCRGCGGTTTAYTTYATWCCWCTWGTWGTAAYTATGTCWTTAATYATGATTATCTAYACAGCAATGGTTGCCTACGCTCAAGAAGAYATCAAGCAAGTAATTGCTTATTCTTCAGTATCACACATGGGTGTTATCGTTCTTGGAACATTCGCACTAAACATYGAAGGTATCACWGGTTCAATCTTYTTAATGATTGGTCACGGTATCGTTTCAGGTGCTCTGTTCTTACTKGTTGGTGTTATTTATGACAGACGTCATACKAAGATRATGWSYGAGTTTGGTGGTTTAGCTAAGGTTATGCCAGCATACGCAACKATCTTTGGAATTATGATGATGGCTTCTGTTGGTCTTCCWYTWACGATTAACTTCGTAGGTGAATTCCTTTCACTTCTTGGTATTTATAAGGTGTCTCCAGTTTACGCTTTCATTGCAGGTCTTGCAATTATTGTTGGTGCTATCTATATGTTAGCAGCTTACAAAAAAGTGTTCTTTGGAAATGTAACTAAGAAAGAAAATGAAGATCTTAAAGATCTTAATAAGACAGAATTATTAGGTCTTATTCCTTTAGTTATTATCGCTATTTGGTTAGGAATTTATCCTAAGCCAATCTTAGATCCAATTGATGCATCAGTTCGTCAAAATGTTTTAAACATTATGTATCAAAAAGTGAACACAGAAGTAGGAACAGAAGAAGCAAGAGCTTTAATCTCTGATCCTTACGCTGTTAAAGAAAAGATTGTTGTAGCTACTGCTTCTAAGAAGCACGCTCCAGCAGCACACTCTGAAGGAGGGCACCACTAATGTTAGAAGCTGTAAATGTAAGTTTCGCATCTTTAAATATGCCTACGCTTTACCCAATGCTTATTGCAATTGGYGGAGCACTTTTAATTCTTRTTATTGACCTTATYAAAGGTGGTTTACATAAGTCATTATATGTAATGATTACCTTACTTATYTTAGCACTAGAYCTTGGGGCTGTTATAGACTTCGTTGGTRTTTTTGAAACAACKGGCGCGGTTCGTGGTTTCTTTGATGTAATGCTWATGGATGGTATCGCGATCTTAGCACAACTGATTATGMTTATTGCTTCGATGTTYTTTATTCTTTTAGCACTTACRAAGCAAAGATTTCAAGAATACAGATAYGCAGAGTATTTTGCTCTTTTCTTATTTGTAATYGCRGGTCTTCAGTTYATGGTTTCWACAGATAAYCTTATCCTTGTRTTTGTTGGTTTAGAAACGTCTTCTTTRGCGCTTTATCCATTAATYGCAATGCACGGTAAGCGTAACTCTTTTGAAGCAGCAGCKAARTACTTTACYATGGGTGCATTAGCAGCAGGTTTTTAYGCCTTTGGTGCAATGATTTTATAYGCACTTACAGGTTCAGTAGAACTTGGTCAAATGGCTACTATGCTTGATCCAAGTAGTATTGACGGARGTAAAACACTTTTAATTATAGTTGCAACTATCTTCTTACTGTCTGCCTTTGCTTTCAAGCTTGGTTTAGTTCCCTTTCATACATGGAGTCCAGATGTGTATCAAGGTTCAACCGCAGCCTTAGCTGGATTTATGTCTATCGTTCCAAAACTGGCAGCCTTTGTTGTTGCTATGCGTCTGTTTGAGTTTTTAATGGACACAGAAGTTTTCTGGATTGAGATGATGTTATATGTAATCGTTGTTCTTACAATGACAATGTCAAATATTTGGGCTCTTGTTCAAAAAGATGTTAAGCGTATGCTTGGTTATTCTTCAATCTCTCATGCTGGTTTTGTAATGGCGGCTATACTTATTGGTACAACACATGCAAATCAAGCCTTATTTCTTTACTGGGCACTTTTTGCCTTTGCTAACTTAGGTGCCTTTGCAATGTTATGGATGACACATGAAAAGCAACATGACCACGCTTCTGATGATGCTTTTGAAAAATTCTCTGGAATGATTAAGACATCACCATTTACAGCCGTTATGATGGCACTATTTATGTTCTCTCTAGCAGGTATCCCACCGTTCGCAATGTTCTGGGGTAAGATTTATATGTTATCTGCTGCTATTTCAGGTGGGTATATCATACTTGCGCTTATCATGGCACTTAACTCTGCTATCGCAGCGTACTACTACGTGAAGATCATTGTTTATATGTTTATGAAAGAACCTGTAAATGGAAACTATACAGTGAATGATTCAAACGCACTTAAAACAGTAATCGGCACAGCGGCAGTGTTTACTATCGCTTCTGTTCTTGCAGTAAGTCCACTTATGGAATTTATTGGAACTATGGTTTATAACAGCGGGTACTAGTTACCTTTTAAGGAAGTGTCTAGACACTTTCTTATTTCTTTCCTTTTTAACACCTTTCTATTTTACTCATATATTATAATCTTTCATCAAAGAAAACACTAGGTCAATTCACACCATAAATCTTAATATCCCAGTTGGAAAACAGAATAAAAAAGTGCCAATTCATTCCCTGGCCCTATTCTTTTGTGATTATAAAGTTAAGTATATATAAAAGATAATTTATAGGCTATTAAGTGAATTTCTACTATTTTTCGATATAAGAATAATTAAAAAAAATATTACGATATAAGGAAATGAAAATGATACCTTTTACAGATGAAGAACTAGTAGGACCCGTTAAGATTACACTTGAAAAAGTAAGACCTGGAATTACTGCTGATGGTGGTGATATTAAATTTATTGCAATTAAATCAGGAATTATTTATGTACAACTACAAGGTGCTTGTGTTGGTTGTGGCAGTTCGGGATCAACTATTAAGCATGGTGTCCAAAAACAGATGAAGATTGATATTCACCCTGAATTATTAGTAAGAAATTTACCTATTGGTATGGAAAATGATATTGAAGGTTTTGAAAAAGAATACCAGTCTCATCAAAAATAGATAAATAAGTAGAAAATTGGGTCAGATTAATTATATACTTCGCATCTAATTCAAGGAAATATTATGGCATATATAGATTTAACAACTAAAAATTTTAATGAAACACGAGATAATAATGAGATTGTAATTATCGACTTTTGGGCGCAATGGTGTGGGCCTTGCATACAGTTTGCTCCGATTTTTGAGAAGGTTTCTGATGAGAACCCTGAGATTACATTTGGCAAGCTTAATATTGACGAACAAAAGGCTATTGCAAATCAATATGGGGTTACTTCAGTTCCTACGATTATGGTTATAAGAGATGGTATTGTTCTTCTTAATAGAGCAGGCTCATTACCTGAAGATGCTTTAAATGATATTGTTACTCATGTTAAGGGTCTTGATATGGACGAAATTCGTGCGCAGATAGATAAAGAAGATGATGACGAGTAAAAGAAATTAAAGATTGAATRYMTKSKMSTRTTKYWNTATCARWAWGMAWAAMMGSYMYYTTAAAAGCTAAATAGCAGAAAACAACCCATCTAGTGCAAAATAATATAGAGAAAAATTAATCTATAAAATAGCAAATATAGGCAAAGTAAACTTAGTATTTGAGGATGAATCCATCAGAGAGGATTCTCTTATGGGGTGAAGATAATTTATAAAAATATCTAAATAGTGTTGTTCTCTTAATGGTTTATAGAAATATCACTTTAAATCGAAATTATAGACAAAGTTGAAAACTTCCTTAGATATAAACCTTTAAGATAGCAGTTGCTATAGGGGTGGAAACTATGGTTTAAGTCTATGCATTTTAATACGTACTTTATCTACCGTCTTATCTATGCGTTTAAAGGTACCATGATCACCAGCAGCTTCTTTTTCACTAATAAGGTTTTTTAGCACGATTTCTAATTCATCATAAGTATCACTTAACTTACCATCAATTGCATTTTTTACATCTAGATTTTCTTGATCTGTCATTTTTATTTTCCTTGTATTTTTATAATTATACCCTAAGGGAGACAAGTAGGTGTCAGGTAATCACTAGAATTTTCCACTTAGGTGGGAAAAAAGCTTAGATTACCCCGTATTAATTAATGATCTCTCATTCGAGGCATTTTAGCTTCCCCTTCGCCAAAGATAATTTCTGTAAATACCTTTGATAACTCTGTATGATTTGTGTAGGTATACATTGCCTTATAAAATAGGTCTTGCAATTCGTTAATTTGCTCTTGGGTACTACTTAATGGAGTATTCTTAATTATATACAGTGCAATGTCATTGGCTGTTTGGCTTGGCATCTCATCTCTTAGCTTAAGCCATATTGACCATATCTCTGAAGTGATTTCTTTGTTATCAAAGGGTTCATCAATCAAGACTCTTTGTGCATCCATAAGCCTAGAAATAGCAAAACTCAATTCATTTTTTGAAGCAAACATTGTGGTTGATGAGTATTGTGTATTGAAGTCTTTGTGTATCTTTACCATGTTATTAATAATAGTGTCAAAATGTTTCATTTGTTTATCCTTTAGCTATACGTCTATGCTGTTCTTCATTAGTTTTCTTTAATTGCAGAAGTATAACTTATTGGCGTTTATTTTTTGCATGAATTAACTTGCATATTCTCAAAATCATTATCTCTAAGAAGCAATAAGCACTAATTTTGATAAAATACGACTTATATAATAAAAGGTTTAATAATAATGAGTGAGAGCAAAGATTTTTTACGTACCATCGTTGAAGCGGACTTAAAATCAGGTAAGTATAAAGAGATTACTACGCGGTTTCCTCCCGAGCCTAATGGCTTCCCACACATTGGACATGCTAAATCTATCTGTATAAATTTTGGTATTGCAGCAGATTATAATGGTCACTGTAACCTTAGAATGGATGATACTAACCCCACTAAAGAAGATACTAAGTATGTTGAGGCTCTTAAAGAYGCRGTGCAGTGGCTTGGCTTTGACTGGGGKGATAATGTWCATTTTACTTCKGATTAYTTYGACAARATAYATGATTAYGCSGTTGAGCTTATTMAAATGGGCAAGGCCTATGTTGATAGTACTAATGAAGAAGAGATGCGTGARCTTCGTGGGACRGTTAAAGAAGCMGGRAARCGTAGTAARTTTGCTGARCGYAGTATTGAAGAAAAYYTAGACCTTTTTGAGAAAATGAAAAAYGGYGACTTTGAAGATGGWKCACAYGTMYTAAGAGCTAAGATTGATATGTCTGCGGCTAATATGAAGATGAGAGATCCTCTTTTATATCGYATYMGACATGCMCATCAYTTCCGRGCAGGAAATAAATGGTCWATTTATCCAATGTATGACTTTGCTCATTGTTTAGCTGATTATATTGAAGGGGTGTCTCACTCTATTTGTACACTTGAGTTTGAAAAYAAYMGKGATATTTATAACTGGGTAYTKGAKACMCTTGGTCTTACAWCCKCRCGTCCTTTTCAGCATGARTTTGCWCGWCTTGGGATTAACTACACGGTTATGAGTAAAAGAAAGCTTTTAGARCTWGTWRAWGSWGGKMAGGTAAGTGGATGGGATGATCCTCGTTTGCCTACTATTGCKGGATATAAAAGAAGAGGRTATACGYCTGAATCTATCTTAAACTTTTGTGATCAAATTGGTATAGCAAAAGCAAACTCAATGGTGGATGTTGCTCAGCTTGAGTTTTGTATMMGAGATGACTTAAAYACAAAGGTRCCYCGTGTTATGTGTGTACTTGACCCCCTTAAAGTAACGATAGTAAATTATGAAGGAAGTGAAGAACTTGATTCTTCATATTATCCTGATGATGTACCTAAAGAAGGTTCAAGAAAGCTTCCTTTTTCTAGGGAGATTTATATTGAACGAGATGATTTTATGGAAAACCCTCCAAAAGGTTATTTCCGTCTTACTCCTACTCAAAGCGTCCGTCTTAAACATGCTTATATCATTTCGTGTAAGGAAGTTATAAAAGATGCTAATGGCAAGATTGTAGAGATAATCGTAGAGTACAGTCCTGATTCTAAAAGTGGTTCAGACAGCAGTGGTATCAAGACTAAAAGTGCTATCCATTGGGTAGAAGCAAAGACCGCTAAAGAAGTAGAAGTAAGAGTGTATGACAGACTCTTTACAGATGAAGCGCCTGAGGGAATTGAAGATGTTAATTCTGACTCTTTAAAGGTAATTAAAAATGCTTTGATTGAACCTGCTGTGATTACAGATAAACCAGATGTAAGATTTCAGTTTGAAAGACAGGGCTATTTTTATGCTGACCCTATTGACTACACAGATGAAAAGCCTGTGTTTAATAAAATAGTAGGGCTTAAAGGTTCTTGGGGGCAAAAGAAGAAAGTAAGCACTGACGCACCTAAGGCTAAAAAAGTACATGTTGATGGTGATGTGGTAGCTATGAGTGAGAGCGAACAAACACTGTTTGATAGGTATACAAATGAGCTTAAGCTAAATAGTGAAGTGGCTAATACCCTTGCTCGTGATGAGCAACTGTCTTCGTTTTATGAAGCATCTTTAAGCGTACTTAATAGCCCTGTAAATCTAGCTAATATTGTGACAAATGAGGTAGCTAGAGAGCTTAAGCAAATGGAAGCAAATGAGCTTAAGTTTACTGCAAAGCAAATAGCAGAACTTGTGAAGATGATAGATGATAAAACTATCTCAAATAAAATTGCTAAGCAAGTCTTTGAAGAGATGGTTAAGAGTGGCGAAAATCCAAAACAGATAGTTGAAGCTAAGGGACTTATACAGATAAGTGACCCTTCTGTGATTTCACCTATTATTGATGAGGTTATTGCTAAAAATCCTGATAATGTTGAGAAGTTTAAGGCAGGTAATACCAAGCTATTAGGCTTTTTTGTTGGACAGGTTCTAAAAGCCACCGGGGGGAAAGCAAACCCTCAAGTAGTCAATCAACTTGTGGCGCAGAAATTAAAATAGCCCTAAAGATAAGGAAAGACAATGGCAGATATTAACGAACAAAAAAACAAAGACCAGGTTCTTGCTTTTTTAAAAAACAACGACATCGATCCTAGTATTGCTATGGGGAATCAAAATAAATTTATAACGATGTACTTTGTTGAGGATAAAAGACTATTCTCAGAAGAAACTCGAATAGGTTTCAATATTGAGGACGATAGTGACATTAATGTACACTTTTTTGAGATAATTCATATGGACTTTGAAACATCATTTAAAATTAAGGAACATGATTTTAATTATGATGAGGAGAAGGAAACCTTGAGTATTACGGGTACAAATTCAAAAATACACAAGGCAGATTATAAAGTAGTGATTCATAGTATTTATCTCGACTTTTAATACGTGACGGTAAAGGAAAAAACATGGCAACTATAAACTTAACAACAGAAAACTTTACGGATGCAGTAGAAGCAAATGAAACCCTTGTGATTGACTTTTGGGCGCAGTGGTGTGGCCCTTGTCAGCAGTTTGCTCCTATTTTTGAAAAAGTAGCTGAAAACAACCCTGAGCTAAAGTTTGCTAAGGTGAACACAGAAGAACAACAAGAACTAGCCGCGCAGTTTGGAATTCGTTCTATTCCCACACTCGTTGTCATTAAAGAAGGTGTTCTTGTGTTAAACAAAGCAGGCATGCTACAAGAAGGTGCCTTTAACGATGTGATAAGACAGGCCAAAGAACTTGACATGGGGAAGGTTCATGAAGAGATTAAAAATGAAGCCGATGCCCAAGTTAAAGCGTAATTTTTAAAAATAAAATTCAGCGTTAACGATATTATTAACAATCTAAAGGAAAAATCTTATGTATGTCCTTATGGCGACTTGGAAAACTAGATGTACTATTATCGTCTTATAGTTTCTTATAAGGGTACGAACTACTTTGGCTGGCAAGACTTAGGTTCAAATGAGAAAAAGCCTACGGTTGAAGCCAGTGTTCGACAAGCCCTTAGTAAGATTTGCAAGTATCAAGACTGTACTATTTCCGTTGCAAGTCGAACGGACGCAGGGGTTCATGCACAAGGGCAGGTTGTGAAAATCACTATCCCTTTTGAAATCGAGTCAGAAAAACTATTGCTCGGGATGAATTCACTCTTAGCGGAGGATATTCGTATTTTACAGTGTGAGCCCTGTCTTTCTACATTTAATGCAAACAAGGACAGTAAATGTAAAGAATATCATTATTACTTTTGTACAGACAGCATTTATAATCCTGTCCTTAATGATAGTGTTGCACATATTTCTTCTACTGTTGATATAAACCTGATGAAGCAAGGGTGCGAACTCTTTGTGGGGGAACATGATTTTAATAGCTTTGCAAAACGAGATACGACTATGCGCTCAAAGCTTCGCACTATTGTAAGTTGTGAGATAGTAGAAACGCAAGCTTTAGCCTTGGGTAATAAGGTTTATTATCTTAAAATCGTAGGCGAGGGCTTTTTAAGATATATGGTTCGATATATCGCAGGTGCTTTGTTTTCATTGGGAAAAAACGAGCTTGAACTTAATGATATTAAGCAAGCACTAGAAAATGATAAAGAAGAAAAGATTAGCACCAGAGCTAAGTCAAAAGGGCTTCATTTAATTAAAATTTCTTATTAGAAATTTTCGTTAAATTAAAGCTATACTTTCATAATATAAAGGTCATACACAAGATGTTAACAGATACAGTAACAAAAGAAAATTTAAACAAGTTAGTCCTTAAATTCTATGCCAAGGTTGTCAAAGATGACTTAATTGGGCCAATTTTTATAGATATCTTGGGTAAGGACTTAAAAGGGGACGTATGGAAAACACATATTGAACTTTTAACGAACTTTTGGGCGGCTATTGCTTTAGGTGAAACTAACTATGGTGGCAGTCCTTTTGCGCCTCATATTCAGTTTAAAGAGAGATTGAGCGTTGAAGCCTTTGATCGATGGATGAAACTCTTTTTTGAAACCCTTAATACCATTTATGAACCCCAAGTTGCTCAACAGTTTCTAGCAAGAGCAAAAAACATTGCGGGTAACTTCATACGTAATCTAAGACTTGCTTAGCAAAAAAGGTTTTTTATGCAATATTATATTTTTGATGAGGTGTCTCCAAATAAGGATGCACCCTTCCTAGACCTTCCTGCTGAAATTGATCTTATTGAGTCGATTATGGGAAAAAAACCAATGTTTGATGAGCTTCCTATTGAAATAGAAGCGGATATTGATGAAGATGAAAAAATTGTTTACACCGATATCCTTAATCCTGGGGTGCCCTTGTTTTCTGATAAAATGAAATTGGCACTGGATGAACATGGTGTTACTAACATTGATTATTACCCCGTGAATATTATAGACTTGCAAACCAAAGAGCTTCTTGCTCAGTATTACTTAGGTGTCGTTCAAGATATTATTTCGTGTATTGACCTTGATAAAAGTGAGTTTAAAGAAGGCGCGGTTGGTCGAATGGTTATTACAAGATTTTCGATAGACGAGAGTAAGACATTGGGATTAAACCTTTTTAGGTTTCATAATATCCCAGGGCTCATCATCATTAATGAAGATCTTAAAAACAAGTTGTCTAAACTAGATTTTAAGGGTGTTAGTTTCAAAGCTACGAAGGAATATAATAGAAAAATTTGAAATTAGTAGTTATAACTTAGGTAGGCTAAGAATCCTGTAATGGTTTGATTTAGCTCATATTTTGTAGTATCGTCTACTTTAGCATCTAGGTTTGTTACATTTAAACCAAGTCCCATACCAAAATTATCAAAGGCTTGATAGTCTGCTGAGATTAGAACATCAGTAAATGAACCCGAATATTTATCTATAGAGATACCAAAATAATCTATAGAACCACGAATATGAAACCTAGGGCTTACAGCGTAGTCTAAGTCAAAGCCTATAACAGGTAAAGGGGCTAGGACATCTACACTTTCGCTTCTAAAGGATGCCGGCTGATTATCAATAACGGCATTTCCACTTAGCCCTGTGCTTATATCCATAAAGTGCAGACCAGCGCCTATAGATAATTCAACTTTTTCATTATGGTAAAAAGAATAAGCATAATTTAGTTTATAAATATCCATATCAAGATAAGAATTGATATTAGCACCCGCCTGATAGGTTGCCCCATCAAAGTTTAAGTCTTTTGATATAGTATTTGAGCCACGGGTGTTGATACTATAGTAAGCAAACTCTACCTTATGTACATCGCTAAAACGATAATGACCATCTAGTCTAAAAACATTAGTCTTAGTCTCCATCCCAAGGTCATCTTTTAGATTAATCTTTGCTCCAACAAGATAAGGTGTTGTTGCGCTTAGGGTAGTCTCATTATCAGATAAAAGATATCCACCAATACGAATTTTAAATGTATCCCCAAATTCTTCAGCTTGAAGTAGGCTTGTTACTAGAGCTAAAAAGAAAATAATTTTATTTGGTTTCATAGATATCCTTATATTTTTAATAGTATATCCTATAAAATATGTAATAATTATATATTAAATACTTAAGATAAAGGAAATTTTTTGAGTCTAGCATGGATATATCTTATTATAGCAGGAGCCTTTGAATGGGGTTGGCCTGTGGGATTAAAACTAGGGGTAACTAAAGACGGATATAACTGGAAGTGGCTTGGCTTTGCTGGGCTAACTATGATTGTTAGTGGGGTGCTTTTAATGTTAGCTCAAAGGGACATTCCTATGGGGACGGCCTATGCAGTTTGGACAGGAATTGGATCGGTTGGTGCCTTTGTTTTAGGTATCTTGTTATTTAAAGAGTCTAAAGAAATTTTACGTTTTGTTTTTGTGGCAGTTATTATCACAGGTATTATCGGCCTGAAAATATCTTCGCACTAGGAGTTTATATGGCTTGGATTTATTTATTATTAGCAGGGATTTTTGAATGGGGTTGGCCGGTTGGTCTTAAGCTAGGAACGAGTGAAGTTGGTTATTCAGTGGCTTGGTTGTTTTTCGCTGGCCTTACAATGTTCGCAAGTGGAACCTTTCTCTTAATAGCTCAAAAAACCATCCCCATGGGAACAGCTTACGCGATTTGGACAGGTATAGGCGCAGTAGGTACCTTTATTCTTGGTATCCTTTTATTTGGGGAGGCAGCAACTCTAGAAAGGTTCTTTTTTATAGGAATGATAGTTGTAGGAATAGTAGGTCTTAAGATGGCCTCTTCAAAGGAATAAGAACAAAGCATTTTATCTGCATACTCTCCTTATGTTAAATCTTATAAAAATGCTGTACAATAAGAGATATTAAGATATTCCCCCATATTTATGGGTTCAAAGGCTAAAGATTTGTTAAAAGGTTTTGCTTTAATACTCTTTTGTCTTTCTTTCGTTTTCACACCCTTATATGCCTTAAGTATTTCTATAAATGTAGGTAAAGAACAGGGTGAATTTTACTCAAATATTCATATTAAAGAAGAGTTTTCATTTAAGTGTCTGTCTAAAATAAATGACCAAGATGAGATATCACAGATACAATGTGTCTTTCCACGAGAACCAAAAGAAAAGTTTGAAAAGATTAAGACCGAATTTTTCACCATAGACTCCTTTACGAAAAATAAGAAGTATTATGTTCGTATCCTTCCTCTTAAAAAGATGAAGCTTATTCCCATAGCCTCTAAGTTATATGAAAAAAGTATTATGCGTTCTTTTTCTTTGTATAAAGAAGCTTCTCATTGGATGATGATTGCTTATGAAAAAAATCTTCCTCTTATTCAGATTGATAAGACACCTCTTATAGGATTAAGCTTTCCCCTTGAAATGCAAGAGATACGAATGCCTTCTGTTGGGGCCCTTGATATCTCAGGTAGGCCCATAGGTTTAGACCAAGTTAAAGATGTAACGGATTATATGCGTATTAAAACGGCTTATGAAGCGGGTAATTATGATAACTTAGCCGCAGATGTTGATGTCATGTTTTTGCGTTTTCCTAATACAATATTTAAGGCAGAACTTCTTTTATATAAGATGCGAGGCTTTCATCAAACGGATGAAAACGAGGCCTTGCTTGAGGTTTCTAAAGAGTATTTACGTGAGTATTCAGATGATGAGCATATGGCTGAGGTTCTTGCTTATACTGCAAATGCATATTCAGCTGTAGGATTGCAATCTGATGGTACTTATTTTTATGAAAGACTTTTTAAAGAATATGGTGATTCAAAATTTGCTGCCTTAGGTATGGTTTTTTTAGGAGATCAGTTCTTACAAGGCGGAAAACTAAAAGATGCTAATGGATACTTTGAAAAGGCCTTGTATATGACCTCTGATGTTGAGATTGCATCAATGGCTGCCATTCGTCTTGCTAAGATGAGTTTAGATCAGGGTAATTTAGAAAGATCTTCGCAGTTATATTCAAAGATTATTGAGGGTAATGAAGTTTACTTACTTCATGATATTATGCAAAACTATGATAATGCAAGGGCTTTTGCAAATAGAAAGTATCAAAAAACAGGAGCCGATATTTTAAGAGCTATGACACATCATTTGCCTAAGGGTGATGATAGGTATGAGGTTATGCTTAGAGATATTGGTTTATGGCTGGCTGAAACAGATGACAAGCCAGCTGCTTATGCTGCCTTAAAAGCTTATCAAACCAAATATGGAGAAAGTGAATATACATCTGAAGTACAAGAAGCCTTAGACTCCTTATTTTATACCCCAACTGACGCTAACACCACTGTCTTACTCGCAGAGTATGATGCCTTACAAGATAAGTATGCAAATGAAGAGATAGGAAATAAGGCTGCCTTTCAAAAAGCAAAATTATTGTTTGATAATAAACAGTATCAAGCGGTTCTTGAGATGCAAGATTCAGGTGCTCAAAATGAAGCAGGGTATTACGAACTTAACAAAAAAGCTGCCACTCTTTTAGTTCTTAATGAGTTAGAAAATAA
This sequence comes from Arcobacter sp., assembly GCA_002733885.1. Classification (GTDB taxonomy): domain Bacteria; phylum Campylobacterota; class Campylobacteria; order Campylobacterales; family Sulfurimonadaceae. Next base: position 250,372 of record NVXJ01000001.1, on the reverse strand, counting down.
AGAATGTTCTAAGGCCATTTTCTTAAGTATGGAGCATAATGTAAGTATAGACGCTCAGTATGATGAGAGCTTATATACCTGTGCTTTTAAAACAGGAAGTTATACCTTAGCAAAAGATGTTTCCAAAAAGCATCTTAAAGATAAGCAAGACCGTTTGAAATGGCTATATAGATATGCTAAAACCTTAAATAAAACAGGTGAATATGAGGAACTTATTAAGGTTTCTTCTGATGTTATTGTCTTGTCAAATCTAGATAAGACAAATAAGTATGATGATATATTACAAGATGTTTTTAGAGCCCATGAACGTCTTAAAAACACTCAAGGAATGATAGAAACCATCCAAGAGTTAGAAAGACGTAGAGGCTTAGAATATGATGATATAGAGTTATATGTAAGTATGGTCTCTCTCGGTTTAAAAGAAGGTGATGATATTATTACTCAAACCTACGCCAATAAGGTGATGAAGTTACAAGATAAGACCTCTTCATACTCGCAGTCTCCCTTTGTAGAGTTTGCGGCCTTGCAAGTCTTAAAGGCTCAGAAAAAAGATAAAGAACAACTCTCTCTTTTAAATAAGTTAGTCAAAAGAGACTTAAGCAATAAAGAAAAGTCACGAGTTCAATATATGTTTGGTGCCCTTTTAATGAAAGAGGGGAAAAACAAAGAAGCAAAGGCTTCTTTTGAAGAAAGTATAAGAGCTGATAAAAAGTCAGCTTGGGCGGGTCTTTCTAAGGACGCCTTAACATTAGTGGAGTAAGGACATGAAGAAGCAAAATGTAATATATGAAGATGATGACATAACAACATTAATAGGTGCATTACGTACAAATGATGAGAGTTCTAGATTTGAGATACAAAGTAAGGTATTGGGCGTATATGGTGACTTCAGTATTGATAAATATGGGGATTGGACCTATGTCTTAGATAGTCAAAATCCAAAAACGCATGTTCTAGGCAATGGAGACATGGTAAATGATGTTTTTTCTGTTACGGTAAATAATGATAAGGGAGAATCCTTAACGACATATGTTAATGTTACGGTTATGGGTAGAGATGATAGAGTAAGTCCTGTAAAGCCAAAATTCATTATAGATGATGATATGACAACAGGGGTAGTTACAGAAAATGACAGGGCAACGGAAGCTATCGGGAAGCTGTATACAAACATAGATGAGGCTGTATTCGAGATTCAAAGTGAGATAGATGGGGTTTATGGAAGCTTTAGCATTAATAAAGATGGTTACTGGAAATATAAACTTGATAACAATCTCAGTGCGACACGAGAATTACACACAGTTGATAAAAAGATAGAAGTCTTTCGTGTATCAGCAAAAAGTTCTGATAAGCATATCGCGGTAAATGAAGTAAGAATTACTGTTCTTGGAAAAGATGAAGAACTACCTTTGGAAAAACAAGCTTTAAAGTTTATCTAACAGGTACCTTAGGGCATAAGCCCATAGCGAGTATCTCCTTTTTAAGAAGAAAGAACAATTAGCCTTTATAAAGATAATTTGCAATAGCCTTTAACTCTTCATTACTCATCTCATTTTTTAGTGAAGGCATAAGACCAAAGTGCTCTTTTGTAGCCTTTGGGAAAAGCATTTTTTCCTCACTTGGATTCTTAACATAGTCAATAATGAAGGCTATTCCTTCTTCATCTGTACTAAAAGCATCTTTTACCTTTCGCATAACTCCCCACATAGGAGGTGCGCTAATCTTATCTTGTTTGATTTTTGTAGAACTGTTAATCATATGACAAGATGAGCATTTTTCCTCTACTAAGGCTTGGGCATCAGTGGAAGCATTTGAAGACAGGGCAAATAAGATAAGAAATATTAAACTTTTTTTCATGAGAAATCCTTTTATACTATTTGAATATAGTATAAAGTAATGTGTTTAATATAACTGAAATGTAGACCTAAAGTATTATATGTAATAGTGAGTGATATCTGTGTGATAGAGGGAAGGAAATATCGAGTAGAAGAACTCGATATTAAAGAAGCTTAGAGCTTTTGTAAACTCCGCTTCGCTTCTCTAAAGAAACTAAAGTTTTGTTTCGCCTAGCCATTTATGACCAAAGGCATTTAAAAGACCTGTTTGAGTTGCACGTTGTAAAAAGTTTTCTGTCCAGTTAATAAAATGCGTGTCGTTTGCAGGAAGGGCGATGCCAATAGGCTCATAAGTTAACTTAGAAAAAGCAGATACAAATCCAGCCTCAGGATTACTTTGTAAGATTGACATACATACAGGGTAGTCTGTAAGTAGAGCTTCTACCTCGTCATCTATTACCAGTTTAACCGCGTCTTCTTGACTTGTAACCGTTTGTAGCTCGATCTTTGGCATTAAGGCTCTCACAAATCTTTCACTTGTGGTGTCTTTAATAACTGCCATCTTTTTAGCACTTTGCTTTAATGCCTTGGCATCTTTTGCAAGAGCTAGGGTCGTAAGTTTAGTAACAAGACATTTTCCAGAAGTCATATATGGCCCTACAAAGGCAACTTCAGTATTTCTTTTTGGTGTGATAGTCATGTTTGAAATAATCATATCAATCTCGCCATTTTTAAGTGCAGGGATGAGCTTGTTAAAAGCAATGACCTTAATGACAAGCTTTGCATTTAAGGCCGCAGCCATTGTCTTAGCAATATCAATATCAAGTCCAACAGCTGAGCCATCATCAAGAGCGCGGGTCATAGGAGTCATAGTCCCTGAGGTACCAAGTACAAGTTCACCTGTCTTTTTTACCTTTGAGATAACATCTGCAGAGATATTAAGGCTTAAAAGACTGAGTGTAACAAGTGCAAGTATAAGTTTAGTCATGGGTGTTTCCTTTGCTTGTTTTGAGGAAGTGTACACTATAAAAAGTTAACTTTAGTGGAATATTGGGAGAAAGAGGGGAAAGGAAGATGACACTTCCTTTATAACTATTTAACTTCTTTTATGACTTCATGTGCATCTAATGGTTCTTCAAATGCAATAAAAAGTACACAAGGCTCGCCTTTTTGGCAATAAGCTGTATGTGGTCGTTTAGCAGGTCCATAAGCATACATTCCTGTTTTTATAAGTTCTGTTTTTTGATTATCATAACTAAGCATCATATTTCCAGATACTAAAATCATTCGCTCAGCTGAGGTATGCCAGTGATGAGGAATTGTAAAGTCAGCAGGTACTTTAAATAAGATATCTAGGTTGTTTTTTGTAGGGTCTCCATGAAGGATTGCAATTTGACAACCCTCACCTATAAAAGCGGGACATCCACCCCATTTTATAGATAAGTCATTTGGATCCACGACAATAGCAACTTCATTGGCTTGAAGGAGTGAGAAGGTACAGACTAAGGTGGCAAGTATAAGACTTGCTTTTGAAGTTAGTGTAAACATGGTTTTCCCTTAAATGATTTTTTAAAAAATCAGTATAACATAATCTTATGTTATAAAAAGGATATTACTCTTCTTCAGCAGGTGTTTCTTCTTCTTTTTTCTCAGGTTTTCTTTTATCAGAGGGCTTTGAAGTAATTTCTATATAACACTCAGTCCATTTGTCTTGAACTGTTTTATCAAGGGCCTTAACAATATCATTTGCGATAAGTGTTTGTGCTGAGGCAGCATCTTTTCCAAACTTACAGTCAAATTCCCAAAAAATTGCATCTTCAGGTAGTTTCTTTTTTCTTTCTCTTTTGAAGTACTTACGAATCTCATTTTTAATAGAGTCAAGGGTGCGTTCTGGCTTTTTGTTTTTTTCGATAAGTTGAAATATTTTTTTCATTAGGGGTATCCATTATTAAAGTTATGTAGAAGTATAGCTAGTCTAAGCCAAACTTGAGTATAACAGCAGTTTTAGAAGTTAAAAGAAGCGATGATACGCAGATAATTGACATCATTTTTTGGCGTATCATGATAGTCAATGGCTTCAAAACGTATATACAAAGAAGTGTTTGCATTAAAATAATGCCTTATATGAGAATAAAAGGCATCAAAGTCTTCCCCTCTTGAATCATGAACCCTTGTGTTTGTTAGCCAAATGGCAAACTCACTTTGACCATAGTCTAAGGGGTCTATATCAAAACGGGTTTTAAGCATCCATGTTTCAGGTTTGAAATTTCCTCTACCATTAGCAACCATAGAGGTTGTAAAAACCTTTGCTAATCCACCGTATCCTTTGACTATACCACTTAGACCAAAGTTCTGAGAGTAGTTGAGGGTAACATTATATTTTGGACCATCAACACCAACTTTGAAGGCAAGTAAGTCTATGTCATCGCCTCCATGTCTTGAAAGGGTGTCATTATATTTTCCACCATCGGAGCTGTTAAAATATTGAACTCCATAACAAAACAAAAAGTCTTCGCTAGCTACATACCTGTAATCAATTTGTCCTATGAAGGTGTTATAAAGGGAAGGCGCATGGTAATAATACGACTGTATACTTATCTCATTTATTCCTTCATAGGTTATACCTAGCATAGAGATGCCATCATCAAATTTTCCAGAGGCAGACTCTCTTTTGTACTCATCTGAGGTGTTTGCACGGATTTGAGTAATGTGATATATTTGTATCTTTGTATCAGCGAGGCGTTCAGAAGTGAAGGTGGCTCCTTGATAAGACCAAGGTACAATTCTCGTTGTATCATCATTCATCATAGGTGTGTTTAACATCATGTTTCCTATCTTGAACACTCTACCCTTATATCTATAGGCAAGAAAGGCCTCAGACAGGGTGGTAAGGTTTGAAGCGTCTTTATCATTATTAAAAAGTTGTGTCTTTTCTTTATTTTCATTAGGCCCGATAGACGAAGATTGATGGAAGCGTACAGAGGCAAAAAGAGGACTGCTCTCATCTGTTGAGTACTTAAGAAAACCACCTAAAGAGCTAGCATAAGCATTCTCTTGATTTTTTGTGTCAATATTATAAGAGAAGAGGGTGATGTTTCCTAGGAAAGTTCCTTTTGTAAAGGCATCTGAAAGAATAGTGTCATTTTGAGCAAAAATTCTTAATGATAATGCCACTATAATGATAAGAAACTTCACAAAACTCCTTTTTATATCTGATAAATAGCTTAACAAATCTAAACTGTGTTTGTACTTTAATTTTGATACGCTATAATTGCGCAAATATTTCAATTAGGAGAAGTTTATGGGAATGCCACAACCTTCGTTTTATATCTTTAAGTGTGAACAATCAGCTCCACCACAAATGCCTGGGAAACCTTCATGTGTTACAGAAGAAACTCAGGATCTTTTTCAGTTTATGGCTATGACTTTAATGCAAAAAGGTTTAATTGGTAATGTAATACCTGTTAAAACTGCTTGTTTAAACCGTTGTAATGCAGGTCCTCTTATGTTAGTTGAACCAGGTCATACTATGTATGCAGGCTTAACAAAGGATAAAATTGTTAAAATTATTGATGAGCATATCATCGGTGGAAACATCGTTGAAGAGTACTTAATTGATGAAGAGTTATGGGACAAGGCTGTCTCTCCTGCTGATATGATAAAGCAGATGGCGCAGTAAGGAAAAGATATGACAATGGAAATGCTTTATAGTAAACTTCACCGTGCTACGGTAACTGACGCTAATTTAAATTACGTTGGGTCTATTACTATTGATGAAGAGCTAATGCAAGCTGCCAAAATGCGCGTAGGCCAAAAGGTTGAGATTTTAAATATCAACAATGGCGAGCGTTTTTCAACTTATATCATTTTAGGTGAACGTGGTAAACGTGATATCTGCCTAAATGGTGCAGCTGCTAGAAGGGTTCATAAGGGAGACAAGGTTATCATTGTTGCTTACGCAACTTATGATGAGAAAGATCTTGAAACTTATGCACCTAAGGTTGTTCTTCTAGATGACGACAATAATATAGACGAAATTTTAGACGAGATATAAATAGTAAATCTTACGCATTTATGCGTAAGATAATCTTCTACTCTCAAAAAGAATGTCTTTTGCTGAAGTCCGCTTCGCTTCTGAATCTTTAGGGGGTTGTAGGGACGTGAGTCCATACCATTGTAATGGGCTTTGCTCATAATAATGTATAACACGTAGTACGAAGGGTTTTTTATGTTTGAAAACATGGGCGATATGAGTAAGATGCTCGAACAAGTTCAAGAACAAGCAAAAAAAATGGAAGCCGAAATGGAATCTAAAGAGTACACTGCCAAAGTAGGTGGTGGAATGCTAGAAATTAAGATGAGTGGAAAGGGTGAGGTTATTGATATAAACATCGATAATTCACTTCTTGAAGACAAATCATCCTTACAAATTATGCTCATCTCTTGTATTAATGATGCAAACAAGATGGTTGAAAAAGACAAACAGAATTCTGCCATGGGAATGCTCGGTGGTATGGGTGACCTTGGTGCTATCTTTGGAAACAAATAATGGCTTTTAGCCGTTTTCTAACACTTACACTTCTTTTAACACTAAGTCTTTTTTCTTCAGTACAAGACTTTACTAAAGAAACCGCAAGTGATTTTGAATCATGCAAATTAAAATATCAAGTTAGTTCCTTACAAATAAATGACACTCAAGCCTTTGCTGTCAATAATAAATATGTTCTTTTTTACTCTCATGATGAGCCAAAATCACATCTCATTAAAAGAGACCCCTTCTTAGGTCTAAACCTTATGAAAACAGATAAACACTTCAAACATATTTTTAAATTTTATAAGAATAGACCTAAATACCTTGCCGCTGTTTTACCTAATGAGGTGGTAGAAGGGAAGCTTTTACGAGTGCAAATTGGTTTAAATCAATTAGGAAAGTTTTCTTCTAAGAGCAAAAAAAATGCTTTTATTTCGGGTACTTGTTGTGGTCTTATGGGACTGTCTACAGGAGAGGGAATAATTGACAAGGCTTATATTCGTCATTTCTTAGAATCTAAAAAGATTGTTTATGCAGATATTGGTATACGCGTGGCAGATAAAAAAGGGGTTTTCGTTGTTGAAGTAAATCCATTTTTTGAGAACTCACCTTTTTTACTGAATGACATTATCTTGTATATGGATAAGAAAAAAAGTCTTAATGCCGCTCAGTTAAGTCGTGATATTCTTTTTTCAAAGCCTGGAAGTAAACATAGTTTTCTTGTATTACGAAACGCTAAAAAGATAAAACTAAGGGCAACATTCAAACAACGTATCAGTGGTGGTCTTATACCTGATAGTTTTTTTGGATTTTTTGGCTTAGAACTTGATGAAAATCTTTTTGTTAAAAAAGATAATACCAAGTACCAGATAAAAAAGGGTGATAAACTTCTTTTTGTTATGGGCAAAGAAGTGAAGACCTTAGCTGAAATTCGTGGGATTCTCTCCTTAGAAAAAAACAGTAAAAACCCATTAGTAATATTACTTTTTAAAAGAGAAGGTTTTGACTTTTTTATCCATTTTGATAAGCCAAGTAACAGTATATAATATGTATAATTTCGTTAATTAATTCAATGGTGGTTTTCTTGAAAGAATTCGAAGCATATTTATCCTCTCACTTACCCAAGGCCCCAAGTTTTCATCCTCATTATGAAGATGCAATTGCGCAGATGCTTTTAGCAGGTGGTAAACGTTTTAGACCCGCACTTCTTTTGGCTGTTGTTAAGGCTCATAACTCTTTACTTATTCCTTCAGCGTATGCAGCAGCGTATGCGATTGAACTTTTACATACCTATTCACTTATTCATGATGACCTCCCTTGTATGGATGATGCAGACCTTAGACGTGGAAAACAGACCCTTCATATCAAGTACGACGAGGTGACTGCCGTTCTTGTTGGAGACGCTTTAAATACCTATGCATTTGAGGTTTTATCTGAGTCTGCTTTTTCAGACGAGGTAAGGGTGAAACTGATTCGTTCTTTAGCAAAAAATGGTGGGATAGGTGGTATGGTTTTAGGACAGGCGATAGACTGTCAGTTTGAAAACCAGCCTCTAAGAATTGAGCAGGTAAAAATTTTACACATTAATAAAACAGCCAAGCTTATCGCTGCTTCTTTGCAAATGGGCGCCATTATCTCAGGTCAAAATGACTTAGCTAAAGAACTATATGACTTTGGAATTAAACTTGGACTTTTGTTCCAAGTTCAAGATGATATCTTAGATGTTACTCAAACCTCAGAAGAAGCAGGAAAGACAAGTCAAAATGATGGGGATAAAAACTCCTTTGTAAAGCTCTTAGGGCTTGAGGGAACAATGGCAGAGGCAGATAAGCTAGCAGAAGAATTAAATGAACAACTTAAAGGCTTTGATACAAGGCTTTATAATGAACTTTCGCCTATACTTTCAAAGTATTTAGCAAGACATAAGTAATTAAATTGAAATCCATTTTCGTGGATTTTGATTTATTTATTTCACAAAACAAAAAATAAGGATACCCCCTATGCGTCAAAAGATGGCAGATAGTATTAGATTTTTAGCAGCAGACATGGTTCAAGCAGCCAACTCAGGTCACCCCGGTGCACCAATGGGACTAGCAGATATTGCAGTTGTTCTTTCTGAACACCTTTCTCATAATCCTAAAAACCCGACCTGGTTAAACCGTGACCGTCTTGTTTTCTCAGGTGGACATGCAACGGGTCTTATTTATTCTTTATACTACCTATGGGGATATGGACTTGAATTAGACGATCTTAAGCAGTTTCGTCAACTAGATTCTAAGACTCCGGGTCACCCAGAATATCTTCATACAGAAGGTATCGAAATTACTACAGGTCCTTTAGGTCAGGGTATTGCTAATGCGGTTGGTTTTGCTATGGCTTCTAAGTATGTTGGGGCTCAAACGAACTCAGAAATGGCCAAAGTAATTGATCACAGCGTTTATTGTTTATGTGGTGATGGTGACTTAGAAGAAGGTCTTTCTTATGAGGCTTGTTCTATCGCGGGACATAACAAACTAGATAACCTTATCTTAATTTATGATTCAAATAAGATTACTATTGAAGGCTCAACAGATCTTTCAATTTCTGAAAACATTCATAAGCGTTTTGATTCTCAAGGTTGGGATGTTCAAGAAATTGACGGACATGATTTTGATGAGATTAACGCAGCTATTATCAGAGCTAAGTCTTCTGATAAGCCTTCTCTTATTATTGCAAACACCTTAATCGCTAAGGGTGCAGGTGAGCTTGAAGGTTCACACCACGCCCATGGTGCACCTCTTGGTGAAGAAATTATTGCTAAGGCTAAGACCGCAGCTGGTTTTGACCCAGAAAAGAAATTCTTTGTAGATGAAGATGTTATGGCTAGATTTCGCTGTGCTATCGAGTCGGGCGACCTTGCTGAGAGAGAATGGATTCACCGTCTTAAAGAACTTCCATTAATGGAGCAAAATGAGGCGCTAGATGCACTTCAAAATCCTGATTTTTCTCGTATCCAATGGCCAAGCTTTGATAAGGCAGAGGCAACTCGTGGAACCAATGGTAAAATCCTTAATGCAGTAGCTAAGGCCATTCCAGGTTTCCTTGGTGGATCAGCTGACTTAAGCCCATCTAACAAAACAGAAATGAAAGATATGGGTGTTTTTCCAAAGGGTAAAAATATTTACTTTGGTATTCGTGAACATGCAATGGCTTCTATCTGTAATGCTATGGCGCTTTATGGTCCTCTTATGCCATTTTCTGCGACCTTCTTTGTCTTCTCTGACTACCTTAAACCAGCAGCACGTATCGCGGCTCTTGCAGGTATTCAGCAGTTCTTTGTATGGACACATGATAGTATTGGTGTAGGTGAAGATGGTCCAACTCATCAACCAATCGAACACCTTTCTCAGTTTCGTGCGCTTCCTAACTTTTATGTATGGAGACCAGCGGATGGAAATGAAAATGTTGTGGCGTGGAAGGTTGCCTTAGAGATGAAAAGATCTCCTTCTGCCTTTGTATGTTCAAGACAAAACCTTTCTCTTCTTCCAGCGGCTGTTACGGGTGAAGCTTCTAAGGGTGGTTACTTATTAGAAGAAACTGCAGGTGCTACTATCACACTTATGGCTTCGGGTTCAGAAGTTGAGTTAGCGATGAATACTAAAATTAAATTAGCTGAAAAAGGTGTGAAGGTAAACGTTGTTTCTGTTCCATGTTTTGACCTTCTTATCGAACAAGACAAGACTTATTTAGACTCTATCATCAAAACAGACAAGGTTGTGGCTATTGAAGCTGCACGTGGTCTTGAGTGGTATAGATTTGCAGATGAAGTGGTTACTATGGATACCTTTGGTGCTTCTGCTCCTGCTGGTCAGCTTTTTGACAAGTTTGGCTTTACTCCTGAGGCTATTGCAAATAAACTTTCTTAAACTTACTGTGGATTCTTTCCACAGTTCTTCTTCTACTGCTTAATAGGCAGTGTTTGTACTTCATCTCGCAGGGGTCTTCTGATATAGGTGTTGTTATAAACATTAGTACATTGTACTTCTTTTTTCGCTTGAACCATTGCTTCTTCTTTTAACTCATTAAAGGTCTGCACACGGAATTTTTCTCGTAAGGGAGATACTCTTTTCATATCTGCTTTGAGTTCTCTCATAATTCTATAGGCTTGAGTGTCATCACTAATAGAACAGTTTGCAATGGTTGAAGAGGCTAGATCGAGATAGTTATTGATAATCTCATAAGCCTTATGAGAGGCGATATCTGTTTGGATTAAGGCATTTACTTTTTTAGATTCTATGTTTATTTTTTCATATGAACTTGAACCGTCTTGAGCATATACTAGGAGTGATAAAAATGAAAGAATGAGAAGATAGCGCATGTTTTTCCTTTTGAGTGTAAGGATATGATAGATAAGTGTTAATTTAATCGTTTAACAAGCAAAATATAGATTTAATTGTAGCACTAAATTTATATAAAGTACGCTAATTGTTTTTATTAAGATTATTTCTTGTTCTGAGCACATTATTTCTTAGCCTCAAGGCTGAATACATTGTTGAATTGCATAATTCACAAAATGTTTATTCTATAGATAGGGGTGTTTTATACCTTGAAGATAAAAGTTCAAATCTGCGTATTGATGATGYTTCTTTAGATACTACTACTTTTGAGATAATGCAGAAAAATGATCTTAACTTTGGATTTACTTCTTCAGCATATTGGTTTAAAATTACTTTGCTGGATCATTCTACTATCTCAACAAGACAGTGGTGGCTTGATATAGAATATACCCTGCTTGATGATATTCAGATTTATCAAAAAGTAGGCGATAGGTACACTCTTCTTCTTCATTCAGGCGATGAAGAAAACTTCTCAAAGCGCTTTATCCAATGGCGAACTTATAGCACTATCTTAAACACTAAAGAACCTTCTACGCTTTATATACGCGTTAAAACCCAAAGTGCTATGCAAGTGCCAATAAAAATATATTCTTCTGAAGAAATTGTAAAAATCAAACAAGGTGAGACACTCTTCTTTGGTTTCTTTTATGGGGTGCTTATTCTTATTATCTTTTATAATATTTTTTCTTTTTTTGTTTGGAATGATAAAAATTATTTGTATTATGTCGCCTTTATTTCTTCATTTATGTTGTGGCAATTGTGTCTTGATGGTCTAGGACATCAGTATTTATGGCCTGATATAGTTTGGTTAAGTGAGAAGGGTGTGCTTGTTTTTATCAGTATGACTATTTTCAGTGCTATTTTATTTACACGAAGTTTCTTGCATCTGAGGGAATATGCTTTTAGATTAAATTATCTTTTAATGGCCTTGCAAAGTATCATGTTGTTAATAGCAATAAGTAGTTTTTTATTGCCTTATGCCTTTGTGATTCAAGTGCTGGTATGGTTAGTCTTTCCTATCCCTCTCATCTTACTGTACGCAGGTGTAATGGCCTTACGCAACAAGTATCAATATGCTAGATTTTATATCATTGGATGGAGTTTGTTTTTAGGGGGAAGTGTTTTATTAGCACTTAATACCCTTGGCTTCATTGGTGGATATGAGTACATTAAGTATGTTCAGCAAGTGGGTTCTTTAGCGGAGGTTATTTTCTTTTCTTTGGCCTTAGCCGAACGTATCAACCTTTTACGTCAACAAAATATAAAAACATTATCTCGGCTAAATACGCGTTTACAATCTGAGGTACATGAAAAAGTTGCAGAGATACGGGAAAAAGATGAACTGTTAATGCAAAAGTTTAGACTAGCAACCATGGGTGAAATGCTAGANNRYWTTWCRCWKCRWYSGAWACAACCTCTGCATAAGCTTTCTTTAGTAATACAAAATTATTATTTTAAACATAAACTTGAGGGTGCTAGTCTTGATGAACTTGAAAAGTTTAATGAGCAAAGTTCGGTGCTAGTAGCGTATATGTCAAGTACCATTGATGATTTTAGAAACTTTTTTAATCCTCAAAAAGAAAAAGAATATTTTGATCTAAGAGAAAATATTGAAGGCGTGATAGAAATGTTATCATCTTCTATGAGAGAAGAAAAAATTGATATTAATATTGGAGTTTCTTATGGAACAAAAATCAATGGTTATGCAAATGAATTTGGGCAGGTTTTATTAAATCTTTTTTCAAATGCAAAAGATGCCTTTGTGATGAATGATATAGAAGGTAGACAGCTGAAAATCAGTATACATGAAACACAAGAAGCACTTATCATGAAGTTTAGAGATAATGCAGGGGGAATTGACACGTCTATTTTAGAAAAGATTTTTGACCCTTATTTTTCAACTAAGGGATTTAAAGAGGGTGCGGGGATTGGTTTGTATATGTCGAAGATGATTATTGAAAACAGTATGCATGGAAAATTAAGTGTTGAAAATACTAATAACGGAGCAGAATTTACAATTATGCTTCCTAAAGTGTTATAATTCCATCATGAGAAAATATTTAAAATATTCATTAATAAACTTTTTTAAAATGGAATCAGCCGTAGGTATACTGTTGATTTTGGCAACAATCTCAGCAATGATGATGGCAAACTCACATCTGGCGGATGCTTATGAAATGATGATGGACACGCCTGTTGTTATCATGTTTGGCAAGTTTAGTATTGCTAAACCTCTTCTTCTTTGGATAAATGATGGTCTTATGGCCTTGTTTTTCTTTATGGTGGGGCTTGAAATAAAGCGCGAAGTTGTTGAAGGTTCTTTAAGTGATAAGTCCAAACTCGCTATCCCTGCCTTTGCAGCGCTTGGTGGAATGGTAGTTCCTGCCTTAGTCTATACTTATTTTAACTGGGGAAATGAAGCAGCCATGCAAGGTTGGGCAATCCCAATGGCAACAGATATTGCCTTTGCCTTAGGTATTTTATCCTTGCTTGGAAAACGCGTTCCTATGCAATTAAAGGTCTTTTTACTTGCATTAGCGATTATAGATGACTTGGGTGCAATTATTGTGATTGCAATTTTTTATACCTCGAATATGTCTTTTTTATCTTTGGCTATTGCGGCCATTATGATTTTTGCTCTATTTATGATGAACAGAAATGGCGTTATTAATAATACGGCTTATATTCTAGTAGGTATTATCTTATGGACAGCGGTTCTAAAGTCAGGGGTTCACGCAACCTTAGCGGGTGTCATACTTGGTTTAATGATTCCTATTAAAGGCAATAAAGAAAGTTTTCATCAGCTTGAACATTCTTTACATGCTCCTGTAAACTTTTTTATATTACCCTTGTTTGCCTTTGCTAATGCAGGTATTGGTTTTTCAACTGTTAGCGCCAAAGATTTTACAGATAGTATGACGGTGGGTATTGTTTTGGGCCTATTCTTAGGAAAACAAGTAGGGGTTCTTCTTTTTACCTTTATCGCGCAAAAACTTCGTTTAGGTTCTTTGCCTGAGGGTGTGACATGGGGCTCTTTATATGGTTTAGCCATCTTAAGTGGTATTGGGTTTACCATGAGTTTGTTTATAGGCTCACTTGCCTTTGAATGTCATGAGGGTAGCGTTTGTTATGACTTGGTAGATTACAGAATGGGTATTTTATTAGGCTCTCTTATTTCAGGGATAGTTGGTTACCTTGTTCTTTTAAAAACATTGCCTAAAGCTTAGTTTAGACTAGCTATACTTTCGTATGAATAATTCCCAAGCCTATACAGAAAAAAAGAAAAACTTNNNCCGTCWTNWTSACSKTKKMYGGTWKMWATNTKGKWTNTRGAAATTTTAGAAGAAAAAGATATTAATGTTACTAAGGTGCATTTAGCTGATTCTAATAAAAAAGATGGTGCTGTCTCTAAGATAGAAAGTATTTGTGCTAGAAAAGATATAGAAATCTTATATCACACAAAACAAGCCCTTTCTAGAATATCTAAAAATGCTAAACAAGACCAAGGTGTTGCAGCAGATATAGAAGCTTCTTCGTACTTATCAACCCAAGACTTCTTAAGCTCGGCTTCTTCTTCATACAGATACATAGCCTTAGACTCTATCCATAACCCTCAAAATCTAGGAATGATTATACGCAGTGTTGCAGCAGGCTTTATAGATGGGATTATCCTTCCTAAAAAAGGTTCTGCAAAGATATCTCCCTTAGTTATTAAGGCCAGTGCGGGGACCTTGTTTAAAACAAGTATCTTATATTGTGACGACCTAGAAACAGCTCTTCCAGAGTTTAAAAAAGATGGAGCAGATATATATGCCCTTTCTTCTCATGCAAAAGAAAGCCTCTTTGATTTAGAACTTGGAAAAAAGACCATCTTTGTTTTAGGAAATGAGAGCGAGGGTGTGTGTAAAGAAGTAGAAAAACTTTCTAATAAGACGCTTTCTATTCCTATGAAAAATGGTGTGGAGTCTCTTAACGTGGCTGTCACGGCTGCGCTTTTAGCGTACTACTCGTAATTTAGATTATGTTATAATTTCTTATGGCAAAAATTGATGAAGTAAAAGAACATATCGCTGCTTTAAGGGGATATCTAAATATAATCATTGCAATTATATTAGCACTGGGAGCAGGCGTGTCTAAACTCTATTTGAGTCAAGAACTTGGTGCTTTGTTCTGGTCAGGAATAGGTTTAATTTTAACCCTATTGATTCTTTTTTCATTAATTATTAAATCAATTCATAAAAATATTGATAAACTAAAGGATATATAATGGATTTAGCAAGTATCGCTATTGTTTTAGTGGCTATTTCATTTGGGGCAACCATGATTTATGGAACCTTTGAACTAACGCGTGAGTAAAAATATTTTCTTTAAGAGTTGTAATGAAGGTAAGTGAAATCCCTTTTGTGAAACTAACAGGTGTTGAAGAAGATGAATATGGTCTTTTCTTAAACTTTAAACCTGAACTTCAAAACCATATATAAACCTTACAAACTTAGGCCATCCTTACCACTTAAGCATTGGCATTGGACTCCATGGTTTTGTAAGTAGTCTTTTTCCAAACCATTTCATGAGTGTTAGATGGAAGCTATTATTAGGAAATGCTTTTTTAATTTCTTTCATCTTCTTTTTATCTATACCAAAAGAAACTGCACCCCAATAAACATCAATCATATCAACCTTTCTAAAAAGTTCAGCTAGGTCATTATCCTTAATAGGGGTCAGTTTATGGTGCAAGTTTATCATGGAAACCACATCTTTTTTATACTCCATCTTATCATGCTCTTTTAAGTACTTTTGAGCAAGGCAAACAGAAGGATCAAGATAATCAAAACTTTGTTCCGTCCATATACCTAAGTCATGAAAACTAAGGGCAATAATAAACTTTTCTTTTTGAACGTCATCTAAGTCTTGTAGTTCTAAAGCATATAAGAGCATACGCTTGGTGTGGTTGATATAGCCTATATCTGAGCCTATTACTTCCAAGTAGGGCTTTAGTATAGTGTCAATTTGTTTTGTTGCATCGTGCATGCTAATTCCTTGAAGTATCATTTTAAACAGTATCGCATAAAATGTTATACTTTGTAAGAGGTATTAAAGACATATTTAATGCTAAAAAGGACAGGTGTGAAAATTTCAGTTGCTGTACTCGTAATAGATGGAGCACTTCCATCTGCTGTCTTAGGCTTAAAAGATATTTTTGATATTTGTAATGCATACTGCCGAGATAAAGAGGAAGCAAGCTTTTGTGTTTCTTTTGTTGGGCTGGGTGACTCTATTTCTCTTTCAAATATAGAACTTAAGTTAGAAAAAATATCTTCACAAAAAAACTTTGATATTATTATTGTTCCTCCTATTATTTCTGGACATGAGATAAGGGTAAGCACTGAATTAAACAAATGGTTGGTATCTGCGTATCATGAAAAATCTTCTTTGTGTGCTGCGTGTATGGGAAGTTTTGTTTTGGCTCAAACGGGCTTACTTGATTTTAAAAGGGCAACAACGCACTGGCTCTTAGAACAAAGGTTCAAAGAGAGCTTTCCTAAGGTTAACTTGCAGGGTGAAAAGATTCTTATTGAAGATGGGAATATTATCACTTCAGGAGGGGTGACAGCCTATATAGACTTAGCCCTTTACATCATTGAGAAAAAGCTTTCTCAAGAGAGTGCAAATAAATGTGCTTCCTTGCTTTTAGTAGACAGAGGAAGGGAATCTCAAAGATGTTATAAGGACTTGAGCTCTATGATACTTGTAGAAGATTTTGAGCTGAAAAAACTTCTGCAATGGATGAAAGACAATCTAGATAAAGACCTAAGTATCAAAGTCTTAGCTAAAAAGATGAAGATGCAAGAACGTAGTTTTGTAAGACGTTTTGCTAAGGAGATTAAGACAAGTCCTAATCAATACCTACAAAACCTTCGCATAGAAAGGGCAAAGGCCTTCTTGATAAACTCAGCTCTTAGTTTTGAACAAATTACTTATAAGGTAGGGTTTACAAATGAAAGTAGTTTTAGACGATTGTTTAAAAGAGAAACTTCTTTAAACCCTGGAGAATATAGAAAGAAGTTTAAATTTAAGGCCTAGTGAATAGTATAGCCTATCCCCCTAATGGTTTTAATGTAAGATTGTTCTGAGCCTAGGTCTATTTTTTCTTTTAGGCGCTTTATGGCTACGTTTACTGTTCTTTCTTCTGTTGTTTTGTCTTTTCCCCAAACATGTTCAAGAAGGAAGTCACGTTTAAGTACGGTTCCTTGGTTTTGTATGAAGGTATGCAAAAGGTTAAACTCAAGCTTAGTAAGTTCTACCTGTCTTCCATGTATGCTTACAACACGTAAATTAAGGTCTAAAACGATGTCTTTAAAACTGGCAATCTTTTTTTGTATGTCTTTTTTTGTACGACGAAGGAGGGCCTCAATTCGTAACAAAAGTTCTTTTAGCTCAAAAGGTTTTGTAACATAATCGTCACCTCCTCGTAAGAAACCTTCTTCAATATGAACATTAGAATTCTTTGCTGATAAAAAGATGACAGGCGTGTCCATCCCCTTTTCTCTTAAAAGCGAAATATACTCACTTCCTTCTATATCAGGAAGGTTTCTGTCCATTAAAATAAGATCAATATCTTCTTCTTCAAGAACCTTCTTAACATACTTAGTGCTTACAAACCCGAGGGTTTCGTAGTCCTCTTTTTGAAGTCTATGTTCTAATAATTCTAATAAATCATTATCATCTTCGACTATTAAGATTAATGCCTTATTCATATCGTTCCCCTTGATATAGTTTCCCTTTTATTGGGTTTCACATCTTTACATAGGGAACATAATAAATAAACTTTGTTGCAAGAAGGTTACATTAAAGTCTTTAAAATGTAATCAAAATGTCGTATAAATGGGGATGTGTAATGTTACGAAAATGTCACTAAGGCGTATCAATTAAGTAATCAAGCTTTTCTAAACTGTCAGCAATTAAAAAACACGGGAGAGTGAAATGAAAGATAGTAAAAAGATTGTTTTAAGCGCAGTAGTTGCAGCAATGGCATTAACATTTACAGGATGTGGTGGAGGTGGTAGCGATACAGGAAGTACACTACCCGTAAGTAGTGACCCAATTGTAATTACAGATCCAACTGTTGTAGACCCAACACTTTATAGTGGTGCGGGTGCGGATGATGTGGCAGCTCGTCACATAGAAAATGATGCAGCATATTTACCTGTTCCAGCTTATGACGCAGCAAATGTTGCCAATCTTTTTGGTGATATCACGGTAAATACCTTACTTACAAAAGATAAGCAATGGAAAATATCTGGTTTAGTTACTGTTAAAAATGGAGCTACCTTACAGATTGAAGCCGGAACAGTTGTTTTTGGAGATACTACAGGTGATGATTATATCGTTGTAGCTCAAGGTTCTAAAATCATTGCAGATGGTACAGCAGCTGAGCCTATTATTTTTACTTCAGAAATTGCTTTAATGGATCCTTTAAAAGCGGATGTTGGACAATGGGGTGGCTTAACTGTTCTTGGATATGCACCAACAAATCATGCTTCACCTTTTTATGAGGTAGATGAAACTAACCCTGATTTTGCCTTTGGTAATGCTACAGCAGGTTTAGGAGATGCAGCTGATGACTCTGGTATATTACGTCATGTATATATTCTTAACTCAGGTGTAACAATGAGTACAGACCAAGAAGTAAATGGTCTTTCTTTAGCGGGTGTTGGTTCAACAACAGTAGTTGAAGATATTACTATTGTTAACTCTTCAGATGATGGTATTGAAATTTGGGGTGGTACTGTAAATGTAACACGCGCAACAATGATTAMCTGTCAAGACGATAGTTTTGACCTTGATTATGGTTATATTGGAAATGCAACAGACATTAAAGTTATTCAAACAGACGCGGTATCTCACGCAGGTTTTGAAATTTCTTCAGGTGGAACTAACCCAATGACATCTCCAACGATTACGAACTTTATTATTACAAAGGTAAATGGTTCAGATGAGGGTGGTATCTATATTAAAGATGATACAACAGCTCCTATCTTTATTAATGGTGAAGTAGTAACTCAAGGGATAGATGCAGGTATTCATACTAAACTTGCATTTTCAGCAGATCAAATTACAAGTATTAGTTTTGAAGATGTTATTTTTAACTCACCTGTACAAGCTGATGGTCCTGGATTAACACACGCTTTAGGGAAGGTTACTTATCCTACTTATACACTTGATAATATTGATGATACAACTTTAGTAGGGCCTATTACTTCAGACCTTACACTTGACCCTACTAAGCAGTACAAGGTAAGTGCTTTAGTAACAGTTAGAAACAATGCTGTTTTAACAGTTCCTGCTGGAACAGTAATATATGGAGATTCTATAGGTGATGATTACATTGTTGTAGCTCAAGGCTCACAAATCATTGCAAACGGTACAGATGCTCAGCCAATTTACTTTACATCAGAGGCTTCATTACTTGATCCAACTGCAGGTGATATTGGACAATGGGGTGGTTTAACTATCCTTGGAAATGCACCAACAAACCACGTGGCACCTTTTTATGAGGTAGATGAAACTAATGCTGACTTCGCATTCGGTGGAGCAGTCGCAGCAGATAACTCAGGTGTTTTACGTAATGTTCATATTCTTAACTCAGGTGTAACAATGAGTACAGACCAAGAAGTAAATGGTCTTTCTTTAGCAGGTGTTGGTTCAGGAACAGTGGTTGAAAACATCTTTGTTGGAAACTCTTCAGATGATGGTATCGAGATTTGGGGTGGTACAGTTAATGTAACAAACGCAGTAATGGTTAACTGTCAAGATGATAGTTTTGACCTTGACTACGGTTATGTTGGAACAGCTACAAACATTTACATCCAACAAACAGATGCAGCCTCACATGCAGGTATGGAAATCTCTTCAGGTGGAACAACTCCAATGACTTCACCAGTAATTAGAAACTTTGTGGTTAACAAAGCAGCTAACACAGATGAGGGTGGTCTTTACATCAAAGATGATACAACAGCACCAACCTTTGTTAATGGTATTGTAACAACTATATCAGATGCAAACATCAATACAAAGCTTGCATTTTCTACAACACAAAAGAATACAATTGCCTTTAGAGATGTAATTCTTCTTAAGCCATAATCACYTCTTCTTTATAAAGAAAGCCTTTTGGCTTTCTTCCCTTCTTTTAACAATTCAAAATAAAACTACATATTGGTGTCAAAACAATTCTAATGGCGCATAGTGTAATCAAACTGTCACTCAAGAGTAACATTAAAGTAACCCCCCTCCTTTAAAATCCCATCATATAAAACCAAAGGGATGAATGCATGAGAAAATCAATGCTAAGCATAGCAGTTGTTGTAGCACTAAGCACAACTACATTATTTGCTTCTATACAAAACATGGCTGAATCATTAATGAAGATTCGTGGTGATGTTGAAGTTTTAGACGCTTCTATTACAGATGAAAGAGATACGTATAAGGCATCAATGTCATCTCTTCTTCGTCAAAAAAATGATCTTGAGTCTGTTATTTCAAGAGAAGATTTAAAAATCAAGCAGATTCAACGTGAGCTTGACTCAGTACGTAAAGAGATTAAAGAAGTAGGGAAAAATACTGAAGGTTTAAAACCTTTATTAATGAATGCACTGAACATGATAGAAGATAACATTAAAGCTTCTCTTCCTTTTAAAACACAAGACAGATTAGCAGATATTGAAAAGATTAAAACTCAACTTCAAACTGATTTAATTACACCACAAAAAGCACTTGCATTAACATGGAATGCTTACGCAGATTCTATCCGTATGACAAAAGAAAATGGTATTTTCAAGCAAACTATTACAATAGATGGTCAAGACCGCTTAGCAGAAGTTGCTCGTATTGGTACCGTGGCAATGTTTTTTAAACTTCCTGATGATACTGTTGGTCAAGTAAGTAAAGACGCAACAGGCTGGTACTACAAAGAAGCGATTTCAAAAAAAGATCAAGAACAAATCTTAGCATTATTTGATTCATTTAAAAAACAAATTCGTTCAGGTTACTTCACCCTTCCAAACACAATTGTAATGACGGAGGTTAAATAATGAAAAAGTTTTTAGCAATTTTATTGGCACTTACTGTAGCTGCTTCAGCTGCAAACCAAAGTGATTTAGAGCGTGCTTACGCTAAAGAGTTTGCTTATTTAAAAGCACAAAAGCAAATGCTTACTACACGTCTTAAAGAAGTAAAAAGCACACAAAGTAAAAAACTAAGTACTGCTAAACGTGACTTAGGTGTTTTACAAAATGTAGTACTTAAGAAAAATGCATTAAGTGAAAAACTTGAAGATGAACTTTTTTCAGTACGTCAAAATGCACAGGTAATGACAGATGACACTTCATTAATTGAAACAGTGATGATGCAATCGACTACAACACTTAAGCCTTTTGGTATTGATGTGGTTGTAGATGTTAACAATTACCAAGCATCTTTAGAAACTGTGTTTATAAAGTCAAATGATTTAATCAAAAAGCTTTCAACGGTTAGAACAGAAAATGGTAAGTTTTATGTTGAAGATGGAAGTGAAAAGACAGGACGTATTATCAAGATTGGTAACATCGCATCTTATGGTATTTCAGAAGATATTTCTGGAGCACTTGTTCCTGCTGGAGCAGGGAAGTTAAAGGTATGGAATGGTGATGGTTCATCTGAGAGTGCAAATGCTTTAGCAAACGGTACCTTAGGGGATGAAATCAATATCTTTTTATACGAAAATAAGAACAAAGAAATTGAAGAATCAGCAGAAAAGACTATCCTTTCTGTTATTAACTCAGGTGGTCTGATTGGTTGGATTATCATTGTATTAGGTCTAGCAGCACTTGTTCTTGTAGTTCTTAGAATACTGTTCTTAATGTCAGCTAGCAAGTCTAATGTAAAACTAGCAGCTTCAGCTTTAAGCGTGCTTCTTACAGATGGAAAAGAAAAAGCATTAGCTTCTATTAAAGATCAAAAAGGTTCTACTGCTAGAGTTATCAAAGCAACGATTCGTAATCTTGATAGAGATAGAGAACATATCGAAGATATCGTAGCTGAGTCAATCTTACACGAGAGTGGAAGACTTGACCGTTTTGGTTCAATGATTTTAATTGTAGCAGCGGTGGCTCCATTACTTGGTCTTTTAGGAACGGTAACAGGAATGATTGCAACCTTTGACATCATTACTGAGTTTGGAACGGGTGATCCTAAGTTGCTTTCAGGTGGTATTTCTATCGCTCTTGTAACAACTGAGCTTGGTCTTATTGTAGCTATCCCAGTACTAATGCTAGGAAATACACTTTCGGCTTGGGCTGAACGTATCAAAGATTCAATGGAGCACTCAGCTTTACACCTTATCAATGAGTACTCAAAGCAGTCATAGATGGAAACGTTAATACTAGGCTTTGAACAGTTTGAAGGATATATGAACAGCGGTGGTCTTGTTATGTGGCCACTTTTCTTTAGCGTTCTTGTACTTTGGTACTCGCTGGGTTACCGTTACTACACCTTAAATCGTGGTTCAAAAGCAAGTGTAAGAAACTTAGTAAGAAAGTTTTCTGAGGGGATTCGTACGAAACCTAAGGGGATGATAGATGGGGCCGTTGTAGACGCGCTTCATATTGTAGAAGCCTTAGGTAAATCTAAGGATACAAGAAAGCATATCACTGACTCTTTTAACAAGTACAGTGTAGAAATTACTAAGTATTCAAAACTGGTAATGACTATTGTAGCAGCCGCTCCATTAATTGGTCTTTTAGGAACAGTTATAGGGATGATTGAGACCTTTGACTCTTTAGCAGATGCGGCACTTTTTTCACAAAGTGGTGGTATCGCTGGTGGTATTTCTCAAGCACTTTTTACAACACAACTAGGTTTAGTTGTTGCGGTTCCAGGTTTAATTATCGGGAATCTTTTACAAAGAAAAGCAGACAAAATGTTAATGGATCTTGAACAGATTAAAGACATTGTTTGTATTAATGAAAACTAGCCGTATTGCGGTCGCAGAGCGAAGTTTCAGGCGAAGCCGCATCGAAGGGCAGTTTAATAAAATAAAGGACAAATATGCGTTTTAGACAAAGAAAATCGCACGAAATCGGCGTAGATATGTCACCTTTGATTGATATGGTTTTTATCTTATTAATCTTTTTTATGGTGAGTTCTACCTTCGTTAAAGATATGAAACTAGACCTTAATCGTCCAGGTGCTTCGTCTGCTTCTAAGGCTTCATCTAAGGTAATCCGCGTGTTTATTGATAATGCGGGAGATACTTATGTAGATGCTCAGCCTGTTAAGACATGGGCTATTCAAGGAAAGCTTAGAGATATGCTTCGTACTTCTACTGAAAAGTCAGTTCTTGTTATTACAGATGATTCTATTTCTGTTGATAAGTTAATTGAAGTGGTTGATCAGTGTCGTATGGCAGGAGCCAGTGATGTTGCAGTAGCGACAGAGAAAGAGGTAGGTTAAGGTGCAGTTATCTAAACAGATAAAGGCCAGCCTTTGGATGGTCTTTGGCCTCTTTTTTGTTTTTGGCCTTGTGATTTATATGAATGAAAAGGGTGGTGTGTCTGAGCCTAAGGTTAAAAAACAGAGTTTGGACTTTGTAAGTCAAAAAGTACTTAAACCAAAGCCCAAGCCAAAGCCAAAACCAAAGAAGACGGAACGTTCAAAGCCAAAGCGTTCAGCACCTGCGCCAACACTTGATACTTCATTATCAGGGATTGATACAGGTTTAGATGCTTTTATGAATGAAGATATGAACATGGACGATGAGCTTTTAGGAGACATTGGAAAGAACATGGTTATGAGTGAAAACTCTGTGGATGTTGCGCCAAGTCCACGTGAAAGAACAGCAATGGCTTATCCAAAAAAAGCCAGAAGAGCAGGTATCTCAGGTTATGTAAAAATGAACCTTTTAATCTCTAAAAATGGAGATGTTGAAAAGGTTAAAGTTTTAGAATCACAACCTGCAGATGTTTTTGATGATGTAGCCATTAATGGTGTTAAAACATGGAAATTTAAACCGGCGCAGTACAAGGGCGAAGCGGTTAAGGTCTGGGCGAAACAAAAAGTTCGCTTTGATCTTCAATAGGGAAAAAGAATGAAGAAATTACTGATTGTTTTACTTCTTATCTCACTAAATGTGAGTGCAGCAGATAAAAAAACTAGCGATGATATTGATCATTTAGCCTTAGCCGGACTTCTTTTAAGAGATGGTTTTGTAAATAGAGCTAATGATGAGTTAAAGAAAGTAGACATGGAAGATAAAGCCTTAGACCTAGGTCGGTTTTATACTGTACAAGGGCTTACTTTAACAAAACTAGGCTCCTATGAAAAAGCAAATAGTGCTTTTAAGTCTGCCCTTGAAATAGAAGGCAGTGAAAAAGCCTTATATTTATATGTTGCACAAAATTCTTATAAGCTTCAAAACTATCAAGATGCCTTGGATGCAATCCAAAGTGCGGGAACGATTGCAGATGAAAATGTATCTGTTGTTTCTTTAAAAGCAGAATGTTATTGGCGTTTAAGCAAACATACACAGGCCTTGAATGTGCTTGGTAATGGTATTGAAAAATTTAAGACTCAGTGGAATTTTTACAAACAAAGATTTAACTATTTAGTGACGTTAAAACTTTATCAGTCAGCATTAGAAGATGCGAAAATATATCTTAAAAATGCTAAACCAAGTGAAAAAACAGTGCTTTCATTTATTTCAGCACTTCGAAAAAGTGGG
The DNA here is from genome assembly GCA_002733885.1 of Arcobacter sp. Classification (GTDB taxonomy): domain Bacteria; phylum Campylobacterota; class Campylobacteria; order Campylobacterales; family Sulfurimonadaceae. Next base: position 225,880 of record NVXJ01000001.1, on the reverse strand, counting down.
GACACTCAAAAGGCGATTGAATTAGCAGAAATTGCTAATCTTCGTTTTATAGAAAGTGCAGAAATTACGGTACTTCTTGCTCACCTTTATTTAGATAAAGAGATGATTCAAGCGGCTGCTGATCTTTTTGATCAGGCTTCTATAGAAGATACTAAATATACTAAAGAAGCTGCAGAGATGATGCGTCGTGCACATAAGTACATTACAGCTCTTTATAAAAATGCACAAATGCTTGAGACCAAAGAAAAGTTAAAACAACGTGTAGCCATTTATATTGAGTTTGGCTCTTATGAGCGTATTGTTGCGAGTAAAAAAGCGCTTTACAGAAGTGAACTTATTGAAGATGAAAGTATCCGTTATGCCTTAGCGTATTCATATTATATGATCGGTGAGCATGAGTTATGTGAGCTTGAATTAAAACAACTATCTCGCCCTGACCTTTTTTCTAAGGCAACGGAGTTGAGAAAGAACATGCAAAAATGTAAAGATAATCATTGGGAGTGCGCGTTATGAGAAGTTTAATACTTTTAATCACCTTAGTAGCATCATTATGGGCTATAGATACAGGGAGCCTTTCTTTTTATTTAATGAAAGAAGRAAMRCCYTTAYMWAATMAACNCNTNAYTNTCTTTAAAAAGTCAGAAATTGCCTTAATTGATATGCCAAGTACTTATAATCGTCATGCTGAGTTTACAACAGATGCAGATGGCTATTTAAATACAGTTTTACCAGTAGGAACGTATCAACTACAAGTTGTTGCAAAAGAAGATGGAATACCTCAGGCATATGTAAAAAAGCCTTTTTCTGTTGAGAAAAATAAAGAATCTCAAATTATTGTTTCTTTAAAAATAGATAATTCTATTGCTTTTGAAGACAGAGAAAGTCCGAAGTCTTTTGAAGTAGCTAGTGATAATAATGTAAGTGCTAAAGAAAAAGGTTATGTTCTTATTTCTTTGGTTTCTGCTGAAGATGATAAGGTTATTAAAGATGCCCGTATTTTTGTTCAGGGACTAAGCTTAGACCTTAAGTCAGATGCTGCAGGAAGCGTGAGCATAACACTACCTGAAGGTGAACATACTATTTCTATTATTCACTCAAGTTTCTCAGCTCAGACAGTTAAAATTACTGTTTTAGCCAATGAGGTAGTGAATAAATCTTATGAACTGAGTCCTTCTTCTATGGAGCTTGAAGAATTTGTTGTCCTTGCTCCTTCTGTTGAGGGTTCTATAGCTGCGGTTATAGCCGAAGAAAGAAACAGTGAAAGTATTGGAAATATTGTTGGTGCTGAACAAATGGCAAGACAGGGTGATTCAAATGCAGCGGCTGCACTAAAAAGAGTTGCTGGAATTACACTTATTGGCGGGAAAGATATTTATGTTCGTGGTCTTGGAGACAGATACTCTGTGACTGAACTTAATGGAATGGGCTTACCATCACCAAATCCAATTAAAAGAACCATTCCTTTAGATATGTTTCCAACAAGTATTATTGGAAGTCTTGAGGTTCAAAAAACTGCTTCAGCTGATATCACATCTGCCTTTGGTGGGGGATATGTAAATATTCGTACAAAGAAGTCTACAGATGAAGACTATGTAAAACTAAAAGTAGGTGTTAACTCACATACTTCTCTTGGAGAGCAGGCGATCACAGGTGCGGGTTCTGACATGGATTGGACAGGTTATGATGACTCATTTCGTCCTTTTCCGGACCAATTTGTTGCAGACTCTCAACCTGTTGTTGGTGAGGTTGACCCAGAGTTAAACCTTACAAACCAGGAACTTCAAGCTATGCTTCAAGGAAGAAGTATCAATCGTTTGGTTGAAAAAGTTCCAGTAGGTGCAGAATTTGGTATGGAAGTAGGAACAAGCTTTGTTTTTTCAAATGAGCATGAACTTAATATCTTAGCGACCTATGAATATAAATCACAAGCAAGTCTACGTGAATATACTTCACATGATTACCTTATCTCTAGTGACGGTACGATCCAAGGACTTGATAACACAGCCGTTAACAATCTGTATAAAACAACGGTTCAACATGGTGGTATCTTGAATGCTACCTATCGCTTAAATAATTTTGATATGGGATATACATTCTTGTATGTACTGAATACACTTGATCAAACACGTGATATTGAAGGAAGTTTTGGAGAAAATAATTCTCAAGAGTTACAAACTTATTTTGAATGGCAAGAACGTGAGCTTATGGTGCACCAACTTAATGGTGGATTTGATTATGATATTGGTATAGAAAATCGTTTTAATTTTGGTGCAGAAGTAGCAATGGCGAGTGAGTATGTACCTAATGACGTACAATATACCTATCTTCGTGATAGTGAAACAGATCCTTATCAGTTTAAGCGTAGAGAGAGTCAAATCGTATATGATAATAGGGAAACAAATGATGACCTTGTGAGCTTTTATGCTAACAATAAAACGATGATTCCTTTGTTTTCAGATGAAGATTATCTTGAAGTCGGTGCGATGAGAGAAGAAAAAGAACGTGAATACAGACGTGTACAGATTCAAGTGAAAAGTCTTATTTCTAATACAGATCCTATTACAATCACTGAAAATCCAAATGATATTTTAAATGAGGGTGATGGAAGTAATTTAGATATTACACTTACTTCTCAGCCTAAAGATCAGTATGATGCGGATTCTACAAGAAGTGCAATGTATTTTAAAAGTCTTTTGAAGCCTACAGACGCATTAGACATTACCTTTGGTTTACGCCGAGTTGATTATGAACAAAATGTTGATCAGTTTGCCCTAGATAGTACAATTGTAGTGACTGAAAAAAATACACTTAAATTTTCAAAGACCTTACCAAGTGCGGCTATAAAGTATGCATTAACAGACTCTCAGCAATTACGTTTTGCTTATTCTGAAACCTATGTTGCGCCAGATATTAGAGAGTTTGTTGACTCGGAATTTATTCACCCTGTATATCTTGCAAAGGTTTCTGGTAATCCAGATTTGATTGAAACAGATATTAAAAGTTTAGATGCTCGTTATGAGTTCTATTTTAACCCAACAGATATGTTTAGCTTTGCAATGTTTTATAAAGATATGAAAAATCCAATAGAAGATACAAGAAAAGATACAACAGGAACGATTCCACGTTTCTCTTTTCATAATGCAGAAGCAGCTAAGTTATCAGGGATTGAAGTTTCTTGGTACAATCATTTAGGCTTTGTTGGGTCATGGTTAGACAACTTTGTTTTCTCAGGAAACTATACCTACATCCAATCAGAAGTTGATTTGACAGCTGAGCAAAAAGAGACACTAGTAACACAAGAAAGAGATCTTCAAGGTCTTTCACCAACGGTTCTTAACCTTGCATTATCCTATGAAGATGTTGGAAATAGAATGGTAACGCTTTCATATAATAAGATGGCTGAACGTCTAATGCGTGTTGCTATTAAAAATGGAGATGTTATTTTAGGTCTTGATGATTATGAGATTCCACCTACCTTAGTAGACTTTACATGGATTGAAAAATTTAGAGTAAGCTCGTTAAATACAACAATGGCTTTAACCTTTAAGGCAAAGAACTTACTTGATGATGAAACTATATGGCATCAAGATGGAAAAACAACCTTGGTTTATAAAACAGGTCGTTCTTATTCAATGAGTTTAAGCGCGAAATTCTAAGCATGAAAAAAACTCTTGGAGTACTTGTTTTTGTATATATAAGTCTTCAAGCGCAGGTCCTTATTGATGACAAAACCTATCTAATGTGGCAAGATGTTCCTCAAAACAAGGGAACCTTGCATACATGGAACGCGGCTAAAGAATATTGTGAAGAGTTGGATGAGGCTGGTTTTGATGACTGGTGGCTTCCAAGTGAACAAGAACTTTCAAGCATTGTCGATACAAGCAGGAAAAAAGGCAGAATGATTCAAAAAGGTTTTATCTATTTTAAGGCTAGATACTACTGGACGTCAACAACCTATGCTTGGAACGCACCTCATGCTTGGGCAATCTCTTTTAAAAATTCTTATTCCATATCCATAAAAAAAGAAGAGCAACTTCATGCTCGCTGTGTACGATGTTCTGACTTTAAACTTTGTTTGGAACATTTTTATGGGTTTTAAAAGGTGGATTACCTTACTTTTTCTACCTCTTAGCTTATTTTCTTACAACCTTGATTATCTTCAAACCTTTCATGGTTATGGGGATAGTCTAATCAATTATAATGTTGAAGTATCCAAGATTGGAGCTGGTTTTTCTTTTTCAAGGGCTGTATTCTAAACAGACTTTTATTACAAGTCTGTCTCCAAAATGTCTTATCTTTGTTATCTCTTCGTACTGCTTAAGTAATCTTTGACTTTTATAATACTTCCCTAACACAAAAGGGAGAAAGAATGAAAGTAACACTTCTTGCAACAGCTTTATGCGGTTTGCTTAGTACAAGTCTTTTTGGTGCAAGCTTGCCAAATGAACAGGTTTCCTCACAATGGTACTTTGATGCTCAAACGAGTCTTGAAGAAAAAATCAATCATATTAAAAACACATCTAAGGCCAAAAATGTCATCTTATTTGTGGGCGATGGTATGGGTATTTCAACCGTAACGGCTGCGCGTATCTTAGAAGGTCAAAATAATGGAGACCTTGGTGAAGAAAACACCTTGAGTTTTGGGCATTTTCCTTATAGTGGTTTAGTGAAGACGTATAACACTAACTCTCAAACACCCGATTCAGCAGGGACAATGACAGCTATGGTGTCAGGTGTCAAAACGAAGATAGGTGTTATTGGCGTGAATGAATTCGGTGCAAGAGCAAATTGCGCCGAGTCAAAAGATAATGATGTTATTACCATTATGGAACTCGCCGAAAGAAATGGTATGGCCACAGGCGTTGTTTCAACTGCGCGTTTAACACACGCAACGCCAGCAGCTACTTATGCACATTCCCCCGAGCGCAACTGGGAAAATGATTCTAAGCTTCCCCAAGAAGCCCTTGATAATGGATGTGAAGATATTGCTTCTCAGTTCCTTTCTTTTTCTTACGGAGATGGGATAGATGTCGCTTTGGGTGGAGGTCGGAGAGAGTTTATGCCAAGTACCTTGATAGATGTAGAAGGTAAAAATGGAAAACGTACAGATGGACGTGATTTAAGAGTTGAGTGGAAGGATGCAAATCCTCAGGGTCAATATGTAGAAACTCAGGCTGAATTTGACTTGGTTGATACTGCAAACACTTCAAAGCTATTTGGCTTGTTTAATTATTCTCATATGCAGTATGAAGCCGATAGAGCAAATGATATTGCAGGGGAGCCTTCCTTAAGTGAGATGACACAAAAGGCTATTGAAGTCTTACAAAACAATGATAAGGGTTTTGTACTGATGGTTGAATCAGGTCGGGTAGATCATGCTCACCACGCAGGTAACGCTTATAATGCACTTTCTGACACGATAGAACTTTCAAAGGCTGTAGCAATAGCAGATGCCTTAACAAATGATGAAGACACCCTTATCATCGTTACCGCAGATCATTCTCATGTTTTCACTATCGCAGGATATCCTAAACGTGGTAATCCGATTCTAGGTAAGGTTCAAGGGATTAATTCAGATGGTTCTGGAAAAACAACAGACGACTTAGCTGATGATAATATGCCTTATACAACTCTTGGTTACGCTAATGGAAATGGTTTTCATGACCTAGGGAGTGAAACCAACGCAGACACATCTTATGATGAAACTATTCATACAAGTGGACGTATTGATCTTTCTGCTATTGATACAACAAGCCCTGGCTTTCATCAAGAAGCAACTGTCCCAAGAAGTTCTGAAACCCACGCAGGTGAAGATGTGCCGATTTACGCTAAGGGACCAGGTTCGCATTATGCTCAGGGTGTAATGGAACAAAACCTAGTGTTTCACATCATTAATACAGCCGCGCAACTTGGCGCAAACTAAGGACACCTCGTGTTAAGGAATACTTCCCATGGAAGAATTCCAACGAATAAAATAGATGAAGGAATCTAATATGAAATTTGGAACAAAGACATTACTTTTAAGTTCAGTTGTTATCGCTTTATTAGGTGGTTGTGGAGGGTCAGATAATGCACCTACAGAGTCTACAACACCAGCTCAACCCCCTGTTGTTGTTAAACCTGTTCAACAGTCAAACAATGCATGGTTTAAAGCAGGGATACAGCGCATTGAAACTGCGGATCTTCAAAGTTATATTACCGCACGTGGTGGAGCTAAAAATATCATCCTTTTTGTTGGTGATGGAATGGGCGCTTCTACGGTAACGGCTGCACGTATTCTTGAAGGACAAAGACGCGGTGAAACAGGTGAAGAAAATATGCTTAGCTTTGATAACTTCCCTGTAGCAGGACTGTCTAAAACTTATAACACGAATGCTCAAACACCAGATTCGGCAGGAACAATGACTGCTATGATGACAGGTGTGAAGTCTAAGGCAGGTGTTTTATCAGTTTCGCAGCTAGTAGCTAGAGCAAACTGTGCAAGTGCACAGGGGCATGAGGTGATGACAGCGATAGAGCTAGCCGAAGACTTAGGTATGTCAACAGGGATTGTTTCAACCGCTAGAATCACCCACGCAACACCAGCGGCTGCTTATGCCCATACTCCAGAGCGCAACTGGGAAAATGACTCTAAGCTTCCACAAGAAGCTATCGATAATGGATGTAAAGATATTGCTTCTCAGTTCTTGTCATTTAACTATGGAGATGGTATTGATGTAGCTATGGGTGGGGGACGTAGAGAGTTTATGCCAAACACACTAACGGATGTTGAAGGTAAAAATGGAAAGCGTACTGATGGGCGTGACCTGAGAGATGAGTGGAAAACAGCAAATCCAATAGGCTCATATGTAGAAACTCAAGCAGAATTTGACGCAATAGATACAGCTACGGCAACAAAACTTTTTGGTTTGTTTAATTATTCTCACATGCAGTATGAAGCAGACCGCGCAAATGATGTAGCAGGTGAACCATCATTAACTGAAATGACTAAAAAAGCTATTGAAGTACTTTCAAAAAATGAAAAAGGCTTTGTCTTAATGGTTGAATCAGGTCGTATTGACCATGCTCACCACGCAGGAAATGCTTATAACGCCTTGTCTGACACTATCGAAATGGCTAAGGCCGTTGCAATGGCTGATGAAATGACCTTAGACGAAGATACACTTATCATTGTTACTGCGGATCATTCTCATGTTTTCACCATTGCAGGATATCCTAAACGTGGAAATCCAATACTTGGTAAGGTTCAAGGTACGGATTCAAGTGGTGCTCCAAAGACAACAGACGATTTAGCCGCAGATGACCTTCCGTATACAACACTGGGATACACAAATGGACGTGGATTTATGGACTTGGGTTCTGAAACAGATGCAGACGCAGGGTATAACCAGCCTGTTTTTGCAGGAAGAACGGATCTTTCGGCAGTGGATACTACAAGTGCTGGCTTCCATCAAGAAGTTACCGTACCTAGAAGTTCTGAAACACATGCAGGTGAAGATGTAGCGATTTACGCTAAAGGACCAGGTTCTCAGCTTTTATCAGGCGAGAATGAACAACACCTTATCTTTCATGTTATGGAAAGAATGGCAAATCTTACAAGTCAGTAAGTATTATTCTTAGGGAGCTCTTCTTTTTGAAGGGCTCTATTAACTCAAATATAGGATCTAAATATGATAAAAACCACTCTCTTTCTCACTCTTTGTAGTTTAAACCTTTTGGCATTACCTGTTTCTTGTGATATTCATACGAACAATAATTTTGTAGCAAAATATACAATTACTACGCCCCATACTCAAAATAAAATAAATTATTATCGTGTTGACAAGCAAAGGGCTTTTGAATATCTAAACCAAGGTATAACAGAAGTATGGACTAAGGCCCCAAAAAACCAGGTGACCTTGATTCGAGGTTTTGATAAGGAGAAACGAAGTATAGAGTATGAAAGCATTGATTTAAAGATGGAAAATAAAAGTAGTGTTTGGGATATTAGAAAAAATATTATGAATCCTGAAAGTTTTAATTTTACAAAACCAAGTAAGAAACATATTAAGGGATGTACCCTAAGACACTATGGAAAAATCGAAAATGGAAAGACTATTACTATGGATTGGAATAAAGAAGGAGACGTTTTAGTTAGGTTTGAAGTGAAGAAAAAAGATGAAATCTTGTACCTGTATACCTTAGATGAGTTTCAAAAAATTGATACTCAAAATAATCATCTTAAAACTGTAATGTCTTATGACAGAACAGACTTTGCAGATATTGGTGATAACGAGTCAGACCCTTTTTTTAGAAAGATGATTAATCTTGGTTTTATTTCCCATCATGAGGCAAATATAATTGACGCAGAGGGAAACACCCTTTCTCTTGAAGATTCTCACGAGCATTAAACTCTTATTTTTAGTTATTCTTAATTTATTGACTAACGTTCGTCGTGAGCGATAATTTTCCTTTAGGTAAATTATTCGTTCCTGGTACTTGTTGTGTGTTTTAGATTACTTTCCATCTTTATCTAACGCTTGAATTAACATATCAAAATCGCTTTGATATGACTTGTTTTGTATTACCTTATATTTTTCAAATTCACTTATTGCAAATTCTTTGGCAACTTGAGCAGTCACTTTACCTGCATTTTCTAAAATATCATGTTCGTTAAATGCTAAAAAAGCATTTAACTTTTTACTCCAGTCGTGCATTGTCATTGGTATCTGTCTTTCAGCTTGATGTTCTGCATAGTCAAGGTACATTGTAACTATTCTATTTAAGGATTTTATCTCTTTTTGTCCAAGGTAGTTTTTTGCTATTATTACATCAGACTTTAAAATTTTCCCTTGTGGAGCTTTTTTCCAGTTAGTTAGCCCCATAAACTCTTTTTCATGGTCTGCTCTTTGCATTAATAGTTCAGATGCAGTATGTCTGTGAATTGCCCAATGTAGCTTGTTTTGTACGGTAGAAAAAAACTCTTTTGTTGTAGGCGCATTTAGATCATAGTCTAAAGCCGAAGCATAAATATCAGTGATTTGCTGATAGAAGTTTCTTTCACTCTCTCTTATGTCTCGTATCTCTAAGATTAGATCTTTAAAATACTGATGGTTTAAAAAGTTTCCATTTTTCAGTCTTTCATTATCAAGCACATACCCACGTGTAGCAAACTGCTTTAAGACTTGTGTTGCCCACTGTCTAAACTCGGTAGCTTTATTTGAGTTTATTCTATACCCTAAAGAGATAATAGCATCTAAATTGTAATGTTGTGTGTTATAGTTTTTACCATCACTAGCAGTTATTAGGAATTTCCTAATAACTGAATCTTCTTGAAGTTCATTGGTTTTAAAGATGTTTTTTAAATGCTCGTTTACAGTAGCTACTGTCACATCAAAGAGTTTAGCAACAAGCTTTTGTGTTAGCCATACACTTTCATCTTCTATTTTAACTTCTATAGTGTCTTGAGCATTGTTTGTAGTAAAGATTAAAAATTCTGCGGTTGAGTTTCTTATTTGTAATTTTTTATCCATCATGATACTGTTTCTTTACCCTTTAATATTTTCATAAACGTTTTGTTTCTATTATGAGCATCATCAGCAAGGGCATGATAATCTATAAAATTGATAATAGTGTTGACTGCATTAAAAGGTTTATAATAAATAGGATATTTACTTTTTGTTAAGACCCGATTGTAATCTTTGTTTTTTAAACTATTTTCTGTTTTTTCATCAAACTTTAAGAAAGCATAAGTCCAAATTCTAATTTTTGTATTTTCATACGCCTCGTTAATATATCCAGCATAATCAATAAGTTGTTCTTCTGCTCTTGCTGGTGTAATTTTATCACTCGCTTTTTTTAACTCAATAATTACAATATCTGTTATTTCATTTTTTTTATAAGTATTTGATATTATATTCATTTCACCAATACTTAATATATCTGGTCGTTCAAGGTTGTCAATTAATTTTGGAAACATATCTTTTAACTGAGCTTCACTAAACACTTTATTATAACTCATAAACCTATCGTCAAAAAGCCATAAATTATTGCTTCTATAGTCTTCTTTCTCATCTTTAGTATATTGTTTCATAAATAAATTATGAATTTCTTTTTCAATAGCATCTTCATCAGTTAGTTTTTTCAATTTATCAATCGTTAATTGTCTATCGAAAATATATTCAGCCAGTTCGGCTTGAGTTATAATATTTAATAGTCTTTGATTATCTTCGATATCATCTCTAACTGTTTTCTTATCTTCTTCAAGTGCTTTTTTAGCATTATCAAGTAAGGTCTCTACGCTATACACATCTTCATTACTTTTTAAATAATAGGATAAATAGGGTGCAATTATTAATGATTCTTCTAAGTTTTCCTTTGCTATTTTATCAATTGATATCTTATTCTCATCAGCTATTTTTTTAATCTCTTTTTTTAAGGCAATTTGTATGTCTTGCCAAGACGTGTCTTGAAATATATTTTGTTGTGAGGTTCGAAGAGGCATAATAGTAAAGTTAGCTCGAGTACTATCTACATTATTATTCAAATACTCAGAAGATAATAAAAATAGTATATTTATATTTTGAAATGCTTTTAGTTTTTTCTTTTGGTCTAGGTCAGAATTTTTAATGACTACTCTATTGTCAGCACAATAAAATCCCTCCGTAAAGTTATAGTTTTTATTGTTAAACACATAATTAATTGTAAAACTGTGTTTATTAACTTTAAATTCTTTTGTTTTAAATTCAGGGATATCGCTACTTTTAATTTGAAGTTGCTTTTCATTGTTTTCATAAATATTTATATCTACTTCTTTTGTATTCAATAATTTAAAATATGCAATGAAGTGTTCTTGAATGCTTGTTTTTAATTTTGAATAGTCAATGATTAATTTGATATTAGGTTTTTTAAAATAGACCTTTGTACTACTATATTTTTTTGTATCAAGCGTATTTACTACAATGTTCTCATGAACAGAGAATTTTATCTCTTTATCTAAACTTTCAATGTATACAGAATCAAATACTTTTAGATATAAAAATCTTCCAACACCTTTAGCCCCAATATTGTGCTTTATTTTTTTGTGTTGTGTTCCATACTCTTGAAATGCTTCTGTATTTTCATTATTAAAGCCTTCTCCATTATCTGAAATTATTATCTCATCAATTTTCTTTTTAGTGTTTTCATAGTCAAGAGTATCAGACTTAAAGGTAATGTTTATTTCAGTAGCATTAGCATGTAATGAATTAGTAATCGCTTCATATATAGCTTGTTTCCATTCAATATGATCTAAATTGTCAACAATTGATTGTATGTTTGCCGTTATATTACCACTCATTTATATACTCCATTGTTCTGTAAAATTAGTTTATTTAGTATTTTATCTAAATGTATATTTTAATCTTGTTTATGTGTCACACAACTCTATATTATAAAGCCTTAAATATGGAAATAGCATGACATGAAATATGTGGGTCTATTTTTATTTATATGACGAGGTGACATATATTCTTTGGGTATGAGTCTTTTTATTAGTTTTGCACAGGTTAATGATGTTGTGCTATTGCGTTAATAGCCATACAAAATGTAGTGCTAATTATCAAAAAAAGCAATAGGAATACATTTTGTGGGGCTATTTATTTAATGTTTATTTAAACACTATAGATTTATATTATATTATATTGTTTTATGGATAGAGTGTTATAATAAAGTATAGTTACATAAGGAGTAAATATGAGTCATAAACATAAAGTAAAATTAGAAAAATTATTTGAACACCCATTATCTGGAAATATAGATGTTAAGCAGTTGATTACAGCCTTAGAACATTATGGTGCTGAGGCAGACCAAACGAAGCATGGTCGCGTAAAAATTCTTCTTAGAAATGAAGAACATATCTTATCTCTTTCTCATAATCATACCTTGTCTAAAGATTCAATAGTGAGCTTACGCCATTTTCTTGAAAAGGTTGATTTAGTTCCTTCTACTATGTAAATGTACGCTGGCCGTTTTAGAGACGACTGGCTTATACCCTTCGTTTTTTGTATCCATTGTGTTATTAAATTGTTACTAAAGTGTCTCTTGAAGGTGATAATGAGGTAATGAAAGACCTTCAATATGTTGTATTAAAATTAAGGGAGAAAACAATGATAAGTAAAAAATCTACTTACTAAGTGCAATAAGGGCTATGCTTTTAACAGGTTATGGGGGATCGGATTCTATAGATGAGATTCAAGCAATAGAAGAAAATGAGCAGGTGTTAATTCTATATCTGTTAAAAATGGAAAGATAGCCGTTGTCGTGGAGATTAAAGAGTAATTAGCACCCTTCGTTAATAAGTCTTAAAGATGAAGAAGAATACATTTAGTAAAAGGCTTTTAATTAAAGGAAAAGGATGCAATTAAAATACGTTGGCGCAATGCCTGTAGTTTCAGAAAAAGGGGTTGGTTTTGATAAAACCAAACCTGACAAATTTACCTTTTTATATGCAGCGGTTGAACTTTAGAGGGTTTGAATTTTGGAGCTACTGAAACAACAAAGCACAGGCATAATACAAGTGGCGGAGAACTAATAACTTTGCTGAAAAAATATTGCTCTAATTTAGACGAGGTTTTTTTCAAAACGACAGACTGATACATATACTCTAAAAGAAGATTTAATTCAGCGCGTGCATAATCACAAGAATTTGAGTGAAGGTGGACGTAATGCTTGGCTAAATAATATAGAACTGATGAGCGATTATTATTATCAGTTTGTAAGAAATGAGGCAGCCTATACATGCGCACTTGAATCCTTAGGTCAAGCTATTCATGATGCACGCATATATGAGGTTAGTTTTCCAATGTATAGAATGAATGGTTTGGTTCTTCATGATCTTGATTATGTGATGCGACACAGAAAGTCTCCTATTGATAGTGTTTTAACTATTGAAACAGGAAGAGAGGGACTTTTTGGTAAACTTACAATAACACATTTCTAAACCTTTGGTTTAGCACTCTTTATTTAAATAACTTATAAAATTCTTAAATTAAGTTTATTTTCAGTATAAAACACTATAATTTCGCCACTTAACAAAACAGTAGCAATACTTTTTTGAAAATTATACAAAGGACATTAGATGAAATTTACTAAAATTGCATCTCCTGAACAGATTGATAAGAAGTGGATTCTTATTGATGCTACAGGAAAAACATTTGGTCGTATGATCACTGAAGTTGCTACTAGCCTTCGTGGTAAAGACAAGCCTTATTTTACTCCAAACATTGACTGTGGTGATTACGTTGTAATCATTAACGCTTCTAAAGCAAAATTCAATGGTGCTGGAAAAATCGCTAACAAAGAGTATTTCTCTCACTCAGGTTACTTCGGTTCTACTAAGAGTGTTAAAATGACAGATCTTCTAGAAAATAATCCAGAAAAACTGTTCAAATTAGCAACTCGTGGTATGCTTCCAAAAACTAAACTTGGTGCAGCAATGCTTAAAAAACTTAAAGTGTATAAGGGTGCTGAGCATCCTCATTCTGCACAATTAGCTAAGTAAGGATAATTATTATGGCAAAAACTTATGCAACTGGTAAACGTAAAGCATCTATCGCAAAAGTATGGATGACTACTGGTACTGGAAAAATTTCAATCAATGGTCTTTCAATTGACGCATGGTTAGGTGGACTTGAAGCGAAGAAACTTCGTGTAATGCAACCACTAAATTTAACAAAACAATCTGAGTCTGTTGACATCAAAGCTACAACTCTTGGTGGCGGTTTCGCTGGTCAAGCAGATGCTTTACGTCACGGTATCTCTAGATGTTTAGTAAAGATGGACGAATCTTTTCGTTCTATTCTTAAACCTGAAGGTATGATGACTCGTGATTCACGTGTTGTTGAACGTAAGAAGCCAGGTAAGAGAAAAGCACGTCGTTCTCGTCAGTTCTCTAAGCGTTAATATTCGCTTATGTGCGGCTTCGCCTGAAACATCGTTTCACGACCGCCAAAGCTTGTTTTCACTTATTTGTTTTCCCTCTTGGGAAAACATCTCTTATTTCACTATTTTTCCCACATTCCAATTTTTATCTTAAATTTACAACTTCTAAATAATTTTTTATTTATATTTAAGTAATCTTGCTTTATTATTCATTTATCTTAATAAAGATATAATAATTACTTCTGAATCTATTTAATAACTTTCTAGGGGAAAGATGAAACATTTTTTATTAGCAACATATATTTTTACAAGTTTTGCCTTTGGAGCGGACTCTCTGGCTACATGGTTCCAAGAGGGTAGTGTTAAGGGAAATGTAAAGTACTACTATATAGAGACTAAAAAAGACAAGACAGATGGCTCACATACATCAGCACATGCTAACTCTATTGGGGGTACCTTGAGCTACACGACAGGAAATCTTTATGGATTTTCTACGGGAGTTACCTTTATGACTACTAATGGCTTTGCTCTTCCAAACGTGGTAGACACTTCTATCTTAGGTAAGGATAATGGTGTTCGTTTAGGAACAGGTGCGGGTGGTGAAGACGCACAAGACTCTTTTTCTGTTTTAGGTGAAGTATTTATCAAATATGAATATAAAGACTTTACTGCACTTTATGGTCGTAAGGTTATTAAAACACCTCTTATTCATGCCAAAGAAGTTCGTATGCTTCCTTCAGCTATTCAAGGTGCCTTTGTTGATTATAAGGTAGCAGATGAAACTACCATTGGTGCTTCTTATCTTACACATTTTAAACAAAGAACCTCAGACCAATTTACTAATATTATAGAACATGCCTTAGGTGCAAATACAAAGACCATTACAGGTTCTGATGAGGGTGACATATTTGTTGCGGATATAGTTTATAAGAGTGAAAAAATTACTTTTAGAGTTTATGATTATTATGCAAAAGACTTTATGAATTCTGCTTATGCAGATGTAGATGTTAAAAATACATTGGCTTCTGGATGGAAGATGAATGTGGCTTATCAGTACATATATCAAACAAGTATAGGAAATGCAGATACTAATTTGAATAAAGTAAATTCAATTACAAACGGAAATAAGGTATCTTCCCATGCTATGGGCTTTAAGTTTAATGCAGGTTATAAAGAATCAAGCATAGGTTTCGCTTTTTCAAAGGTTCTAAGTAATAATGATAGACACGATTCTTTAGTTTTACCTTGGGACGGAACACCTTTATTTACTAATATGATTACATCTAATGACCTTTTTCAGTCAAATTATGGGAAGGCTTTAAATGCCGATAGTATTTATATTGGTGGCTCAACAGGTATAAAGTTTGTCTACACGCAAAAGTATGATTTTACAGGCATTAAAGGTTTTAAAACATCTCTATCATACTTAAATGTAAGGAATAGGGCCTTTGAAAATAACCAACGCGATTATAATATTGTACTTGGATATGGAATTGGTGACTTTTCATTAGCATTAAAAGGAATCTGGGTAAGACATAATACCTCGCAAAAAGAAGATGGAAGTATCAATCCCCAAGATGATAAACTGACACAATATCGTGTTATTGCAAATTACAAATTTTAAGAGTAAAATAGATTAAAAGGATACCTCCTAAAAAAGATGAGTAGCTTCACAATTTTTAAGAGTTAAATTAACCATAAAGGAATTCATATATGAAAAAAATATTATTAACAGTAGGTGCCGCAGCACTTTTGTCTTTAACAGCTTTTGCTTCTGAGGTAAAGCCTCATGATGAGAAACATTGGGATTATTCACATAATGGCCCAGCGCATTGGGATGAGTTTTCTAAGACCTGCGTTGCAGGAAACGCTCAGTCTCCTATTAACATCGTTCCCGGTAAGTCAGTTTCTATGAATCATCAGTATGACCTTCATATGAGTGAAGATGTTCATACTACGGCTAAGGTTATTGATAATGGTCACTCGATTAAGGTGACTCCTAAGGTGGGTGGATCAATTGAATTAAATGGGGAAAAGTTTAATCTTTTACAGTTTCATTTTCATGGGAAAAGTGAGCATACAGTAGATGGTAAGCGTTACGATATGGTGGCGCATCTTGTTCACCAAAATCCGATAACTAAACAACTGGCCGTAGTCGCTGTTTTCTTTGAAGAGGGAAAAAACAATCCAATGCTTGATAATATCATTGGTGGAATTGGGAAAAATATTAGAATTGACCCTCAAGATATCCTTCCAAAAGACACCGCGCATTATTATCATTACATTGGCTCATTAACAACACCTCCTTGTTCTGAAAATGTTCAGTGGTACCTACTTAAAACACCTTCGTTTGCTTCTAAGGACCAAATTGAAGCCTTTAGAAAATATTATGTAGATAATGAACGTCCTGTTCAAGAACTACATGACCGTACAATAGAGTCAAACTAAATATAACATAGAGGATGAAATTATTTCATCCATGTGTTTTCTTTCTTCATAAATCCCTACAAAATCTCAGTAAAATTAGAAAAAAGTTATATTAAATCTATCTTTATGTTACAATTGATTAGTAACTGACCTTGTTCCCTCTATGTTGAGTGAAAAGGCCGATTAATTATCCTCTTTAAGGACGTGTGATGAACATAAGAAGTATTAAGTTTAAATTGATTACATTAATGGCAGCTTCCTTGCTTGTAATAGCAGTTAGTATTGTAACTATCTCTGTACAAAAAGCCTCAACCGCCTTGGTTCAAAGCAATATGGCCTTACTTGATGCCGTAAAAGAATCAAAAAAAGATCATATTGTTGACTTTTTTAATACTATCGAGCTTTTATTAACGTCGAAGTCAAGTGATATGGCAACGGTGGAAACACTTTGGGCCTTAGATGACTCTTTTCAAGAACTTGAAGAAATTGAGGGACTCTCTCATGGAAAAATTAGAGAAGCCTTGTTACGTCATTATGATAGCGAGTACTTAACTAAGGTAAATTACCAAATGAAAGGTGCCCCGCAAAGACGTGAGACAAAAGACTATCTTCCAAAAAGCCTAAGTGGTCAGGCGGCTCAGTATCTTTATATTATTGATAATGTGTATCCTGTTGGTGAAAAAGAAAAACTACAGATGAATAAAAATATTGATGTTGAATATTCTAAAAATCATATTGAAATTCATCAGGCTTATACAAAACTTTTAAATAACTTTGGCTTGTATGATATATTTTTAGTTAATCCATCAGGGGATGTTGTTTATTCAGTTTATAAGGAAAAGGATTATGGAACAAACCTTATAGAAGGTGTTTATTCAAATACTGGCTTAGGAAAGGTCTTTAGCAGAGCAAGTAAGTTGAAAATGGGGGAAGTTGCCTTTGCTGATTTTGAAGCGTATGAGCCTTCGTATAATACTCCAGCTATATTTTTAGCCTCTCCTATCATTTATCAAGGAGACTTTGAAGGTGTTGTTATCTTTCAACTTCCAAAAGAAAAAATTAATGAAATCATGAGCTTTAATGGTGAATATGAAAAAGCAGGTCTTGGTAAAACAGGAAAGGCTAATCTTCTTTGTGCTGAAGGGTGTATGAAAAATGACAGTCGCTTCATGGATGAGATGGATGATCAAGTGGTGGAATCTTCGGGTACAACAATAACAGTAGTAAATGTTAAATCAAAATCAACAGATGCCATAGCTGAGGGAAAAACTGGTTCATGGATAATTGAAGATTATCGTGGAATAAGTGTACTAAGTTCATACGCACCTATTAATATGTTTGGGGAAAGATGGGGTATGGTTGTTGAGATTGATGAATCAGAAGTTTTAGATGGGGTACATGAAATACGAAATGTAATTTTGGGTATTTCTATTGTTATCTTTATTGTCTTACTTCTTATTAGTATTTATCTTGTGCAAGCTCTTGTTATTTCTAAGCTAGCAACCCTTCAATCAGCCGCTTATGACTTAGCTAAAGGTGAGGGTGATTTAACGCAACGTATTGACGTTCCTAAAGGGGATGAGATTTATGAGGTTGCGGAAAATATTAATGACTTTATAGAAAAAGTTCGCACAACAGTATCAGAAGCAAAACGTTCGTCTTCTGAAAACACTGGTATTGCGAACACCTTATCGGACGCTTCTTTGGTTATTCGTGGTAAGACAGAAGAAGAAGCGCGTATTGTGGCTGAAGTGTCTACTCAAGGAACCGAATTACAAAACATCTTAAAAATATCTATAGAACAGGCTAAAATCACTAAAGAAGATATAGATTCAGCAGGTACCGTTCTTAAGGGTGCAAATGAGCAGATTATTCATTTAGCTAATGAGGTTCAAACTCGTGCGCGTGAAGAGGTAGAACTTGCCGCGAGACTTGAACAATTAAGCTCAGATGTTACGCAGGTAAAAGAAGTACTTACGGTGATCTCTGATATTGCTGATCAAACAAACTTACTTGCGCTTAATGCAGCCATTGAAGCAGCGCGTGCGGGTGAACATGGACGTGGATTTGCAGTTGTTGCAGACGAGGTAAGAAAGCTAGCCGAACGTACTCAAAGGTCTCTGGCTGAGATTAATGCGAGTATTGGTGTTATTGTTCAGTCTGTTATTGACGCGAGCGAACATATATCTGTTAAYRMAAAAGAGATAGAAAAACTTTCTGAATATGCAAACTCAGCAGAGAGCGAGATTAACACTTCAGTTGAGTCTATTGAACGCTCTATTATCCAAGTAGATGAAACGGTGACAGGTTATATTTCTAACTCTAAGACGGTTGAGTCTATGATTGATAAGGTGAGTCAAATTGAAGCAATTTCTTCAGAAAATAGAAAGTCTGTGGATGAAATTACGGAAGCTTCAGCGCATATGTCTCAAATGACAGCGAAGCTTAACAATATGCTTGAAGAGTACCGCACCTAATATTACATAAACAGCTAAAGAGCCTTTAGGCTTCTTTAGTCTAAACTCCGCTACAATACTCCATGAAATTATTATTATTATGTTTACTAAGCTTTTTAAGTTTAAGTGCCAAAACCCTTCATTTAACAGCCTCTACAAATCCTTCTCGTTTAAATCCTTTATTATCAACAGATGCGGGGAGTTCAGAGATTGTTGGTTTTATCTTTTCTGCCTTGGTTAAGTATGATAAAAATGGAAAAGAGATTATTGGTGACTTGGCAAGTTCATATGAATTTWWAGATKWTGTAACCCTTGTTTTTCATTTAAGAAAAAATGTTAAATGGCATGATGGAGTCGATTTTTCTGCGCAAGATGTCGTCTTTACCTTTGATCTAATCCATTCACCTAAGGTAGTTACACCTTATACTTCTACTTTTAGAATGGTTCAAAGTGTTAAGGCTCTTGATAACTTTACTGTAGAAGTTAAATATAAAAAACCTTATTTTAAAGCCCTTGAAACATGGATGATGCAAATTGTTCCCAAGCATATATTAGAAAATGAAGATAATGTTATGGGTTCATCTTTTAATAAAAAACCTATAGGCACAGGACCGTATAAACTTACAAAATTAGAGTTTTCTAAAAATATAGAATTGAGCGCGAATGAAGATTATTTCGAGCATAAACCCTATATAGAAAAGATTTCTTTTCATGTTATTTCTGACCCAAGTACCCGCTTTTTAATGTTACGCTCTAAGCAAATAGACATAGGGGGCTTAGAACCTATGCAGCTAGAGCGTCAGGTAGGAAAAGAGTTTTTCGAGTATTACCGTAAAATTGAACAAATATCCCACTCCTATACTTACTTAGGCTTTAACCTTAGGCATAAGAAGTTTCAAGACCCTCGAGTGCGAGAAGCCTTGTCCTTAGGTATCAATAGAGAAGAACTTGTTGATATCTTGTTTTTAGGACATGGGCAGATATGTACAGGCCCCTTTTTACCAGGTGGCCCTTCTTTTAACAAAGAAGTAAAGACACCTAAGGTAAATTTAATAAGGGCTATTAAACTCTTAAAAGAAGCAGGATATGATGAGAATCATCCTTTTGAGTTTGAGATAGCGACTTCAAACTCTTCAGAAGTTCGTCCTTACGCGGCGCAGATAATTCAACATCAGCTTGCAAAAATTGGGGTAAAGGTAGAATTACGAGTCATGGAATGGCAGGCGTTTTTAAATATGGTTGTTTTTCCAAGAGAGTTTGATACCGTGCTTCTAGGCTGGTCTCTTTCACTTAGTCCTGACCCTTACTTAGTCTGGCATTCTGATAATGATAAGCCCGGTGCTTTTAATTTCATAGGCTATAAAAATGAGAAGGTGGATAAACTCATTAAAGAAGCAGAAGGCTTAGTAGATAGAGAAAAGCTATCTGTCGTGCAAAAAGAAATATTTAAAACAGTGGTAGAAGATAATGCTTACTTGTTCTTATACATCCCTAACAGCATCAGTGTTGTAAATAAAAATATTAATCCAATAGATCCTACCATTAATGGATATTGGCATAATCAAATAGAGTGGAAAATTTCACAATAGTTTTTAGAAATATTCTCGTATAACTAGAAACAAAAAACCAAGGACTAAAAACTAAAATGATAAAAGACTTAACAATCCTCTTTGACCTAGACGGAACGGTAATAGACTCGACAGAAGCCATACTTGAGAGCTTCCATAACTCCTTTGATGTGCATAAGCTGCCTCAACCATCAGATGATGATATAAAGGCCTTAATAGGCCATCCCCTTGATGTGATGTATACAGACTTAAGAGTGGGAGAAAGTTTAGTCTGGGATATGGTTAAAACCTATAAAGAACATTACGCGACTATCTACAAGGATAAGACCGTTTTATTGGAACATGCAGTTGAGTCTATTCGTATGGCGCAAGAGATAGCGCGTTTAGGAGTGGTAACAACTAAAACAGGAAGCTTTTCACGGGATCTTTTAGAGCACTTTGGAGTGATGGATGCCTTTGAAGTGCTTATAGGAAGGGAACATGTGGACAAGCCAAAACCTAACGCTGAACCTATAAATAAGGCCATAGCTGCAATGAAAGCCGATAAGTCTAAGACATGGATGATAGGTGATACATGCCTAGATATAGGTTCTGCGCAAAATGCAGGGGTAAAGAGTGTTGCTGTGCTTACAGGATATGATACAAGAGAAGAGTTAAACAGCCTAACAAATATTATTGAAGATAATGTTTTAGAAGCAGTAATATATATCTCAAAATATTAAATTTTTACAATAGCTAAGAATTAATCTTAATTAGCTACCATACACAAATAACTTAAAGAGGATTACAAATGCCATTATTAGACAGTTTTTGTGTTGACCATACTATTATGAAAGCCCCAGCAGTTCGTCTTGCTAAAAAGATGAAAACACCATCAGGTGATGATATCACAGTTTATGACCTACGTTTTTATGAGCCAAATGTTGGTCTTATGAATGAAACAGGTATCCATACTCTTGAGCACCTTTTCGCAGGTTTTATTCGTGAACATTTAAATTCTAAAACGACTGAAATTATTGATGTTTCTCCTATGGGATGTAGAACAGGTTTTTACATGAGTACTATTGGTACACCTTCAGAAGAAGAGGTTGCTAAGGCTTGGAAAGAGTCTATGGAAGATGTTAAGAAGGTTACTAAGCAATCTGATATTCCTGAACTAAATATTTACCAATGTGGTACTTATAAAATGCACTCACTTGAAGATGCAAAAAAGATTGCTGATGATATGCTTGCTCAGCCTATTGGTGTGATGAATAATGATGAGATTACACTTGATTTAAAGAAAGTTGATCAATAATATTCGTTCTAATGGATAAAAATGGCCTTTGACTCAGTAAAGCATCAAGCTATTAAGAGCGACGATGGCTCTTTTACAGCCTATAGCACTGAGTTTAAGGAACATTATCATTCAACAAAAGATGGTGCCTTGCATGAGTCTCTTTGCAAGCATGTCCTTCCCGCTTTAAAACACTGCCAAGATAAAGATGAGATCCATATCTTAGATATCTGCTTTGGACTAGGTTTTAATACCCTCGCAACAATTTACGCATTAAAAGATACCCCCCAAAAAGTTCATATTTATTCACCTGAATTTGATGAAGACCTTGTTCGTTCTTTAGTTGATTTTACTTATCCGGATGAATTTATAGACTATAAAGATATTATTATTTCTTTAGCGACGAGGCAAAAATATGAGTCTGAAAATCTAAATATTACCATCTTCTTGGGAGATGCAAGGACTTTTGTAAGAGAAACAGATATAAGGTTTGATATTGTATATCAAGACGCTTTTTCACCTTCTTCTAATCCTATGCTTTGGACAAGTGAATATTTCAAGGATATTGTTAGATTGATGAAAGAAGAGGCCATTTTAACAACATACTCAATTTCTTTAGCCACCCGTATAGCCTTAGAAGAAAATGGCTTGAAAGTGTATCTTCATAAGGGGGAAGGCTTTAGATCTGCAACACTTGCTTCGAAGTCTGAACTTGAGTATGAGAGGGTAGATGTACAGCATAAGATGTCTTGTAACCCTCAGATAAGTTCTTTAAAAGACTAGTAAAGAGCTGTTATCTTATTTATATTATCCCAAGAAACAGATTTTTTACCCTTAGGCTTAAAAAGATGAAAGATGTATCGGGCAAACATATCTGTTTCTATATTTACCTTGTACCCCTTGGTATAAATACCAAATAAAGACTCTTTAATAGTATGAGGGATAATGGTTAGTCTAAATCCATCTTCTGTGACTTCATTAATAGTAAGACTTACACCATCCACAGTAATGGAACCCTTTGGAACTAAAAAACCTTGAAACTCTTCAGGGATTGAGATAAAAAAATCGCTTGAATTACCATTGTTTTTAATCTGAGTTATTTCACCTAAACAGTCAATATGCCCTTGAACAATATGTCCTTCAAAGCGATCCCCCATAGACATAGCCGCCTCCATATGCACCTTACCCTTAAGATTCTGTGTTTCTATATGGGTCTGTGTTTCAGGGGAAAGTTCAACAGTAAAAGCACCGGGTTCTAGTTTTACTACGGTTAAACAAGCCCCATTAATAGCAATAGAATCACCTATGCAAGGCTTATACTTGGCCTCAACTGTGAGTTCGTTATTTCTGTAGGACTTGACCGTGGCCATTTCCCTGATTAAACCTGTGAACATAAAACCTCTTTAGCCTAAATACTTTTTACAAAGTTTATCGTAATTGCTTTTTAAAGTTGCATAAGCTTCTTCAATACTTGGCGATTGATTGGCTGTATAAAGTAAAAGAGCCGCATTTAATCTTGCATATCCTAAGATTTGTTCATTAGGATTTTCAAGTTGTTTAATCATCTCTTCTAAGCTCATCTCTTTTTTAGCTTCAAAGGGCTTGAGCCCATAATAAGCAGGGTCTATAGGAAGAGAATGGGAATGTCCCCCTTCAACAACAAGCATATTGGTTTTTTTAAGTATCTCAGGAGTGCCTTCACTTCCCCTTACTATGACCAAACGCTTGTATCTTTGTCCATACAGTTCTTTATATAAGTCAAAATAAGGAAGATGGTGCATCCCTATTAAGGCAAAATCACTTGAACCAACATTATGGAGTTTTTCAATGGTGTTAAAGGCTGTACGAAGGCCAAGAGCACGTCTTAAGTCTGTAAGTTTAGAAAGTTCAGGAAAGAAATTTGCTCTATCAAAGTAATGAAGATTCGAAGAAAATTTTGTATTTTCAAAAAAGTCTTTAGGATTAAAGCCTAATTTAGAAGGTTGGGCCCTGTCTCCATGCACAACAATGGGCACCTTTGGAATAAGCCCAGCGGCAAGAAGCATGATAGGTAAGGACTTTATTTTTCCATCTAAGGGATAGCCTATTTCTAAACTTTTTTTAATTGGAGTTTGCTTAACGAAAGTGTCCATGGCGTCAATAGCACCAAGAAGTTCATCTTTATCTTCTATTTGAACACGCCATCCTAATAAAAAAGCAGCTGTTTGTTCAGGTATGGCCGTACCGTCAAGCATCATACTCATAGCCTCTTTCATTTCTTCTCTACTAAGATGACGATTTCCTTTTGGACCGGTACCTACTGCTTTTAAAAAGTCATGAAAACGCATTAATAAACAATCTTCCCATCAGATTGGAGTTTAGCAATAATTGCTTTTGCTTTTTCATGCCCCGCGTAAGCTGCTTTTCTACACCATTCTAAGGCTCTGTCATTATCCATTTCACAACCATGTCCTTGGTCATACATTTGACCTAGGTTATATTGAGCCGTTGGTACATTGCTTTCAGCAGCCTTAGTAAAAAGGTAAAAGGCTTTTTTGTAGTCCATATCCACACCATGTCCTTCTTTAAAAAGTACACCTAAGTTATTAAAGGCATCCATATTTCCACGTTTTGCGGCTTCTTCGTACCAAAAAGCGGCTTCTGGAAAACTCTGGCTACAGCCTAAACCTTTTTCTAGCATCATGGCAGTTTCATACATAGCCTGAGGTACTTCTTTGACAGAGGCTCTCATAAAGTAGTCATGGGCGGCAAACATATCATGACTAAGACCTTTTCCATGCATCATTAAAACAGCAATATTATACATAGCAAGAGGGTGCTCTTGTTCGGCGGCCTTGGTATACCAAAGGGCAGCCTTATCTATATCTTCACTTGTTCCTTGGGCATTTTGATACATAAAGCCAAGACTTGCTTGAGCGGCTGAGTTGCCATCTTCAGCAAGTTTTGAATAAAGCTCAAAGGCCGTGTTATAATCTGCTTTGTTGTAGGCGTCATGTGCTTGTTGGATCATAGTTTATTCTTCTTTAAAAGTTATTTACGCGAAGTATACTCAGGTGAAGGTAAAAACATTATTAGGTTTTAAAGTACCGTGAGGAAAGAAAGGCTTTATTTATTTGGAAGGCTAATGGTAAAAAGACAACCATCATTTTTATTTTCTACTTCTATTTTTCCATTACAGTTTTGTTCAATAATACTTTTACTCATATACAGACCTAGACCATGACCATTTTTATTGCTTTTAGTTGAGAAATAAGGATCAAAAACCTTAGAAAGGTATTCTTCTTTTATACCACCTGCATTATCTTGAATACAAATTTGAAGAAGCCCTTCTTCTCTTTGTGTACTAATACTAATACGAGGTTCTTCAATATCAACTTCTAAAAAAGCCTCTTGAGAATTTCTAAGTAGACTAAGAAGGACTTGGTATAAGGCAGTAGAGGTGAAAAAACCTTTTTCATCCTCATCACAAATGATATCAATGATAATATTTTTTTCTTTAAAGCTTGAATTTATAATAGAAACTGATTTTTCTAAAAGGGCACAAACAGGTGTGTTTTCAGAAAGTTTTGTGGGCTCGTATACTGTTCGAAATTCTTCAATAGTTTCTGAGAGTTCATGTGTGTATTTCTCGATACCATCAATTTGTTTATTAAATTCTTCCGTATTAATTTCACCTAAGGCAAGGGAAAACTTCAACTGTGTTGTAACAGCAGAGATACGAGCAAGGGGTTGTCTCCACTGGTGAGCAAGCATATTTAAAAGCTCTCCCATTTGCACGGTTCTGTCTTGTAAAAATAAGGCTTCTTGTTGTTTCTTTTGAATAAGAAGGGCTTCTTTTATACGCTCTTCAAGTTCTACATTTAGATGAGCAAGCTCATTAATCTGATGATATTGAGCGATGGCCGTACGTATGGCCGTGAAAAGTTTTTCAATGGTAAGCTCTGTTTTAGACTTATAATCATTAATATCATAATTGTCTATAATCTCTTTTTCAGGGACATCTCCAGGCTGACCCGTACGGATAATAATACGTGTTAGATTGTCGTGTAATTGTTGACGAATAAAATTAGCAACCCCTAGTCCTGCGTCAGAAGTTTCCATTCCAATATCAAGTAAAACGATGGCAAATTGAGGGTTCTGGTTTAGCTTAGAGATAGCTTCTTCCGCACTATAGGCGGATTCAAAACTAAGATATTTATCTTTGAACTTTAAATCTTTTAGAGCAAGCTTAGTTATTTCATGAATATCCTTATCATCATCTACGATTAAGAGCTTCCATGTGTCTTCTTTTAGGACAGTAGTAGGTGCGTCTTCTTCTGCATAAACCATCATATCTGACATTATAAACCTACCTAAGAGCTATATCAAACTATTGTACACCTTGCAATATAAAAGATGAGGCATAGTGTTTAAGTTAGTTATAAAGTATCAGAATAAATAGAAGCTAAGTGATGTCCTTATATTAAATATTTTCTTAAATTATGAATTGAATTTTAAATAGCTTTTTAAACCTGTCTATTAAGGGTATAATTGCGCCATAAAATTAAATTTTCTCAACCTTTGAAAACAAACCGATGGTGGTCGCACAGCGATGTTTCTTTAGTAAATAGGTTTAGGATAGGTTATCTATGAATTATGATGTAATAGTTGTTGGAGCTGGGCACGCAGGTATAGAAGCGGCCTTGTCATCTGCAAGAATGGGACAAAAAACACTTTTGGTTTCCATGCTTGCGGAAAATGTTGGGGCAACCTCTTGTAACCCAGCAGTTGGTGGACTTGCTAAGGGTCACTTGGTTAAAGAACTGGACGCCCTTGGTGGTGAAATGGGTCTTATAACAGATGAGGCTGGTATCCAGTTTCGTATCTTAAACGCTACAAAGGGTCCCGCTGTTCGTGGAACACGTGCTCAGATAGATATGGATAAGTATAGGGTAATTGCAAGAAATATCACTCTAAATACACCTAACTTACAATTATTACAAGAAACCGTAGATGAACTTATTATCAAAGATGATGCTGTTATTGGTGTTAAGACAGAGTTTTTAAATGAGTATATGTCTTCTAAGGTCATCTTAACAACAGGTACTTTTTTACAAGGTATTATTCATATTGGTGAGACAACACATGAAGCAGGGCGATTTGGAGAGTTTTCTGCAAAAAAGCTAGGGCTTCAACTGAGAGCACTTGGCTTAGATGTGGGGCGTTTAAAAACAGGAACCTGTCCTAGGGTTGATAGTTCTAGCATTGATTACTCAGTAATGGAAGAACAACCTGGAGACCTGTTGCCTATGCCTTTTTCATTTAGAACAGACAGAGAATATTTTAAGAAAAATAAGAAACAACTACCTTGTTTTATCACTTATACAAACGAAACAACCCATAAGATTATAGAAGATAACTTTCACAGAGCGCCTCTTTTTTCGGGTCAGATAGAAGGTGTGGGTCCACGTTACTGCCCAAGTATTGAGGATAAGGTTAACCGCTTTAGAGATAAGGACAGACACCATCTTTTTATAGAACCACAAACCTGGGAAAACACAGAAGTCTATGTAAATGGTATGTCTACGTCTTTACCCCCTGATGTTCAAAGAGATATGATTCGTTCTGTGGCAGGTATGGAAAATGCAAGAATTGTACGTTATGGATACGCGATTGAGTATGACTATATTAACCCAACTTCTTTAACGCACTCAATGGAAACTAAAAAGATAAAAGGCTTGTATCTTGCGGGTCAGATTAATGGAACTACAGGATATGAAGAAGCAGCTGCTCAAGGTTTAATGGCAGGTATTAATGCTTCTTTATCTAACCAAGGAAAAGAGCCTTTTATTTTAGGTAGAGATGAAGCTTATATAGGGGTAATGATAGATGACCTTGTAACAAAGGGAACAAAAGAACCCTACCGAATGTTTACCTCAAGAGCCGAATATAGACTACTTTTAAGAGAAGAAACAGCAGATCTTCGTTTGTCTAAGTATGGGCATGACTTTGGTTTAGTCTCAGATGAGTTTCAAGCTGAGGTGGACTTGAAAGAAGCCCAAATGAAAGAAGGTGTTGCTTACTTAAATGAGCAAGAATGTAAACCTAATAAAGAGTTCTTGGCCTTTTTGGCCGAGATGGATGAACTTCATATCACGGACAAAACCCTTGCTATAAACATTGCTTCACGAAAATCTTTTACCATTGAAAAACTTTTAAAACTAGAGCCACGTATAGCAAAGTTTGATGCCTATGTTCAAAATCAGATTTTAATCGAAGCGAAGTACGCAAGGTACATAGAAAAACAACAGCAAGATATTAACAAAATGAAAAGACAGTTAAGAATGAAGGTTCCTGAAGGCTTTGATTTTAGAATTGTTAAGGGTCTAAGTAATGAAATGATTGAAAAGTTTGAAAAGTTCAATCCACCAACCCTTCAAGCTGCCTCTCAAATCTCAGGAGTAACCCCTGCAGCCATTGAGATACTTCAAATATACATTAAAATGGAAGCTAAAAAAAGATAAATTAGGGAAGAATGGTGTCTTACTCCTTTTAAAATTAAATTAATACAAGGCCCCTGATACCCATTTTCCATTGTTGATGACAGCTCGTTTTTTACTTTCGTCGGATTAAAAATGATATTATCTAACTGCTTTAAATCAAAGTTCACTATTTCTCTAAGCTTTTATCACAAAAAAATCACAAAAAAATTAAATCATTCTAATTTCTTTGTAAAATGTCCATTCTTATTTACTTGAAAGTGTAGAGAAGTTAATATTTCAATATACTATTTAATCATAGACTAATCATGCAGACAAGGTGTTAATGGAATGAACTTATTGAACAAGCCATTAATAATAATTTCTTCATTTGCTTTGATATTTTTTATAATTACTGAATCATTTACCTACTACTTTGGTCAAGAGGCAGCAAAAAATAAAGCATATAGAAAAGATCATCTTATTCTAAATAATTTGATTGAAGCACAAGCTAAAAATATTCAAATTTTAGCGGGGATTCTTTCTTCTGATAAAAGAGTTAAAGAAGCCTACCTTCAAAATAATCCAGAAATTATAAAAGAATATGTAACCCCAATCTGGAAAAAAGTCAAAGATGAACAACTGACATATGAGATACACTTCTTTAAACCTCCTGCTATTTCTTTTGTAAACTTTTCAAACTTTAAGTCAATTGGTAAGGATGTGTCCAGTGTCAGAACAGATATAGAGTGGATAATGACATCTTTTAAAGCCAGTACCCATGCTTTGATGTGTAAGTCATATGCCGGATTCAGAGCTACAAATCCTATTTTAGATGACAATGGATCTATATTAGGTGGTCTTTCTTTAGGGAAAAAAATAGACTGGATTCCTGAGGCTATCACGAGTAGAACAAAACATAAATCTTTTTTAGTATATGAAAAAGAATCAACCAACTCTTTAGAAAAAAAATATTATGAAAATTTTATGAAGGATAAAGAGCTAGTGGGTAATTATATTCTTGCTGATAAGACAATCGATATATCTAAAGATGAAATAAGGCATATTGATTTTACTAAAAAGATACAAAGTATTTTAATCGCTAATAGTAGGTACTATTTAAATATATATCCAATTATTGATTTCAATAAAAATATCATGGGATATGTTTGTACAGTGACGAAATTAGAAGGTTTTAAAGAGATTTTTATTAAAAATATTGTTAAAAATTTTATTCTTTTATTTTTGAGTGCTTTATTGGTTTTTTTAGTAACAAGATATAGAATCATAAACTTATTAAAACAGATAAGCTATATTGAAAATACAACTAAAGATATTAAAAAAAGAGATTTCACTCTTTTGAGGGAACAGTTGAATAACAAGGTACTTACAAGCAAGTCGTTAATTGCACTTCAAAACAATGTCATAAATATGGGATTAGAACTTGAGAAACAGTATATAAACCTTGAAGACAAAGTACGTGAAAAAACGATGGCGCTTAATAATAAAAACGATGAGTTAGAAGCATTAGTGTCTTCTTATGATAAGAATGTTATGTATTCAAGTACAGATTTAGATGGAATTATTACAGATGTAAGTACCGCGTTTTGTAGAGTGAGTGGTTATACAAGGAAAGAGCTTATTGGAAAAAATCATAATATTGTAAGGCATCCAGATGTAGATGTAAAAGAGTTTGAAAAAATATGGGAAGCCCTCGTTCAAGAAAAGTCAGTTGAAGCAGAACTCAAAAACTTAAAAAAAGATGGTGGCTCCTTTTGGGTAAAAACTTTCTTCGCTCCAGAGTATGATAATAAAGGAAAGCATATTGGATACACCTCAATTAGAGATGATATTACAGATGAAAAAGAGATTGAAGCCTTACAATCAGAGATAAAAGAAACACAAAAAGAACTTGTCTTTAAAATGGGTACGATTGGTGAACAGCGTTCCAAAGAGACGGGGAACCATGTTAGAAGAGTTGCTGAGTATTCCAAAATGTTTGCATTATATTATGGTCTTAGTGAAGGAGATGCTGAATTGCTAAAACAAGCCTCTCCTATGCATGATATAGGTAAAGTAGGCATCTCTGATGATATTTTGAATAAACCCTCTAAATTTACTGATAATGAGATGTCTATTATGCAAACACATGCTCAACAAGGTTTTGATATGTTAAATGGTTCAAAAAGACCACTTTTAAATACGGCAGCGATAGTAGCACATCAACATCATGAGAAGTGGGATGGTTCTGGTTATCCTCAAGGCTTTAAGGCTACACAGATACACATCTATGGTCGTATTACAGCTATAGCAGATGTGTTTGATGCACTAAGCTCAGATAGAGTATATAAAAAAGCTTGGTGTGATGAGGATATATTTGTGCTTTTTAAAGAAGAAAGAGGAAAACACTTTGAACCTAAACTAGTAGATATCTTTTTTGACCATGTAGATAAGTTTTTAGATGTAAGAGATAGTTTGTCGGATAAAGGAAAAGATAGTAAATAGAAGAGCTGTCTTTACAATTATTACTTGAAGGACAAGCATTATTATCTTTAAATTGAAACTGAGGATGAAAATTTATCTTATGAAACAATTAAATGGAAAATTATTTTATCCCTAAATAAATTTTAGTATTATCACAAACTACTCAAAAAAATTAATATTAGCTACTTTAACTTTGCAGAATACACAAATTTAGATAAGATAATCACAGAATGTTCACAATATGAATATGGAGTTCTGGAGAGATATACTATAAAAATAACGTAATTTATGAAAAAGGCCTTAAATTAATTGGTATTTAAATCATAAACTAGTACTATTGGCTAGTTTATTTGAATAAGATTAGTTTAATATGAAGATAAAGATAGAAGACTTTATAAGGTTTTCTAATACAAGAAAGTGAGTTAAATATGGAAAAATCAAGCAGACGCGGATTTATGGGCAAGGCCTTTGGTGCTGTTGCTGGTGTTGGTGCTCTAGGCTCTTTAGTAGCTATGAAGCAGTCTTGGGATCCACTTCCAAGTGTAGCAGCGGCAGGTTTTACGGAGATTGATCTCTCAGTATGTGAAGAGAACAAGCTTCTTGTTGAAAAATGGCGTGGGAAGCCTATATTTGTTTTGAAAAAAACAGCAGAAATGGTAACAGAACAAGGCGAGGCTGAATTAGCTCGTGACATTATTGTAGATGGAAGTCATTATATGATTACTATTGGCTTATGTACGCACCTTGGTTGTATTCCTGCTTATAGAGATGCAAAAAAAGACTTTTTATGTGCTTGTCATGGTGGTGAGTTTAATGCATCTGGTATGGAAACAAAATCTCCTCCTCCTTCTCCACTTGTAATTCCTCCTTTTAAGATTGATGGAAATACAGTTGTTCTTGGTGAAGAAGGTCCAGAGTATAAGAAAATGAAAGCTGACGGCGTCGTCGCTTAATAAGGGGAGTTTATGGCAAAATTTACAAAAGCAACAAGTATTGGCGACTGGTTAAACCAACGTCTAGCACTTGATAAAGTTGAAAAGGTTATGGCGTCTGAGTATTGGATTCCTAAAAATATTAACTTTCTTTGGGCGATGGGGATGGTTTTAGCCATTACCTTTGGTCTACTGTTAGTTTCAGGTATTTTTCTTTTAATGTATTATCAACCAAATGTTGACTTGGCCTTTGATAGTGTTAACTACACCATCATGCAAGAGGTAGGTTTTGGTTGGTTATGGAGACATGTTCACGCCGTAGCGGCTTCAGTAATTTTCTTGATTATTTACATCCACATGCTTACAGGAATCTATTATGGTTCTTATAAGCAGGGACGTGAGATGATTTGGATTTCAGGAATGCTTCTTTTCGTGACTTTTTCTGCTGAGGCATTTTCAGGATATATGCTTCCATGGGGTCAAATGTCTTACTGGGCAGGTATGGTTATTACTAACTTGTTTTCAGCGGGTTCTTTAGAGCTTAATGGTGTGGTTGAGTGGATTCGTGGAGATTATGTTCCAGGTCAAGCTTTTTTAAATCGTTTCTTTATGCTTCATGTATTGCTTTTACCTTTAGCAATCATTGGTCTAATTGGGATTCACTTTGCAGCGCTTCGTATTCCTCATGTTAACAACCAAGAGGGTGAAGAGATTGATTTTGAAGTAGAGTCTAAAAAATATCTTGATGGAGATGCAAAAAACTCTAAAGTTATTCGTTTTGGAAATGATTTTATGGCTAAGGATATGTTTGTTGTAGCTATCTTCTTAACATTCTTCTTTTACCTTGTGTTTTGGCAATATGGTTTTGCTATGGACCCTGTAAACTTTGATACAGCAGATGGACTTGTAACACCAGCGCATATTTATCCTGAGTGGTACTTTTTATGGTCGTATGAGATCTTACGTCCTTTTGGTAAAGATGTAGGTTTAATTGCCTTTGCAGTTGCTCAGGTTATTTTCTTTACGCTTCCATTTTTAGATAGAAGCCCTAATGTAGCTCCAGCAAACCGTCGTGGGTATTTTGCCATTTGGTTCTGGTTAATGGTGGTTGATTTAATTGTCTTAACAGCTATGGGTAAACTTCCTCCAGAAGGTATCTTTAGCATCATTGGTGAGGTTTCGGCTTATGTGTTTTTCGCTTTATGGATTGCACTTCCTATTATTACTACCTATGAAAAAAAACTGTAAGGAACAATAGATGAAAAAAGAATTATTTATTTTAAGCGTTGTTGTTGCCTTTTCACTTCTAACGTATTATCTGGTTGAGCCATTTGCTCATAGTGTAATGCATCCACATGTTGAGATTGATGGTTTTAAATACAGTGGTGCCTCTGACATTGCTGAGGTTGATCATAAGATTTCAAAAATTAGAACAGACATAGAAGCTGAAAAAGCTAAAGAAAAGCCCGAAGACAAGGTTTTAAAAATGTTAGATGCTGATATGCAAGCAGCAGAAGCTAGACGTGAGGCTAAAAAAGTTTTTTGGACTGATGTTGAACGTATTGCAGCACTGAAGGGTGACGCGGTACATGGTGAATCAGTTTATGCTAACTGTACAAGCTGTCACATGGATGGTGCGGCACCTATGGGGGGCGTTATTCCCCCAAGCTTAAGAACATCTGGCGCAATATATGAAAGACATTATCTGATTGGTTTGATTAAAGATCCAGCAATGGCTTCAAATGTAGACCATAAGTTTTCAATTGTAAATAACCACCAAATGGATTCGGTTAAGTATATGGTGTCAACAGATCAAGATATTGTTGATGTTATTGCTTATATGGAAAAAATAGCACCTTCAATGGATGAGATTACCCCTAAGGTAGCCTTTGAAGATGCTTGTGGTCGTTGTCATGATGTTCGCTACATGAACTGGACGATTACAGGAACGAAGCCTACCTTTAAAGATAAGCGTGATGAGATGGCCTTTGATATTAAGCATTTAGATGCTCAAGAAGGTATTAAAGGATACATGGGGAAACTTCCTCCTGACCTTTCTATGTATATCCGTTCTCGCGGTGAGCATTATATTAAGGCCTTTGTTGAAGATCCACAACAACTTCTCCTAGGAACATCAATGCCTCGTGTTGGTGTAAATGCGCAGACTGCTGATAAAGTTATTGCTTACTTAGAAGAAGCGGGTGATCCTAAGGCGCAAGAACGTAATACAATTGGAATGTATGTAATGATTTACATGATTTTCTTTGTTATTGCAGCTTATTTATGGAAAAGACAAGTCTGGAGAGATTTACACTAAAACTCATCTGATGCCTTAGGGCATCATCTTCTTTTACACTTTTTTGTGTAACTATCCCTTATCTCAATTTTTAATCAAACTTACATCATAAATATATGATAAAAGTATTAAAAAAACTAATATATCGTTTAATTTTATTTCTTGGTGGATTTTTACTAGTAAGTTTGAACTAAATGAATTATACTGCATCATAATAATTAATTTAGACTATTTTTATAGAATTAAAATCCGAAGCGAAGTGAGTACATAAATGAATATATCTATCATTCAACCTGCTCATGAACTGAAAAGTATTATAAAAAATTTTTTAGTAATTGAGTCTTTAGAATCATTTGAAACTTTTTGGATACTCCCTACTGCCGGAAATTTCATATTCTTTAATCTAGGCCTTGACGCTTTTTTACATGATTATGAGATTGATCAAACAAGCTTTTCTTTGCCTAAGGATATTGCCGTATCAATTAAGTCCAATAATATCATCCGTTTAGGTGTTCAAAAAGGGCATAATATAACATTTCCTATTTTAGCAGTTGAACTTTTACCGACAGCATGTAATCGTCTTTTTTCTGAAAGTACAGTTGATCTGAATTGTGTATATCAGCCTTTTAGTCAATGTCTTAAAGAAAAAGATGTTAGCTTTGATGATCTTTATAAATACAAGAGCGTTGATGAGCAGATCAGATATATTGAAACAGGCTTTTTTAAACTCAAAGAATTAGCCTCTCCAATGGATGATGCCTGCGAAAATATAGAAGGAATTATAGAATATATATGCGAAACCATACGTAGAATAAATGTTACAGATATATTAGAAGAGTTTAATTATAGCCGTAGTTCTTTAGAAAGAGACTTTCGACGAATTATTGGATATACCCCTAAGGAGCTGATCCAAATTATGCGGTTTGGTATGATTTGTAAGGACGTTATTATGAATGGTTATGATTATATGCAATTAGAGTATGATTTTTTTGATCAATCTCACATGAATAAGGCCCTAAGAAAATTTATTGATGTTCCTCCTTCAAAGCTTCAGGCTTATGTACAAGAAAATAATATAGAAGTGTACCAAGCTAATGAGTAAAAAACTTGCGGTTTTAAAATCAAAGTATGAAGAAAATTCAGTCTATTCTTTTTATATTTTTTGTCTTCCTCTTTTTGTTTTTTTTATCTTTTTTAATTATATACATGGTTCAAGCTTACAAGTCTATATAGATATCTTAGTTGTTTTGATAATAAGCCTCTCTTTTTATTTATTTAAATTTCCAGGTCAAAGGGTCTTATCAAAGTCTCTTATCTTATCTTCTCTTTTACTTTTATATATGAGTATCCTTCTATTTGGCTCTTTCTTGAATGTGTCTTTTTATTTATTTTTTATTTTTCCATTAATATCCATATTTTTATTTGGTAAAAAACAAGGCTTAGTATGGATTTATGTTCTTTGTGGAAGTATCTTAGTCTTCATAGGTTTAGACACCTTGAATCTATATCCATTAAGTTATGATTTTAGAATACTGTATGCCTTAGGTCTTGCACTTTTACTAGAAACCTTTATTTTTATTTACTTTTTTTCTATAACAATAGAATATAAAAATGCTCTTGAAAAATATAATTGCAAACTAATAAATACAGATGTACTTGTAAATAAATATCTTATGGTTATACATAGGGACATGGCTGGAAAAATTTATGATGTAAATACAAACTTTTTAGACTTTAGCCAATATGCAAGGGATGAGCTTATTGGCATGAATTTTGATAGTGTATGTGTTTATGATAATACAGCATTAGATGCAGAAGTAGAAGAAGATATCTTGAAGTGCAAGAAAAAAGATGGAAGTTTTTTTTATGTTCAGGAATATAGTGAATTTGAATATGATGAAAATTTACAAAAGCTTGGCCATCTTATATTTATGCAAGATGTCTCACAAAGTATGGCCTTAGAAAAAGCTTCTTTAACAGATACTCTAACAGGCTTATATAATAGAATGTATTTTGATAAGATATCCAAGCATAGACTCAGTGCATTTGATAGATATGAAGATGTTAGTTCTTTAATCTTATGTGATATAGATGATTTTAAAGCTATTAATGATAAATATGGACATCTCCAAGGTGATAAGGTCTTACAAGAGATAAGTGCAATTGTCTCAGCTGTAATACGTGAAAGTGACACACTCGCGAGGTGGGGAGGCGAGGAGTTTGCTATCTTGCTTCCCAATACAAACCTTGATAAGGCTGTTGTTACAGCACAAAAAATATGCGATACCATTTATAAAAATGATTTTGCCCTAAATGAGGAAATCACTTCAAGTTTTGGTGTTAGTGTAACCCGTAAAAATGACAATCAAATGACCTGGTTTTTACGTGCAGACAAGGCCTTATATCAGGCCAAAGATTCTGGAAAAAATAAGGTTTGTTTTTTTTAGTTATTCATCATATATTTTAAATTATTTACATAAGGCTCATGATATTTATGAAACTTTTTTTGTTCTTTTGAGGCTAATTTAAAAAAATGATGAAAAGTGATATCCATATAATACTTATAAGACCAGAAAGCCCTATACTAAGTCCGCTCATAGCCCCGCAAAGTTTATCTAACTCATAGGCCTTAGCTGTTCCTACTGCATGTGAAGTTGTGCCCAAGGCTACTCCTTTCGCAATAGAAGATTTAATATCTAAGAGTTTAAAAATGAAAGGTGCAATGATAGAACCGAAGATACCGGTAATAACTATGCTCATTACAGATAAACCTACTATAGCTTCTAGCATATGTGAGGCAGAAATACCAATAGGGGTCGTCATAGACTTAGGTAAGAGAGAGTGGATGAAAAGCTCATTTAGACCAAGAACTTTTCCTAAGAGAAAAACAGAGATAAGTGAAGAAAGTGAACCCAAAATTGTGCCTGAAAAGATAGCTACTTTATGGCGTAGAAGTTCTTCTCTATGTTCATAAAGGGGAAGGGCTAAGATAACCGTAATTGGCCCTAAACAAAGATGAATGATATCCCCTCCTTTTTTATAAGCCTCATAAGGAATATTAAGACCCTGTAGTAAAAGTATTATAAGGATGATAGAAAAGAGCAGAGGATTAATGTAAGAGAGCTTTTTAAAGCCCTTAAGCCACCAAAATCCACTTCCGCATACCAAGGTTAGTATCAGGCCAAATAAAGGGTTAAAGAATAGCTCAGACATCTCCTACTCTTTTAATAAGGTAATCAACGATTAAAGAGATAAAGCCGAGCATAAATATAGTAGATAAAACAAGTAAGACACTAATACTAAGCAAGTATTGCTCAATAAGCTCATAAGAACTCATAATAGAAACACCCGCAGGAATAAAAAACAAGGCCATGTATTTTAAAAAGAAGTCTGAGACAATTTTAATGTCTGAGGTTTTAACAAGTTTAAGACTAAGTGCAATAAAAAGTAAAATCATACCAAGTATAGCCCCAGGAAAAGAAAAGGGTAAAAGATAAGCTATTGCTTCTCCTAAAAGAAAGAAAAACAAAATAATACTAAACTGCTTTATATAAAGCAGTATCTCCTTAAAGAGAGATTTCTTTAAAATCACTGCGGGTGTTCTTTAGGGGATGGTTTGAGGCTGAGCGAAGGGAATATACAAAAGATATTTTTGCCTTGTCTGTCTCATTTTGATGGGCATAATGTAGGGTCTTTGCATGAAATAAAACGATATCGCCTTGGCTAAGATTATAATGCACCCGCTTAGCAATAATTGCTTGATTTCCTTTCAAGTCATCTCTAAAAGAGGACCTTTCATCAAACTGCTCAGGCGTGAAATCCAGCTTATGTGAGCCGGGGATAAATTCTAAGAGTCCATTTTCTAGAAATTCATCTCCAAGGCTTAACCAAACAGAAAGAAGTTCGTCATTCTCGTAATGCCAATAACGGATATCTTGATGCCAGGTAGTGATGGAACTCTTATGAGGAAGCTTGGTCATAATTGAATTATGGTGGGCAAGTAAGAGCTTAGGTTCTTTTCCAAGAAGTTGTTCTATTATAGGGGCTATCTCTTTGTTTCTCATCCATTCTTTAAAAATATCTTCTCTATCATATACCTGACGAAGTCGGCGAATAGTTACATTAGATATGCCAGAACGAAGGTATTCTTCCTCACTCTCAATAGGTTGAATCTGCTTATCAAGATGTTCCTGCGCCTTTAATAAAATAGCATCACAAAGCTTATGGTCTGCAAAGTTTTTAAGTAATAAAAATCCGTTTGTATTAAATTCGGCAATTTGTTTATTGGTGAGTTTCATAATACGCGATGATAGTGTTTATGTGATTAAGATGAGGTAAAAGATACAAGATGTTTTCCATAAAAAAACTTTTTTAATATATAATAGAAAGAATAATTCATAAGGACCCTTATATGTTTAAAGTTATATCCATCAGTATCTTTACTCTTTTGTTTTTTACAGCTTGTAATCATTTTGATACCAGTCTTTTAATTTCGCCTAATAAGAAGCAGCATGCTGATTCTCATCAACCACCTGCACATGCACCCGCTCATGGAAGACGAGCTCAGCATAGGTACCATTATTATCCAGAGGCAGATTTTTATTATGATTATCAGGCCCGTAGGTATTTTTATATAGACTCAGGTAGATGGATGGTTTCTCTAAATCTTCCTAGTCGTTATAGAACGTATCTTCATAGCTCTTATGTAGAAATTGAGATGGAAAGTTCTCGCCCTTATACTAAAAATAGAGATCATAAGAATAAGTACAAGAAACATAAGTCCAAAAAGAATAAAAAAGATAAGAAAAACAAGGGTAAAGGCAAGAAGTACGATAAAGGTTAAATCTAATGTACAATACGTAAAAAAGAAATAATATGAGTCAATTTATAGAAATACAACCCGGTGATGATATAAAAGAGGTGATAAAAGCAGCCTTTGACACGGACATAAAGGTAAAGGGTGAATGGGGTTATACAAAAGAACTCGCTACTGCTATACAAGGCTCTGATCAGGTTACGCAAGTTGAACATACCCTCGCAATGATGCGCGCTTATATAGAGATGAATATGACGCTTCAAAAAGAAGATAGATATGGAAGTATTAATCTAAATGAAACTAGTCGTGAAGAACAAGATGGTTTTCATAAGGTTAGATATGAGATATCTGCTATGAAAGAAGATGAATATGCAGGTTTTATTAAGGAATATAAAGAGGGGCATTCAAAACCTGAGTTTGATATCTCAGACCATTTTAAAAGACGTAAGGAATCAACCCTTATTAGAGAAGTGATACATTGGTTTAAAGTTTTATAAAAGAGCTTTGTCCACAGATTAAATGGATTTATCTGATTGAATCTTCCTAATCCACTGGATGGCTAGTGGTCTTTCAAAGACCTTGCAATATCACGCTTCATGTCCTTAGCCTTTAAGTCAGCTCTTTTATCATGAAGTTGCTTACCCTTAGCCGTAGCTATTTGAGCTTTTACTAGGTTTTTATGGTTGAAGTATAGGCTTAAACAAACCATAGTCATTCCATCTCTGTCTACTGCTCTTGCAAACTTTGCTAACTGCTTTTTATGAAGAAGGAGTTTTCTTACACGTCTTTCATCATGTTTATAATAAGCATGGGTTGTTTCTAAAATTCCGATATGTGAGTTCATTAAAAAGAGTTCACCCTTAATAAAACGTACATAAGATTCTTTAATTTGAGCGCGTCCGGCTCTTAATGCCTTTACTTCAGAACCTTGAAGTTCTATACCCACTTCTAGTTTGTCTTCTATAGTGAAGTTATGGTAGGCTTTTTTGTTTTTAGCAATGGTTTCACCCATGATATTCTCTTTTCTATATCTTGATTATTATTTTGTTTTTAGTCTGAAAAAACTGCTTCCGCTTCCTGAGAAGAACCAACCTTTTTGGTAAGTATCTTTTAGCTCAGGGTACAGATGTA
Organism: Arcobacter sp.; assembly: GCA_002733885.1. Taxonomy (GTDB): domain Bacteria; phylum Campylobacterota; class Campylobacteria; order Campylobacterales; family Sulfurimonadaceae. Next base: position 186,137 of record NVXJ01000001.1, on the reverse strand, counting down.
AGGCCGGTTCAAACAAGTCATTTGCATCTGAGATACTGTAGTCTTGCAAAATATCTTTTGAGGATTGTACACTTAGTCTTGCATATTCATCATCTGATAATTCTTTATAAAAATGTTCTCTAAAGGCTTGATAAACCTTTGGTGTTGAGCCTAAAACCTTTGGTGTAATTGTTTCAAGTTCTAAAGGTTCTTCATCAAATCTTTCTACAATTTCACCTATACCTGAGACATTAGCTGAGGTATAGTCATAAATGAAGAAGGGGACATCAGCACCAATCTTAGAGCCTATCTTTGCAAGCTCATTAAGACTTAAGCCCAAGTCAAGGGTGTTATTACACATCTTTAAAAAACAAGCTGCGTCTGAAGAACCACCACCTAGTCCTGCGAAAGAAGGGATGTTCTTTTCAACTCTAATCGCGTAGGTTTTAATTAGCTTGGCAAGGGCATCTGAATTAGTTGCTTCTAAAAGAGCTTCGTAAGCCTTATAAATTGTGTTTTGTTTTGTTTCACACGAAAAATTACCCCTTAAGATAAATTCAGGTTCTTTTTTGGCTTCAAAACTTAATTCATCATACAAATGAGGTAGTTTAGTAAAGCGCGAGAAAAGTTCATGATAGTTTCCGCGTTTACCTGTAATTTTTAAAAAAATATTTACTTTAGCAAAGGCTTTATATTTTTTCATACTTTATAGCTTATTTTTTGTGCGACTTCGCCTGAAACATCACTTTGTGACCGCCATGGCTTGTTTTCATAAAGTCTTGCAAGTCACCAAGTTGTTCACTTGTACTTGAAGACTTCTTGTTTACATCGGCAACGGCGTCTTTTAGCTCTTGCCTTAAGATAGTAACATCAGAGGGTGCTTCAATACCAAGTTTCACAGCACCTTTTTCTATGCCCATAATCTTGATTTTAATGTTGTCACCAAGCCAAATGGCTTCTTCAAGTTTACGTGAAAGAATTAACATAATGGAACCTTATTTAGTAAATATGATACGCTTTGATCTTTAATCTGTAAAACCGCGGCAAGTTTATCATCATGAAGAAGATATATACCTTCTTTTTGAACACTTAAACTTTCTAAAGCAATTTTCTTACCAAGCCACACGTCTTCAATATTTCCCCTGAACTTTATACGCTCCATAGGAAGTGCATCAAGGGGAGAGATAGAATCTTCATTATTATAGCTAAAGCTTCCTTCTCTTAATCTCTCTAAAGCACTTAGTGAACCATCAACACCTAATTGATTTGCAATAAGACGTCCTAAAGAACGGATATAAGTACCTTCACTAACGGTGGCTTCAAAGGTGACAAAGGGATGACAGTAATGTATAAGAGAAATATCGTAAATAGTAGAATTGATCTTATTTAAAACGACTTCTTTACCTGCTCTTGCTAAGTCATAGGCACGCACACCATTAATTCTTTTTGCAGAAAAGATAGGAGGGTCATACTCTAGTTCACCCTTAAGTCCTTCTATGATTTTACGAACTTCTTCTTCTTTGAAGGGCTTAATTATGGATGGGTCAGTGACTTGTTCAATGTCCAAGGTATCTGAGGCCGCTCCAAGCCATAAGGTAGCTCTATAAACCTTTGGTGTTTTATCAAGAAATTGAAAGAAGCGTGTAAAGCTTCCAAAGGCAACAATCAAACAGCCTTTGGCAAAGGGGTCTAAGGTACCTGAATAACCTGCTTTTTTAACATTATATTTACGTTTTAAACGACTTAGAAACTGATTAGAACTAAGTCCTGTTGGCTTGTAGGCTACAAATAGTCTATTCAAAACAAGCCTTGGCGGTCTGCAAAGCAGATGTTTCCATAAAACAAGCCTTGGCGGTCGCAAAGCGATGTTTTAGGAGAAGCCGCACTTCCTTTTAAAAGAGGGGAAGAGAACGCTTCGCTAAAGGAAAATAGGTAAGGGAAAGAGTCAGGCATTATAATCTCTCAACAAATGAAGAAAGGATATCTCTATGGTTTCCGCCAAAACTAGCCGTGGCGATCTGCAAAGCAGAAGTTTCTTGCGAATTTATTTCAAGTGTCATTTTATAGCCTCTCAACGAAGGAGGATAGTATATCTCTGTGACTCCCCCCAAAGTTGATTTTTAGTTTGAAGTCTTTTCCTGCCTTAGATACACCAAGAATTCTTCCTGCACCAAAGATTTTATGACGTATAAGATCGCCTTTTTTAAAGCTGGTGTTTTTTTCTAAGATAAAGGACCCTTCGCATAAGCCTGTTTCTTTAAAGAATCGACTCTTAGTTAGTTCCGTCCTTCTTCCCTTATAAAATCTACTTGCAACATGAGACATTGTAAGTTCTTCTTCGGCTCTTGTGATGGCTACATAAGCCAAACGTCTTTCTTCTTCTGTGTCTGAGCCATCGCCTATAAGAGGTAAAAAACCTTCTTCTAAACCGATAATAAAAACATGTTTAAATTCTAAACCCTTAGCCGCGTGAATACTCATGATATAAATGCTTTCACCCTCAACCTGGTCTTGATCACTTTGAAGGGTTAGTTCATTTAAAAATTCATCTAAACTGGTGCTTGGATTTTGTTTGATAAAGTCACGAAAGAGACCGTAAAATTCATCAATATTTGCAATTCTCTCACTTGCATCTTGCACATTCTCATATATGGATTTAATATTAAAACTATCTTCTAGAACATCTATGAAGTCATAGGTTCCATCTTGCGCTGTTTTAGCAACTGCCTTAATAACTTTTACAAGTTTTTTGACGGTGAGTGTGTTTTTCTTCTTAATTAGGGCTTCAAGTTCTTCATTACTCGAAGTGTCAATATATTCAAAGATGGACTTAGCTGAATCCATAGCAGCAAGTTCTAGCTTGTCTATTGTTGCCTTACCTAAACCACGTTTTGGCTTATTAATAATGCGTTTAAGAGAGAAACTATCATGTACATTAGTAACAACTCTTAGATACGAGATAAGGTCTTTAATCTCAGCTCTATCATAAAAGCGTAAGCCTCCGACAAGCTTATAAGGAACTCTATGACGCGCAAGTCCTTCTTCAAGTGAACGGGAGAGGGCATTGATGCGGTAAAGTACAGCAATGTCATCTGCTCTAACCCCAGAGTTCAGAAGTTTTGAAATAGCATTTGCTACCTTATTTGCTTCTTCTCCTTCATCATGCGAAGAGATAGTGGTTATTTCTTTTCCTGTTCCTCTTGTTGCAATAAGCTTTTTTCCTAAACGATTTCTATTATGCTCAATAAGGGCATTAGCCGCATCTAAAATGGGTTCAGTAGAACGATAGTTCTTTTCAAGTTTGACCACATGGGTGTTTTTAAAATCTTTATCAAAGTCAATGATATTTCGGATGTTTGCGCCACGCCATCCATAAATACTTTGGTCATCATCCCCAACAACACATAAATTGTCATGAGTATGGCAAAGTTTTTGAAGCAATCTAAATTGAAGTTCATTTGTATCTTGGTACTCATCAATCATTATGTACTGATATTTTTCACTTGTTTCTTTGGCAAGGTCTTCATTCTCATTTAAAAGCTTATATGTAAGGGCCAGTAAGTCATCAAAGTCTACGAGATTGTTTTTTACTAAATGAGCCTCATATTGCTCATAAACTTTAGCAATCGCCTTATAGTTTTTTAATTCTGCTTGGGCGTAAGCTTCATCAGGCGTTAGAAGAGAGTTTTTATAGCGTGAAATTTCACTGGCAATAAGTGGAACAGGAACTTCAGAGTTAAACTTTTTAATTAAGGCTGTTTTGTCCTTGGTGTCAATCACAACAAAATTATTTTTACGCCCTAGTCTTGAAATATGAAATTTTAGAAATAAAAGTCCGAACTTATGAAAGGTACAAAGAAGAGGAGGATAAGAAGTGGGCTGAATCATATTAAGAGCACGTTCACGCATCTCTTTGGCGGCCTTGTTGGTAAAGGTAAGGGTGAGTGTGTTTGCAGGTGGTATACCGATTTCATCTATAAGATAAGCCAATCGAGAGATAATGGTTTTAGTCTTACCACTACCCGCGCCTGCTAAAATTAGCATAGGTCCATCTATCTTTCTAACAGCTTCCGCTTGCGCTTCATTTAAGTCTGTAAAAATTGCTTCCATCTCTTCTTCTTTCTTAACAATTTAAAATATCTTATAATTACAATAGTTCAAATTACTTAAGTGAGTATTATTGTTATAGTTATATTGATTATAACTAAATTCTAATGAATTTTTACAAAAGTATTGCAATGTTTATAATTTATGGTTATACTTTCATATATAAATATATCTTATGGGAATCATTATGTTAAAAGATTTTGCAAAATTACACACCTTTCTTACAGTAATAAAAGAAAAAAGTTTTTCTAAGGCTTCGGCTAAATTGGGGATTTCACAACCAGCAGTTACCCAACAAATTAAATTTATTGAAGAATATTTAGATACTAAAATTGTTGAACGTAAGAAAAATGGTATAAAACTTACTAAAGAAGGTGAAGATCTTTATAGAATTGCCGTTCGTTTAGAAAAGGCTATTAGCTCATCTGAAAAAGATCTTTTAAAGATTATTAATAAAGAATTTACCTTTGTTCTTGGTGCTTCATTTGCTATTGGAAATTATGTTATTCCTCCACAAATTCAAAAGATTAAAGATAAAATTAATAATGAAGTATACCTTCGTGTGGCTCATTCTGATGATATCATTGACCAACTAGAAGACAAGAAGATTGATATTGCTTTAATAGAATCTGCGATCTTTAGAGAAGGTATCATTTACAGAGAATGGTTAGAAGATGAATTAGTAATCTTCTCAAATCAACCTATTCCTAAGCAACTAAAGAAGGAAGACCTTTATAAGTTTGACTGGATTTGTAGAGATGAAAACTCTCATACACGTAAGCTTACTTCAGAAGTATTTGAAGAGATTGGTGTTGAGTGTTCAAGCTTTAATGTTATTGGTGTGCTTTCAAGCCCAACAGCAATTAAAGAGTCTATTACTCACGCAGATAAAACAGCACCACGTCCTGTTGTTTCAGTTATGTCACGTCATGTAATTGCTGATGATGTAGCGGCTGGAAAAATTTATGAAGCACGTATTAAAGGATATAAAATTTCTCGTAAATTTTACATTGCTTATACAAAAGATCGTAAGCATGATGCTTTCATCGACAATGTTGTTTCTTTCTTACTAAACATTCGTTCAGTATAATTTTTAGACCTTAGGGTCTAAGTCCTCTTTTTTTATTTCAGTTTTTTTTATTATTATTTTAGATGTGCATTTTTTGAAGTAGTTGTCTGCTAAATAATTGACACTTTTGTTGTTTTGGCTAAGGCGCGATGTTTTTTTGAAAATATTATCTTTGTTTGAGCCTCTTGGACGGGGAAGTAGGTTTAGCTAAGGGATTGGCATTTTTGTTGTAAGTGCTAAGGCCTGCGATGGTTTTCTTTGAAAACATCATCTTCGGTTCCGCCGCTACAAACGAGAAGCAGTTCTCGTTTTCTTTACGCGGCTCATTTCAAAAACTTCTTATTTTCAGGATTAGCTAGTAGGGCTTCCATTGATGATTTTTGTCCACTGTTTTCTGATGGATTATTTTTGGCTTCTGTTTCTTTTGTCTCAGTTGGTGAGGCTAGGTTTACAAAGATAGGTGTTTCATCTATGATAATTTGCATGATGCCTAGAAGTGGTACGGTGACTACGGAACCAAGGTTGTCTGCTCCAAAACCTGCTTCAAATGTAATGGTGTCTTGTCCAATGGTTGCACTTTCAAAGGTGTACCCTGCAAGGAAAAACAGGGTCATTGGACGAAACTCAGTGGTGATATCATCAGGTAAGGCAGGATTAAAACTAAGTGTTTCTATCTTACATAAGATACCAAAATTTTGGTTTTGATCAAAAAGATGAGACAAGATCTCAATAATATGTTTTTGCATTAAACTTGCGTAAGTTCGGTCTTTTAGTACATCATATAACATTGTTAAAGGCCCCAGTTAAAAAATAATTATGTAAGTATAGCATTTTCTATAATTTGAAAATCTATCATTGCATTTATAAGCGCAATTTTAGAAAATTTATGGATATCTGTATAAGAGATATCTGCGGTGTGTATCTTTTTTTCATCAAGGAGTCTTTGCCTTGTTGTTCCGTATAAAAGAGGCCTGGTTGGTGTTAACCACTTCTTACCATCATAAAAACATAGGTTAGCAATACTTGTATCTGTGATAAGCCCATTTTTTATAATAATAATTTCATCTGCTTCTTCTTTTTGAATAAAGAGCTTATTAAGATCTTTTCTATTTTCATGCTTTAGTTCATAATCAATATCACTATGAATAAGTTTAAAAGAGTGTGGAAGCCTCATCTCATAAGGTAGATACTCAATCTTTATAATATCTTCTGCATATATAAACCTGCATCTATATAAACCTTTTTTAGGTGGTTTTAAAACAAGTTTTAAGGGCTTATTAAAGCCAAGCTTTTTTCGTGAGGCATTGAGTCGTGCAAGATGATAAGGTAAATGAAAGCATTTCCCATCAAGACACTTGATAGTCTCAAGAAGAGTGAGCACTAATTCTTCTTATAAATCATGGCTATTATTCTTCAGAAAATAGTGCGGTTGAAAGGTAACGCTCACCTGTATCACAAAGAATGGTAACAATAGTCTTACCCTTATTCTCAGGTCTTGCAGCTACTTGTTTTGCGGCATATACATTTGCTCCAGAAGAGATACCAACAAGTAAGCCTTCTTCTCTTGCAAGTGCCTTAGCTGTAGACATTGCATCTTCATTACTAACCGTTAAAACCTCACCATAAATCTCTGTATTTAGGTTCTCAGGTATAAATCCCGCTCCAATACCTTGAATCTTATGAGGACCTGGTTTCCCTCCTGAAAGAATAGGTGAGTCTGTAGGTTCAACCGCAAAGACTTGAATACCTGGAATTTCTTTTTTTAAGACTTCTGCTATACCTGTAATAGAACCACCTGTACCAACAGCCGCGACAAAAATATCTACATTTTTATCGGTGTCATTTAAGATTTCAATGGCCGTTGTACGTCTGTGAATATCAGGATTAGCAGGATTATTAAACTGTTGAAGAACATGAGAGTTTTTTATACTTTCTTGAAGTTCAGCAGCCTTTTCGATAGCGCCTTTCATACCCATAGGAGCTGGAGTAAGAACAAGCTGTGCACCTAAGGCCTTAAGAAGATTACGTCTTTCCATACTCATTGATTCTGGCATAGTAAGGATAAGTTTTAAATCAAAGGCAGCACAAACAGAAGCCAGGGCAATCCCTGTGTTTCCACTGGTAGGTTCAATGATTGTCGTGTCTTTATTTATAGTCCCATCTTCAAGTGCGGTATTAATCATGTTAAGACCAATTCTATCCTTGACTGAAGAGGTTGGGTTCATAAATTCACACTTACCTAAAATTGTACATCCTGTTTCTTTAGAAGCCTTGTTTAGCTGAACTAGGGGAGTGTTTCCAATTAGTTCCGTAACGTTTTTTGCAATTTTCATAAATAATCCTAATGCTTAATTAGAAGTATCATAGCTTGAAGAAGATAAAAAGTAGTTAAACTTGAGTGCTTTACTTGAGAATGTCCTTAGGGATATATTATCCCACCACCGGCTGCATTGGCTGAATGTAAGATAATAGTGTTGTTCTTAGTGGCATAAAACTGCATAAGCAGTCTTTGTATACTTGGCTCGATTGAAGGCATAAACCAAGCATTATTACTCGTGGCTATCATAAGAGCAGGCTTGTCTTCAAAAAGTTCATGGCAGGTTGCCTCATAGCAGATGGCATTTTTAAACTGAGTGCCTTTAATCTCAAAATATGTTGGTTTAGAAGCACTTAGATAATCCACCGCGCCTCCAAAGATTGCCTTGTTTATTGGTTTAGCTAGAAAAGAAGGAAGGGGGATATATTCTCCAAAGGGCACTAAAATCATTTTTTTAGCGATGTTCATTTGTCCATCTTGAAAAAAGTAGGTAGCATTAAAGTTATGCCCATTTTCAGATAAAAGACTTCCTGTGACAATGGAAATACGATGACTTTGGTGTTTTAGCTCTTGAATCAATCCTTCTTGTTTATTAAGAAAAAGAGGGAAAGCAGACTCAGGCAAGATTACAAGTGTAGCATTATTTTCCATGGCAGTATGAATGGCCTTAAAATTATCTTTTATTATTTGAGGTGTGTAAAACCTGTTCCATTTTAAGTCTTGTTTCAGGTCTGTTTGAACAAGTTTTATGTTAAAGGGAAGCTCTTGCTTTTCGTGAGCATTAAAGCTCAAGGCTGGAAGTAAGAGAGCTAGGGCAAAGAATCTTTTTTTGTCTTTTATAAAAACAAAGAGTGAAAGAGAGATTAAAACAAGCAAGTATTGCCATTTTTCGATACCTATATAAGAATGAACAAAAAGTAGTTCAGGTTGAAGCCAGTTATAATCAAAGGGTTCAAAGAAGCTTAATAAAAAAAGCATGCCCCCACGTAAAATAGGATGCCTTGGCCAAGATACTATCCAAAATATAAGGGCATATATAAGGGCAAAACCTAAGGCATTAAGAGGCACTACCCAGGCAAGGTCATAATATATGAAAGAAAAACCTATCCAATAAAACCAAAAAATACCGATAAAAAAACCAGCAAAGAGAAGTGTTTTTCTATTTGAGAGGATGAGCAGGTAGAAGGCATATAAACCTAAGATAGTGTTAAGTAAATAAAATTCAAATTCAAAATGAAAGAGGTAGATGAAAAGTGAAAAAGAAAAAGAGATACAAAACGCTATTTTTAGTTCGCTTAAGGAAAAAAAAGTTTTTAGTTTATTCATGCTGCCAATTTTTTAGAAATTATAGCATTAGTCTTAAAAAATTAAATTAAAGAGAATTTTTTCTTATATATACTAGATAAAAAGTGTTACTATTAAGAATCTACGCAGAAGGCAATGAAATGAAAATTTTCATCATATTTCTTTTTTTTATAATACCACTGATTGCAGAAACTTCATATAAGTTTGGTGTTTTTCCCCATATGCCCTTAGCTAAACTTCATAAGGTATTTGGTACAGTGACGAATGATTTAGAAAGAGATTTAAACAAGTCTATTACATTAATGACAAGACCCTATTATAAGCAATACAAAACGGAACTTAATAGGGGCCTATATGATTTTGCTTTTATTCAACCTCTAGACTATGTTGAGGCGCATAGGTTGCAAGGATATATCCCCTTAGCCAGAAGAAATAAAGATCTAAAGGCAATACTTGTTGTTTTAAAGGCTTCTTCATATGAGAAGGTAAGTGATGTGCAAGATAAGGTAATCGCTTCTGCTCCCGCTCAAGCAGCTGTGAGTCAAATGATGTTAGTGTCTTTGGAAAAAGATGGTTTTCATGCCTTAGATGATTTTACGATTTCTTACAGTAAAAATCATTTTGTATGCTTACAAAAACTGGTTGATGCAAAGGTGGCTGCTTGTATTACAGCTAGAAGAGCAATGGAATTTTTTAATCAAGAAAAAAATACCACCAATTTTAAAATCATATATGAAACGAAAACCTTACCTCATGCTTTGTTTGTTGCACATCCTAGAGTTCCTAAAGATATCAGAGATAAGGTACAAAGAAGAATATTAAGGTGGACTAAATATAAAAAAGGACGTTCCTTATTAAAAAAAGGGAAATTGCTTGATTTCATTGAGGCTAAGGATAAGGATTATGATAGGGTCAGAGAGTTTATGAAAAGGAAGGATGATAAATGAAGTTATTGATAAGCTTGATTCTAAGTGTATTCCCCCTTTTATCAAGTGACTGGCTAATGATTCAAGGTACAGAGCCTAAAATGATCAAAAAAGATGGTGCAAAAGTTTTAAATACTATTAAAACACCTTCTTTTTGGGGATTTGCTCAACTAAAAGGAGAAAAGAATTATTCGGACACCTTTGAAGTTGGGGGGATAAATAAGTCTGGCTTTTCGTATGTTGCGCCAAACCTACAAAGGCAAAATCAAATCCAAATGTTCAGGGCTAGGCTAGGTTTAAGAGGGGTCTTAGATAAGGATAATAAGGTCAATTATTTTACACTAACAGACTTTGGACAAAATGGTATTTCAGACCCTTTAAATCATTCTCAAAACACCTACATAACAGACGCATCTGTTACGCTTAGATATATTCCTCATGCTAACCTTAGATTTGGTTTATTTAAATATCCCGGAAGTGAAGAGGGAATGCAGGCACGTTTTGCCTCTCCTTTTATACTTTTTACGCAGATGAGTAATTTTTTATTATTAGAAAAAACACCAAAAACACATAAGAATGATGTAAATACAAATGGAAGCTTCGTAGGTGAACCTGATCGATCTGTTGGTGCGTATAGGGACACCGGTATTGAAGTTTTTGAGAGGTTTTCTTTGAGTCAAGACTGGGCCTTGTCTTATGCTCTGATGATTGGAAATGGTTCAGGACTTGAATGGAAAAATGAAAATGATGGAAAATATACAGGATATGGATATCTGGCCCTTGAAAAAGAGTTTCACAAGGGTAAGGGATATTACACCCAAGATTTTAAAACCTATGTATGGTATCAAGAAGGTAAACGCGCGCTAGAAGCCAATAATGAAACACAACTTTATGACCGTATACGATATGGAATAGGAACGCGTTATTATAAAAATGGCTTGCGCCTCGAGGCTGAGTATACAGGAGCAGAAGGTATGCTTATCGCAGGTTCTAGAGATACAAATCCTGTAGCAGGTGATGAAAACTGGCATTTTGCTCTTGAAGCGGGACAAGAGAATAAGGCTTATGGGTATTATCTTTCATCTGCTTATGAATTTTATCCCAAGATAGAAGCAATGCTGAGATATGATGAGTTAAATAACCTTACAAATTCTACGGCTAATGAGCGTATCTTTAAGACAACAACAGTGGGACTAGCTTACCATTTTGATGGTCCCATAAGGCTTGATTTAAATTATCTGTTTAGAGAAGGTGAGGCTCCTGGAAATGCGAAAGCACAGCAGGTCTTAGAGACTATGGGAGACATCATAAGTTTGCAGTTTACCTATAAGTTTGCTTTACGTTTATGAGCTGTAAATACAAATACAAAGATTACAGTTATTGCAAGAATGAAGTAGAAGAAGATGGTTTGTGTTATTGGCATAATCCTAAAGCAGATAAGGGGAATGCCTTTATCAAAGAAGAACTTGAAAAATACCTCGAAACCAGTACAAATCTTGAGGGTTTTCAACTTGCTAATGCCGACTTGCATGGTATAAAGCTTATGGTTAAAGGCAAAAAAGAAGGTGTTAATCTTTCTTACGCTGACTTATATCATGCGGATTTATCAAATGCCCACCTCTTTCATATCAACCTTTCTCATAGCTCTCTCATGAAGGCTGATATGAGTGAGGCAAATCTAAACCTAGGGAATTTAAAAGATTGTAATATGCTAGGGACAATTTTCTCGCATACTAAGATTGAACATGTGCATTGGGGAAAAGATGTTATTCAAGAAAGAGAAGCCTTAAAAGAGTATAAAAAAAGACATATGGAAGAAAGTATGGACTTTTTTGAGCAGGGCGAAGAGGTGTATCGAAACCTTAGAAAGCTTTCTGAGTCAAGAGGACATTTTGAACATGCAGGCTATTTTTTTCATAAAGAGATGGTAATGCGACGCTATCAAATGAAGACCTTCTCTTTTGAGAGGATGATATCAAGGCTGGTTGACTTGTTTTGTGGGTATGGAGAAAAGCCTATAAATGTTATCTTCTTCTCTTTGTTTATCATCTTAACTTCAGCGGTTCTTTTTTTCTTTGTGGGGATTCAAAATGCAGGAGAATTTACTGCCTTTAGTTTAGATAATACTTTTTTAGTCAATACTATGCATTTTTTTAATTCATTATACTTTTCAGTAGTGACCTTTACTACCTTAGGATATGGTGATATCTCCCCTATAGGCTTTTCAAGGCTTATTGCAGCGACAGAGGCCTTTATAGGTTCTTTTACCTTAGCTCTATTTGTAGTCGTGTTCGTAAAGAAAATGACTAGGTGAAATTACTAATAAAGAAGTCTACAAAATATCTTGAATCTTTTTTTCAAAAGACAGAGGTGAAGTAGAAGGGGCAAAACGTTCAATCACTTCACCGCCTTTATTGACTAAAAATTTAGTGAAGTTCCATTTGATATCTTTTGTTCCTAATAAACCTGTTTTTTGTTTTTTAAGAAAGGTATACAGAGGGTCTTCATCTTTTCCATTGACCTTTATCTTAGAAAACATAGGAAAGCTTACCCCATAGTTCAACTGACAAAACTCTGAAATTTCATTATTGCTTCCGGCTTCTTGAAAGCCAAACTGATTACAAGGCAAACCTAAGATAAGCAAGCCCTCATCCTTATACTTTTTATAGAGGGTTTCTAGCTCCTCATATTGAGAGGTGAAGCCACACTTACTGGCTACATTTACAATTAATAAGGTCTTGTCTTTATAGTCTTGCAGGCTAAGAGTATTGCCTTCTATGGTTTTTAGTTTGAAGTTATAAATAGAGTTCATAGTTTAAACTTTTTTCATAGTATAGCCATAATTAAAGACTGCCTTTAGAGGTGTCCATTAGTAAAAATACTTTAGAGCATAAGGCTAAATGGTAGTCTATAAGCTTTCTAGAGGCACAGCTTAGATATAATTGCCGCAATTTAATTTAAGTAAGGATTTATCCATGGAATCAATGATTATGATGGTTGGACTGTTTGCGATTATGTATTTTATTATTATTCGCCCACAGCAACAAGAAGCAAAGAAGCACAAAACAATGTTAGCAGAACTTGCTAAGGGTGACAAAATTGTAACTAATGGTGGACTTATTGTCGATATCGTTAAGGTTGAAGACGCTTTTTATACGGTTAAACTTGATAAAGATACGCAGGTTAAGCTAGACAAAAATGCCGTTGCTAGAAAGTTCGAGGATGAAGCTTAATTATCGCGTAGTTATTTTTCTTGCTGCTTTTCTTTTTGGTATTGTATTTTCCCTCCCTACCTTAACAAACTCGGATAAGGGCGCAAAGATTACTCTTGGACTTGATCTTCAAGGGGGCCTTCATATGCTTCTTGGGGTTAAAACTGAAGAAGCTGTAAAAGCACGTTATAAGTCTATTGCTGCCTCTGTAAAATATTTTACAGGTAAAAATGACATCTTACTTGATAGTCTTGGAATTACTGATGAGGGTGTTGAATTTTCTATCTTAGATGAGGATGACCTTCCTGCCTTAATGGAGATGCTTTCTCAAACAGAAGGTCTGAGTGTAGATGAAAATGATTTATCTTTTAATCTTAGCTTTCCAGACACAGAAGTTGAAAAAATCAAGAAGCAGTCTGTTGAACAAGCTGTTGAAACAATTCGTAACCGTTTAGATATGTTTGGTCTTTCTGAACCAACGGTAGCTAGACAAGGAGATGAAAAAATCCTTGTTGAACTTCCTGGTATTAAGTCTCAAGAAGAAGAACAAAGAGCACGTGAGTTAATCTCAAGAGCGGCTTACCTTCAACTTATGGCAATTGATGAAGACAGAAAGATGCGTGTGTATCAAATGAGCGAGGCTGAAGCAGCGAAATACGGAGATATTATTCTTCCTGACGCTGAGCAAGAGGGTGTTAAATATCTTATAAAAGAGATTCAAATCCTTGATGGTTCAATGCTTACTAATGCAAGTGTTCAATTTGACCCCGATACAAACCAACCGGTGATTAGCTTTGCTCTTAATTCTGAGGGCGCGGCTATCTTTGGTGATTTTACAGAAAAGAATGTGGGTAATCATTTAGCCGTTGTTCTAGATGGAAAGGTTTTTTCTGCTCCTGTTATTAATGAACGTATTGGTGGCGGACATGGACAAATTTCTGGAAATTACACGCCTCAGGGTGCACAAGATTTAGCAATTGCTCTTCGTTCAGGTGCTCTTTTAGCCCCTATCTATCTTATGGAAAAACGCTCAGTTGGACCATCATTAGGAGCAGATAGTATTAAGTCTGCTTCTACGGCACTTATGGGTGGATTTATCTTAGTTGTCATCTTTATGTTGGTGTATTACAAGATGGCAGGTATTATTGCTAATATCGCGCTTATAGCAAACTTATTTATCCTTTTAGCAGTGATGAGTTTGTTTGGTGCAACGCTTACTCTTCCGGGTATGGCAGGTATCGTCTTGACCGTTGGTATGGCCGTGGACGCAAATGTTATTATTACGGAGCGTATACGTGAACTCTTGTATCAAGGTGTTTCGCTTAAAAAGGCCATTGAACAGGGTTATGAAAATGCAACAAGCGCTATCTTAGATGCAAACATTACCACTCTTATTGCCGCTATCGTTTTATATATATATGGAACGGGGGCGATTAAAGGTTTTGCAATCACGATGAGTATTGGTATCTTAGCTTCAATGCTAACGGCAATTCTTGGAACACATGGAATTTATTCTATGTTAATTGAGCGTATAGAAAAAACCAAAAATGTAAAACTTTGGTTTGGAATAAAGGCATAAGATGGAATTTTTTAGATACACAAAAACATATGACTTTATGTCTAAGAAAATGATTACATTATTTATCTCACTTAGCCTTGTTATGGCTTCTTATGCAATTCTTGCAACAAAGGGTTTAAACTACGGGATTGACTTTGCGGGTGGAACTGTGATTCAAGTTAAGTATGATAAGGCCGCACCTATTGATAAGATGCGTAAACTTATTTCAGAAAATGAACTTTTTAATGGGGCAAGTATTTCTGAATTTGGCTCACCTGATGAGGTAGTAATTCGTGTTCGTACCTCAAGTACCTCTGTTACTTCTGATATGGGTGATGTAGCTAGAGTTGTATTAAAGGGTTYAGGCAACTTTGAGATAAGACGTGTTGATATCGTTGGACCAAAGGTTGGAAACGAACTAAGAGAAAAAGGGATAATGGCTATGGTTTTAGCAATTATCGGGATTTTAATCTATGTTTCTTTTAGATTTGAGTGGCGTTTTGCTCTTGCTTCTGTCGTGGCCTTAATTCATGATATTTCTATTGCAATGGGAGCTATCTCACTTTTTGCTATTGAGGTAAACCTTGATATCTTAGCGGCTATGCTTACTATACTTGGTTATTCTCTAAATGATACGATTATCGTTTTTGACCGTATTCGTGAGGGAATTAACAAGATAAAATCAGCAGTTCTTGCAGAGGTTATTAATGAGTCTGTAACACGTACACTTTCACGTACAACACTGACCTCATTAACAACTTTCTTTGTTGTTCTTACGCTTTGGATGTACGGTGGTGAGATTATCCACGGATTTGGTTTTACTCTTTTAGTGGGTATAATTGTTGGTACATACTCTTCAATTTTTGTAGCCTCTCCAGTGTTGATATGGTTAGGTTTTGATATCAAAGCCTTCAGAAAGAAACTGTCAGAAAAAGAAAAAAGAAGAATAGAAAAAGATAAAATGAGAGCACAATTCGAACAAGGAACGATGTAAGGCTTTACCTTACATAAAATAGCCAAAAAATTAAAGACTCGAATAGTAATTAGGAAATAAAACTAAAGCTATTAGTCGAGTGTTCGATTTTAACAACCCAAAGTGCGGATTACTGCACGTGGGCTTAACGCCGAGTTAAACAAAGCGTTAGCGTAGGTGTCGGGGCTTTGCTCCGATGCCGTATAAACTAATACAAAGGAATCAAATGGATTGGGGAAAAGTAATTTATGTGTTCTTCACATTAATGAGTTTAACGTCAACAGCAGGTTTTTTATATGAGCATAGTCCTATTGCCTTGTTTATGGCTGGGTCATTAAATCTAGTGTCTACTATCTTGAAAATTGGTGTTAGAAACTTGCTTGCGGCTGAACTTCTTGCAAGTTCTTTAGTGGCTGACTTACACCTTATTCCTGCCTTTATTTATTTAGTAATTATTGGAAACGTAGAATGGGCAACTGCCTTAGCTATTGGTGCTCTTATCGCTAATATCTTTTCAATGGGACTTGTTCTTGTTGAAAGTGCTAGACAAAGAGAAGAATACTAGCCGTGGCGGTCTTGCTTAGCAAGAAGTATCAGGCCTAGCCGCACAATACTAGTTTTAAAAAAGAGTTGTCCACAGATTGAGTAGATTTAATTGATTTTAATCTGTGGACAAATGGCTTTTAAATAAGTCATTACTCTTAAGTGGTATTAGATACCTTTTAATATTAATGATTACAGATTAAAATAGTGCAGTGGAAAACAAACCGTGGTGGTCGCGTAGGGATGTCTTGAAAAGGCGTAGCCGCACAAATTGTTATCCAAAACATAAGAACGAGGAAATAGTTTGGAATACATAGCAAGTGAAGTAGAAAGCAAGTGGCAGAAGTTTTGGGATGAAAATGAAAGTTTTGAACCAAGTGAAGATTATAGTTTAGACAAAAAATATATTTTATCTATGTTCCCTTTTCCTAGTGGACGTTTGCATATGGGGCATGTGCGTAACTATACTATTGGTGATGCCTTTGCTAGACGTTATCGTCAAGAGGGTAAAAATGTTTTACATCCTATTGGTTGGGATAGCTTCGGTATGCCTGCTGAAAATGCGGCGATTAAAAACGGTGCTCATCCTAAACAATGGACTTATGACAATATAGACTATATGCGTAAAGAACTAGCGCGTTTAGGGCTTTCCTTTTCTAAAAAAAGAGAGTTTGCAACCTCAGATGAACTTTATACGAAGTTTGAGCAAGGTTTTATCATTGATATGTATGAAAAAGGCTTGATGTATTCTAAAACTGGCCTTCTTAACTGGTGTGAAAATGACCAAACGGTACTTGCAAATGAGCAGGTAGTTGATGGTTGTTGTTGGCGTTGTGATACGCCTGTTGTTAAAAAAGAGATGAATCAGTACTACTTTAAGATTACAGATTATACAGATGAATTATTAGCTGATTTAAAAAAGCTTGAGGGAGGTTGGCCTAAACAGGTTCTTACTATGCAAGAAAACTGGATTGGTAAGTCAACGGGTTTAGAATTTGACCTGCATTTTGATGAGGCTTCTAAGACTAAGTTAAATAACGAGTTTGAAAAGTTTGATGTATTTACTACACGTCCTGATACTATTTATGGAGTGTCTTATTGTGCCCTTGCTCCTGAGCATGATATTGTTAGCTATATGCTTGATAATGGGCTTCTTAGTGAAGAAGCGTCTACTCAGATAAAAGCTATGAAAAACGCTTCTTCTATAGACAGACAAAAAGAAAAGGCAGGGGTGTCTTTAGACATCTCTGTGATTCATCCACTAACGGGTAAATGTATTCCTGTATGGATAGCTAACTTTGTACTTATGGATTATGGTTCAGGAGCAGTTATGGCGGTTCCTGCTCATGATGATAGAGATTATGACTTTGCTAAGAAGTATGACTTAGAAATTAATGCCGTTATTAAGCCAAAGAAGGGAGACTTACCTGAGGGGAAGGCCTTTACTGAAACAGGAATTCTTTTTAACTCAGGGGAGTTTGATGGACTAGCGTCTAAAAAGTCTCAGGGTACTATTATGCATTACTTTGATACCAATGGTCTTGGTAAAAAAGTGATTAACTTTAAGTTAAAAGACTGGGGTGTTTCACGCCAACGTTACTGGGGAGCGCCACTTCCATTTATTCATTGTGAAGACTGTGGCTTAGTGATGGAGAAAAAAGAGAACCTTCCTGTCGCTCTTCCTGAAGATATAGAAATCACCGGTGAGGGAAATCCACTTGATCATCATCCTACATGGAAGCATTGTAAATGTAGCCAATGTGGAAAAGATGCGATTAGAGAAACAGATACGATGGACACCTTTGTTCAGTCTTCTTGGTATTTCTTACGTTATACAGCGAGTCCTTCTATTTGGGAAGATAAGGCCTTTGATAAAAAAGAACTTGATTACTGGATGGGTGTGGATCATTATATTGGTGGGATTGAACATGCAATTTTACACCTTTTATACGCACGTTTCTTTACTAAGGTTATGCGTGACCTAGGTTATGTTAATCAAGATGAGCCATTTGAGCATTTACTGACTCAAGGGATGGTACTTAAAGATGGGACAAAAATGTCTAAGTCTAAGGGAAACACTGTTGATCCTGACGCCTTAGTAGAAAAGTATGGAGCAGATACTGCGAGACTGTTTATCCTTTTTGCAGCGCCTCCTACTCAAGAGTTAGAGTGGAATGACCAAGGGGTTGAGGGTGCATTTAAGTTCTTAAAGCGTTTTGCTGATAGAAGTAAAAATGCTTATGAAACCCAGAGCATTCCTAGTATCAAGCATGATGAACTTTCAAAGGCAGAAAAAGCAGCCCGTAAAAAGGTATATGACGCGCTAGTACGTGCAAATGAAGTCTTTGTTGAACGTCATACCTTTAATACAATGATAGCCGGTGTTATGGAGGCTATGAACGCACTAAATGAGCAAGATAATGCAGATGTATGGACAGAAGGGTATTGGATTCTTTCATCTATTATAGAGCCAATTGTTCCTCACCTTGCTTGGGAAGTGTCAGATACCTTATTTAAGCGTAAAAACCTTATGAAACAAGTGGTTCTTGAAGAAGTATTTACTGTTGATACGGTAATGCTTGGTGTTTCTATAAATGGTAAAAATCGTACTCAGATAGAAGTTTCTCCATCTGCTTCAAAAGAAGAGATTATTGTACTTGCTAAAGAAGCAGGGGCTAAATGGTTAGAAGGTCTTACTATTGTTAAAGAGATAGTTGTTCCTAATAAGCTTGTCAATTTGGTTGTTAAATAAATGAAAAAACTTTTTTCTGTCTTTTTACTTTTAGTGTTTATTGCAGGTTGTGGGTACCTTCCTGCTTCCAAACAAGCGCGAAAAGTAGTGGGAAAAAATGTTTATGTTGATGTAGTCGTTTCTCTTCAAGACCCTGAAAATGCGGTTATAATTAAGGACGCGACACGTAGAGCAGTAGTAACTCGTTTCCATTCATCCTTAGTGCCTAAGGATAAGGCAAGAACAATATTACTTGTGGAAATGTCGGGAATTGGGTTTATCCCTTTGCAATATGATGAAAATGGTTATATAATTGTATATCGAGCAGTGGTAAATATACGTGTTACACGTAGTAGTTCAGCGCAGAGTCAGTCTTATACATCAAGAGGTAATTTTGATTTTAGTATTGAGCCAAATGCTGTCATTACAGATACCCAACGTTTTAATGCTATTACAAATGCTTCTTTAAAAGCGCTTGATTCATTTGTTGCCCAAGTGGGTGCTGAAGGAAGTGAGTTATAAGTTAGAAAGAAGTGCTTTAGAAACTAGTTAAGGAAAATTGATGACAATTAATCAGATTATTAAACGTACATTTGAAAGACTTAAAAAAGAAAATAAGCAAATGACGCCTGACTTTTATATGGAAGCTTTTTGTAAAGAAGCTAAGGCAGCAGGTATTATTATTGAAGATTGTAACCAGGTTCAAAAGTTTACAAAAAAACTTGATAAGACCTTGCAAGACGAGTTGAAACAGTATAGGGTTAAAACTCTTAATGAACTTGTTACGTATTTTATTGCTAAACTTAATCGAACAAACCCTGCAGAATCAAATGCCCAAAATGTGGCGCTTAATGCCTTACTAAAACGTATCCTACAAACCATAGCCTCTATGCATAATGCTCAACTTTCAGCGCTTTCAACTAAGTCAATTAAAGACTTAGACCTTGTGACAAATGCTTCTCAAGTTGAAAAAATTAAAGATAATTGGATTGATTTTTTAACAAGCTATGATGATAGTTTTTTAGACCTTTTAAGACCCTTGGGTAAGGTTAATAAACATGATATTAAAAACACGATAGAAAACTTAAAACTAGAGGTTTCATCTGAAAATGAGGGCGAGTACCAAAACCTAGCCTTACTTTTTATTGCCTCATTTAGCCCTTCTATTGCTTCTTCAGTGAATGAAGAGTTAGCTCTTATATCTGAAGAAATAAGAAAATACCCTCAAAGTTTAAATTCAGAATCGATGATGAAAACCATCAAAAAAGCAATTAAACTGCGTATATCTTTGGATAAATCACATATTAAAAAGATGTTAGTGACCCTTGATAATATACTAGAAAAACTCTCTATTCAAATTCTTGCTCTTATTGAAAAAACGGACCATTCAGGTAAAGAAATTTCAAAAATCAAGAAAAATCTTGAAAGCTTAGAATTAGAGAAAAGTGATGATTTTAGGTCAGCCCATAAAAAACTTTATACCATTGCCTCTTCACTAGAAGAAGAGACCCATCTTCTAAGCTCAGAATTAAAAGAGCATAATGAAGAAGTACTAGAAATGGAAAAGAAGATACAAGAACTTGAAAAAGAGTTAGTTCTTGTAAAGAAAGCCTCAAGAGAGGATGTTCTTACTAAACTTTATAATAAGCGCGCTTTGGATGAATTTTTAGACATTAGAGAGGGTGAATTTAAACGATATAAAAAACCTTATAGCATAGTCTTTTTTGATATTGATTTGTTTAAGGTAGTGAATGATACTTATGGTCATGACGCTGGAGATGTTGTCTTAAGGGGTTTTGCTCAGATTTTTAAGAAGATAGCACGAAATGTTGATATTGTTGGACGTTATGGAGGAGAAGAATTTTTAGCCATTCTTTCTGAAACGGACCATAAGGGTGCGACAGTATTTGCAGATAAGGTAAGAAAAAAGCTTGAGATCTCTCGCTTTGTACACGCCGGAAATAAATTGCAAGTGACCATTAGTGGAGGTATTGCTTTTAGAGAAGAATATCCCTCTGTAAAGCTCATGATGAAGGCAGCAGATGATAAGTTGTATAAGGCAAAAGAAAATGGGCGAAATCAAGTAGTCTCATGACTTTACATGACTTTTTAAATGACAAACCTTTATATTATACTGAGATTGATTATACCCGTATGCCTCGTGCTTACGCATCTATCAAAGATAAACTTCATATCCCTCCTATTATTCATCTTGTTGGAACAAATGGGAAGGGTAGTACAGGAAGGTTTATTGCAAACGCCTTAGTTGCCTTAGGCAAAAACGTAGGGCATTACACCTCTCCTCATATTAAAAAATTTAATGAACGTATATGGCTTAATGGCGAAAATGTAAAAAATGCTATTTTACAAGAGGCACATGAAAGACTTCAAGAGCTTTTATCAGATGAATTTTTAAAAACACTAAGTTATTTTGAGTACACAACATTTTTAGCGATCTTAGTTTATAAGGACTGCGATTATATTGTTTTAGAAGCGGGTCTTGGTGGTGAATATGACGCAACAAATGCCTTTGATAAAATTTTATCTGTTATTACGCCTATTGGAATAGACCATGAAGACTTTTTAGGAAAGAGCATTGAAGACATATCCCTAACAAAGCTTCGTAGTGTGAGTTCTAAGGCTATTATGGCGAAGCAAGGTTTTGAAGAAGTTTTAGAGGTGGCCGTATCCTTGGCAAAAGGTTCTGATAAAGAATTCATCTCGTATACAAGCTATTTAAATGAAAAAATGGTAAAAATGGCAGAAGATATATCCTGTGAGCAAGAACATCCCCACTACTTACAAGAAAATCTCCTTCTATCTATGGCAGTTATCAAAGAATTAGGATACGAAATTAAGAAAAACTTATTTAACTCTCAGCGATTAGAGGGTAGAATGCAAAGAATTAAGGCCAATATCTGGTTAGATGTTGGGCATAATAGTCTGGCGGCAGAGGCAATAGCACATAGTTTTGCTCCCAAATCAGTAAATTTGGTCTATAATAGTTATAAAGATAAAAATTATTTGTCGATATTAAGTTTGCTTGCACCTATTATTAAGCAGGTTGAAATTATTGAAGTTGATGATGATCGTATAGTGCCTCGTGGGGACTTGGTAGCAGCGATTATTGAAAATGGACTGAAATATAAAACATTTACAAAAGTATTAGATGATGAGAACTATCTGGTTTTTGGCTCTTTTAGTGTGGTAGAAGCCTTTAAAGCCTTGTCTGATTAAAAAAGGAACTTGATTACATGCATAATCAATTTACAATTACTATTCATGATGTACATGGGGTTAAACAGTTTAATATTCACCAAATAGTGAAAAAATTTGGTTTATATTTATTGGGATTTTTATTATTTATTTTTGCTATGTCTGCTTTTTCTATTTCGTATTTAAATGTAAGTGTTAATAAGATAGAAGAGAAAAAAGATGAGATGGAACTGGCTTATATCTCCTTAAAAAGAAAAAATCAAAAACTTCAAAATATAGTTGTAGAAACTGAAAACACCTTGAAAATTAAAAGAGATGAACTTATTAGTGTTACTGACAAGCTTTCAGACATTGAACAACTCATTGGTCTTTCAATTGAGGAAGGTACTACCTTAGCTGAGCGGGTTGACTTAGCTACAGTAACTTCTGAGGTGATGTCTGCTTTAATGCAACATGTTCCTAATGGCTCTCCCGTAGAGTATAGAGGTATTACTTCTAAGTTTGGATATAGAATACATCCTACCTTACAATCCAAAGAATTTCACAGGGGCTCAGATATGAAGGCTCCTATGAAAACACCTATTTATGCGACAGCTGACGCTATTGTTGAATGGGCGGCCAAACATAAACGAAGTGGCTATGGGAATCTTATTATTTTAGACCATAGTTTTGGATTTAAGACTTATTTCGGTCACCTTAACAAAATTGTGGTAAAATCAGGTCAGTTTATTAAGCGTGGGGATCTCATCGGCTATACTGGGAATAGCGGAATGTCAAACGGCCCTCATTTACATTATGAAGTAAGATTTGTTCAAAGAGCACTTAACCCATTTTGGTTTGTTAAGTGGAATATTGCTTCTTACAACTCTATTTTTGAGAAGGAGAAAAACGTACCATGGCAATCTTTAATCACAGCGACAACGCGCCTACACCAAACAACAACAATACCACTATTATCACAGAAGGTTCTTTTATCAAGGGCGAGATGAAACTCGACTGTAACTTATATATAGATGGTGAGTTTGAAGGTACTATTATTTCAAAAAAACTTGTAACCATTGGTAAAAGTGGAAAGGTACGTGGAGAAATCCAAACTGACCATATTGTAGTTCAAGGTCTTGTAGAAGGCTCAATTGATGCAAATCGCTTAGAAATCATGGCGGCAGGTAAGGTCCTTGGATCTATTGTTTCATC
The DNA here is from genome assembly GCA_002733885.1 of Arcobacter sp. Taxonomy (GTDB): domain Bacteria; phylum Campylobacterota; class Campylobacteria; order Campylobacterales; family Sulfurimonadaceae. The sequence continues at coordinate 163,007 of NVXJ01000001.1, read as the reverse complement.
CGAACTCATTATCGAAGCTCAGGGTCACTTTGAAGGTGATAGCAAGATAAAAAACAAAGAAATGAAAAATAAACCTGTCAACACAGCCCTAAATGAGAAGAAAAAAGAAGCTTGAGCCAGAGTAAATTATACGAATACCTCCAGAGTAATTCCCCAGAACTTATCATTGTAAAAGATTCAAAAGAGGCCTTGGCCTTTGCTGATGTGCTGAAGTACCTAGATATAGATGTGCTTGTTTTTCCCGACTTGCGTGCGGTGAGTGGAGATGACTTACGCTCTTTTAAAACAGAACTCTTTGAATTGTTTTGGGCCTTGAATACCTATAAAAATGCTAAGAAAAAGCCCATAGTAATTTCACCTATCAAAACCGTGTCACATCCCCTTCCTATAGAAGACTTAAGCAAGATAGATATTCTTGAGTTTGGTGATACTATTGACCTTCCAACTTTCAAAAACAAGATGTTGCATTGGGGATATACCTTTGTGGATATTGTTGAAGAAAAAGGGGAAATTTCATTTCGTGGGGATATTATAGATATCTTCCCCCTTTGTGTGAATAAACCTTATCGTATTTCACTTTTTGGAGATGAGGTTGAAGAGATACGTCGATTTGAGCTTGAAACGCAAAAGAGTATTAAAGAAGAGATTGAGAAAATAGAAATAACATCTGCTTTTTTTGCCTTAGAAGAACAGCAATATGACGCTCTTGTATCTAAGTGTGAACATAGTTCTTCAGATAGTTTTGTAAAAGATTTAAGTTCTTTAGGTCTTTGGCATTTAGATGAACTTGCAGAACCTTTTATGCTAGATAAGAAAGCTATTTATTCTTCTGACTTATCCTTAGAACTTCAAGAAATTTATGCCTTTGATGAGGGTGCAGTTGATGAAAAGCACTTCGACTTTAAAATCATGCCTGAACCTAAAGAATTTTCAGACTTCGTTTTGGTGGATATTCATACCACGCTTAAGGCCCATAAAAATAAGAAAATTACCTTAATTGCTTCTAATGAGGCACAAATTAAACAACAAGACCTGCACGATACATCTAAGATAAATGTGGTGTATTCCCCTGTTATTGTAAATTTCATAGGTGATAAAGAACTTGTTTTTTCTTTGAATAAAGAGATTAAAAAGAAACGCCGTAAAAAGACAAGCATCATTCTTGATGAGTTAAAACCTGGGGATTATATTGTTCATGAAGATTATGGAGTGGGTATTTTTGAAAAGATAGAACAGGCTCAAATTCTTGGTGGGGTAAAAGACTTTGTGGCTATCTCTTATCAGGGGGAAGAAAGAGTTCTTATTCCTGTTGAGAACTTAGAATCTATAGACAGATATATCTCTTCGGGTTCTTTACCAGTGCTAGATAGACTTGGTAAGGGAAGTTTTGCTAAATTAAAAGACAAGGTTAAGAAGAAGCTTTTTGAAATTGCAGGTGAGATTATAAACCTTGCAGCCTCAAGAGCCCTTATTAAAGCACCTCGTATTATTGCAGATGCTAATAAGATTAAAAAGTTTCAAGCAGAAGCAGGCTTTGAATATACAGAAGATCAAACTCGCTCTATCAAAGAGATATTACTGAGCATTAGTCAAGATAAGGTTATGGACAGACTCTTATCAGGAGATGTTGGCTTTGGTAAGACAGAGGTGGCAATGAACGCTATTTACGCGGCGTATCTAAGTGGTTATCAGTCTGCACTCATTGTCCCTACGACCTTGCTCTCTTCTCAGCATTATAAGTCTATAAGCGAGCGTTTTGAAGGATATGGGATAAAGATTGCTAAGCTAGACCGCTTTGTTTCAACTAAGGATAAAAACCAGGTACTAAAGGCCTTAGAATCGGGGGACTTAGACCTTGTTATAGGAACGCACTCTTTATTTTCGGCTAAGTTTAAAAAACCGGGTCTTATTATTATAGATGAAGAACATAAGTTTGGAGTGAAGCAAAAAGAGAAATTAAAAGTCTTATATGAAAAGGTGCATCTTCTTTCTATGTCGGCCACACCAATTCCACGTTCTCTTAATCAAGCTATGTCTTCAATTAAGCAGATGTCTACGTTAATGACACCTCCAAGTGAAAGACAAGGGGTTAGAACCTTTGTTAAAGAGTATGATGAGAAATTGCTTAAAGAGGTAATTTTAAGAGAGCTTAGACGTGGGGGTCAACTCTTTTATGTGTTTAACTCTATAGACGCGATGCCTATAAAGAAAAATGAGCTTCTAGCCATACTTCCAAACCTAAGAATTTTAATGCTTCATTCAAAGGTCTCTGCTAGTGACACAGAAAAAGAGTTAATGAAGTTTCAAAACAGGGAGTATGATGTTCTTTTGGCTACGTCTATAATTGAGTCAGGTATTCATATGCCTACGGTTAATACTATGCTTATTGATGGCGCTGATAGATTTGGAATAGCAGACCTTCATCAACTTCGTGGTCGTGTGGGACGGGGTCATATAGAAGGTTATGCGTACTTTATTGTAAATGATAAGGAAAATCTAACAGATGAGGCAAAGAAACGTCTTCTTGCCCTTGAATCAAACTCCTTCTTAGGGGCAGGTTCTGTCTTGGCCTATCATGACTTAGAAATTCGTGGCGGTGGAAACCTAGTAGGTGACGCTCAAAGTGGACATATTAAAAACATCGGGTATACCTTATATCTTAGAATGTTAGAAGACGCAATAAAAGAGCTTTCAAACCAACAACAAATTGAGAGAAAGAAGGTTGACATCAAGCTTACTATCTCGGCTTATATCTCAGATGAGGTTGTTCAAGAAGAACGCTTACGATTAGAGCTTTATAGACGATTAAGTCATTGTGAAGAGGTTACTGAGGTTTATGAGATAGAAGAAGAAGCCATGGATAGGTTTGGACGCTTAGATATTAATACAAAGCAGTTCTTTGAACTTATCGTTATTAAACTATTGAGTATAGAAAAGTCGATTACACTTATTGGGAACTATGGTCAAAATATTTCAATTACTTATTCTAATGGATCAATGGAAACAATAAAGGCCCCTAGTAAAGATGATGATGACATTATTAAATCAGTATTGACGTATTTGAGAAAGGCTAAGCCTAAGAAACTTTAAACAAATAAACACATATTTAATTATTTTTTTAATAAATATAAACTATAATTTGGCATCTATTTTAAGGGGAAGTTAAATGCGAATATTTAATTTATATATATTAGTTGTTTTATTTTTAAGTAGTTCTGTTCAAGCACGTGAAGAATTTTGGTATTTTGGAGCAGGTGGAGGAGCTACATTTTTAGAAGATAAGGATGAGCTTTTTACCGATATAGATGAAAAAAGTACTACAGTAAAGGCTTATGTAGGCTATAGAGTTTCGACATACATCGCTTTAGAAATTGATTATGCTTATTATGGTGAATATGACTACCAAGGTATTTTAGGTGCAGATGCAACGCCAGGCACTTCAGGTACAGCCGAGTATTCTGCCTTGTCAGCTAGTATTGTTGTTATGTATCCTTTAATTTGGGATGGCATTGAACTATATACACCTATTGGCCTTAGTTTAATTGATACTAAAACGGATATTAAAGACAAAACAACAGGTGGGTATAAACTTGGCTTTGGTGTAGCTTATACTCCTTCTTTCTCTAAACATTTTACTATGCGTGTTGGAACAGAAATTCTTGTATTTGATTTAGAAGGTGAAGATGAAGATTTTAAACAAAATTTAGCCTCTGCTTATGTGACGCTTCAGTATAACTTTTAAGAAAAAGTGATTTTTAAATAATGCTACAATACATCCAATAAAAATATTTGGATATATCATGCGTATTGCTTTCATAGGGGACATTATTGGTCGCCCCGGCCGCTCCATCATCAAAGAAAATTTAAAACAATTAAAAAAAGAACACAAGATTGATTTCGTAATTGCTAATTATGAAAATGCATCTCATGGATTTGGTCTGACACAAAAAAATGCAGCTGAGCTTTTTAATACAGGTATAGATGTGATGACAGGTGGAAATCATAGCTGGGATAGAAAAGAGATACATGGTCTTTTTGATAAGTATGAACTCTTAAGACCCCATAACTATCCTCTTGAAGTAAGTGGAACAGGCTGTAAAACTTATGAGGTTTGTGGTGAAAAGATTGCGGTACTAAATCTTATGGGGTATTATGGTATGCCTCTAACAGACAACCCTTTTAGATGTGCAAAAGATACAATAGCTTCTCTTCAAGAAGAGGGTGTAAAAAATATCTTTATAGATATGCATGCAGAGGCAACTGCTGAAAAACGTGCCTTAATGATGATGCTAAAATCACAGGTATCAGCTATTGTAGGTACACATACACATGTTGGAACAGATGATCTTCAAATTGATGAGGGAACGGGATATCTTACTGACATTGGACTAACTGGATGCAGGGATAATGTTATTGGAATGAGTTCAGATGTACCTATTCGTAGATTTTTAACAGGCTTGCCTGAGCGTTTTAAGGTTCCTGATAAATGTAAGTCTATTTTGCAAATGGTTGTTTTTGATATAAGCGAAGGGAAGTGTTCTAATGCCTTTAAAATTAAGACCTTTAATGATGGCAGAAAATTTATAACCGAGGCTTGGATAGACTGATATCTTAAGTTTAAAAGCAGTAGAATATTTTTATAAATAAAAGGAATTAAAGTGAAAAAACTTATTATATTAAGTTCAATATTAGCAATTATTCTTGGAGGTTGTAGTGCCAAAAAAATTAATGAAGGTGTTGATAGTGTGACAAGTGACATTTCTAATGCCATCAATAAAGAAGATTAGTTAAGAAGTCTGTGAGATAAAGTGCATTGTAATTTTCTGCGCCTAGAGCTTAGGTAGGATAGCTTTGTCTTTTAGAACAATTTCTTAGCTGAAGAACTTAATTAGACTTTTGACTGTATTGTAATTTTTCTGCGCCTATGGCTTAGGTAGGATAACTTTTATTTTCAAAGTAATTATTCAGCTGAAGAGATTGATTAAACCTTGGACTGTATCGTAATCTTGGTAGCTTCAAACATCTCTTGAGCTTTTTTAATCATTGGTTCATCCATAATAGAAGCGGCATCAATTTCTTTGCTTGCTTCATCAAGTTGACTCGCATCATCACCTCTACATCCTGATACACAGGACAAGTCTTGCATACCATTTTCATCATTTTGGGGTACATCACCGGCAACAATCTCGGCAATCATTGAACCTGTTTCTTCTATAGGTTGTGCCTCCATTTGTTCAGCTGTAAGCATACTTGATTCAGGGATGGGCTCTGGAATAGGGGGCATACTAATAGGCCCAGAATTTTGTTGTGAGGGAATATTTTGAACAACTTCTTTTAAGGCTATCTCTACGCTAGAATTATTTTTTTTTTCTTCGATAGTTCTAGAACAAGAAAGGTTTTTAATCTTTGTTTCAAAACCAAAAATATCTTTTACAAAATGATTAATAACACCCCATCCATGACGAAGCTTGTCTTTACATTCATCAGCTGCGCATGATTCCCAGGTTAAAACATTACTTTCGAAGCTTTTGTAAAATATATTTTCACTAAAACACAGGCCTAGTTCGGCACTTCTATCATTTAGGGCACTGACTAGCTTTTCAAAGTGTTTTATTCCTATATCTATCTTCGGGGACTCTTTAGCTATGATTTTTGGTTCAGGAATACTTTCTATGATAGTTGGTTCTTGAGGTTCATCTACCTTAATTACTTTAGACTCTTGATTACTTTCTGCTGTTTGCACCGCTTGTACTGCAATAGGGACTTTTGGTGCAGCATTAATCTCAGGTCTTTCCATTTGGGCTTCAAGTTCTTCTATCATTTGATCCACTTCTTTAATACGAAGTGCTTCTATCATCTTAAAAAAGACAAGGGAAAGAACAAATGAGCTGTCTGCATTGATGCTAAATAAAGATTTTGCATCTGAGAGAATTCTAAAAAATCTTTCTAAGATAAGGGTGGAGAAAAGAGGATCAGATAGATAAAGTTTTTCTTTAAGATAAGCAATAAGTTCATCTACAACCATTTCCCCTTCATAATCTTCTAGAGCCTTAACATGAGAAATAATCTCAGCTTGATTTTTTGAAAAGACAGACTTGAAAATATTGTCTATAAATTCAGGGTCAATAAGTCCTAACATATCGGTAACAGTTTGAACATCTACAAAATGTTTAGAAAAAATAATAGCTTGATCTAAAAGAGTAAGGGTGTCACGTAATGAACCTGAACCCGAACGCGCTAGAATCTCTAAGGCTTCATTTTGGTATTCAATATTTTCAAGGTGCATGATATGGCTAAGGTGGTTGACAATATTTACGGTTGATATCTTTTTAAATCTAAAATGCTGAGTACGACTTAAGATAGTCGCTGGAAGCTTTAATGGATCTGTTGTTGCTAATATAAACTTCACAAAGGGCGGTGGTTCTTCTAAGGTTTTAAGAAGGGCATTAAAAGCCTCTTTGGTAAGCATATGTACTTCATCAATGATAAAGATTTTAAATCTTGCAGTAGCAGGCTTGTACTTTGTATGTTCAATTAAGTCACGAATATCATCAATCTTGCGAGAAGAAGCCGCATCCATCTCAATAATATCAATATGACGACCATCATTCGCCATTACACAATGCTCACATACATCACAAGGCTTAGAAGTAGGCCCATGCTCACAGATCAAGGCTTTTGCAAAGATACGAGCCGTAGAGGTCTTACCTGAACCTCTTAGACCTGAAAAAAGATAAGCATGAGAAAGTCTAGCAGTATCAAGGGCAAGTGAAAGGGTTTGAGCAATTGTTTCTTGACCAATAAGGTCTTCAAAACGTTTGGGTCTATATTTTAATGCTAAAACTTCAGAATTTTGTTTCACGTAATGCCTCTTGAATAATATTGTTTTTAGTTTATCATAAGAAGATTAAAGAGGGGGTTAATGAATTAAAGGTCTAACCATTTTTTAGCAACAGCTCTTAATGCTTCAGGATTTTCAGAAGCAAAAAGTTTAAGTTCTGTTTTCTCGAATTTTTTAGAAAAGTCATAATGATGTTCTAAGTACTCGACAATAGCCTCTCCTGAATGTATAAGTTGAGTATTCCCCTGAAAATAATTTGATATTGCTTTTTCAATAAGTGGAAAATGGGTACACCCTAAGATAATAGCGTCAGGGTGCTCAAGGTCCTTAAAATAATGATGCATTGCACTTTCAAGTACCTCTCCTTCATATAAACCTTCTTCTACAATAGGAACAAAAAGGCCTGTTGCACAGGCAGAGATATTTGAATATTGATTTGAAATTAGAGGCTTTTCATAGGCTCTTGATTTGATAGTTGCCTTGGTTCCTATAATGAGGATATTTGCATTTTTATCTTCTACGGTATTTTCTAAGGCGAGGATACCTGGTTCTACAACACCCACTACATCAAAGGGAGCTGCTTCTTTTAGTTCATTTAGAGAATATGCGCTGACAGTATTACAGGCGGTGATAAGTAGGTCTATCTCAAAGTTTTTAAAAAACTCTAGAGCTTCGAGGGAATAACGAGTAACCGTATTTTTATCTTTGATACCATAAGGGACTCTAGCAGTGTCTCCAAAGTAGATAATTTCTTCAAAAAGTTTATGTTCTAATAAACTTTTTACAACGGTTAGTCCACCAACACCACTGTCAAATACACCTACTTTCATAAAAGGACTATTGACCTTCGTTCATCATTGCAAAAAACTCATCATTGTCTTTAGTCTTCTTAAGCTGACCAAAGATAAATTGAAGCGCCTTCATTTCATTTTCTTGTTTATGAAGCATTGAACGAAGTACATAGATTTTTTTAAGTTTATCTTCGGGAATAAGTAGTTCTTCTTTACGTGTTCCTGATTTTAGAAGGTCCATCGCAGGATAGATACGACGTTCAGCAATATGACGACTAAGTACAATCTCTGAGTTACCTGTACCCTTGAACTCTTCAAAAATAACTTCATCCATACGGCTACCTGTTTCAATAAGAGCGGTTGCAATGATAGTTAAAGAGCCACCAAATTCGATATTTCTTGCTGCACCAAAAAAGCGTTTTGGTTTATGAAGTGCATTGGCATCAACACCACCAGAAAGCACCTTACCTGAAGAAGGTGTTGCTGTATTGTAAGCACGAGCTAGTCTTGTGATTGAATCAAGTAAGATAACAACATCTTTTCCCATTTCAACCTTACGTTTAGCACGTTCAATTACCATTTCGGCAACTTTTACATGGTTTTTTGCAGGTTGGTCAAAGGTAGAGTTATAAACCTCACCCTTAACAGAACGCTCCATATCCGTAACTTCCTCAGGGCGTTCATCAACAAGAAGAACCATTAAATCAATTTCAGGATGGTTGTGCGTAATACCATGAGCGAGTTCTTTCATAAGCTCTGTTTTACCTGAGCGAGGAGGTGCAACAATAAGACCACGTTGTCCCTTCCCAATAGGAGAGAACATGTCTAACATACGTCCTGTTAGATTGTCTTTTTTATACTCAAGTTTAATTTGATCTTGAGCATATAATGGTGTAAGGTTTTCAAAAAGTGGACGCTTTTTACTTTCTTCAGGTGGAAGGTAATTAATCGCTTCTATCTTAAGTAGGGCGTAATAACGCTCTTGCTCTTTAGGAGGACGAACCTGACCTGTTACAACATCTCCATTTCTAAGTGCAAATCTTTTAATCTGTGTGCTTGAAACATAAGCATCATTCACAGAATCAGAGAAACTTGTATCTGTCCCACGTAAGAAGCCATATCCATCTTGCATAATTTCAAGAATACCTGTGAAAAGGATAAATCCACCCTTAGTCGTTTGTGCCTTTAAAATTTCAAATAAAAGGTCTTGACGTTTTAATTCATTAGGATGTTCAACCTTTAAATCATCTGCAATAACAATAAGGGCATCTAGGGGTTTAGCACGAAGATCGTCAATTGTAAAGCCTTGTGCGGGTACATGGGTTCTGTTGTTATTCTTTTTTTTGCTAGAGTTTTCGCTCATATTGCCTCTGTTTTGGGGATTTTAAAAGGTGAGTCAGCGTTTGTGCTGATAGAAGGTCTATCTATAAATATAATGACATTTTATACTATATAATGAAACATGTCAAGCTTATAAGTAAAAGTAAAGACTTTTATTATCTTTACTTCAAGTGATATATGATAATATTTCACAAATTTAAATGGATTATTATGAATAACAGACTTTTTTTTAGTACTAAAATCAATGAAGAATTTGCCTCAGTGCTTTCTAAAGAAAGTGAAGAAATTGGTTTTTATCATTTGCCAGATGCTGATACTAGTGAGTATAAGTCTTACGCTAAGAATGTTAAGCAAAAAGATATCGTTGTTGTAGGTATTGGTGGATCTGCCTTAGGTACCTTAGCTATTTATCACTTTTTAGGCCTAGGTCAAAGCTTTGAGAAAAATTTACATTTTATAGATACAACAGATCCTTTGGTTTTAAAGCAGAAGGTAGAACAAATTGATTTAGATGATGCGCTTATTATTGTTGTGTCAAAATCGGGTGCTACGGTAGAAACTATTGCTGCTTTAAAATATTTGCAAAGTTTTGTTCCAATTTGTAAAGAAAACTATGCAGTGATTACAGACCCTTCTTCAGATTTAGAGAAGTTTGCTGCTTCTTACGGCATTAAAGTTTTTAATATGCCGGCTAATGTGGGGGGAAGGTTTTCTGTCTTATCTGCAGTTGGCTTAGTTCCTTTGGCCATTATCGGTGTTGATATTGACGCACTTTTAGAAGGGGCCAGAGGGGTTAAAGACTCATTTTTTAATAATCACGGGTATTGTGAAAAGCTTTTAACTAAGGCTACATATTATGCTCAAGTAAGTAATGCTTACAATATCAACTGTTTATTTTCATACTCAGAAGCTTTTAGAGAATTTAATGCTTGGTATGTTCAGTTGTGGGGAGAGAGCTTAGGTAAACAGCAAAGAAATTCTCAGCTACATGTGGGACTTACTCCCGTTGGACTTATTGGACCAACAGATCAACATTCTTTTTTACAACTCATTGTAGATGGAAAAAGAGATAAGACAGTGACGGTGATAAAAATTAAAGACTTTGAAAATAGTATAAAAATTCCCGATATTACACTTCCTGCTCTTGAGAAGCTAGACATCCTAAATGGATATGGTTTTGAAGAACTTATTAACATGCAAGCGGACGCAATGATAGAATCTTTAGAATCTTTAGAATTTATTCCCTTAGATGTGATAGAAGTTGATAAGGTAAATGAACAAACTATTGGGGAGTTGATTTATTATTATGAGCTTCTTACGGCCTTAGTAGCTCAAATGTTAGATATTAACGCTTACGATCAACCGGGTGTTGAGATGGGAAAAATTATTTTAAAAGAAAAGATGAGGAAAAAATAATGCATATATTAGTTACAGGCGGAGCCGGGTATATAGGGTCACATGTTGTTAAACAATTACTTGAAGATACGGATAATACGGTTACAATTTTGGATAATTTATCTACAGGACATGATGAAACTATAAAAAGCTTAGAAGATATTTTTACGGACAATAAAAGAGGAAATAGAAGCTTTAATTTTATACAAGCTGATTTAGCCGACTTTGTAAATATTGATAAGATATTTTCAGAAAATGATTTTGATGCCCTAATTCATTTTGCTGCTAGTATTGTCGTTCCAGAATCTGTTGAAAATCCTTTGAAATATTATATGAATAATACAGTGAATACAACAAATATTATTAATATGTGTGTAAAGCATGGTGTTGCTAAGATGATTTTTTCTTCTACGGCAGCTGTGTATGGAGATGCTAAAGAGATACCTGTTAAAGAAACAACAGCTAAGGCCCCTATTAATCCTTACGGTTGGTCAAAACTGATGAGTGAACAGGTGATTACGGATACCTGTAATGCTCATGATAATTTTGACGCAGTTATACTTAGATACTTCAATGTGGCAGGGGCAGATACTCAAAACAGAATTGGACAAAGTTTTCCAAATGCAACGCATTTAATTAAGGTTGCTGCTCAAACTGCTTTAGGTTCAAGAGATAAGATGTCTTTATTTGGTGAAGATTATGAAACAAAAGATGGGACCTGTGAGAGAGATTATATTCACGTTGACGATCTTGCCTCCGCGCATTTAAAGGCCTTAGTATATTTAGAAAAAGAAGATAAAGTTTCACCTGATATTTTTAATGTTGGTTATGGACATGGTTTTTCAGTGGCAGAAGTTATTAATACGATGAAAGAAGTTTCAGGTGTAGATTTTCAGGTTGATAAAGAACCTCGCCGTATGGGTGATCCGGCTATCTTAATTTCAGATAATTCTAAAACAAAAAAAGTTTTACATTGGGAACCTAAATTTGATGATATAAAACTCATATGTCAAACTGCTTTAGCTTGGGAAAAATCAATTAGTTAAAAAAGATAAGAAGCAAATGCTTCTATCTGTTACAGTCTTGTCTCAATATTGTTTTACCTTTCTTAAATTCAACACTCTCTTAACAGTTTTTTTGTATAAGTCATAAAATAATAAACTTTATAATAGGAAATTTAAATGTATCTTTTTACATCAGAAGTAGTAAGTCCAGGTCACCCCGATAAGTGTGCTGATATTATCGCCGATAGCATAGTTGATAAGCTTATTATGGAAGACCCAACGTCTCGCGTTGCCTCAGAGGTTTTTGTAGCAGGAAAGCATGTTATCATTGGTGGGGAAGTCACAACAAAAGCAAAGGTTGATATAGATGGATATAAAAAAATTGTATTAGATGCCTTGGCTAAGATAGGTTATGACGGTAAGGCCGCATTTACTAGAGAAGAGTGTTTGCATCCTGATGATGTAGAAGTTCAAGTATTACTTAATCGTCAATCTCCAGAGATAAATCAAGGGGTTGATCAAGAAGATGGTGAAATAGGTGCGGGGGATCAAGGTATTATGTTTGGTTACGCAGACATTGAAAGTGCTGATTATATGCCTTCTGCGATTACCTATGCAAGAACCTTAATGGAAAAAGTTTATCATTATGCCTTAGAGCATAACCATAAGCTTGGAGTGGATATTAAGACGCAAGTAACCATGGATTATGTAACAAAAGAAAATTTTGAAAACTGTAAGCCTCAATCAATCCATACAATTGTTGTATCCGCACCTTGTGTAAACAGTATGAATATAGATGAGGTTAGAGAGCTTATTATGGGATTAATTTTAGATGCAGCACTTCCAACAAATCTCTTCAATCCAGATGACTGTATTATTCATATTAATCCAACAGGAAAATATGTTTCTCATTCACCTTTACATGACTCGGGTTTAACGGGTAGAAAACTTATTGTAGATAGTTTTGGAGGATACGCGCCAATTGGTGGTGGTGCTCAGTCTTCAAAAGATTATACTAAGGTAGATAGATCAGGATTATATGCAGCTAGATGGTTAGCCAAAAATATTGTGGCAGCGGGACTATCTAAAAAGGCGATTATACAACTGTCTTATGCAATTGGTGTTGCTAAACCAGTATCTGTTACCGTTGATACTATGGGTACAGGAAATATAGATGATGAAAAATTATCTAACTTTGTTTTAAATACCTTTCCTCTGACTCCACGTTGGATTACTGAAAAATTTGGTTTAGATAAACCTTCAGAAGAAACCTTCCTTTACGCAGATGTTGCAGCCCGTGGACAGGTTGGTCAAAGTGACTATCCTTGGGAAAAATTAGATGCAATTGAGATATTTAAAAACGTAAAAATATAGATAAAAACTATCTAGACTAAGCTTTATCTTGTTAAAATAAGACAATAGATTATACACTCGAGTCAAATTTGCTAAATAGCTTCAACAAAAATACATTGACTTGATAAGGAATTAAATGAAAATATCAGTAATTGGAACAGGCTACGTAGGCTTAGTATCAGGAACATGTTTCGCGCAAATGGGAAATAGTGTTATTTGTGTAGACATAGATGAGAAGAAAGTTCAAAGTCTAAAAGAGGGTGTTATTCCTATTTATGAACCAGGTTTAGAAGAGATGGTTCTAGAAAATTACAAAAAAGAAAGCCTAACTTTTACTACTGATATTAAAAATGCTGTGGCGAATACAAGTATCTCTTTTATTGCTGTTGGTACACCTATGGGAGAAGATGGCTCGGCTGACTTACAATACGTTTTAGCAGTTGCTAAAAGTATAGGTGAACATATGCAAGAGTATATAGTAGTTGTTGATAAGTCAACCGTGCCTGTAGGTACAGCAGATAAGGTTACTGCTACCATTCAAGCTGAATTAGATAAGCGTGGTTCAGACTTGAAATTTGATGTAGTTTCTAATCCTGAATTTTTAAAAGAGGGTGCGGCGATTCAAGACTTTATGCATCCTGATCGTGTTGTAATTGGAGCTGATAGTGAAAAAGCTATGCAGATTATGCATGATTTATACGCGCCATTTATGAAGAATCATGATAGATTTATTAGTATGGATATTAAATCAGCTGAGATGACTAAATATACAGCTAATGCAATGCTTGCAACAAAAATTTCTTTTATGAATGAAATTTCAAATATATGTGAACTTGTAGGTGCTGATATCAATAAGGTAAGAAATGGAATTGGTTCTGATTCACGTATAGGATATAGCTTTATATACCCAGGATGTGGATATGGTGGAAGCTGTTTTCCTAAAGATGTTCAAGCCTTAGCTAAAACCTCAAAAGACTTTGGATACACACCTCGTATTTTAGATGCAGTAGAAGCTGTAAATTATGATCAAAAATCTGTTATTTCAAGAAAGGTCTTTGATAGATTTGGAAAAGATTTAAAGGGTAAGACCTTTGCGGTTTGGGGACTTGCTTTTAAACCAGAAACAGATGATATGCGTGAGGCCTCTTCTATAACTATAATTAATGAATTAACAGCAGCCGGGGCAAAAATTGTTGCTTATGATCCAAAGGCACGTCATGAAGCAGAATCTCACTATCTAAAAGATAATAAAAATACTTCTTATGTAGATTCAAAATATGAGGCACTAAAAGACGCTGATGCAGTAATTCTTGTGACTGAATGGCAAGAATTTAGAAGTCCTGACTTTGATGAGATAAGTAAACTTTTAAAAACTAAGATCTTTTTTGACGGTCGTAACCAATTTGATAAAATTCGTATGAATGAGTTAGGATTTGAGTACTTTCAAATCGGTGTATAAATTTTAATTGGAGTGCTCCAAGCACTCTACTCTTGAAACATAAAATAACAATTCTTCATTATAAATTTCAAAATTCCCTCTGCATTTAATCTATTTATACTCTTCATTAAAGTATAATTGCAAAAATCTATCTTAAGAATTAAGTGTTTAGGGGAAGACAATGAAGTTAATGAATATTATATTAATGGCATTATTCATATTGAGTTCGGGGTGTAGTTTAAAAGAATATAGACTCTTTCAAGGGGACCAAAACAGTGCAGAATCTACGGTTATCTCAGATGCACAATATAATGAAGAAGTAACTTTTGAATATAAAATTCAACCCAATGATAGGGTATCAATTGAAGTTTTTAATCAAATTGGTTCATCCCAACAGATAACATCTATAGTTGACCAAAGATCATCTGGTCAAGGAGGACAAAGAGGTGAGACAGAAGGTTTTTTAGTTACAGCAGATGGTACGATTAACCTGCCTCTTATTGGACCTGTTAAGTTGGAAGGTATGACTGAAGATCAAGCGGCAAAGTATTTAATGGAAGAATATAAAATTTATTTACGAAATCCATACGCAATTGTTCGAATAAGAAACCAAAGAATTATAATGATTGGTGAAGTAAATAAACCAGGAGTTATCCCCATTACCAATGGAACAATGAACCTTATAGAAGCAATTGCACGAAGTGGGGACATGACTGACTGGGCAATGCGTACGCATATTGTTGTTCTTAGGGGTGACTTACGCAAACCAGAAGTACGTATAATAGACTTGACAAATATGTCGGCATTAAGTTTAAGTAGTTTATATTTAAGAGATAAAGATATTGTATATGTTCAACCGAGATCTGCAAAAGGGATGCAACTGTTTACACAAGAGGTACTACCACCATTTAGTTTAATAAGTGGAATTCTTACACCATTTGTTCTAATTGATACACTTAAAAATAGTAATAACTAGGAATTGTAGAAATGGATAGTAATATAACAAAAAATATGGAAGCTGACGAAGAAAGTTTTGATATACAGCAAGCTTTATACATTATTAAAAAATATAATAAATCTATTGCCTTTATTGTAGTTGTATTTATAATCATTTCAGGGATAATGGCTTACTTCAAACCTTCTATGTATTTTTCAACTGCAGTTGTGCAAATTTCTGAAAAAGGACGAAGTGGATGGAATGATCCCGTACTGACAGCTCTCGGGCTTGGTGATTCACAAGGGCAAAATATTGATTCTATTATGAGTTCAGGATATCTTATTTCCAAGATGCTAGAGAATTTAGAATTAGGAACTCGTTACTACAAAGAAAAAAACTATAGGCTTGTAGAACTGTATAAAAAATCTCCTTTAGTTGTCAATGTTACTTTTATGGAATATAATCTTTTAGAAAAAAAACTTAAAATACGTGCTATCGATGGTGAAACCTATGAATTAAGTTATAAAACAAAAATTAAAATAAATATAGATTATTTTACAAGATTACTTTTTGGAAAGCAGAAAGTATATATTGAGTATAAGGGAATCCACAAGTTTGGAGAAGATGTTATTTCAAAGTATTTTCAACTTAAAGTCATTAAAGTTCGTGAGCTCAATTCATTAGAATATTTCTTTAGTTATATAGATAATAGAAATATGGTTGGATATATTCAAAATAATTTATCAACGGAGCAAGATGCAAAGTATAGCTCAAATATTTTTGTTCGTTTTGATGATACTGTTGCTCTAAGAGCAAAAGATATTGTTGATGGGATAACAACAGCATATATTCAAGATTCTGTGGACCAAAAAAAGTCTTCTACTGAAAGATCTTTAGCCTTTATAGATAAACAACTGGATAATATTAACAAAACACTAAGTAAATCTGAAAAAGTTCTACAAGGATTTAAACAAAAAAATAATCTTTTGAGCTTAGATATTAAAGCTGCAATGGTAAGTAAAAATGTTGAAAAAATTGGTACTGAGATAAGCTCTTTATCTTCTGAAGAAAGTATATTAGAAAACTTAAAAGAATATATTGATGAAAATGATGATTTAACAGGTTTAACGGTTCAATCATTGGAGACAACAGCTACGAATTTAAATGAACTTATTATCAACTATCAAACGGCTTTAACTAATCGAAGAAGTATGTTAGTCTCTGTGACAGAATTCCATCCTGAAGTTATAAAATTAAATGAAGAAGTATTTAATTTAAGAAAAAACATTCAAGCAACGGTTGTTCTAGGTATAAAAACTATTAAAACACGTAAGGAATATTTAAGAAGAGAACTTAAGGTGAGGCAGGCATCATTGACAAAACTACCTGAACAAGAGAGAGAATTAGGAGAATTGACTCGAAACTCATCGGTAAATCAGGAAATTTATTCATTTTTATTGAAAAGAAGAGTAGAAACAGCAATATTAAATTCATCTACATTATCGCAAGCTCGTTTAATGGACCCAGCAACCTTACCTATGCGACCTTATGCTCCAAAGAAAATGAGAATGCTATTAATGGGTGCTTTGCTAGGTTTAATAATAGGTGTGATTATTGCTTTTATTCGTGCATCTATAAATAATGTTATTAGCAATATAGAAGAAATAGAAAAAAGAAGTCCTATTCCTATATATGGAAAAATTCCTTATAATAAGAAAAAAGTACAAGCCACAAGCTATGAAGAAGCTTTTCGTATATTACGTACAAATTTGGAGTTTATAAATACAGATAAACCATCTAAAACAGTACTTGTCGCATCCTCCATTTCAGGGGAAGGTAAGTCAACAACCATTAAAAACATGGCTGTAATGTTAGTTAAATTAAATAAAAAGGTAATAGTACTTGACCTTGATTTACGTCGACCTAGCTTGCATAAATATTTTAAGGGTATTACTAATGATATAGGTTTAAGTATGCTTTTATCAGGACAAAATAATTTACAAGAGTGTCTTCAACGAACAAAAGATAATATTGAAATAATTTCAGCAGGCCCTACTCCTCCTAACCCATCAGAATTAATTATGTCTGAGGAAATGGACTTGTTACTAAAAACACTATCAAAAAGTTATGACTATATTTTAATTGATACACCTCCATACTCTATAGTTACTGATGCTACAATTCTAATGAAAAAAGTTGATATTGTACTGTTTAGTATTATGGCAGACTACTCAAGTCGTAAATGTATTCCACAGTTAAAAGAGATTTTGAAAAATTACCAGATTGAATTTGCAGGAATTATTTATCATGGGATTAAACTAAAACGACAAGAAAAACATGGATATGGATATTACTAAGGTTTATTGTGTTTGAATTCTTTAAATATGGACTCTTGAAAAGAAAAGATAGTTTGCAAAGTAATATTGACTTGCATTCCCATTTTATACCCGATATTGATGATGGGTCTGAGTCCATAAAAGAGTCTCTTACTTTAATACGTCAAATGAAAAATCTTGGATATAAAAAACTAATTACTACACCTCATATTATGTCACATCGTTATCCCAATGACATTAAAACAATAAAAAATGGTTTATTTGAGTTACGTTCAATATTAAAGGTTGAAAATATTGACATTGAGCTTGAGGCAGCTGCTGAATATTATTGCGATGAACATTTTTTTGACTTAATACAAAAAAAAGAATTATTGTCTTTTGGGGAAAATTATATTTTATTTGAGTTTTCATATACAACTCGTCCTGTTAATTTAGAAAAGTGTGTTAAAGCTTTAATTGTAAAAGGATATAAGCCTGTTTTAGCACATCCTGAAAGATATAGATTTTTAAAAGATGTGACTTGTTTTAGAAATTTAAAAAAACTTGGAATGCTTTTTCAAATTAATGTAAATTCATTAAATGGCTTTTATGGACAAGAAGCACAGAAAAAATCATTAATGCTAGGTCAAAAAGGTATGGTTGATTTTATAGGAAGTGATATTCATCATCAAAAGAATTTAGATGCTTATAAAAAAAATATTGTGAGTAATCATGTTGAAATGATATTTAGGAATAATAAGATTTTAAATAAAACATTATGAATTGTATTCTGTTTACTGTAGTTTAATATAAAACATTATATAATAAAAATTATTATATAAATATATAAAACCTAGGGAATAAAAAGAAATGAGTGTATTCACAGACTTAATAAATGAATTTAAAACGACACAGAAAACTTGGCTAATTACAGGAATTGCAGGCTTTATAGGATCCAATTTAGCAGAGTTTTTACTTAAACATAATCAAAATGTGGTAGGTTTAGATAATTTTTCTACAGGCTACCAAAAAAACCTTGACATGATAAAACAAAGTGTTGGAGAAAATAAATATAAAAATTTAAAATTTATTGAAGGTGATATTAGTGACTATAGTGTATGTGAAAAAGCATGTGATGGTGTAAATATAGTTTTACATCAAGCCGCTCTAGGCTCTGTTCCTCGCTCTATTGCAGACCCTATTACTTCTAATCTGTCAAATATAACGGGTTTTTTAAATATGTTGACAGCCGCTAAGAACGAGGGCATTAAGCGCTTTATCTATGCTTCTTCAAGTTCTGTATATGGAGATTCTGCTGAATTGCCAAAGGTTGAAGAACGCACAGGTAACTTACTTTCACCTTACGCAGTAATGAAGTTTACAAATGAACTTTATGCGGGAGTTTTTACACGAACCTATGGAATGGAATGTGTAGGCTTACGTTATTTTAATGTATTTGGTCGTCGTCAAGACCCAGATGGTGCTTATGCAGCGGTTATTCCAAAGTGGGTGGGTTCTTTACTAGATGATGAAACTGTGTTTATTAATGGTGATGGTGAAACGAGTCGTGATTTTTGTTATATAGATAATGTTATTCAAATGAACTTGTTAGCCGGAACTACTAAGAATGAAAAAGCTTTTGGTGGAGCATTTAATGTTGCTGTTGGTGGGCAAACAACTTTGAATGAATTGTATGAATTAATTAATAAAGAGTTAAGAAATAACCTTAAAGATTTTAGTAAAAAAGAAGCAGTTTACAGAGATTTTAGAGAAGGTGATATTCGTCATTCTAATGCAAATATATCTAAGGCGCAAGAACTTGTTGGATATGAGCCAACTCAAACAATTGATGAAGGTATGAAACTAGCAATCAATTGGTATATTCAAAATATTAAGGGAAAATAATGAGTCAAATTAAAATAGCAGTAATTGGTTTAGGATATGTGGGTTTACCTTTAGCAGTAGAATTTGCAAAACAGTACGAAACAGTTGGTTTTGATATCGCTCAATGGCGTATTGATGAATTACGTTCAGGTTATGATAGAACGCTAGAGTTGAATGAAGAACAGTTAAAAGATGCTCCTATGATGTCTTATACAAATCAATTAGATGATTTAAAGTCATGTAACTACTTTATCGTTACGGTACCTACGCCTATTGATAAAAATAAGCGTCCAGATCTAACTCCTTTATTTAAAGCGAGCGAGAGCATAGGGAAGGTTCTAAATAAGGGTGATATTGTTATTTATGAGTCAACTGTTTATCCTGGGGCAACAGAAGAAGATTGTGTGCCAGTCTTAGAAAAATTTTCTGGCCTTAAATTTAATGTGGATTTCTTTTGTGGATACTCACCTGAACGTATCAATCCAGGTGATAAAGAACATACAGTTGCAAAAATTTTAAAAGTAACTGCGGGCTCAACTCCAGAAATTGCTATAAAAGTTGATAACCTTTATAAAAGTATTATTACTGCAGGAACACATTTAGCACCAAGTATTAAAGTTGCTGAAGCAGCTAAGGTTATTGAAAATTCTCAAAGAGATATTAATATTGCTTTTGTAAATGAATTAGCGATTATTTTTAACAAATTAGGTATTGATACAAATGCAGTTTTAGAGGCAGCGGGTACAAAATGGAACTTCTTGAAATTTAAGCCAGGTCTTGTTGGCGGACACTGTATTGGTGTTGACCCTTATTACCTTACACATAAGGCACAAGAAATTGGTTATAACCCTGAAATTATTCTAGCAGGTCGTAGACTTAATGACAACATGGGTATTTATGTGGCTAATCAAGTGATTAAGCTTATGATTAAAAAAGGTCATAGAGTTGAAAAATCGAATGTTCTGGTACTTGGAATCACCTTTAAAGAAAATTGTCCAGATATTAGAAATTCACGTGTAATTGATGTAATTAATGAACTAAAAGATTTCGAATGTAATGTGTCTGTTTATGATGCATGGGCTAACAGTGATGATGTACAAAGAGAATATGGTTTTGGCTTAATAGACGAAGCTACTATGAAAGCTGGGAAGTATGATGCAGTTGTCCTTGCTGTTTCACATGATAAATTTAAAACTATTGATATGGATGCACTGAAAAATGGTAACGATACAATAATTTATGACATTAAGTCAGTCCTTGAATATAGTGATGGTAAATTGTAAATAATTTTTGAAATATAAAGGCTACTCCTAATAAGATGGCGAGTATAAAAATTGATGGATGTTAATATGCTACATCAAAATATTTAAAACTATTTTATGAAAAGTAGGGGAAGTAAAATGACAAACTTAATTTTATGTGGGGGTAATGGTACACGCCTTTGGCCCATTAGTAGAACCTTAATGCCAAAGCAGTTTGTTAAGCTTTTTAAAGATAAGTCCCTTTTTCAATTAACAGTAAAACGAAACGCACACTTTTGTGAAAACCAATATATTGTTTCTAATGCAGAACAATACTTTTTAGCGATGGATCAACTGGAATCTAAAGAAAAAACAACTTTTTTATTAGAACCTATTGGACGTAATACTGCACCTGCTATTGCTCTTGCTTGCCTTGGTCTAGATAAAGAAGAAATTGTTTTAGTTAGTCCATCTGATCATTTAATTAAAAATGAAGTAGCGTATAAAGAAGTAGTACTTAAGGCAAAAGAAGAAGCTGAAAATAATAAGCTTGTTACCTTTGGTATTAAACCCCTTTTTGCAGAAACGGGATATGGTTATATAGAGGCTGAGGGGAATGATGTTAAGTCTTTTAAAGAAAAACCTGACTTACAAACAGCTACACAATATCTTGAAGCAGGAAATTATTATTGGAACAGTGGAATGTTTTGTTTTAAAGCGGGTGTTTTTTTAAATGAACTTAAAAAATATTCTCCAAAGATATATGATACTTGTTTAACAGCCTATACTAATGCGAATAAAGACGATTTAATAAGAATTGCGCATGAAGATATGGAAAATATCTCAGAAGATAGTATTGACTACGCGGTAATGGAAAAGAGTGATATTGTTAAGGTTATTGCTAGTGATATTGATTGGAGTGACTTAGGCAGCTTTGATGCCTTGTATGAGGAACTTCCTCAAGATAAAAATGGAAATACGCAAGAAGATAAGCATATCAGTATAAACTCGAAAAATAACCTTATTTTAACAACTAAAAATATTGCAACTATTGATGTAGAAGATTTAATTATTGTTGATACGGTTGATGCCTTACTTATTTCTAAAAAAGGCAGCTCGCAAAAGGTCAAAGAAGTAGTAAAACAGTTAAAAGAGAAAGGTTCACATTTACCTCAGATTCATACAACTGCACATAGACCTTGGGGTACTTACACCATACTTGACGAATGTGAAAAGTATAAGATTAAACGCATTGTAGTAAATCCAGGTAAAAGACTTTCTTTACAAAAACACTTTCATCGTTCAGAACATTGGATAGTTGTAAGTGGAACGGCGACAGTAACGCGTGGGGAAGAAGAATTTTTAGTTCGTGCTAATGAGTCAACATATATCCCAATGGGAGAAATTCACCGCTTAGAAAATGTTGGAAAAATTCCTTTGGTTATGATTGAAGCTCAGGTAGGTGAGTATCTTGGTGAAGATGATATTGTCAGAATATCAGATGATTTTAAAAGAGTCTAAAATGAGTAAAAGTTTAGAAATAGCTAAAGAAGTTATAGCGGTAGAAGCAAAAGAAATTGCTAATATGCAAAAATACCTAACAGATGATTTTGAAAAGTGTATAGATGATATTTCAGGGTCTAAGGGTAAGTTTATTATCTGTGGTATGGGAAAGTCAGGGTTAATTGGTAAAAAGATAGCGGCTACCTTGGCAAGTACCGGAACACCTAGCTTCTTTTTACATCCAGGGGAGGCTTATCATGGTGACCTTGGAATGATAGAAAAAGAAGATATTGTTTTATTAATATCTAATTCAGGGGAAACTGATGAAGTTTTAAAGGTAGTCCCTTTTTTACAATCTCAAGGTAATATTATTGTCTCAATGACGGGAAATCCAAAATCAAGTTTAGCACTTAACTCAAAATATCATTTAAATACACATGTTGAAAAAGAAGCCTGCCCCTTACAATTAGCACCAACATCTTCAACAACGGCGTGTTTAGTTATGGGAGATGTTCTTGCTGTATGTTTAATGAAAATAAAAGACTTTCAAGAAGAAAATTTTGCACTATTTCACCCTGGCGGTAGTTTGGGTAGAAGACTTTTAATGAGGGTTGAAAATATTATGCAAGATAAAGCGCTTCCTGTATGTGCTGAAAATACTTCGATTAAAGAAGTTGTGCATGTTATTACTGCAGGTAAACTTGGTTTAGCGGTTGTTCAAGATAAGGATGAAATTAAAGGTGTTATTGCAGATGGTGATATAAGACGAGCAATGGAAGAAAACGAAGATGCCTTCTTTTCACTTAAGGTGAGTGACCTTATGTCAAGTTCTCCCTTGTTTATATCACCTAAGGCTAAGTTAATTGAGGCCGAAAAATGATGGAAGATAAAAAAGTAAATTCACTTTTAGTAAGTCAAGACTCTAAGTTGCTTGGTGTTGTACAAATTTATGATTTGAGTAAATAATGCATGCAAATTTAAAAAATCAAGCGAAAAAAATCAAAGGTATTATCTTTGATGTTGATGGTGTATTAACAGATGGCGGGATTATTTATGACAACAATTTTCAAAAGTATAAACGTTTTAATGTAAAAGACGGACAAATTATTTCACATTTACGTTTTAACGGTTTTGTGGTTGGTGCTATCACAGGCAGAGCCTCAGATGTGGTTGAAAAACGCTGTGAAGAATTAAAGTTAGACTTTCATGAACATGGTGTAAATAATAAACTCTTAAAATATGAAAACTTTAAAAAACAGTTTGACTTAGTTGATGAAGAGATAGCTTATATCGGCGATGATATTATCGATTTATCTGTTTTAAGTAGGGTAGGGCTAAGTGCTTGTCCTGCTGACGCGAGGTATTATATAAAAGAAAATGTTGATATTGTTTTAGCTTCAAAGGGTGGAGATGGTGCAGTGAGAGATCTTTGTGACATGATACTTGAAGAACAAGGTAAGCTAGAAAAAATCATACAAAAAGCAATTAAAGGGGAAATGTAATGGAAGAATTATATAAAAGTTTACAAGAGAAAAAATTTATTTTATCAGGACCATGTGTTATCGAAAGTGAGTCAATGATAATGAATCTTGCTGAAAAGATTAAAAAGATGACAGAAGATTGTGGTTTTACTTATATTTTCAAGGCTTCATTTGATAAGGCAAATAGAACATCTGTTAATTCATACCGTGGACCAGGAATTGAAGAAGGTTTAAGAATCTTAGAAAAGGTTAAAACAGAGTTTGAACTTCCACTAACCACAGACATTCATGAGCCTTCTCAAGCAGCTATGGTAGGTGAAGTAGTTGATATACTTCAAATCCCCGCTTTTTTATGTAGACAAACAGACTTACTTGTTGCGGCAGCTAAAACAGACAGAATCATTAACATTAAAAAAGCACAGTTTCTTGATGGTAAAGACATGTTCTTTCCTGCTCAAAAAGTTAAAGAAAGTGGAAATGATAAAATCATGTTAACAGAACGTGGCTCTATGTTTGGTCTAGGAAACTTAGTAGTTGACTTTAGACAGATCATTGATATGAAAGAGTTTGGATACCCTATCGTGATGGATGTGACACATTCAACACAAAGACCAGGGGGAGGAAGTACAAGTGGTGGAAACCGTGAGTATGCTCCTTATATGGCAAAACTTGCCAATACTGTTGGTGTAAACGGTTTCTTTTTTGAAGTACATGAAAATCCAGAAGAGGCCTTAAGTGATGGACCAAATATGGTTTATCTTAAAGATTTTGAGGCAATTTTAGAGTCTATTAAATAATAATTTAGCTCTAGGAGAATAATGTTAATGAAAGCTAAAAGTGTACCTTCAAAGAATGATAAACTATTATATTGGACAAAGCAATTAGAGGGAAGTCAAGTCCTAGAATTATCTACAACTTACATGAGGCCTTTAAAAGCTAGTGGAAAAATGCAAACAATTGATTTTATAATAAATGAAGAAGTGACAGCTAACCTCGCTTTACTGAGTAAGAAGTTTGACACAACATTGTTGATGAACTTGCTTACTTGTTTTTCGATATTACTTCATCGGTATTCTGAACAAGATAATATTCTTATTGCTACTTCAGATTGTATACAAAATAAGGTAAATATAAAAGATGTAATAGTCCCTTGTTTAAACACTATGATCTTAAGACAGGATTATAGCGATACTTCTAGCTTTGAAAAATTGCTTAATCAAGTAAAAAATAAAATTATAGATTCATATGATTTTAATGACATGGTATTTGAAGAAATTGCAGATGCTTTAAATATTGTAAAAGACACCTCACGTGCGCCCTTAGTTCAAGCTATGTTTATTCTAAATGATAATGATATTTCTAGAGATAAAATAAAAAAAATGACATCTAAGTTTGATATCACCCTATCTATAACGAAAAAAGACAATATCCTTTTAGGTTCTTTGAAATATGCGACTGATTTGTTTTCTCCTGTATACATTACCTCAATGATAGACAATTTTAAAATGCTTTTAGACGAAGTGAATTTAGATAGTCAGAAGGAAATATCACAATATGAAATTTTATCGCAGGTTCAAAAAAATAATCTTTTATTTGAACTGAATAAAAAAGAGACAAAATATGATGCATCTAAAACGATACAGGAGCTTTTTGAAAGTCAAGTAACTAAAACACCTGATAATATTGCTGTTGTTTTTGAGAAAGAGTCATTAACGTATAAGTGCTTAAATGAACGGTCTAATCAGTTAGCACAGTATTTGATTAGGGAAGGTGCCTGTGCAGATAAACTTATTGCCATATGTGTTGAGCGTTCAATAGATATGATTGTTGGGTTGTTAGCTATTTTAAAAGCGGGGGGAGCCTATTTACCGATTGATCCAGCTTATCCTAGAGATAGAATTGAATATACCTTAGAAGATTCAAAAGCAGAAATTTTATTAACACACGAAACTCTTCTTAGTCTTATTCCTGAGACTAAGAGTAAGATAGTCTGTTTAGATACAAATGACCTAAGTACTTACCAGACAAACAATCCTAAAACCAAAACGAAGTCTAAAAACTTAGCCTATGTGATTTATACTTCGGGAACAACTGGAAAACCAAAAGGTGTTATGCTTGAGCATACAAATATTCAGAGGCTTTTTCAATCAACTCAAGATGACTTTAAGTTTGATGAAAATGATGTGTGGACTTTTTTCCATTCGTTTGCCTTTGATTTCGCAGTTTGGGAAATTTGGGGTGCCTTATTACATGGTGGAAAACTTGTGATTGTTCCTTATGAGATTTCTCGTTCACCTGAAGAATTTTATAAACTTTTAGGTAGAGAAAAAATTACTATTTTAAATCAGACACCTTCTGCATTTAAGCAAATTATAGAAGTTGATAAACAACATAAAGAAAAAATAAATAGTCTTCGAAAAGTAATTTTTGGTGGTGAAAAGTTAGAGTTTAGTGTCTTGTCTAGTTGGTATGAAAAATATAATGACACTCATCCTTTACTCGTTAATATGTATGGGATTACGGAAACGACAGTACATACTACCTACAAGGCTTTATACAAAGAAGATGTAAAGAATGAAAAAACTTTAATTGGAAAAACTTTAAAAGACTTATCTTGTTATATTTTAAATAAAGACAACCAGCTAGTGCCACAGGGAGTAGCAGGAGAACTTTATATATCAGGGCCAGGATTAGCACGAGGATATTTAAATCAAGTTGTCTTAACAGATGAAAAGTTCATACCTAATCCATTTGAAACAAGTACTAGAATGTATAAGGCAGGTGATTTAGTTCGTTATACAGAAGATGGGGACATAGAATATCTTGGTAGAATAGATGACCAAGTAAAGATACGCGGTTTTAGAATTGAGTTAGGTGAAATTGAACAACAACTTATACAATTAAATGAAATTAAGGAAGCGGTTGTACTAGCTAATGAAGATAATCATGGTGAAAAAGCTTTAGTTGGATATGTCATCACTGCAAATAATCAAAAAATAGATACAGCTAGGATAAAAATAAATTTATCTTTGAATTTACCAGAATATATGCTTCCAAGTGCAATCGTATTCTTGAAAAAAATGCCATTAACCTCTAACGGAAAAGTGGATAAAAAAGCTTTAGCCAAAATAGAAGTTATAAGAGAATTGTCAAGAGAATATATGGAACCACGAAATGATATTGAAGTAAAGCTTAGTTCTATTTTTTCAGAAGTTTTTAAAATAAAAGAAATTGGTATTTATGATGATTTTTTTGAGCTAGGTGGGCATTCTTTATTATCAGTACAGTTAATTGAAAAAGTAAATAAGTTTCTTAATATTAAGTTAGTAGCATCAGTACTTTTTCAGGCACCAACTGTAGAAAAATTAGGAATATGGATTAAAGCAGAAAAAACTTCCGAAGAAATATTAGTTCCTATTCAAATTAAGGGTAATAAAAGAGCAATTTTTGGACTACCAGGAGCAGGTGGGAGCACGGTGATATATAAAGCGCTTTCCGAAGTTATGGGTGAAACACAACCTTTTTATGGATTAGATATGTTGTATCCTACATCCTCAAGTTCAGCAGTGAATGCGATTGTTGAAATTGCAAAAGCAAATGTAAAGGCAATTAAATCAATACAACGGCATGGGCCATATCGCTTAATTGGTTATTGCATGGGGTCATTAGTTGCTTATGAAATGGCAAAAATTTTAAAAGATGAGATTGAATCAATTATAATGCTTAATACATCTGTTCCTCAAAAGAAAAACTATAAACAATTATTTCAGATGACAAAATCTTTATCAAAGTTTGAAATAAAAAAGATATTTAATAAAATGAGTAGAATGCAGTTTTTTAGTTTTGCAAAGCATAAGTTAGAACATCATTCTAAGACACAAATAGTACCATATGCAGTACTCGCTTATGATTATTATAGGTTTAAACCAATGAAAGAAGATCTTAATATATCATTATTATTTATTAAAGATAAAAATGAAAATATGCAAAGAAATAGTGTTATGACTAAGTATGGTTGGAGTCAGCTTATAGAGAAGAATGTAAGTGTTAATTATATAGATGGTGAACATTTAACGGTATTGTTAAGTGAGAATGTTCAGAGTCTTAAGAAAACTATTGATTCCTATTATAGTAGTTTTGACGAAAAATAAGTACCCTTAAGTGAATTTACTATTTATTTAATATCATGGGTGCTTTTTTATTGATGATATAGATAAGTGGCATCATAGAAAAAAGAAGAATAACTAAGAACAAAGGCCCAGTAAATAGCTGAGCAATGCTACTATTTACAAATACAGTATTTGAACCTGTTAGTTTTAATAAAATTATTGAAAAAAGTTTAATAGGTATATTGTGGAAGGCTAAAATAACATAGGTATTAATACCAAGGTATTGAAGTGCTTGGCTTTCTTTTATAGGCTTAAATGAAGAGAATAAAACAAGTGAAATAATTCCAAAGCCTGCACTTAGAAGTGTGAAAAACATATTATTAAAGATATTTCTAGCATAATCGTTAGTACTATGTAAACTTAACCAAATGCTGATCCCCAAAGAAAATATAATCACAATTAGCTTTAGCAAAGTATGCTCGATATGAAGGTAATGTAAAAGATTGTACTTTTTGGTGATATTTCCTAGGCCATAAAAAACAGCACCTAAAAAAGCAATATCAGCATTCCACGGTAATCTATATTTAAGATGTATACTTAGGTACAAGGTGACTAAACTAAAGAGAATTAATATAAATAGTTTTTGCAAATCACTTTTTATATATATTTTTAGAGTAATATAGTACATTTCAGATAAAAAGAGAGTAACAACAAACCATAAAGGTGCAGCAGTTAGCATTAACCCACTAGAGGGCACTCCGTAAATCATACCTTTGAGTAGTTGCAAACTATGAACAATAGTATTGTTCACAAAGAGATCAAAAAAATTCCAAAAGAGAAGTGTTAAAATAAAAAATATAAAATATGGAACAATGAGTTGCCTGAATCTATGTTTGAAAAAACTTGAGAAAGCTGTATACCTATCACTCAGTAAAAAGCCAGAGATAAAGAAAAATGCAGGCATACGCATACCTGAAAACATTTCCATAAAAGGGTTGTAAATAGGAAATAAGTCTAAAATATGAATAAAAACGATAGAGCTTATCAATATACCACGATAGGAGTCTAGCCATTGGATTCGTTCTTGCATTTTCTCTCTCTTGATTATTATGTTTTAAAAAGTCAAAATTATACACAAAAATAAAGTATTATCTCTGAACTAATGTCTTTCATAACATAAGTATTACAAACTAATGAATTTTAACTATATTTTACTTATTTTAATAATTATTATAATATAATTACATTAATATAATTACATTAAGTTAAGGAAGTGTATGAAGGGAATTATTTTAGCTGGAGGAAGTGGAACACGTCTATATCCAATTACTAAAGGTATTAGTAAGCAGTTAGCACCACTTTATGATAAGCCAATGATTTATTATCCACTTTCTGTTCTTATGCTTGCGGGGATAAAAGAAATATTAATTATTTCAACGCCACATGACCTACCACGTTTTAAAGAACTTCTTGGAGATGGTTCAGACCTTGGTATGTATTTTGACTATGTTATTCAGCCTTCGCCTGATGGTTTAGCCCAAGCTTTTATTCTTGGAGAGGACTTTATAGGAGATGATGATGTTTGCCTTGTGTTAGGGGATAATGTCTTTTATGGAGGTGGATTAGTGGAGATGTTAAATAAGTCTGTACTTAATGCACAAAATAATAAGCAAGCGACTGTATTTGGTTATTATGTAAATGATCCAGAACGTTATGGGGTGGTTGAATTTAATAACAAAGAGGAAGTGCTTTCTTTAGAAGAAAAGCCTGAAAATCCTAAAAGTCATTATGCGGTTGTCGGCTTGTATTTTTATCCTAATGATGTAGTTTCAAAAGCTAAAAAAGTAAAACCATCTGACCGTGGCGAGTTAGAGATAACCTCAATTAATCAAGCTTATTTGGAAGAAAAAAACTTAAAAGTTGAAATTATGGGACGGGGATATGCCTGGTTAGATACAGGAACGCATGAGAGTCTTTTAGATGCAGGGCAGTTTATTCAGACTATTGAAAAACGTCAGGGTTTAAAAGTAGCTTGTTTAGAAGAAATTGCCTTTGAGATGAACTATATTACAAAAGAACAATTAATTGAACTTGCTCAGCCTTTAAAGAAAAACCAATATGGACAATACCTGTTACGTAGAGCAGAGGAAGGTCATTACTGTCAACCTTGTAAGGAAGATGAAAATGTCTAAATCAATCTTAGTGACAGGTTGTGCTGGATTTATAGGTTCAAATTTTGTCCCTTACTTTTTAGATAAATACCCAGAATACCAAATTATTAACTTAGATCTTCTAACCTACGCAGGTGATTTAATGAATTTAAATGATATTGAAAAAGATTCAAATTACAAGTTTATCAAAGGTGATATCTGTAATCGTGACTTAGTTGAGTTTATCTTTGATGAGTATGATATTAAAGGCATTATTCATTTTGCTGCGGAATCACATGTAGACAATTCAATTAAAAATCCTGGTGTTTTTATTGAAACAAATGTTAATGGTACTTTTACACTGCTAGATGTTGCTTACAAGAAATGGATGAAAAAGCCATTTAGCTTTAAAGCAGGATATGAAAAATGCCGTTTTCACCATATTTCGACAGATGAAGTATATGGAACTTTAAATGAGACAGATCTTTTTACGGAAGAAACACCTTATGCCCCAAATTCACCTTACGCGGCTTCAAAAGCCAGTAGTGACATGATAGTGCGTTCTTATCAAGAAACTTACGGAATGAATACAGTCATAACTAACTGCTCAAACAATTATGGTCCTAAGCAGCATGATGAAAAACTTATTCCAACGATTATTCGCAAATGTTTATCAGGAGATAATATTCCTATTTATGGTGATGGAAAAAATATTAGAGATTGGTTATATGTATTTGATCATTGTAAGGGAATTGATTTAGTTTATCATACGGGAAGAGAAGCTAATATTTATAACATTGGTGGACATAATGAAAGAACGAACTTACAGATTGTAGATACAATTTGTAGTATCTTGGACGAGAAGGTTCCCACAGATAAATCGTATAAGGATTTAATTAGCTTTGTCGAAGATAGAGCAGGACATGATAGACGTTACGCTATTGATGCTACTAAGTTAGAAAAAGAACTAGGCTGGAAAGCCGATGAAGATTTTAGTACGGGGATTGTGAAAACAATTGATTGGTATTTGGAGAAATATAATGATTAATGTTACAAAAACATATATGCCAGATAAAGAGAAGTATATTTCGTATATAGACAAGATCTACGAAAGTGGTTGGGTGACTAATAATGGTCCTTTGGTTCAAGAGCTAGAGAGTCGCTTAGCAAAATTTTTAGGGGTAAAAAATATTGTTCTTGTTTCAAATGGTACGGTTGCTTTAGAAATTGCATATAGATTATTAAAATTAAAAGGTGAGGTTATAACAACACCTTTTTCTTTTGTAGCAACGACAAGTTCTTTAGTGTCAAATGGACTTAAACCTATATTTTGTGATATAGATAAAGAAAGTTTAAACTTAGACCCAAAAAAATTAGAAGAAAGAATCACAGATAAGACGAGTGCAATAGTTCCTGTTCATGTATTTGGTAATGCTTGTGAGGTTGAAAGTATTGAAAAAATTGCAGATAAGCATAACTTAAAAGTAATTTATGATGCAGCACACGCCTTTGGAGAAAATTATAAGAATGAAAGCCTTTTAAATTATGGAGATGTTTCGACTCTTAGTTTCCATGCAACGAAAATATTTCATTCTATTGAAGGTGGGGCTTTAATTATAAATGATGATAGACTTGTTCAAGATGCCAGATACCTTATCAACTTTGGGATAGATGGGCCTGAAACAGTTAAAGCCTTAGGTACTAATGCTAAAATGAATGAATTTGAAGCGGCTATGGGGCTATGCGTATTGGATGAGATAGAACTCATTCAAGAGCAACGTAAAGAATTATATGAACGTTATTTCAATGCTTTAACTGGGATCGTAGAAATTCAAAAAAAGAATGAAAATTGTACAAATAATCATGCTTATTTCCCCATTCTTTTTAAAAATGAGCAACAACTTTTAAGGGTAGTGAAGATTTTAAAAGACAATGGAATCAATCCAAGAAGATATTTTTATCCTTCTTTAGATACGCTTCCTTATACTCAAGATTCAGATGTAATGCCTGTCTCAAGAGATGTGTCTGAGAGAATACTGGCACTTCCTATTTACCCTGGGCTTGAACTAGAAGTTCAAGATAGAATTATTAATATTATTTGTGATTATCATAAAGAACATGATATCTATTTTGAGAAAAAGTAAGGTATTTTATAGATGAGAGAAATTGGCGGTTACTTTGAATTTGAATTTGATGTAAGAAATGAGTTGTATACAGATGCCACAGCAAAGGTAAACAGTGGTCGAAATGCTATTGCGTATGTCTTAAAAGCATCTAGTACACAAAAAGTTTATGTACCATATTTTACTTGCGGTACTGTAATTGAACCAGTAATTACACTTGGTATTGAGTATGTGTTTTATGCAATTAATGAAAATTTAGAAATTATAAACTTACTTCCTCAAGATATAAAGGATAATGAAAAACTTATTTATATTAATTATTTTGGTATTAAAAATGAGTATATAAATAAATTGGCAAAGATGTATGGTGAGAGGCTTATTATAGACAATACTCAAGCCTTTTTTAAGCAGCCAATTAAAAATACAAATAACTGCTACTCTCCTCGCAAGTTCTTTGGTGTAGCAGATGGAGGGTATGTATACTCAAGTACGAAGTTAGATGAAGAGTTGGAATTTGAGATGTCCTATGACCGTTGTGCCGCCTTACTTACAAGAACAGAAAATGAAGCTTCTCAAGCCTATTCACTGTATGCAAATCATAATAAAGAGATGTGTCATAGACCTTTAAAGAAAATGTCTGTTTTAACTCAAAAAATTCTTTCATCAATAGATTATGAAAAGATTAAACTTAGACGTGAACGAAACTTTTTATATTTGCATGCCACTTTTATTTCTATTAATAAGCTAAAGATAAGAGAAGGTCAAATTATTGGACCAATGGTATACCCTTTATGGATTGAAAAAGAGGGATTAAGGTCTTTTTTAATTGAGCAAAAGATATATGTACCAACATACTGGAATGAAGTTTTAGATTATGTAGAAACTCAAGAACAAGTAGAAGCAAGTTTTGTAAAATACTTGTTGCCAATACCAATAGATCAACGTTATGAGATAGAAGATATGCAAAGAATTATTGATGTTGTTACTGTTTTTTTAAAAGAGGAGATATAAATGCAAGATCTGATTTATTTTAGAGCATTAGAACTAGATGATTACAAGGTTTCCATTAAGTGGCGCAAAGATGAAAGTATATCGGTTCAACTTGGAGGACTCCATTACTTTGTATCAGAAGCATATGAAAAAAAGTGGGTAGAAGATAAAATTTACAATGCTAAAGGGACAGAAATTGTTCTAGCAATATGTTTACAAGCAACAGATCAATATGTAGGTAATATTTATTTAACAGATATTGATAATATAAATAGAAGTGCTCAATTGCATATTTTACTTGGGGAAGCATCCCTTTATGGAAAAGGTATAGGAACTGAGGCAATTTCTAAAATCTTAAAGTATGGTTTTGAAGAACGTAATTTACATCGAATATATTCACATGTTCTTTCTTATAATACAGCCTCTTTACGTACTCATGAAAAATGTGGATTTGATAAAGAAGGTAGATTACGAAATGCAGTTTTTAAAAAGGGAAAACACCATGATGTAATTGTCTTAAGTAAACTTAATAACTAGTCTTTAATAGAAGTTAAATATAGGGGGAATGAAATAGTATGCACAAAAATAATAAAGTAAAACAGAATAAGAGTCTTTATTTAGGGGTAAGTAAGAGTTATAAAGCATTTTTAAAATTTGATTCAGTTGAAAAAATGAGTAATGCTGAAAACTTAGTAGAACTTTTTATGGAAGAAGGTATTGCATGAGTATAGCGATTATGCAACCCTATTTTTTCCCATATATCGGGTACTTTCAATTACTTAATGCAGTTGATATCTATGTTATAGCGGATGATTTACATTACATTAAAAATGGTTTTATTAATAAAAATATTATTTTAATGAATAATCAAGAATTTAAGATTTCGCTTCAACTTAAGGGCGCAAGTCAAAATAAGCTTATTAATGAAATTGAAGTTGGTGCGAATGGTGCAAAACTTTTAGAAACAATACGACGAAGTTATAAAAAAGCACCTCATTTTGAAGATGCTTTTCCATTAATAGAAAAAATACTCTTAAATAAAGAAGAAAATCTTGCAAAATTTTTAGGCGATGCATTAATTAGAGTTGCTGCTTATTTAGAAATGGATACAAAAATTTTATATTCTAGTGAGATTGAAAAAGACAATTCTCTAATGATGGATGAACGAATAATTGATATTTGTAATCGTTTAAATGAAAAAGAATATGTGAATGCAGTAGGTGGTAAAAACTTGTATTGTAAACTAAAATTTGCTGAAGCAACTGTTGATTTAAAATTTATTAATAAAGAGAAGATAGTGTATAAACAGTTTAATGATGATTTTATAGCTAAATTGTCTTTAATTGATGTTCTAATGTTTAATTCAGTTAGTAATATAAAAAAAATGCTAGTTAGTTATGATTTGGTATAAGGTTTAATAAAAAAATGGATAATGATAAAATGAATAAAAAAAATGTATTGGTTTTTCCTGCTGGAACGGAAATATCAAATGAGATATTTAATGCGTTAAAGCATAATAAATATTTTAAAGTGGTTTTCGCATCAAGTATAAAAACATCTCATGCTGAGTTTTTAAATCAAGAGGTGTATAAGTTGCCTTATGCAGATAATGAAAGCTTTACTGAAATTATGCAAGCGTTTATTAGTGAACATAATATTGACTTTATTATTCCTGCGCATGATGATGTGGCTTATGAACTAAGTCTTATTACTGAGCAGCTTGAAGCTAAAGTGATTGGTCAAGATAGACATACGAATAAAGTTGTCCGTTTTAAAGATGTTACATACAAATATTTCAAGGATATTATTCCTTTAGCAGATGTATATAAAAATCAAGAAGAAGTGTGTTTTCCAGTATTTGTAAAGCCAAAAAAAGGGCAAGGTGCTTTAAACTCTTTATGCTTAGAAACAGAACATGAGTTTAATGGATACTTTAATAAACATGATATTGCCACCTATGTACTGATGGAACATTTAACGGGGGCAGAATTTACGATTGACTGTTTTTCTGATAATGGAGAAGTTCTTTATTCAGGTCCACGGACAAGGGAAAAAACAACTCGTGGTATTTCTGTTTTATCAAGACTCATAGAAGATAAAAGTTTATTAGAAGAGTTTTATCAATACGCCTCTATTATAAGTAAGAAAATGGGTTTACATGGAATCTGGTTCTTTCAAATGAAATATGACAAACATGGAAAATTAAAGCTTTTAGAAGTGGGGCCTCGTGTTTCTGGAACGATGATGCTTAATAGAGCAAAAGGAATTAATTTTATTGAACTTGCTCTTTTTCAAGCAATGGGGAATACTGTTGAAGTTTATGTTAACGATGTTTCTTTATCACTTTCAAGAGCACTTCTACCAAGATATAAACACAATATTTTTTATGAAACCTTATATATAGATTTTGATGATACCCTTTATTTAGATGAAAAATATATTAATACAGATATTATGAAACTTATTTTTCAAGCAAAAAATAATAACAACGAGGTTATATTAATTACAAAAAATAAAAAAGGTAATTTAGAAAGTACCTTAAAAGAATTTGGGTTAACAACAGTTTTTCATGAGATTATTCATATTAAAGATGATGACAAAAAATATAAATACATGAAAAAGAATTCATTGTTAATAGATGATTCATTTCAAGAGAGAAAAGAAGCTATACAACATGGGTTGTATGCGTATAGTTTAGATAATATGCAATTATTGTTTGAGGATTAAGTTAAAGTGAAAATAGGAATTACAGGTCCAATATCTGAAGTGAATTTTGGTGATTACGGTATGTTAATTAATAACGTTTACGACCTAGGTAATAAACATCAGTATAAATTCTTTTATTATAAGAGAAAAGGTGTTACTGAGTTTGATAATATTGTAAATGAATACTTTGATGATTACAATATAGAAAAAGTTAATGTTAAGTTCAAGCCACAAAATAAGAAAAGTGAAAAACGTTCATTTATAAATAAAGTGATAAATAAATTGACACGTAAAGGCATCCGATATTTAAACCTTATGCGTGTAGCTAAGCCTTTTGAACATTTAACTCCTTTAGAGCTGTTAGACAGAGTTGATGGATATGTAACCTTAAAAAAGAGTATAGAAGAGCTAGATATTTTAATCGTTAACGGTGGAGGATATTTTAATATATTATGGTCAAGTTGGTCACGAAAAGAAGACTTATATAAAATTATGGTTCCAATACTTATCGCAAATCAACTCAATAAAAAAATATTTTTTACGGGTAACAGTTATGGTCCATTTGATTCATCTCATGAATTTTATCGAATGTTTTTTAAAGGGCTTAAAAATACAAAATTTGGGGTTAGAGATCAACTTTTATCTGAGTCATACTTAAATGATATGGGGATTAAAGAAAAGACAATTGTAGTTATACCGGATGATTTACTAGTGTTAAACAAAAAAATTATAAATAGTGAGAATAATCTTGGGTTAGAAAAAAACAGTTATGTTGTAATAGAAACATATGTATCTATTGAAAAACTTGAACAGTACAAAATAAATATTATAAGTATGCTAAGGACATTACAAGTAAAATATAATAAAAAAATTGTATTTTTACCGTTTCAAAAAGGTAACGGAGGTGAGAATCAAGGAAAGTATTTTAAAACATTAACTCCAAATAAGGAGATGTTTCATATGTATGATATTAATGAAAAAGGCTTTCCTGAACTAAATGATGTTTATAATCTTATTTCTAATGCATCGTTAGTGATTGGTACAAGATATCATACGATGGTTATTGCATTAGGGGCAAAAACACCTGTTGTAAATACTATGAAGCTCGTTTTAGGTGATTATAGATATTATTATAATAAAAACTTTGGTGTGTTAAATATGGTTTTTAAAAAACAAAGTTTTGAGGCTAAAGAGTTTTTGTTCTTTAAGCAAGAAGAAATGTTTTTACATATAGAAAATAATTTTTTAGAGATTATTAGCGAACAAACAAAACTATTTGGCCCTGTGTATGATTTAAATATGAAGTATCTTAAAAGTCTTAGAAGCTCATTTTTTTCTGAAATTATTAAGTCATAAGGGGAATACTAATGACAAAAATTAAACCTTTGGTTAGTGTTTTTATGACAAGCTATAATCAAGAAAAATACATTGCTCAAGCCATTGAAAGTATAGTTGATCAAAAATGTGATTTTCTTTTTGAATTGGTGATTGGTGAAGATTTTTCTACTGATGGTACACGTGCTATTATAATGAAATATCAAAAAAAATATCCAACAATTATACATACATTACTAAGAGATGAAAATGTAGGAGAAAAACAAAACTCTAGAGAAGTATTGGAAGCTTGTAGTGGACAATATATAGCTTTTTGTGAAGGTGATGACTTTTGGATCAGCTCTAATAAGTTACAAAAAGAGGTGGAAATACTACAAAGAGATAACACTATAAAAGCCGTTTTCTCTCAAGTCCAATATGTTGATAGTAATAATCAAGAAATTGGACTAAGTGAAGCTGAATTAGGTTTTATAGGATACAAAAAACTATTGCAGATTAATCCTATTCATACCTGCGCCTTTACAATTGATAAATCAGTTTATACTAAAAGTATAAAAGAAATTCGTAGAAAAGCTCCTTATGGGGATTATGTAATGTTTTTGGGTGCTGCATATTATGGGAAAGTTGCTTACATAGATGAAATACTGACGGCGTATAGAAGAGATGTTGGTGTTATGCATAAGTGGAGTGCCACTGAATCAGGCTTAAAAAGATTGGAAATATTTAATCTTTTTGAAGAATATCCTGAGTTTAAAGAGATGAGCTTTTATATAAAAATTGCGAAACAATATTTATGTATAAACTTATCCCGACATTTTAGTGATGAAAAACAATATATGCAATCAATGAAGTATTTTATCTTAGGTATTTATTATAGTTGTTATGTTTTTGTTGCTAAAAAAGAAGAAATGTATAGAATTGTGTCTAAATTAGAAATTATAAAAACCGGTATCTTCTCTTTCCCATTTGTTAAAAGTATTTATAAATATTTCAAAGGGGTGCAGTAATGATAGCCCATACAAATATTAAAAAAACTATACCCTTAGTAAGTGTTTATATGACAACATATAATCAAGAAGCTTATATTGGACAAGCTATTGAAAGTATTGTAGCGCAGGAGTGTAGCTTTTCTTTTGAATTAATAATTGGTGAAGATGGTTCAACTGATAATACACGTGCTATTGTCGAAAAATATGCCATGAAGTATCCAGATATTATTATCGCTATTTTACGAGATAAAAATATTGGTGCCGCGCAAAACAGTAAAGAAGTTATGGAACGTTGTCAGGGGAAATATCTTGCTTTTTGTGAGGGTGATGATTATTGGATAGGAACAAATAGACTTCAAAAACAAATTGACTTAATCCAAAGTGATGAAAACTATAGGGCAGTATTTACGCATGTTAAATGGGTAGATAAAGACAATAATGAAATTGGTCACAGTGAAAGAGAAAACGGACCTATTGATTATAGAAAACTTTTGCAAGTCAACCCTATACATACCTGCGCATTCTTGATGGATAGATCTATTGAAACACCCAGTATGATGAAAATTATGCACAAGGCTCCTTATACTGATTATGTTATGTTCTTAGCCGCAGGCTTTTACGGGAAAATTGCTTATATAGATGAAACCTTAGCTGCGTATCGAAGAGATGTTGGAGGAATGCATAGATGGACAGCCTCAGAATCTAGTCTACAACGGTTGAAAATTTTAGATCTTTTCTTAGAAGACAAAGAATTTAAAAAAATGAGTTTTTATATTAAGATTGCTAAACAGTATTTATGTATACATTTATCACGACACCTAAGTGATGAGAAAAGGTTTTTAATATCTATGAAATATTTTGGCTTAGGTTTGTATTTTACTCTGTATGTGTTATTTGCAAAAAAAGAAGAAACATATCGCCATATTAATAGATCTGAACTGTTAAAAATAGGATTCTTCTCATTACCTTACACTAAAGTGTTTTATTTGAAGTTTAAAAGGTTATTTGTCTCATGAGTAGTTTAAAAAAACAAGGATATACAGCTTTTATTTGGGACTTTGCCGGTAAAATTGCAAGTAATGGGGCTGGTTTCATAATATCTATTTTTTTAGCAAGACTCTTAGCCCCGGAAGATTTTGGACTAATTGCTATGATTATGGTGATAGTTGGGATTTCTCAAGTGTTTACAGATATTGGACTCGGGGCAGCTATTATTCAGCGTAGGCATATACATGAAGTGCATTACTCGTCTGTTTTTTATTTTAATATTTCAATTGGAACATTATTAACTGTAATAACATTTTTTTCAGCTCCCTTACTTGCTGATTTTTATAATCAAGAGGGCTTGGTTATTTTAACGCAAGCCATTGCATTTACTTTTATAATTAACTCTTTTTCAACGATACAGGTAAATAAATTTCGAAAAGAGTTAAACTTTAGGGCTATCACAAAGGTGAGTTTTACCTCGTCTGTGAGTAGTGGAATAATTGGAGTGTTATTAGCATGGTATGGTGCTGGTATCTGGTCTTTAGTGGTTCAAATTTTATTGTCAAAAGTTATATATACATTTTTAATTTGGCGACTGAGTACATGGAAACCTATATTGAAATTTTCTTTTAAAGCATTACAACAATTGTGGGGATTTGGCTTTAGAATGTTTTTAGTTGGTTTACTTAATGCAGTGTTTACCCGTATGGACTTTATAATAATGGGTAAAATTTTCCCTGCAGCAACCTTAGGCTTTTTTCAAAGAGCAAAATCTCTTAATGGTTTAGTCTCACAATATTCATCAGGAAGTCTTCTTTCTGTGCTTTTACCTTTGTTAAGTAAGGTTCAAAAAGATTTACCTCGATTACAAAATATCGTATTAAAGATTTTTGGAATAATTAGTTTTATCGTATTTTTACTTCTTGGTGGTTTATACCTTGTCTCGCAAGAACTTATTGTCTTATTGTTTGGAAGTAAATGGCTGATGTCAGCAGGTTATTTCCAAATTCTTGCCTTATCGGGTTATGTTGGCCCCCTGAGTGCTGTTTTAATGAACGTTCTAAGTAGCCGAGGCAAGTCAAAAAAGTTTTTAAGATTAGAAATCTATAAACGAAGTTTAAATATTTTACCGCTAGTTGTTTTATTTTATTATGGAATTATAGCTTTTTTATATACAAATGTTTTTACAGCTTTTCTAGCTATTTTACTTAATATATCTTTTGTTTCTAAAGAAATACATATACCCGCATTAACTTTTGTACGAAGCCTTATGGTCCAAATTTTTATAACAGTATTGTCGGTTGTTCCTGTTGTATATCTAAATACTTCGTTAGAATATGGAAATTTTATAATGCTACTTATAAAAGGATTTGAATTTACCTTTTTCTATGTAATGTTTAATATATTATTTAGAGTTAAATCTTTTAATTATTTTATGGAAGAAGCTAGACCTGTATTAAATAAAGTACTAAAAAGAAGCAAACAATGATAAAAAAAGAAAGGTTTCTTTTTATTTTTAATTTTGGATCTGAAATACGACAGTTTTCTCATTCGGGTGTTATTTCTACTTTACTTGATGATAATAAAGAAGTGTATATTAGTTTACGTGTGCAAAGTGATGAAATTATTGAAACATTAGATTCACGAGTAAAAATTTTACCTTATTATCGAAAAAGTGTTGCCTTTTATATTACTTTATTAAAAGATGTATTAGATAATCAAAATATACTTTCAACGACATGGAAATATATGCCAAAGCAAAAGGTTTTTAAAAATAAACGAAATGAATATATTTATAAGGTACTTAAAAAAATATTTGAAATAAGTGTTAAAAATAGATGGTTACGTTATCTATTGACTAATCTAGAGTTAAAAATTTTATTTTCTCTTTATAATGAGTCTTGGGCAAAACTTTTGCAAGATAATAAGATTACAAAAATAATAGTGAATGTTCCAAATTATAATTATACACTTTTAGCTACAGCACATAAAAATAAAATACCAATGCTTTTAGCATTCCATACAAATAAAGATCTATACACTTTAGGTAGGATTAGTCCTTTTTATAATAGAATTGGTGTTTGGAATAATGATATGAAAGATGAACTTTTGAAAATCAATCCTCATATAAATGAAGAAAAAATTTTGATTATAGGTTGTTCTCATTTTTGTGAATTTTCACCAAAAGCTAATGCCCCCACTAAAATAGAAAAAAAGTTAAACCTTAATGATGATGAAAAACTTATACTTTATATTGCTGCCGCCCCTTTTGTAGTAAAAAATGAACATTTATACCTCAAATTATTGGAAGAAAAACTAGAAATAATTGGCCTAGAAAAGTATACAATAGTAGTAAAAATTAATCCAATGGATAAAACTAAGTATTGGCCTTCGTATATAAGCTCTAAGGTTAAAATAGTTAACTCTGAATGGGAATGGAATGAAAAAGAAGCTTTCAATTATCCTAAAAAGTCAGATATTGAAAACTTCATTTACTTATTGACTCGTTCGACAGTTTGCATTGGCTTACCTTCTACAGTGGTTGTGGAAGCATCTCTGATGCAAGTTCCTTTTTTAAATATTTGTTTCAATTATAAAAATATTGAAACTATATATAAGAAAGTGTCTGATATGTGGAATGCACCTTTTTATAAAAGTGTTATTGAAACAAATGCGGCAATAGGAACTTTTAATCCCTTAGAGTTTGAAAATAAATTGAAAGAACTGTTGATTAATAATGAAAATATACTAACAGGTCAAAAAAAGTTTATACGAAAAGAATTAACATTTCAAGGTTATGAGATTAAAGATAAATCTGTACATTTTATAGGAGAATATAATGAATAAACCAAAAATTATGATATGTCATTATGCCCCACATGTTATTAGTGGGGCTGAGCGCGCAATGCTTGATATGGTACTTCCATTGCAGGATGTTTTTGATTTTACGATGTTTGTAGCACGAGAGGATATATTGTCAAAATTTTACAGAGAACAAGGTCTGAAAGTTCATGTTCAAGCCTTATCAAATAAACGCAGGAAATTTCCAGGTTTACATAGCTTCCACTCAATTTTATTAAAAAGATATTTAAAAAACAATCCTCAAGATCTTCTTTTGTGTAATACTTTTTTTGCTGCAAATAAAATGACAACAGTGGCTCGTATGACAGGTATTCCAATGGCTATTTTTGTTCGCGAATATATTGATTTGAATCTACCTATTCACAAACATTATATTAATAATGCTCAAGCAATGTTTGGTGTTTCACAAGATGTGGCAGATTATTTAAAACCAGCACATAAACGTGTATATACTATGCATGACTATTTAGATACAAGTGCAATTTCTAAGGTAAAGAAGGATGTTAAAACTTTAGAGGGAGATGCTCCTAAGGTTGCAATTATTGGCAGAGTTACTCCCTACAAACAACAAGACTTATTTGTTGAAGCCTTTCCTTACGTACAAGCTAAAGTACCTAATGTAGAATTTTATGTCATCGGAGAATCCTCAAAAAAAGAACAGCCGTATAAACAAAAAATGATAAATGTTGCAAAGCAAATATCAAAAAAGATTTTCTTTTTAGGCAATAGAAACGATGTGTATGAATTATTACCGCAGTTTGATGTAAGTTGTATGGTTTCAGATAGAGAACCTTTCCCTCGAACTGTGTTGGAATCTCAATTTTTAAAGGTTCCGGTAGTGGCTTCAAACGCAGGAGGTGTTTTGGAGATGATTGAAGATGGTGTATCTGGTCTATTTTTTGATGTATCTAAAAGAGATCCTAAATTGTTAGCTAAAAAAATTATCGAAGTATTAGAAGATAAAGAAGCATCTGCTAGCAGAGCAGACATTGCGCATGATAGATTAATGAAGAGTTTTGCTACCTTAGCACCAATTGATAATTTTAAGATGATATTAAATGAATTGGTGGGTGAAAGAAAATGAAAATTGGTATAATTTTTACTTTAACACAATATGGGGGTGTCCAAACCTGTGTAATTTCTTTAATAAAAGGTTTAAATGCAAGGGGTATTAGACCAACAATTATATGGGTAGATGAGCCGAACCCAAATATTATTAAAGAAAATAACTTAAATGTAAATTTTGAAAAATATTATTTTCCTTTTTCAACGGCTTTTATAGCCAAACAAAAAGCATCAATCAGATATCTAATATGGCCATTTAATATGGTTAAATTTTCAAAGCTAAAACAAAAATATGATTTTATATATACTTTTAGACATAACTACTTGCAAGATGATGACACCCCTTATGCTTTTTATCTATCG
Organism: Arcobacter sp.; assembly: GCA_002733885.1. Classification (GTDB taxonomy): domain Bacteria; phylum Campylobacterota; class Campylobacteria; order Campylobacterales; family Sulfurimonadaceae. Next base: position 119,804 of record NVXJ01000001.1, on the reverse strand, counting down.
GGTCCACCTTTTTTACCACAGTTAAACCCTCAAAAAGGTGCAAAAAAGTATAGGTTTTTGCTTTTTAAGGCAATATATAAATTATTTATTAAACCTTTTTATCCTATTTATGAATTTAGTGGAAATACTAAAAATACAGTTATTAACGCAAAGTTTACGTCAGATTTATTTTATGAAGCACATGATAAAAGATTAGAAGTTGTGTATCCCTCTAATGCATTTGAGATAAATACAGATAAAGGCTTTAGTAATAAAAGTGGTATTGTCTTTTTATCTAGAATTGTTCCGTATAAACGACCTGAAATGCTAATAGAATTAGCAAAAAAATATCCTGATGAAGTATTTAGTATTTTAGGAACTGTTGAATCTAATCAAGAACCGTATTATCAATCACTAAAAGACTTAGTTGAAAAATATAAATTAAATAATGTGAAATTTGTTATTAATGAAAAGTTTGATGTTTTGCAAAAGGCTTTAAAAGATGCAAAGATATATGTTTTTCCTGCTGTTAATGAACATTTTGGTATTACAACAGTTGAAGCAATTATGAGTGGAACAATCCCATTTGTTCATAATTCAGGTGGACAAAAAGAGATTGTAGACAAAGAAGAACTTCGTTTTAATGATGATGAGTTTTTTGATAAGTTTGATGAATTAATAACTGCTAGTGAAGAAAAAATGTTGAAATATCAAGAATACTTTTATGAGCGAACAAAATTATTCAGTGAAAAAACTTATAATAAACGTATGTTAAAGTACATTGATGAGTAATTATACAAAATCATTTTTAGCTGTTCTTCTGATTACAGAGTTACTTATGTTAAGCGTTCATTTTAGGTATGCTGGAATATTTCTTGGTCTTTCTCTTTTAGGTGGGGTTGTTTATAGCTTTTATAATCGTAATATAGGTGGCACTTTTATGATTGCATGGATCATAGGGTTTTCACCACTTGTCGTTTTTATACGCCCTTTTATATTCTTTGAAAGTGGTTATACCATGATAACTATTGTAGTGATAATATTGGCATTCTTTACAATGAAAAAAGAACTGAATCGGGCAATAAGTAATAAAAATATTTTTTTTATATTACTCTTTTTTATTATTTTTGTGGCTGTAGGTATAATTGAAGGTGTTAAAGTAGGGTATTTTATTAAGACAATTGAGTTAGGTACGACCTTAGTTCTAATATCAATGTTATTATACTTTCCTGAATATAGAGCTTTTGCAATGCGAAATTTTATATATTCAAGTATTGCGATTTATATAGTTATGTTTCCAAATATTGCAAATAGATTTGCAACTCCCACTGAAGTAGGTTGGGTAATAGGGGGTGACCCTAGTGGACCAGCATCTTTATTAGTAATTTCATTGATATTTTTACTACTTGACCAAGGTAAACTTATTATGTTTAAACGTGATTCTAAAATATTACTCGGGTTGACTATTGTTGTGTTTATATTGCTTTTTTTATCTACTTCACGCACAAATATGATATCTATGTTATTTGCATTAATTTTCTATGGAATAAATAATAGAGCAGATTTTTTGAAATATTTTTTAGTTATGCTAGCGATGTTAACGCTTTCCTTTACCATTTTAGACGATAAATATTTTAATACTATAGAAAAATTTTATGTTAAAAAACTAGATACAAGCCATCGTTCATTAAATCAGGTAACCACTTCACGCTTTGTTCAATGGCAAGTAGGACTTCACTATTTAGATACGGCACCTTTACTTGACGTTTTACTTGGCTATGGTCCCAACTCTAGGGGATTTTTACATGATGAAGGAAAAAATTATGTAAAAGATTTTGGGTATGTTCATGGTAGTGAAAAAGCATACGTGATACATACGCTTTACCTTAAATTAGCGGTAGAGTATGGCATTATTGCTTTTTCGATTTTTATGTATGTCTTACTTCGTGCAGCTTATGTAAACTTTAAGTTATATTTGAAGAAGCAGGAAATGTTACTGTATTTTACTATTGCATATATGTTTTCAATAATGGGAAATGCAGGAATGAGCGTCATAGGTGGAATATTTATGGCATTTATTTTTGCTGGTCCAAAGATCTTTAACAAAAAATATTTAATATACGATGAAAGAATGAAAATATGAAATTTTTAATTATTACCCATGTTCTACATAAAAGTTTAGATGATAAACTTTATGGTTATGGGCCTTATATAAAAGAGATGAACCTGTGGTTAAAACATGTTGATGAGGTTAAAATTGTCGGCCCTATTGATAGAAACTTAGAAGTCTCAAAAATTGATTTAGCGTATGCTCATAATAATATCATTTTTGATGAAGTACCTTTGTTTAGTTTAGTCTCAAGAAAAGAAAAACTATTAACATTACTTAAACTTCCATTTATGTTTTTTGTAATTCTTAAGGCAATGTTTTGGGCAGAGCATATTCACCTTAGATGTCCCGGAAATATGGGCTTACTCGGTTCTATTGCACAAATATTTTTTCCAAGTAAATGTAAAACAGCAAAATATGCAGGAAATTGGAATCCAAATGCCCAAGGTCAAGCATGGTCTTATAAACTCCAAAAAAAGATTTTAGCTAACACAAGTTGCTCTAAAAAGATGAAGATATTAGTTTATGGTGAATGGCCACATCAAACAAAGAATGTTCTTCCATTCTTTACTGCAACATATAAAAAAGAGGAAATTATACCAATCCAACCAAGAAAACTTATTGGAACTATTAAACTTCTTTTTGTAGGTTCATTTAATCCAGGTAAGCGTACTGTATTAGCATTAGAAGTCGTTAAAGAATTAGTTGAAAACAAGGTTGATATCCATTTAGATGTAATGGGTGATGGTAAGATGAGGACTGAAATTGAAAGGTATATAAAAAACAATGCTTTAGGAAATTATGTGACCTTACATGGTAATCAAAATGCAGATTATGTAAAAAGTTATTATCAAAAATCACATTTTTTAATTTTAATGTCAAAGTCAGAAGGCTGGCCTAAAGTAGTGGCTGAAGCTATGTTTTGGGGATGTGTACCTATCTCAACAAACGTATCATGTGTAAACTATATGATAGGGTATGGTTCACGAGGAAAAATAGCAGAAGTAGATGCTAAAGATATTTCTCAAAAGATTTCTTATTATATCAAGGATACTCAAGAGTATGAAGAGGCTTCTTTAGCTGGTGTAAAATGGTCACAAGAATATGTTCTAGAAACCTTTGAAGATGCTATTGAAGAGGTCTTAAAAGAATGTTAGACAAAAAAATAACTGTTATGCAGATGATTGATAGTTTGGATGTTGGTGGGGCAGAACGAGTTTGCGTGAATTACGCAAATGCTCTTTTCACATTAGATACACAGTATAAGAGCCATATTTGTGTAACAAGAGGTGGTGGACCTTTGGAAGAGTTTATTAAACCAGGTCTAGATACGTTTATGATGCAAAAGAAAAGTATGTTTGACAGACAAGCTTACTCACGCGCAATAAGGTATGTAAAAGAAAATGACATTGAGATTATTCATGCCCATACAGGCTCATACTTAACAGCCCTTATTATACAATTCTTTACCCCTGTAAAAGTAATTTGGCATGATCATCATGGACAAAGTGCTAAAATTAAAGCAAGTCTAAAATTCAAGATAAGGACACAAGTTTTAAAATTATTATCACGACGATTTTCTTATGTAATTACAGTCAATAAACTCATTAATGAATGGGTTGAAAAAAATCTTTATGTAAGAAAAGGCTGTATTGAGTATTTGCCTAATTATGCTGAGCTCTATTTAAAAGATGAAAGTCTTGAGCTACCTGGAACAAAAGATACCCGTATAGTAAGTTTGGCAAACTTACGACCTGTTAAAGATCATCTAAACTTAATTAAAGCCTTTGATATACTTTATAAAGAAGGTTTTACACAGTGGCATGTTCTTTTAGTGGGAAGTACGAAGGATAAGGTTTATTTAGAAAAAGTCAATACTTTAATTACACAATATCATTTAGAAAATAATATACATATTTTAGGAGTTAGAAGTGACGCGGCTGACATATTAAATGAATGTAGCATTGGAGTTATTACATCAGAAACAGAAGGTCTTCCTATGGCCTTATTGGAATATGGTTTAGCTTCTTTGAGTGTTGTGTCTACTCGCGTAGGTGAATGCCCAAAAGTTTTAGAAGAAGGTACTTATGGACTGATTGCTGAGGTTAAAGACTCTAAGGACCTGGCAGATAAACTTCGACAACTTTTATCTTCAGGTAAAGACCAAGGTAAGTATTCAAAATTATTTTATCAACATGTTCAAGATAACTATTCAAAAAATGCTGTTTTAGATAAATTATTAAAAATATATGAGAAGGTAATGTTGTGAGTAAAAAAGCGAAGATACTTTACATAGGCGACGCGCTATCCATCCATGGTTCAACGCCAACATCTGTTGAAACTTTAGGTCGTTTGTTAAGTGAGTTTTATGATGTGAAGATGGTATCCAATAAAAAAAATCAAATTTTACGTTTATTTGATATGCTAAGCAGTGTTGTGAAATTTAGACGTGAAACAGATATGATTTTGATTGACACTTATAGCAGTAAGAACTTTTATTACGCGCTTTTGGTCTCGCAATTGGCGCGTCTTTTAAAGGTTTCTTATTTTACGTGTTTAAGGGGTGGTAGTTTACCGAGTCGCTTAGAACGAAGTCCTTTTTTGTCAAAACTTATTTTTAATAATTCGGTGATGAATGTGGCCCCTTCTCAGTATCTTTTGAAAGCCTTTGAAGAGCATCATTATAAGGTTCAGTTTATTACCAATAATATTGATTTAAGTAAATATCCTCAGAAAAGAAGAGAAAATATCTCTCCTAATATTTTATATGTAAGAGCTTTTAGTAAAATATATAACCCACAAATGGCAATCAAAGCCTTTTCTATGTTTAAAGAAGAATTCTTATCTGCAAAAATGTGCATGATTGGGCCCGACAAGGATGGAACCCTGCAAGAGTGTCAAGAGCTAGCTAAAAAACTTGGTCTGCACGAATCAATTGAACTTACAGGGAAGTTAAGTAAAGAAGAGTGGATTAAACGTTCTTCAGATTATGATATTTTTATTAATCCTACAAATTTTGACAACCAACCCGTGAGTGTGATGGAAGCTATGGCCTTAGGTTTTCCAATTGTCTCAACAAATGTGGGAGGAATCCCTTTTTTAATAGAAGATGAAAAAGATGGTTTACTTGTGAATATCTCTGATGAGAACCAGATGTATGAAAAAATGTCTGAACTGATGAAGACGCCATTATTGGTTAAGTCTTTGTCTGAAAATGCCTTATTAAAAGCAGAAAACTTTGATTGGAAGTCTGTTCAAAATGAATGGAAAAAACTTTTGACACTAAGAAATGATAAAAATGATTTATAATATATTTACTGAACAGGTTATTTTACCTTTGTCTGATATTGTTTTGAAAACAACCTTGTGGAAAACGTTTAAACAATGGAAAATCTTAGAAAAAAAAGAAGCCAAAGACTTAAAGAAACTAGAAAATGATGGACTCGAAAAAATCTTAAACTATGCACTAAAAGAAGTGTCTTATTATAATAATTTAAACATAAGTCATGCTAGTGATGTAAAAAAATTCCTTGCTAATTTTCCTATTTTGACAAAAGAGATCTTAAAAAAAGAAAACTTACTGGCAGTAGAAAGTAGTAATCTAGTCAAACGTTCAAGCAGTGGGTCATCAGGAGTACAAAGTACAGTCTATATGAGTAAAAAAGAAGTTTCAGCTATTGCTGCTATACAAGCTTTATGGTGGTCATGGGCAGGATACAGATTTGGAAATACAGTTTTGCAAGCAGGTATTAATCCTCAACGCGGAGTGGTAAAAAGATTAAAAGATATTGTATTACGCTTTAAGTATGTGAATGCCTTTTCATTAAGTGATAAAGATATATTAAACCTTCTAGAAGAACTGAAAAAGTCACCACGTGATCATTTGATTGGTTATGCCTCTTCTATATACTCAATGGCTCTTGTAGCTCAAAAATATGGGGTAGAAGGTGTTAAGTTTCATTCCGTTATGAGTTTGGGGGATAAAATGTTTAGTCATTATAAAAAAGTAATTGAAGCACAGTTTAGTACAAAGGTTTTTGATACGTATGGCTGTTCAGAAGGTCTAATGATGGCTGGAGAATGTGAAGCTGGAAAGTATCATATAATGAGTCCTCATGTATATATAGAGATACTAGATGATGATAATAAGGAAGTAAAAGTAGGTGAAATTGGTCATGTGGTTGTTACTCGTTTAGATGCTTATGCTATGCCTTTAATCCGTTATAAGCTAGGTGACTTAGCAGTTAAAGCTGATCCGAAGACAAAATGCTCTTGTGGACGTCCTTTTCCTCTTTTAGAAAAAGTTATTGGAAGAGAAACTGATGTGATTTATTTACCATCAGGAAAATATGTAACAGTCCATTCTTTTACTGGAATATTTGAATATTTTTCTGAAATCAAACAGTTTCAGGTGATTGAACTAGAAGATGGCATAATAGTTCGTTATATTAAAGACAGCGGTTTTAATAAGCTGACATTAGATAATGTAAGGCAAAAGATTCATGAGCAGATTGATAACAAGTTAAAAGTACTTTTCAAAATAGAGACATATATTGAACCCACTGCATCGGGTAAACCATGTATGGTAATGTCAAAAGAAAAAGCAAAAATATATTTAAAAGACACGAAAAATATTGGAGTCTAAAATGCAAAAACCCAAAATATCAATTATTACAGCAAACCATAACAGTGAAAAATTTATAAGAATGACCATTGAATCTGTGTTGGCGCAAACTCATAAAGATTGGGAGATGATTATCATTGATGATCAATCAGATGATAATGCAGTTGTGATTATAGAACAGTATTGCTTACAAGACAAACGCATAAAGTTACTTAAAAATGAAACAAATATGGGACCAGCCAAAACACGGAATAAAGGTCTTAATATCGCTCAAGGACGATATATATGCTTTTTAGACAGTGACGATATATGGTATGACTCTTTTTTAGAAGCATCTATTTCTTATCTTGAACAAAACAATGTCAAGTTTGTATTTTCATCCTATGATAGAAAAGATGAAACATTACAAAAAGATAATGGAACATTTTATGTACCTGAAAAGGTGTCATATGATGATTTGTTAAAAACCTGTCCTATATCATGTCTTACTGCAATGTATGATACGGATGGGATAGGGAAGGTCTTGATGCCAGATATTTTAAAGAGACAAGATTTTGCTTTGTGGCTACAAATACTAAAAAAAGTTCCTTATGCTTATGGCATGCATGAACCGATGGCAATATACAGAATGCGAGAGAACTCTGTTTCTAGAAATAAACTTCTTGCAGCAAAATATCAATGGATAGTATATAGAAATGTTGAACAGCTGAGTTTAATCAAAAGTTGTATTGCATTGTGCCAATGGGCATTTTATGGATTTAAAAAGTATTATTAAATTGTATTATGTTTCATAAGATAAGTATCTTATGAAACATATATTATTTTTTTAAGACAACAAAAGTAGCAAATCTGTTACTTGTATGAGATAATGATTTATCCATATGATGAACATCTCCAATTGTTGGTGAAATTTGTGTTAAGTTCATAGGTAACTGCACAATACTTTTTGATTCTGAATAGTTAGCTGTTAAAACAGGTGCTCCATAAAAATTTTGGGCATCTCTTATCTCAAATGCTTCACCTTCATTAAGGCCCAGATCTGAAATGTTAACATTAACATTTGACTTAATTTCCCAATTATAAATTACAATATGACCTCTTCCTCTTTCATAAAGATTTGGACGTACAAAAATAGAGTTTTCTTGCGGATAAGACCTTGTCCATGTACTGTCTATGTCAAAAGGAGTTCTAAGAGATTTCCACTGATCAACAGATGTAAGATAATCACGTGTATTCCAATTAACATAGTTGTTGATAATATTATCATTACCAAGACTAGTGTCTCTACCACCAAAGTAATTGTTATTGTTCCAACTGACATTACTCTGTGTTGGAGTTGGACGAAATGTGAATAGTCTTGGTTTCTCTGAATTATTTAATGTATGCTTAGTAATGATTGTATTGTTACTAACAGTCATATTATTAAACATTGAGATGTCAAGAGCCCCTGTCTGACTAGTTACACCGGCAACAAAATAGTTACCGATAAGTTCTAAGCCATTATTATATGTTCCCTCAGAAGCTTTTCCTACTGTTACAGCCTTGCGTGTATCATCTGAGTCATCAAAAGTGTAGTTATTGATAAGTTTCGTATTTTGCATAGGATTGGTACCTGATTCCAGTGAAATAGGTGCAAGGTAATTCTTAAAGGCTATATTTCCTTCAAGATGGAATCCATTAACATATCCATTTTCAGCATAAGGTTTTATTCCATTTGTGAAATTTCGAAAGGTGATATTATCTCGGAAGTAACGTGTTCCAACTTCATTTTGTGCATAAATTGCAGAACCTCTGATGGTAGGACTGAAATCATATATTCCAGTTCCCCAAATAAGCGTTCCATAAACTTCACCTGTATCACCTACGGCTGACCAGTTTCCAATTCCAGGATGTCCATTATCATAAGCTACACAGTTGATGATTCTATGACCCTGGTTTGTTAGGTAAAAAGCAGCTAGTCGTCTGTATCCGGTATCAGGAACAGATCTTTCTGGTCTAGAAATATGTGGCTCAAACCCCCAAAACCAATTCCATGAAGATGTATGTACTCCATACCCATCAATCCCATCTTTTATATGAATATCAACAGGTCCATCTCCGTAGGCCCTGATAAGAATAGGTTTTTCTTTTGTCCCATGTAGTCTTGTTAAATAAACATTTGTTTCAGTGGAGTTATCATAATTTCCTCCATGCATCCAAACAATGTCTCCGGGGGAGATTGCAGAAGAATTGAACATTGTTTCTGCATCCCATGGTAAATTTATAGATCCATTACCAGATGGTGTCCCTATAGGACTGACATGAAACTCTTGCGCATTTTTAAAACTATCTGCAAACGAAATTACGGTTACTTCTTGAGAAGCAAGTTGAGTCCCCAGCATATCGTAAGCATAAGCTTGTATTTTATGTTGTCCGTTGGCGAGCAGTGTAGTGTCAAAGTCATGGCTAAAAGGTGCCTGATCTGATGAACCTAAAAAGATGGTTTTGTTGTCTGCCCAATAGTCAACACGTTCAGTGGTACTGTTATTACCTATAGACACTACAAGCTTACGTTGTTGAAAAACAATGGCGTCGTTAGCAGGAGCAGTCAATTTAAATGATTCTAAATCTGATGCCGGAACATCAATTAATTGTCCAGTTTCAACATCGCTTGAAGTAACACTAGAGGTATGTGTAGCAGTGCTAATACTGCTGGTGCTATCTCCACCTCCGCCACCACAACCTGATATTGTGGCTATTAATGAAGTTACAATGATAAATGAAGTTATTTGTTTCATCTTTTGCTCCTTTGAGTAAGTTAAATTTAACATAAACAAGTAAATAGATTGTAACACTAGGCTATTTACGTATCGGTATTGTTTTGTGTTTAAATAAATTTTATATAATTAAGTAAAGCTTATATTACAATTAGTGTAAATTTCTATATAATATGAGATGAATATACATTTAAATATTTGGAATAACAAAACTATTTGTCTGTCCTATCAAGCTCTTATTAAATATATTGATATTATTTTCTGTCACAAGAAAATTATTGTCTTTAATCTGTTTAAGTATCCATTTGTTTATTTTATAATGATAGTGGCCTTTGTCATAATAATTATTAAGATTATGAGTGAGTGTTTGATGACTTTGAAAATCATATAGTTCTACATTCTCATAGTTTTTAAGGATGTTGAAAATATAGATTTTTATTTTGAAATAGTCTTTAAGCCATCCTTCTTCTCCCTTAAGTTTGTAAGACAAAATAGAGTAAGGGGGATAGAAGATTTTAAATTCTGTTTCAGGGTGCTCTTTAATCATAGGTAAAATATTATATAAAAAACTTGTTTTAAAATATTCAAGCTTTTTTTCATTGTTTACTTCTTTTGGCGGGGGGTTGTTATGTTTCGAGATATAACTATTGAGCGCTAAACTGCTTGAATAGTAGTCAGTCGTTATATCGGCAACAAACATTGTGTCATAATTGAGAATTAAAGAGTTTCGCTCAATTAAATAAGGTCTAAGACACTCTATAAGTGTGTCAATATTGAAGATATATTTATAATCATTAAAAGGATTGTCGTCATATAAATAAAAAGGAATAGCTTCTTTTCCATTGGTAGTTTTTTCTTTATCTCCTGATAAGGCATAAATATCTAAACCTAACAAAACAGCATTAATCTTTTGATGCTTAAAAGCTAAATCAGAAATAATTTTAATGTTGTGTGCATAAGCACCTTTGAGTGTCAATTTGATAGGTTTGTCAAATCCAGGTAATTGGCTAAGATCAGATAAAATAAAATTTTCTGTATKSKWTRASSCTAAANNMYKMWTSWSKCATANTNGTNRTYSYYYAMGNYACCANSAASANMSRYAATTGGCATTTTTATACATAGGACGAAATTGTTGTGTTTGTCTATATTGTTGTAAAGGGTCTATTATGAGAATAATGATAATAATGGAGCTAGAAAAAAGTGCTAAAAATATGAAAAATATCGTAACAAGCTTTTTATGCATAATTACTCCTAAAAATTAAAATATAGAAAAGTAGATATTTTATTCAAAAATAAAATAGATATGAAAAATAATAAAGCAGAATAAAGCATATAACTATAAGTTAATGTTTTCTGAATTAGGATATTTGAGTTTTTAAACATGAATGAAAATAAAGCCAATGCGAAACTAACTATAATAAAGAGCAAAACAAATTTCTTATCATCCATTGCAGCAAAGTACAATATATTAGATAGTTTTCCATAATCATTAGAGAAGAACATACTTTTTAGTATATCAATTGCATCTTCCCATGCCTTAGCCCGAAAAAATACCCAAGCAATATTGATAAAATTAAAAGTGATAAACCAAGCAAGAGACTTAGGCATAGTAAAACCAAGAGACTTCCAGACCCTATGAGTAACTAATGCCATACCATGAAGAAATCCCCAGAAGACGAATGTCCAACCCGCACCATGCCAAATACCTCCAAGAATAAAAGTAGCTAAAAGGTTTGTGTAGATTCTAAAAGGACCTTTTCTATTGCCTCCAAGAGGAATATAGATATAGTCTCTTAGGAATCTAGAAAGCGTAATATGCCATCGTCTCCAAAAGTCTTGAATATCTAAAGCCTTATACGGAGAGTTAAAGTTGATAGGTAGTTTAATATTAAAAAGTAAAGCAGCGCCTATAGCCATATCTGTATACCCACTAAAGTCAAAGTACAACTGAAAAGTATAAGATAATGATGTAATCCAGGACTCTAGCATAGTTAAGGTTTGTGTATGTGCAAATCCAAAGTTAGCCCATAAAGCTAGATGGTCAGCAATAACAACCTTCTTAAACAAACCAATAGAGAAGATAAATAATCCAGTAGCAATATTCTTATAGTTCTTAACCATATTCCATTTAGAAGCAAATTGAGGCATCATCTCAGCATGATGAACAATAGGACCTGCAATAAGTTGAGGAAAGAAAGTTACAAACAGAGCATAGTTTAAAAAGTCATATTCTGCTGTTTCTGCTCTGTAAGAATCAACAAGGTAAGCAATCTGTTGAAAGGTAAAGAAAGAAATAGCTAGGGGTAAGGCTAGATGTAATAAAGGCACAGAACCATCAAAAGCCAAGTTGAAGTTCTCCAAAAAGAAATTTGTGTATTTAAAATAACCCAATAAAGCTAAGTTAGAAATAACTCCAAATGTTAATAAACTCTTTTTATGTATTCGTACTTTTTTAAAGTTTTCATTTAGAGAGTTACCAACAATATAGTTAAATAACATAGAACTCAGTATGAGAGGTAAATAAGCTATACTCCACCAAGAGTAAAAGAATAAAGATGCAAAAACTAAAAAGCCTTTAGCCCCTGTTATTAATCGCTTCTCTAATAAAAAGAAATAGATGAAAAAGGATAGTGGTAAGAATAAAAATATGAACTCATAACTATTAAAGAGCATCTGTTACAAGAACGCGCTAAAGGCATTGAACAATATCATAAACCTTTTCTACCCAGTACCACTTCGATAGTCTTCCAAACGGTTTGAAACTCGACAATAAGGTTCCAATGTTTAATGTAGTAAAGATCATACATAAGTTTTTGTCTTGTATCTTCTTCATTTTGTCCGTATGGATAATGCACTTGAGCCCATCCTGTAATACCTGGGCAAACAATATGTCTTTCACTGTAGTATGGAATAGCTTTTTCATAACCTTGAACTAAGATATCCCATTCGGCGCGTGGACCGATAAAGTGCATTTCACCTACTAGAACATTCCACATTTGGGGAAGTTCATCTATGCGTGTTTTTCGCATGAAGTTTCCAAAAGGAAAGATTCTGGTGTCATTCTTTTGAGTGTAAGGATCGAAGTGACTATTTACGTGCATAGATCTGAATTTTGCACACATAAATGGTTTTCCATTTAATCCTATACGTGATTGTCTGAAAAATACAGGACCTGGAGATTCTTTTTTGACGCGGTAAGCAGCAAAAAGTAAAACAGGCCAGGTGAAAATAAATAATGTAAGTATGGCTGTGATATCAAAAATACGTTTTTGAAGGTATTGAAACTTACTAAAGTGAGATACTTCTTCCAAAAAAGATAGGTGATCTAAATCATTATCAGGAACAAAACATTTATGAAGGATTTTTTCCATAAAGTGATCAAAGGTGTAATACTTAATTCCCTGAAGTTCTATATGTGTTAAAAACTTGATAAGTGCATTAGAAGGTGCTTGGCGTAAGTTTAAAACGATTACCTTACTCTCGCCTGAGGCTAAGTAGGTTTTAATTTCATCTATAACATCTTTATCGGGACGCATATATACAGGGATATTTGATATAGGCGAGTTTAATTGCTTGTTTAAGCGAATAAGCTCGAGTTCAGTGAAGTTATATTTTGACCCTAAAACTAGCAAATCTTCCCTTTTATTTTCAACAATTACCCCCAAGTAGACTGTTGAAAAGTATTTTTTTAAAATATTTAGTTTTCGATAATGTTTTTCAATATTATTTAAAGTTATGAATTTTATCAAATTTTATATATAAAGAAGTTTAAATCAGAATGATTACATAAAAATTACAACTGTTAAAAATAGTTAAATTTGTCTTAAGTAAGTATACAATGATATAATACTTATAAGTAAAAAATATTCTCTAAGCCTAAGGCCTCATTTTGTAGAGAAAATACAATATAAAGATATAAATATGCTCAAGTACATCAAACAACAGATACAAGCTTCTATAGATACAAAACAAAATATTTTAAATGACACTAAACTCATGGAAACCATCATCGAAGTTGCTAAGGAATGTGTGGCCTTATATAAAAATGGGAAAAAGACACTTCTTGCCGGAAATGGTGGCTCAGCTGCAGATGCTCAGCATTTTGCAGCAGAACTTGTGGGGAGATATGGTTTTGATAGACCTTCTCTTCCTTCTCTTGCCTTAACTACAGATACTTCTAACCTTACCGCCATTGGAAATGATTATGGATATGATAAGGTTTTCTCTCGACAACTTGAAGGGATGGGAAATGAGGGAGATCTTTTTATTGGTATCTCAACTTCTGGAAATTCTCAAAATGTTATAAATGCCTTTGAAGTTGCTAAGTCTAAGGGTATTACTACGGTTGCGCTTGTTGGTCGTGATGGTGGGAAGATGGCAAATATTGCGGATTATACTTTGATAGTTCCTTCAAATGACACCCCTCGTATCCAGGAATCTCACCTTTTAATTGAGCATATGATTTGTGATATTATTGAGCAAGAAATCTTTGCTGATGGTGTTTCTTCATAAATGCTTGCATCCTCTTTATCTCACGATAATCCTAGTTTACTGATACAAAAAAAGCCCGCTCTTTTTCTTGATAGAGATGGGGTTATTAATATAGAAAAAAACTACCTTCATAAAAAAGAAGACTTTGAGTTTATGGATGGTATCTTTGATTTGTGTAAACATTATAAGGACAAGGGTTATTATATTATTGTCGTTACCAATCAGTCAGGTATTGCAAGAGGATATTACTCTGAGATGGATTTTGCAAACCTTACCTTTTGGATGATAGACAGCTTTGATGAACATGGGATTATGATAGACCAAGTTTATCACTGCCCTCATCACCCTGATATTAGTGGTGAATGTGAATGCAGAAAGCCAAAACCGGGTATGTTACTGAAGGCGGCAAAAGACTTAAATATTGACTTAGAAGGTTCTATTTTAGTAGGCGATAGTGAAAGAGATATACAAGCGGCTCATGCTGCTGGTTTAAAAGAGACTTATCTTTTTACATCTGCGCCTAAGGAAACTGAGGCTACAAAAAACATACATGATTTAAAAGAACTACTATGCTAATTTTAAACACAGGTGGAACCTTTAACAAACGCTATAACCCTCTTAGTGGAGAGATGGAAGTTCCTTTTGATAACTTGGCACCTGAAAAAATTCTTTCAAACTTTACCTATGATATTGAGATGGCAGGTCTTATTTATAAGGACTCCCTTGATATGGATATGGAAGATAGAAAGATGATGGTTAAAATTATTGCGGCCTCAGATAAGACACATTTTATTATTATTCATGGAACAGATACTATGGATATGACGGCTTCTTTTTTGCATGAGGTTTTAGAAGATAAGGTGGTGATTTTAACGGGGTCTATGGTTCCCTTTGAAATAGACCCCCTAGAAGCAACCTCTAACTTATCTATGGCCTTAGGATATGCAAGACTTCAAAATGAAGCAGGTGTGTATATCTGTATGCAAGGTAATATTGCTAAACATGACGAGCTTGTTAAAAATAAAAAATTAGGAAAATTTGAACTTGTCCAAAGTTGAATGTACCCACTGCCATCTAGACTTTGATGAATCTGTAATGATTGCGGATGAGGAACATTATTTCTGCTGTACAGGATGCCAAGGCGTTTACCATCTCTTATCTGACTCTGGACTGGATAACTTTTATGACAAACTAGGAAAACAAAAACTCTCAGCACCCTCTCATACCTTTGAAGACAGTTCTTCTTTTGATACTTCAAGTTTTTATGAACTTTTTGTAAAGAAAAATGAAGATGGCTTTGAAGAGATCTCCTTAGTGATTGAAGGCATTCATTGTTCGGCCTGTGTCTGGTTAAATGAAAAAGCTATAAACAAGCTAGAAGGGGTAGTGGAAGTTAATATTAATTACGCGACTTCTAAGGCTAAGTTAGTATGGGCTGACCATATCATTAAACTATCAGCCATTATAGATATGATTCGTGCTATTGGTTATAACGCTTATCCTTATGACCCTTCTATACAAGAAGAAAAGGCCAATAAAGAGCGTAAAGATTTTTACCTACGCATAGTCGTTGCATTTTTTGGTGCGATGAATATCATGTGGATAGCCATTGCTCAGTATGCAGGTTATTTTACAGGTATGGACCAAGAAATGAAGACCATCCTAAATGTCGCGGAATGGATACTTGCCACACCGGTTTTGTTTTATAGCGGATGGATATTTTTCAAGGGTGCATACTTTGGTTTTAAAAACAAGATTGTCAATATGGACATCTTGGTCGCTACAGGTGCCTCACTTACCTATATATATTCTATTTATATCACGCTCTTTGGTGACGGGGAAGCCTATTTTGATTCGGTTGCAATGATTATTACCTTTGTTCTTGTAGGGAAGTTTTTAGAAGTCCTTAGTAAGAAGTCAGCAGCAGATACGATGGACCTTATCTCTAAGCATATTCCTAATGAGGTTAATATTATAAAAGAAGGTGTGGTAGAGCGTATCTCCGTGCATGAGGTAAGTGTAGGTGATACTATCGAGATAAAGCCGGGTGAAAAGGCTGCCTTAGATGGGGAAGTTCTTGAGGGGGAAGGGTATTTTGATGAGGCAAGTTTAAGCGGAGAATCCCACCCAATACTCAAAAAGCCTGGTGAAAGAATAGTGAGTGGAACTATTTGTGTGGATACACTGTTTAGATATAAGGTACAAAAAGACTTTTCACACTCAACACTTTCAAAACTTGTCTCAATGCTTGAAAATGCCATGAGTAAAAAGCCTTCAATTGAGATGCTTGCTAACAAGATTTCAGGAGTTTTTTCATCTGTTGTTTTAGGTCTTTCCTTCTTAACCTTTTTAGTCTGGTGGTCTTGGCCTCACTCTTTTGATAGGTCTTTTATGGTGGCAATCTCTGTCATTGTTATCGCTTGTCCTTGTGCCTTGGCCTTAGCAACACCTGTTGCCACGCTTATAGGCCTAAGCCTTGGTGGTAAAAGAGGAATCTTATTTAAAGAAGCGGCTATGCTTGAAGTCATGGCTAAGGCTGATATGCTTATAGTAGATAAGACAGGAACGATAACGGAGGGTAAGCCAACGGTAGTAAAAGTTGAAGTACTAAATGAGGTAAATCAGGCCTTGCTTTTAGGTGTATGTGAGTCTTCCTTACATCCTATAGCCCAAGGTTTAGCTTCATACTTGAAAAAAGAAAATGAGACCTTGACTCCTTTAAAATTAAGCTCGAGTAAGCAGGTTCCTTCCCGTGGTATTGAAGCAGTTTATGAGGGGCAAAAAGTTCTTGGTGGAAATGCAGAGTTTATGAGAGAGGCTGGCATTAAGGTTGAGGTGAGTTCGCCTTATTCACTTTTCTTTTTTGCTGTGGATAATAAACTAATTTCGTATTATGAACTACGTGATAAGCCAAAAGAGGGTGTAGAAGAACTTCTAGATATGTGTAAAGAAAACAAGATAGAAGTGGTGATGTTAACGGGTGATCATGAAGATGCAGCCGAGTCTATAGCCAAAGAAGTAGGCATTACAAACTTTCACGCTGGACTAAGCCCTGAACAAAAAGCTGAGTATGTGTCTAAACATCAGGATAAGGTACGTGTGATGGTAGGTGATGGTGTTAATGATGTCTTAGCTCTTGCTCACGCAAATATTGGTATAGCAATGGGTTCAGGTTCAGATATCGCTATTGAAGTGAGTGATGTGGTGCTTTTAAATGACTCTTTAAAAAGTTTAAAAGAGGCCTTCCTAATTTCTAGACGAACCTTTTTCTTAGTGAAGCAAAACCTTGCTATCTCTTTGGTATATAATCTTATCACTATACCTCTTGCAATGGCGGGTTATATTATCCCACTAATTGCAGCGGCATCTATGTCTTTTAGCTCTTTGTTAGTGGTAGGAAACTCTTTGCGAATAAAATACAAATGGAGTAAGTAATGGATAATGGTATCGTAATAATGATGTTAGGGATTTCCCTTTTTTTAGGCGCACTAGCAATGTTTGGTGTAATGTGGGCTATAAAAAATGGTCAATTTGATGATCAAGATAAGATGATGGACACGGTTTTAAATGATGGTGAAGATGCCTTAAATGAGGCAGCAGAAAAACAACGCCGCAAGAAAGAGTACAAAAAGAAGTGAGAGAATTTTTTCAAGTACATACAAAAAAGTTGATACTTTTTTCACGTTTTAGCTTTTTTTCTTTACTTCTTATCATATCCTATATCGCTTTTTTACCAAACTATGATGCGCTGCCAAGTTTCACTTCCTTAAGTGATTTATTCAATCATTTCATTGCTTTTTTTGTCTTAGCGATGTTTTTAGATTTTGCCTTTTCCCCTACTTATAAAAACATTATCTTAAGCCTATGTATATATGGTTTGTTTATAGAATGTGTTCAATACTTCTTACCCAATAGGGTCTTTGATTTATTAGACATTGCTGTAGACTTTTTTGGGATCATTATGTATATCCTTATCAAAGTAGGTTTTGACAAAAAACAATAGCTTTACGTCTATATCAACTCACTTTCGCTAAAATCGCATATAATAATAGAGATAGAGATTATATAAAGGATTTTTAGTGAAATATACTGATAAAGATTTAAGTGGAAAAACGATTTTAATTACAGGAGGAGCTGGTTTTATTGGCTCTAACCTTGCTTTTTATTTTCAAAAAAATCATCCTGAGGCTAATGTAATTGTTTTTGACTGCTTTAGATCTGGAGAAACACTTTCTAATGGAAACCTAAAAAGCTTTGGTCATTTTAAAAACCTTTTAGGCTTTACAGGTGAGATAATTTCTGGAAATATTAATGACGCGGATGATATGAAAAACCTTAGAGAAAATTATAGGTTTGATTATATCTTTCATGAGGCGGCTATTTCTGATACGACAGCACTAGAGCAAGACCTTATGATTAAGACCAATGTAAATGCCTATAAAGACCTTCTTGAGATGGCAATGTTACATGGGGCAAATATGATTTATGCAAGTTCAGGCGCTACTTACGGGGACGCACCTTCACCTCAAAGAGTAGGGCGTGAAGCTCCTCAAAATGTATACGGATTTTCTAAGCTTAGTATGGATCATCTTTCTAGAGAGTACATGAAAAGAGTGGGCATTTCTATCGTTGGACTTCGTTACTTTAATGTATATGGTCCCCATGAATACTTTAAAAACTCAACAGCATCTATGGTGATTCAGTTTGGTCATCAGCTTCTTGCAGGAAAAAATCCTAAGCTTTTTGAAGACTCAGATAAGATTTTAAGAGACTTTATTTATATAGAAGATATTGTCCAAGCTAATATCAAAGCCATGCATCCAAAAGAGTCTGGAATTTATAATGTAGGAACAGGAAAGGCAAGGTCTTTTCAAGATATGGTTGATATCTTACAGCGTGAACTTGGAACCTCCTATGAGTGTGAGTATATTCCAAATCCTTTTATCGGTTCTTATCAGTTCCACACAGAAGCAGATATCGAATCTAGTAAAGAAGGTTTAGGTTATGAGCCTACTTTTGAGATGGAAGATGCAATTAAGGCTTATGTTCCTGAGATTAGAAGAATATATGAGACGGAAGTAAAATAATGACTAAGTCTTTACGTCACTCTAAACCCAATATCTTAGTAGTAGGGGACTTGATGATAGATCACTACCTTTGGGGAAGTACAGATAGAATTTCACCTGAGGCACCTGTACAAGTGGTAAATATTGCTAAAGAAACAACGGTTCTTGGGGGAGCTGGTAATGTTGTTAATAATCTTCACGCCTTAGGTGCTTCTGTTAGTGTTGCTTCTGTTATTGGACAAGACGAGATTGGTAAAGAGCTTTTAATGATGCTTAAAAGCCGTGGCGTAAAAACAGAAGGCCTTATAAGCCAAGGTGGTCGTCAAACTTCTAAAAAATCACGTATTATTGCTTCAAATCAGCAAATTCTACGATACGACAAAGAGTCTAAAGAAGATATCACAGACAGTTCAGTTGAAAGTATTATAAAAGCTATTAAAAAAGACCTATTCTTATATGACATGATTATTTTGTCAGATTATGGGAAGGGTGTTTTAACAACTAAACTATGTCAAGAAATTATCAAACTTGCTTCATCTATGAATAAAAAAGTCTTGGTTGACCCTAAGGGTACGGATTATTCAAAATATAAGGGTGCTCACTTTTTAACACCTAACAAAAAAGAAGCTTGTGAGGCAACAGGCATAGATATTGTAGATGATGAAACACTTCTTCAAGCGGGTGAATGGCTTAGAAAGGAGTGTTCGTTAGAGCTTTCTATGATTACACTTTCAGAAGATGGAATCGCAATATTTTCGGATGAAATGCATAAGGTACCAACGGTTGCAAGAGAAGTTTTCGACGTAACAGGAGCGGGAGATACAGTTATTGCCTCTTTGGCCTTTGCTCTAAGTAGTGGAAAAGATGTGGTAACAGCGGCGCAGTTTGCTAACGCAGCTGCAGCTGTTGTTGTTGGAAAGATTGGTTCTGCAACCGCGACTATGGATGAGATAGAAGAATATGAGTCTACCCTTCATAAAAGCTCTTCTGATATGCATATTAAAACGCGTACAGAGCTAGAAAAATGTGTCCTGAGCGCAAAGGATAAAAAACAAAAAATTGTTTTTACAAATGGTTGTTTTGATATCTTACACCTAGGTCACGTGAAGTATTTAGAAATCGCAAAAAGCTTCGGGGATATCTTAATTGTTGGGCTTAATGCAGACAGCTCAGTAAGTAAGCTAAAGGGTCCAACCCGTCCTATAAATCCTGAATATGATAGAGCCTACTTATTAGCTGCTCTTGAGGTAGTAGATTATGTGGTTATTTTTTCTGAAGAAACACCTCATAATTTGATTAAGATGATAGCCCCTGATGTTCTTGTTAAGGGTGGCGATTATGAGGGTAAAAGCGTTGTAGGAACGGAGTTTGCTGGTGAATTAAAACTCGTGGACTTTGTTGATGGTAAAAGTACAACGAAGACTATAGAACGAATAAAGGATGCTTCTAAAAACCCTACTTGCTAAGAAGGTGTTTTATAGAGGTATCCAACAAAAAGGACAGCAATATATGCTAAAAAAATTATTATTAAGTCTTGCTCTAAGTGCATCACTTTTCGCAATGCACGACGCTTCAGTTAATTTAAACAGTGATGATATCGAAGTTAATGGAAACATTGATTTAGGGGAACTAAACCAGTCAGATTACCCGGATTCTTATTTTCTTACATTAGGGTTTTTAGATGTGGATAACGCAGAAAGTACAGACCCTCTTTTATCAGCTGGATTTATGTTACGTCAAGATATGACAGGTGTAAATGACTTAAGATTTGGTATTGGATTTAAAGGAACGTATACAAAGGTTGGAAACTCTAAGCATGCAGCCCTCCCGATTAATGTTGAATTAGCCTACACGCTTCCTCTTGATTTTGCTATGCCAGTTATTATTTCTGCTGGGCTTTCTTATGCGCCATCTGTTCTTTCATTTAAAGATGCAGATAGCTATTTTGAAGGACGCGCGGAAGTTTCTTTACAAATTATTGAGCAAGGTGCACTTTTTGTGGGTTACCGTCAAATTGAAACTGACTTTGAATCAAACAGAGGTGGAGATTATACCTTTAGCGACTCAGCCTACATAGGGTTTAAAGTTAGATTCTAATCTTACAAAGCCATCTTTATGGTGGCTTTTAGTTTATAAGCTTTTTCACTTCTTCAATCACATCACTCGCTTCAATCTTAGTCATACACTCATGATGCTTTAAGGGACAGGTACGTTTCATACAAGGCGCACAAATCACATCATCTCTTCGAACTATACTACTACTCTCATTTTTCCATTGACAGGTTTCTAGATGCCTTGTTGGACCAAATATCGCGACTGTTGGAACTTCAAAAGCTGCGGCAACATGCATGGGACCACTGTCATTTGTCACAAAGATATCTAAACCACCAATACGTGCACAAAGTTCTTTAATATTGGTCTTGCCTGCAAGGTTTTCATAATTAGATATACCCATATCTTGTAAGCGTTTTTCTATATCATTTCCCATCTCGACCTCACCTGGTCCACCAAAGATAATAATCTTATACTCAGGGGAAAAGGCCTTTGCCACTTCAGCAAACTTATCAGGGTACCAACGCTTAGCTGAACCGTAAGTTGCTCCAGGGTTAATTCCTAAGGTAGGTGTTTCGTAATCATATTTATCAATATACAGCTTACTTGAAGGAGGTTCTATCGGTGTTTCTTCTAAAAGATTCACAAGATTATTGTACTGAATACTAAGATGGTCTTTAGGGGAGAGTTTAGCTGTTTTATCGAGCAACCAAGATGCATGCCAAGACTTACGTGCTATTTTAACGTGAGCAGGTGTAAACACTAGCATAAGCGTTGAAAAAATGTTATTTCTAAAGCTAATAGCAATATCAAACTCTCCCAAGCTCTGAGCAAAGGTCTGCGTATTTTTTAAACGCCAGCCCTCTTTTTTGGTGTCATCAACAAAAGAAGCGTCTACCTTAGGGTGATATTTAAGTGCTTCAATACTTACAAAAGAACCTACAAAGGTAAGCCTTGCATCAGGATATTTGGTGCATAAGTGCTCAATAGCAGGTGTCGCCATTAGTGCGTCACCTAACCAGTTAGGAAGGATGATAAGTATTTTCATGGTTTGTACCACCGATTTGTTTGTATAAGATGAGATTGGGCTGTATCAATGGCCTTGAACTCTTGAAGTAGGGCCTGTGGATCTGAACTATTTGTTTCAACAATATCTTTGTAATTATACATAAGGTAGTCTTTTTCACGGATAAGACCCGCTATCTGACCCCCATTAAAAAGTACAAAACGCTCTTTAACTCCTTCATCAAGAAGGGAATTACCCAGTACTGAAAACTTTCCTTCCCAACCTAGATAATTAATTATAGTTGGAAATATATCTACATGAGAACCTAGGGTATTTAGTTCTTGAGGCTTAAAGGTATGAGGTGCATAAATGATTAAGGGGATACGAAAATGTTCAACTGAAGGAAGAGAGCTAAAATTTCCTCTTAGCTTTTTAGAGATAGGATTAGCCGCGTCACCTGAACCATGATCAGAGGTGAAAATAAAGATAGTGTTTTTAAACCAAGGCTCTTTTTCACATTTTTTCATAAAATTCTTAATAGCGGTGTCTGTATATATAAGTGCATTTAAATATCCATTATAGTCTTTTAAATCATGGGGGTATTTTTCATACTTTGAAGAAGGAAGATGAAAATCACTGTGAGTGGTTGAAGTAAAGGCAAAGCCTAAAAAAGGCTCTTTTAAAGTATTAAGCTTTTGATGATAAAACTGTAAAAGGTTATGATCATAAGTTCCCGTTTTAACATGTCTATCCCCTTCAATATCTTCAATGTTTGGTATGTCTTCTGCTCCATAAAACTGTTTAAATCCTGCTAACTTACTCACAGCGTCCACCCTGTATGAACGTCTGTTTGCACCCTGCATTGCGAGGGTGTCATACTTGTTTTCTAAGGCCATCTGTCCTAGATAAGAAAGGTTAGAAAGCTCTAATCCCTTCCCTAAATAATCAAAGCCTGAGGGAAGAGAAACCCCCGTATAGATAGAAGTGATTCCAAAAATACTTCGATATCCATTTGAATAAAAATTATTGAATTTTAATCCCTTTTCAGAGAGTTCTTTTAGATAAGGCGTAACCCCTAGTTCTGGATAACGGGTAAAGCCATCTAAGTGCTCAGCCCCCATACCTTCTAATAATACAATGACAATATTATTAGTCTTTTTCTGACTTGGTTTGTAGTTCCTCATAAGGGGGTAGTCATCATTTCTAAAGTTTGTACTTGTACTGCTTAAAAGTTCTTTTGTTATWTTAATGGCTTGAGTCGTATCCATTAAGATATGTTGATTTTTTTTCTTTCCAGAACGATAAACACAAAAAAATCCATTCAATGCAAGGTTTCCAGAACATACCTTATTTACAGCAAAGGCGTCTGCAACACCTAAGGATTTTGACCCCGTAACTGTTCCTCTTATTCCCGCAATGATTAGTACTAAAATAAGTAAAGAAGAAACCCAAGCCTTTAGGGGTGAAGAAAGAGGCTTTATCTCATTTCTAAAAAGTYWKSYKWMWRRATWWAKTNWMAGAAKMKATAATAAAATGGCAGCAAGGGTATAAAAAAGAAAAGAGCCAAAGGCCATACCTATAATTAAATCGGTGTCATTTCCAAGATTGAAAACCTCAGAAGAAAGATGTCGGCGTGAGAATTCAAAATATAAAATATCACTCATAGAGATAGTACTAATAGCTATGATAATACTCGCCCAAAGTACAGCTATAGCTTGGCGAAGTTTTGTTTTAGATAAAATTTTTAGTGGAAGAGTAAGGACAAGCATAAAAACACCCGTAAAGGTAAAGAGAGTGATAATGTCTATACGACCCCCCATAAGTAAGGTCTGAAAAAGTTCTAAGGTATTTAAAGATGAAAAGTCTTCAGGATAGCGAAGTAGAAAAAAGAGCCTAAGTCCCATCATCAACATAAGTGAAAGCAAAAAAGCCGAAAAGGTTTGGATATATCTATTGCGCATTTTTTTTACCTTCTTTAACATAAACAGGGGACCCGCTTAAGAGTACTTTTTTAGAAAAGCTTACTTCCCCATCTCTGCTAACAATCTCAAGTTCTTCACTAAAGTTTAGCTCAAAATTTGTGTCATTACACCAAAGTACTTGGATGGTTTGTCCATTTTGTTCTGCAATTATCTCATAAAACTCTTTATGTTGCGCAAAAGAGAAGATATGGGCACCTTGTAATTCTTTTAGCATGGTCTTAAAGGCGTAAAAGGCAGGGTGCTTTATAAGACCATCTCGATTATCAATCAAACCATAACCAGGGGCAATAAGCTGATGCCAGTAAACACTATGGATCATATTAGAACCTAAGGCTAAGAGGTAATACCGAACCATATAGTTGGCGTAATCTTGGGTGCTAACACATTCATGTTCAGATGTAGGCGCGTAAGGCGCGGTACCAGATAGAGGCCAGTTCGTTTCTGTGATGTAAATTTCATTTGAACTCTTAGGAGACATAGTAGCTAAAGCGTACATAAGATGAATCTTTGAATTAAGGTCCATCCCCATTTGGGTGTTTTCAGGTGCACCTCTTCTGTCTACATATAGAAGGGCGGAAATCGCGTCAAACCTAAGGCTAAAGAAGTTAAATAAGGCATGCACTAGGTAGTGGTACTCAAAATCGATAACAGAAGGGCCTAATAGTTTTAAGTCGGGGTAGTTTTTAGTTTTTAGTTTATAAGCAACTTGATAAAATCTTAGATATTGATTTACTGAAAAGAATCCCCATTTACTACGGTTTATGGTTGAACCAATTTGGAAGTTTTGTACATAAGGAGAAAATGTTTTAAAGACAAGTGAAAAGTGTTCTTTTAATAGAGTTTTATTACTTAGTGTAAGGGGGTCTTGTATGATGTTTAACAAGATACTTTCTACCTTAAGTGTTTTAATAAACTCTAGGTATTCATCAATCTTATTTATGTCACTTAAGGGGAAACGAACTAAAAGGTGTTTAACTTGAAGTTCATTAATAAGTT
Source organism: Arcobacter sp. (assembly GCA_002733885.1). GTDB lineage: Bacteria > Campylobacterota > Campylobacteria > Campylobacterales > Sulfurimonadaceae. The sequence continues at coordinate 94,742 of NVXJ01000001.1, read as the reverse complement.
CAGGGCTTAAAGAAGGCTCTTTATCAAGGTTAACACTTAGCCCAAAAAATCTATTTGTGTCATTATCTTTCTTTTTAAATAGGGATATAAAGATAATCGCAATGGGTAAGACGAAAATAGAAGCTAAAAGAGTATAAATCAAGCTCCATTTATGCTTTTTACGTTCTTGCTTTTTAAAGGCTCTGTCTTTAATTTGGTAAGGTTGGTCTGAATATGAATCCCATTTAAAAATGTTTATGCCTTCTTGTACTTAGCTAAATACCAGTTTATTGTTTTAACAATCCCCGTATCAAAGTTCTCATCTGCTTTCCATCCAAGCTCATTTTCTAACTTAGTTGCATCAATAGCGTAACGTCTATCATGCCCAGCTCTGTCTTCAACAAAGGTAATTAAGTCTTTATATGAATTAGCCTTAGGAACTTTCTCATCAAGAATAGTACAGATAGCATCTACAATCTGTAAGTTTGTTCTTTCATTACGTCCACCAATGTTATAAACATTAGCCTCTTTGCCCGTATGGTACACAAGGTCTATCCCCTTACAGTGGTCAAGAACATATAACCAATCACGAATGTTTTTACCATCTCCATAAATAGGAATAGATTCACCTGCTAAACATTTACGAATAATAGTAGGAATAAGTTTTTCATCATGTTGTTTAGGACCATAATTATTTGAACAGTTAGTGATAACTGTGTTCATTCCATAAGTCTCTTGGTAAGAACGTACAATCATGTCAGATGATGCCTTAGAGGCTGAGTATGGAGAGTTAGGAGCATAAGGTGTTTCTTCTGTAAAAAGGTCTGTCTCATTAAGAGTCCCATACACTTCATCTGTTGAAATATGATGAAACCTACACTTTTCATAACCTGCTTTAAAATGAAAAGGCTTGTCCATCCATTTTTTATAAGCAACATCAAGAAGAGTAAAAGAACCATTTACATTTGTTTCAATAAAAACTCCAGGATTTTTGATAGAATTATCAACATGACTCTCAGCCGCAAAATGAATAACTCCACGGATATCATAAGTCTCAAAGATAAATTCTACTAGCTCACGGTTACAGATATTACCTTTTATAAAAGTGTATTTAGCATCCTCTTTTATATCATTTAAATTGTTTAAGTCCCCAGCATAGGTTAAAAGGTCTAAATTAATAACATGGTAGTCCGAATATTTTTCTAAAAAATAAGGTACAAAATTTGAACCGATAAATCCGGCACAACCGGTTACTAAGATTGATTGCATCTAGAAACACAGCTCCGCTTCATTGGCTCTACGCAATAAATATTGGCCATATTGATTTTTTATAAGTGCTTGGGCTAGTGCAATAAGCTGTTCCTTAGAAATATATCCCATCTCATACGCTATTTCTTCTATACAGGATACTTTTAGTCCTTGACGGTCTTCAATGGTTTTTATGAAATTTGAAGCATCTAAGAGGCTTTCATGTGTCCCTGTATCTAACCAGGCATACCCTCTACCCATTAATTCAACTTTTAAATTCTCGTTCAGTAAGTATTCTTGATTGATTGTTGTAATCTCTAACTCGCCTCTTGGTGAAGGTTTTACACTTTTCGCTATTTCTATAACAGAGTTTGGATAGAAGTATAAGCCAACCACCGCGTGATGGCTTTTTGGATTCTCTGGTTTTTCTTCTATACTTAGTACTTTTCCAGTTTCATCAAATTCTGCCACACCATAGCGTTCAGGATCTTTTACATAATAACCAAAAACAGTTGCCTTCTTTTCTACTTTAACATTATCAACAGCTCGTCTTAGCATGTGTGTTAGCCCTTGTCCATAAAATATATTATCTCCAAGGATTAAACATACATCCGAATCTCCGATAAATTCTTCTCCAATAATAAAAGCTTGTGCAAGTCCATCTGGTGAAGGCTGAACTTTATATTGAAAATTCATTCCAAGGTCTGAACCATCTCCAAGAAGTTCTTCAAAATGTGGCAAGTCTTTTGGTGTAGAAATAATGAGTATTTCTTTGATACCTGAAAGCATTAAAACTGATAAGGGATAATATATCATTGGCTTATCATAAATTGGTGCGAGTTGTTTAGATATACCTTTGGTTATAGGATACAAACGTGTACCACTTCCGCCAGCTAAGATGATGCCTTTCATTTGAAAAACCTTGTATTTAAATTAGATATAATTCTATCTAAATAAGCTGATACTGAGGTGAAGAGATGAATATACTGGTTGTTCGCAATGATAAGTTAGGCGATTTTATTACAGCCTTACCAACAATGTATGTTCTAAAAAAGTATAACCCTCAAAATAAGATTATTGCCTGTGTAGCCCCTTTAAATAAAACCTTAGCAGAAGCGATGCCTTTTATTGATGAGGTTATTGTTGATGATGTAGAATCGAGTTTTGCCTTAGCAAGAAAACTACGGCAAGCCAATATAGACACTTCAATCACACTGTTTTCTAATACAAAAGTAGCTCTTGCTCAGTTTTTAGCAGGGATAAAAGTCCGTATAGCTCCAGCTACAAAAATTGCCCAGATATTTTATAACAGGCGTATAAAACAGAGACGATCAGAAGTCAAAATGGCAGAATTTGAGTATAACTTAGAGCTAAGTAAGACTCTTTTTAAAGACATAGATTTAAGCTTTCCTTTTCCTTTATTAGAAGTAAACAAAGATGAAAAATCTGATATATATAATAAATTTATTAAAAGTTACAAGATAAAAAAAGATAAAAAAATAATTGCTTTTCATCCAGGTTCTGGCGGATCATCTGACGCAAACTGGACGATTCAAGAGTACATCGAATTAGCAAAAGTAATTTTAAATAATGAAAAATATCAAATTATTTTCACCTTTGGTCCAGGTGAAGATAATCTATATGAAATTGTGAAAAAAGCTTCTTTAGATAATGTGGTACTTTATAAATCGGAGGGAAGCATAATGGACTTTGCAAACTTAGTAAGCTCTTTTCAACTCTTTATTTCCACATCAACAGGAACTTATCATCTAGCAGCTATGGTAGGCACACCAACAATGACATTTTTTGCAGATACTCTTTTTGCTTCAAGTAAACGATGGAAGAGTATAAGTGATGAGAAAATTCAGATAAATAAAATGATTCCTCTTGAAGATATTAAACGAAGAACTTTTTTTGAAGAAACTAAGGCTGACCTTCTATCTTGGGTGCAAAAAGACCAAAGTTTTTAGGCAAGGAAATGTTACTATCATGAAATAATCGTGCTAGTACAAGGTTTCCTGTGAATGTTTTTGTGTGCATAGTATCACCTCCAAAGTAAAATCTATTGTCATTAATACTGTTGTGTGTTAAAAAATCATAATAATTTGTAATTAAAGAAAGTTGATATTTAAAGGTAGTCAGTGTCATAGAAAGTACTGTGTCTTGTTCAATTTTTTGAAGAAGTTGTCCATTTAAAGGTGTAATGAAAAAAGTATAATTAATATTATGCTTCTGGCATAAAAGAGTAATGTCTTTAATATATTGAAGTCTATTTTGACTAATATCCGTATATTGGAGAGTTTTTACATCTTTATAACCATCTTCCACCTTCTTTTTATCAAAAGAGGTATGTTCTATTTTTTGTGGATAATAGCTCAAGACTGAAGAAGCAGTTCCCACTGAACCAAATTTATCAAACCGAGGCGTATCTTGTGAGTCTTTTAAAAAGTTTTTTAGTGTTTTAAAAGATGCTCTAAGAGCATCTAATGAAAGAAACTTACTAAAGTAAAGGTCTGAAGAAGCTGTTTGTTCTAAAAAGTTAAGATCATCATTAAGTAAAAAGTATTTATTAGTTTCTAGGTTTTGATTGAAGGAATAAAAATCCAATCCTATAATAATATTTTTAGGAAGTTTTTTAATACGCTCTAGGTATAGTAAAAATCCTAAATGATCTTCAACCCTTGCGGTTCCAACTCCTGCATTATAGCTTCGTCCACCCAAGTATTTTTCTGTGATAAGTGGATTCATACTGTACACATGGCTACTACCAAAAAGCATGTTTGTATAGCGTTCTTCAGTATAGAGCTTGGCAACCTTTTCTTTTCTATCATCTCGTGCAAACTTATTGGGTATATTTAAAATATTGTATTGGGTCATGCTGTATGGGTCAATGATGAAATTAAATGTAAAAATTAATGATATTGAGATTATTGGAATAAAAATATAAAATTGTATCCATCTTTTAATTTGCATTTTTATCCTTAAAAATTAAAATATAAAAATTCACTGACTTCATGTAGTTTAAGCAGGGAAAAGGTTAGCATAAGAGTACCAGCTAGAAGATAAACAGTATTTAGTTTTAAAGTTGTTTTGTAATGCATACTGTTCTTTCCTAAAAGTACTAATAATAGTGCAGCAAATATAGCAAGAAGAGTATACTTGTCTCCGTTAATAGCTTGAAGCCATGCCCCAAACTGCACTTTGCTATGAAAATACGTAAGAGAATAAAACCAACGATAATTTAATACAATATCCCCAAAGAACATTCCATTTAAAACCTTAACCGCATCATCCCACTCCTTAGCACGAAAGAACACCCAAGCAATATTAATAAAGTTAAAAGTGATAAACCAAGCAAGTGCCTTAGGCATAGCAAAGCCAAGTGACTTCCATGCTCTATGAACAACTAAAGCCATACCATGCAGAAATCCCCAAAAGACAAAGGTCCAGCCCGCACCATGCCAAATACCACCCAAAATAAAAGTAGTTAAAACATTGGTATAGGTTCTAAGATTACCTTTGCGACTTCCACCCAGAGGAATATAGATATAGTCTCTTAAAAAACGAGAAAGCGTAATATGCCATCGTCTCCAAAAGTCTTGAATATCTAAAGCCTTATAGGGAGAATTGAAATTAATAGGTAGTTTGATGTTAAACAATAAAGCAGCACCAATAGCCATGTCCGTATACCCACTAAAATCAAAATACAACTGAAAGGTATAAGATAAAGAAGTAGCCCAAGCCTCAATAAGATTAAGCACTTCAGCATGATCAAACCCCGCAGTAGCCCATTTAGAAAAACTATCAGCAATAACCACTTTTTTAAATAGCCCAATAGAGAAGATAAATAATCCAATAGCAATGTTTCTATAGTTTTTAACAAGATTCCACTTAGAAGCAAACTGAGGCATCATCTCTGCATGATGAACAATTGGACCTGCAATTAACTGAGGAAAAAATGTTACAAATAAAGAGTAATTTAAAAAGTCATATTCAGCTGTTTCACCACGATAAGAATCAACAAGGTAAGCTATCTGTTGGAAAGTAAAGAAAGAGATAGCTAGCGGTAGTGCTAGATGAAGTAAAGGAACTGAACCATCAAAGAATCCATTGAAGTTCTCTAAAAAGAAATCTGTGTATTTAAAATAACCAAGAAGAGATAAATTAGAAACAATACCAAAGGTCAATAAAGACTTTTTAGGAATACGAATCTTTTTAAAATTCTCATTAAGAGCATTACCAAGAACATAATTAAAAAGCATAGAAGAAAGTATAAGGGGTAAATACGCTATATTCCACCAAGAATAAAAGAATAAGGATGCAAAAACTAAAAAGCCTTTGGCCCCTGTTATTAACCGCTTCTCTAATAAATAAAAATAGATGAAAAAGGATAGCGGCAGAAATAAAAATATGAATTCGTAGCTATTGAAGAGCATTAGTGATACTCTGTTGGAATTAAATTATGCATTATTCCAAGTATCAACATATTTTTGGGCTATCATCTTATAATCATGCAACTCTTCTGCATATTTTCTAGAAGCTTTTCCAATTACTGGAATTGTTTCAGGGTGTAATACCAACTCTTCAAGCACTGATACGATTTGATCAACATCAGGAAGAATATTTATAACTGGAGAACTTTCTATATTAAATTCTTTTAGGCACTCCGGTTCGCATCCTGCGAGAGTGACTTTTCCTAGGGCCAAAGAGAATACAGCATTTACTCCATAGCTATATCCGTAAGTCTGATCAATAATTATATTTGTTTTTTGAATGAGCTTAAGATACTCTTTTAATGGGATATTTCCTTTTATGACAATTTCAACTTTCTCAGGAAATTTTTCTTTAATTATTTCCATGGCTTTTTTTATATATTTTGTACCTTTAAATCCTGGTCTATTAAGACCATGAAAGATAATGATTTTATTTTTAATTATATTTTCTTGGTAAGTGATATTTTTGATATTTACTGGGATAGGTATAGTCTGATATAGATTGGAAAATTTTTCGTGACCAACTTTATACTCATAAACGATAGGAATGATTCCATTGACCATCGTTGCCATTTTAGTATTCCATCGAACCATGCGGTTTTTATTCCAAATATATTTAGTTTCACCATCGATAGCTCTTGCTTCTTCATTTGGCCAGTATTTTAAATTACGTGCATTTTTCCAATAGATACTATTGTCTCCAGCGACCAGTAAAAAAGACTTTTTATTATGTTTAATTAGATACGAAATAAGTTTTTCGTTATATCCAAAGCTTTGGCTGAAGAGCAAAGGACCGATAAACTGTATTACATCATATCCTGTTAACTGTGGTATGAGTTTGATAGGACGAAAGTATTTCCTATCAAGCTTTCCAATTAAGCCTTTTCTTTTTGACTGTAGTGATATGTCATTATCTAGTTTTTTCCAATCATCACCATGTGAAACCAAAGTTACTTCATGCCCAAGTTCCACTAAGCCCTCTTTTAAATTCTGCTGTAATGCAGAATAGTCTCCTAATAATAATATTTTCATGATTACTTTTTATACTTATTTATTATTTCAACTATTTGATGAGTATGTTCAATACTTTGTATGCCACTAATAGGTAAACTCAACACTTCAGCATGTATCTGTTCAGAAATAATATACTGGAGTTTGTTCCACTCTTTATAAGCATTTTGCTTATGAGGAGGAATAGGGTAATGAATAAGAGTTTGTACTCCATTTTTAAGCAAATAAGATTGAAACTTTTCTCTATTTGCCGTTCTAATGACAAATAGATGCCAAACATGAGAAGTCTCATTGTTTAATGTAGGTAAAATTATATCTGTATTTTTAATATTATTAAGATAGAAATTTGCAATTTTTCTTCTATGTTCTATTTCATGGTCAAGATGTTTTAACTTTACTCTCAACATAGCAGCTTGTATTTCATCAAGCCTACTGTTGACCCCTTGATATACATTCTCATACTTCTTATGAGATCCATAATTTCCTAAGGCACGTATGGTATTAGCTAGTTCTTCATCATTCGTAGTTACTATGCCACCATCACCTAAAGCACCGAGGTTTTTACCTGGATAAAAACTAAATCCGCTGGCATCACCTATGTTACCTACTCTTTTTTTATTGTCATATGCACCGTGTGCTTGAGCAGAATCTTCTATTACTTTCAAGTTGTACTTTTTGGACAATTCAAGAATCTTTGTCATTTCAACCGCTTGCCCATATAAATGAACAACCATAATGGCTTTTGTTCTTGAAGTAATTTTATTTTCTATCTTTTCTATATCAATATGATAAGTATTTATATTTGGTTCAACCAGAATAGGTATTAAATTATTTTGTGAAATAGCAAGAATAGAGGCTATGTAAGTATTGGATGGAACAATGATTTCATCATTATCTTTAAAAACAGAGAGTTCTTTATACGCTCTTATAATCAAGATAAGTGCATCTAAGCCATTTGCAACACCTATTGCATACTTTGCGCTACAATAAGCAGAAAATTCTTTTTCAAATTCATTACATTCATTTCCTTGAACATACCAACCACTATCAATTACTTTTGCACATGCTATCTTTAATTCAGTCTGATATTGCTCATTAACGGCTTTTAAATTTAAAAAAGGAATCATACAATCTCCAGTTCATAAAAGTCTTGTACAACAGCTCGTGCTCCAAACCCTTCTTTTTGAGAAATTAGACCTGTATTTAAATATTTTCCTGCATCTTCATTTGATATACCAAAATCAAAATATTTTTTATCTTTGTAAATATCTTTTATAAGATAGTCAATAAGTAAGTCTAAAGAACCTATTTTTCGACCCTGATCACTGTTTGCTAGGTATTGAGTATGTACAATATATTGGTTTTCATAGATTATAGCACCTGATAAAACTTCATCTTTTATATTTTTTATCATATATAGTTTGATATTCTTTGGAAATAGTTTAGTTAAATTTTCAATTTCTTGCAGTGTGTGTACTGGTTTTACTTCATGGCTGGATTCCAAAACGGAAGTTAAAAGTTTCCAAAATATTTTATAATCGGTAGATTCGAAAATTTTAAGATTTTCTTTTTTTGCTTTATTGACTGTCCATTTTCTACCTTTTGAATATCTTACCGGCTCTGTTAAATTAATAGTCGATGTAACATCCCTTCTTATTAGATGTGCTTTATTAATAAATAATGCATATCTATCTTCCTCAGAAGGTTTAAGATGATATATGTAGGGCATACATTTATAGATGATTTTTTTAAAATCATTTTTTTTTGCAAAATTATTTAGCTCATGAAATATTTTAACCATTGTTTCAGTTTTCATTTTATCATCAACTAAAAATCCTCCAAAAGTGAGACCTTGGTGAGAGTATAAGATATTGTCTTTTTGATTTGCAGGTAATATTGAAATAAGCTTTTGATTATCATCAAAGATTAAAAGAGAAAAATCTTTAAATCTATCTTTATGGTATTCCATATACTCTCGTAAAAAAAAGAAATGAGAATTCTTTGCATTTCTTACAAATTCATTCCATACAGGTTTATAATCGTTTGTATATTTTTTAATTTCCATTTATGCTTCTATCATTTCTGCGTAACCAAAGCCATCTAATCCATAATTATTGCCATTATAAAATAAGTATGTTTTATCTTTTATTGATAATACACAAGGATAAGCCATCATCTCAGAATCCCAACCTTTTGTGGAAAGTTCAATACCTATCTGATTATCTTTTCTTTCCCAATTAAGGCCATCATTGGATAAAGCATAACCAAGCTGATATGGATAAATTTCAGAACTATATCCATAAAACATTAAATACTGATTGTCTTTTTTAATGACAAAGGGCCTTCCAATTCTATATTCATTATCTTTAGTTTTTAAAATATTTCTACCTTTGCTAGGTATACTAACTCCATCGGCAGATTCTAAATATCTTACATCATAGACAGGAAGCGTCTTTTCTTTTCCTTGCATAAAATGACTGCCTCCACCATACCAAAACTTAAATTTATTATCATCAAACATAACGGTGTGCGGAACCCTAAAAAGCATTTCATCTTTCGTTCTTTCAAAGATTGGAACAGAAGAATATCTTGTAAAAGATTCTCCATTGTCTTCACTTATAGCAAGTCCAGACAAAACTAAAAATCTAACTTTTTTCCCTAGTTGGTAACCAGCATAATACATATAGATTTTATTATTATGTCGGATTATAGCAGAAGGGACAACTCCGAATTCATCGAATGCCCCATCTTCTCCAATATCAAGTACAGGCTGCTCAGATACTTTTATGACCTTCTTCGGATTATTAATATCTAAGTCTATGTAACCAATCCGGCTAATCCCATTCTCATCTCTAAAGCCTACATAAAATCTTATTTTATCATCAAAGACTAAAGGTGTAGGTTGCAAAGCAGAGTTGTTACGCCAATCTGTATATCCTTGTGTTTTAAATATTATGCCTTTCTTTTCCCACTTCATTAATCTTCCTTTATTCTAAATAATCGGTGTGTATTTACTTTTGATAATTCTGTTTGTTTAACTTGATAGAAATCTCTTACATTAGTGTTTTTTTGTATAAGAGCTCCAGCACCAATAAAATTGTCTTTTTCAATTGTTGTATTGTTTTCAATTGTACAATTAACACCTAAAAAACTATTCTCTCCAATTTTACAAAAACCTGAGATAACACAATGAGAAGAAATAAAACAGTTATCTTTTATAATGGTGTTATGACCTATATGATTACCGCTCCATAGTGTAATGTTGTTTTCTAATTTAACAAATGGTTGTAAGGTATTGTCTTCAAAGATAAAACAGTTTTCTCCTATTTCAACATTTTTCCAAACAAATGCTTTAGAGCTTATGTATGACGCACATCGATAGCCTTTAGCTTTAGCTTCATTGTATACTTTAGTTCTATTTCGATTTAACTTTCCTGAGCTTATTGCGACATAAACTTCATACTCATCCGGGCTATATATATATTCTAATTTTTCAAAAGGAACAACAGGCAAATTATTTATTTTAAGGCTCCTTATATAGGTTTCATTTACACTAAATGCAATAACTTCATATTCAGAATCGTATTGAAAGTATTCATAAGCTATCAGTCCAGTCTCACCTGAACCTATTATAATTATTTTTTTATTTTTTTTCATTTTTAACTACTTCTATGAATTTTTTATAGTCTCTTATATAATCATCTTCATCATAATGTTCATCGGCTAAAACCATTAAAACGCAGTCTTCACTAAAGTCAAACATTTCTCTCCAAACTAGCCCCTCAATTAAAAGGCCTTGATTTGGTGTACTTAACTCTATCGTCTCTCTTCTCTCACCATCATCAAGAAGAAATTTACAACTTCCTTTAACACAAATAGCAAGTTGTTTGAGATCAAGATGGGCATGATAGCCTCGTCTAATACCAGCTTTTGTATCAAATATATAATAAACACGTTTTATTGCAAAGGGGGTGTTATAGTTTTCTTCTAGTGCAATTAATGAACCTCTATCATCACCGAGGGTCTTAAAGTTAATGAGTTTACTAGACATTATGCACCCTTTAGTTAAAACTTTAAGAAGTTTAGCCTACATCTAGTTATATTCGGCTTATAGGAGGTTATAAAGTTTACAACAAGTTTGTATAAATATGTTAATCAATAATTGTATTTTTAGGCACTCATTTATGTTAAAAAATTATATATTTGTAAAGTTGATCGTTGATGGTTTATTAGTTGTTTTTAAAAATAGCTTTAAACTTTCTACGTCTTAACACGTGGTTTTTCAGCTTCTTATCTTGAAAAATAATCTCACTAATTGCTTTTTTCTCATCTAACTTTGCTAGTAAGGCATATTCTTTCGCTATGCTTGTGAGGTCCTTTTCATTAAACCAAAACTTATTAAAATTTTCTAGTCCTTCATAGTTATTTATGTCCCTAAACTCCATACGATTGATATCAACAAGTGAAAATTTGTATTGACCTTGCTCTCTGTTAATAAGGATATTTCCTCCAGAGTAGTCAACATGCCAGACACCTTTTTTATGAATTTCATATGAAAAGCTTGTAAAGGCTTTTAAAATTGCGTCCTTGTCCTTAGGAGGATTGTCACGAATCTCTGCCATAGTTAATTCGTAATCGAACTTTTCACATAAAAAATAGCTCTCTTTAAAAAAACCATTACGGTAAAACTCAATAAATCCAATAGGGGATGGCGTACTAACTTGAAGTTCTTGGAGTTTAAGCGCATTAAAGTATGATTTATAAGCTTTTGATTTTCTGATATAGGCATAAGCAAACTGATTAATAGCATTGGGGATTCGAAAGGCTTTGACAACGGTTTGAATTCCATGCAAAGGAATGACTTTTAAAACATTACGAGCCTTGTGAATAATCTCATTATCTTTAGAAAAGATTTCTTTTATATGAAAAATATCCTCTTTAAAGTGCTGATATGATGGATGAAGCTTGTATTTGATACCCATGTAAGTGAGCCTATGTTAAAATCTATAAAATTTTTATTAATTAAAAGTATAACTATGCAAAAAAATATTACGGCCACTATTATAACATTAAACGAAGAGAAACATATTCGTGAGGTTATAGAAAATGTTCAAAAAGTTTGTGATGAAGTCATCGTTGTTGATTCATGTAGTACAGATAAGACTATAGAGATTGCTGAAAGCCTTGGTGCTAAGGTGATTAAACAGAAATATCTTGGTGATGGGGGACAGAAGGCTTGGTGTGAACAATATGCTAAAAATGACTGGATTCTTAGTATAGATGCGGATGAGCGTTTTGAAGATGAAGCCTTAGAGATGATAGAAAGTATTGATTTAGAAAAGACTCAGTATGAAGGTTTTTCATTTCGTCGAAAAAGCTTTATCGGTAAAAAGTATATTCGTCAATGGTATCCTGATAGAGTAGTGCGTTTATATGATAAAAGTAAATGTGGATACAACACTGAGGGTGAACATGGCGCAGTACAGACAAAAAACTTTCAAGAATTAGATGTAGATATGTTGCATTATTCTTTTACTGACTTTGGAATGCTTGTAAGGAAGGCAGATAGGTTTGCAGTCAACCTTGCCCATGTTCGTTACAAAGAAGGAAAACGTGCTTCTTGGTATGATCCATTTTTACATGGTATGGGCGCTTTTTTTAAAGGGATGATTATTAAGGGTGGAATTTTAGGTGGTCTACATGAATGGCATGTTGGCTTTGCTTCGGCATATAATGCATACATGAAATATGTAATTATGCTTGAACTTCAAGAAAATGAAAATAATGAATAAGAATCTTTTAGAACTCTGTCTTTCACCCGATTTAGGTGGGCTTGAACTTTATATGGTTCGTTCTGCTAAAGCACTTCATGATAGTATGAATGTTATCTCCGTTATTGGGGTGACTACAAAACTAGAGCAGTATTATGAGAATACTCAATTTAAATATGAAAAGATACAACGAAAGCGTTCATTCTCATTTTCAGCCGCAAGAAAACTTTCTAAAATAATTGATGAAAATGATATTGATATTATTCATATGCATTGGACAAAGGACCTTCCTATTGCAGTGATGGCAAAGGTTCTATCCAAGAAAAAACCTAAACTTGCACAAACAAGAAACATGACTATGACACGTTTTAAAGATGACTTTTATCACCGTTTTTTATATAAGCATATGGATATTATTTTGGCAGTAACACAGCAAGTGTCTGAACAAGTGAAAAAATTCATTCCTGAGGATATTCGTCCCCAAGTTGAAGTGCTATATATGGGCTCAGATAAGCCAATAATATTGAATGAAGAAGAAATTCAAGCATATCGAAAAGAGATAGGTGTTAAAGAGAATGAATTTCTTATCGGTATGGTTGGTCGAATTGAAAAGGGAAAAGGTCAATATCTACTTCTTGAAGCCATTGAAAAATTAAAGTCTAAGACTATTTCAATAAAGGTTTGTTTTGTTGGACATGCGATGGAAGAATCTTATCAAAATGAGCTAGATTTATTACTTAAGAAGAAAAAATTAGAAGACAAGGTTTCTTTTTTAGGTTTTACAAAAAACCCTCATCGGTTTATGCAAGCGTGTGATGTTCTTGTTCTAGCAACCCCTTGTGAAACCTTTGGTTTAGTAGTCATTGAGGCTATGCAGGTAGGGACGGCTGTAATTGCGACTAAGGCTTGTGGTCCTTTAGAAATTATTGAAGACGAGAAAACAGGACTTTTATTTGAAGTAGCTAATAGCAAAGATTTAGCTGAGAAAATTTATAGTTTAGTAGCTAATAAAGATCTTTGTTTAGCTATTTCACAAGATGGACAAAAAGTAGCAATAAAGAAGTTTTCAAATCATGAACAGTTTAAAAGATTAAAGCAAATATTGAAGAGTTTGGGCTAAAAGTTAGTTTAATTGTCACTGTAGATAAAGATATTAAAGTATAAGAAACTATTGTTAGTGATACGGCTATACTTATTCAGACATAGGCAATATAAGCAGTGATTTTGCTAAAAGTGTGAAAAAAAAGTCCATATAAATATAATTTCATGTCATTAATTAAAGCTTTGAGTGCTTTTTTAACTGTATTTAGTTATAAATAGTTAATATAATTTAGAGGTTTTTTGTACAGTTGAATAAAATGAAAAATAAAAATATTTTGATAGTGATTGATTCCTTGGGCCTTGGTGGTGCAGAGCATGTTGTTCTTACTCTAGCAACAGAGTTTATTTCTATTGGGCATCGGGTTGATATTATATTAATTGACGATATCGTTGAGCAAGAGATTCCTAAATCTATACAACTTTACAAGTTGGGATTTGAAAAATCGTTTTTAGATTATCAACGTTATAGTAATAAACTTCATAAAAAAATTGACGCACTTGAAAAAGAGCATAAGAAAACATTTGATTTAATCTTAGTGAATCTTCAAAAATCAACACGTCTTATGAATCAATATAAGCATAAAAATATATATCATGTCATTCATAATACTCTCTCTCAGACATCATTAAAGAACAGAAAAGGTTTACGACGGTATCTAAAAAAAAGAAGTTTACGTAAGATATATAATAATTTAAATTTAATCACAGTTTCTGAAGGTGTGGCAAAAGATGTCAAAGAAGTGGTTGGAATTTCACCAAAATCCATTCAACGTATCTATAATCCGATAAATAAACAAGAACTACAAGAAAAAGCAAATGAAGTATCAAGTTTAGAATTGGATGAGTATATTATTCATGTTGGAAGATTTGATGTTCAGAAAAATCATTTATGTCTTATAAAAGCTTTTGCACAAAGTGATATTAATATTCCATTAGTACTTGTTGGTGATGGTGAATTAAAAAAAGAAATTCAAGATAAAATAGATGAATTAGAGTTAAATGAACGTGTGATTATGATAGGACAGACAAAAAATCCATATCCACTTATCGCTAATGCAAAAGCTTTGATACTGAGCTCGGATTATGAGGGCTTGTCTATGGTTATTATTGAAGCTCTTGCTCTAAATATACCTGTTATTAGTACTGACTGCCCATTTGGCCCAAGCGAAATTATGTCAGGGGAACTTTCTCAATATCTGGTAGCTCTTAATGAAGAAAACAAGCTAGCAGAGCAGATAGAAAATGTTGTTGCTAATGGTTATATAATACCTGAAAATCAAATTCAAAAATTTGAGAGTGCAACAATAATAAAACAGTACTTATCACTAATAAAAGAGTAAAACTATTAATATCAAATTTTATAGATGCGATATTATATAGATGAAAGTAATTAAAATAGGATATATTAATAAATTTATTTTATAGGTTTTGGCTGAAGGTATTTGAGATTCTTGTCGAACTAAAAAGAGAGTTGTTAAGGTAGTAAACAAGACAAGGGACAGATGCTCTTTAAGTGTGACCAATTCAATAAATCCAAAAATAAATATTGCGATAGCTATAAAAATTAGAAAACTTTTTTTATGATGATTAGTCTCTTTATAGTTAATGATTTGATAAAAAATATTCAAGTAGAAAAAGAATCCTATTAGCCCAAACTGTAAAAGAAGAGATATGTACTCACTATGAGTATGCCCTATATGATTCGCAATATTTTTATTTTTATTTTTCTCTACACTTTTTTCTCTTATTTGAATCATTTGTTGGCCTGTACCTGAACCAAATAATAGATTCTCTTTGATGGAATAGTAGCTTAGCTCCCAAAGTGCAATTCTATTTCCAAAAGATGTTTGATAAAACTTATCGCTTGTTTGAAAGTTTGATAGGAGTTCGATTGTATGAACGGTTTCATTAATTCTTTTATGAAAAACATTACTAAACTGGTAGGCAGAAAATAAAATTATTGAAATAAACAGACTTAAAACTCCAATATATAAGTACACTTTTTTCTTTATTAATCTAATAGAAGCAATAAATAGTAAAATAATAAAAAGTAAATAACCGATACGTCCACCTGTTATAAAAAGGTTAATAGAGGCAGAAAAGAAAAATATAGATATAAGTATCTTTTGTAATTTTGAAAGATGAAGCGTGAAAAAATTATAAAAAAGGAAGGTTAATGAAAGTGC
Source organism: Arcobacter sp. (assembly GCA_002733885.1). Classification (GTDB taxonomy): domain Bacteria; phylum Campylobacterota; class Campylobacteria; order Campylobacterales; family Sulfurimonadaceae. The sequence continues at coordinate 78,953 of NVXJ01000001.1, read as the reverse complement.
CAATAAAAGACCATAATGTATATGATGAAAAAATGGAGTAGGATCATTAATATCTTTATAATAAGAGTATTCAATTGGAATAAACCCTAGTGCTAATCCATAGGAATATAGTTCACTATATAAGACACCGAAAAAGAAAGCAGTAAGGGCTCTACTAATATATTTTGGATTGATGAATGAGATGAAAACAATTGGGTAAAAATAATATAATGATGACTTTACTAATGACATAGCATACTTATAGTTTTCAAAGCCTATTCCAGCAAACCAAATAATATGTAGTAAACCATAAAGGGAAAATGCTAAAATAATTTTATTTTTGAGACCTTCTTTAATATGTGATAAAACATCTCCACGAATTAAAAATAGAGCTAAAATAATAACAAATGTAGATACTCTTGCTTTTCTAGAAATGGGTAAAAAGAACATATAAACAATAAATAAATGATTTAACCATAAATGGATATTTACTTGAGTGAACTGTTCTTTAGTCTTTAATATTATATTTTTTAACATATATTTTCTTTTATTGAAGTAGTTTTAAATAGGCTTTGATTTCCAACTCTGCATTGAACTGCTCGGAAGATATATCTATATTTTGATGGGCTAGTCTTTTTTCATTTTGTATATTTATAGAAATAGTTAAGAGTATGCTCTTTAAGCTTTGAATATTTTGATCTTTTGCAAGGTGATAATAAAAGCCCATCTCTTTAAACTCTTGAAAGGATGTATTGTCATAAGCTATAGATACAAGTCCATAGCTAAGTGCCTCTATAAATGAGTTGCTTAATCCTTCTCCTGCACTAGGAAAGAGAAAAATATCATTCTTGTTAAGATGTGAAGGAATATTATTACTTCTTCCTGTAAAAGTAATTTTTTTATTATAAGAAGTGTTTGATGCTAGCTTTTTAATTGAGTTGATATATTCTTCTTCTCCATCGCCTACAAGAGTGAGATAAAAGTCAATCTTATTTTCATATAAAACTTCACAGGCCTTGATAATATCCTGATGTCCTTTACCTTCTGCGATTCTACTGACATTTAAGATTTTTATAGGTGGATTAAAATTTCTAGGCTCAGGTTCTTTAGAAATTATAATTGAAGAATAGATAGTTTTAAGTTGAGTTTTTTTGCCAAAAGGAATAATGTATTTTACATTCTTCGCAAGATGTTCACAGATGGCAACATGATAATTGACTTTAGAGTAGATAAGTCTATGAAACCAATCTTTTTTTGGTCGAGACTTTGTAGTGCCATGACGTATGATGAGATTGATATCTAAACCTAAGAATGAAAAATACATTGATTTAAGCTCTGAAGCACCAAAGAAGATGACATTTTTAATTTTATATTTTTTTACAAGAGCACGAATACCAAAAATTAAAGATGGTCCAAGGTTACTTTTAAAAGAAATAGTTTCTAAAACTATTTCATTTTGTTTTTGCATCTCTTTGGTAATAAAGTGATTAGCTTTAGCAATAATAACTGTTTTGCTAAAGGGAGCAATTTTTTTTGCCATTTTAATGCTGTCTATTTCCATACCTCCAGAGTATGGAGATAGACAGATAATGGCAGTTGGCTCTTTTGTTACTGCCAATTGTTTGCTTTTAGTTCATTAATGTAATCACGAATTTTTCGTTTTGGAGACCAACCTAAGGCTTCAGTCTTTGCACTAATTACATCAGCAACCATTCTATTTCCTTTTCGCTCAGGTAGCATATCAATATCTCCACCAAACATTTCAGCAATTTCTTTAATAGTAAACGCTTCACCACTACCAATACCAAATTCATCACCATAACCATTTTCGCCAACCAGGACAAGACCATCAATGATGTCATTTATGTGTGTGAAATTTCTTTTTTGTGTACCAGGGCTTACTATTGTAAGATTCTCACCATTTTTTTTCTTTTCTTTGAAAAGGGCAATTAAAGTGGCATATTTTCCTGTTTGTATTTCTCTTGGTCCATAAACATTATAAAAATACGTTATTGCAAAAGGTACGTTGAACCAGGCACTGTAGTTCATTACTAATTCAGTATTAGTGGCCTTTGTCCATGCGTAAGGAGAAGCACTTCTTCCAAGTCCTCCATCACCAAACTTAGTTGAACTTCCTGCATATAATATTTTACATCCAGCTTTTCGTACAAACTCTAAGACAGCAAAGATACCATCTTTGTTATACTCCCAAACCTTTTCAATATCATCAAAACTTTGTTCAACTCTTGAATATTCACCAAGGTGATATACCATGTCAGGATTAAAAGTTATATGTTTAGAAATATCTTTTGTACTTCCCCTAATGTAGGTTACATTTTTTACATGATTGTTTTCACTACCGGTAAAGTAGTTATCAAGTGAATAAACATCATAATTTTCATTTTGTGCAAGTCTTTCACAAAGATGACTTCCTACAAAACCAGCTCCACCAGTAACAAGTATTCGTTTTTTCATGAGAGACCTTCTAATTTATTGTCGCAATAATAGTATGTTTTAGTTGAAAATATGATTATAAGGATGCTTTTATAGTACTTAGAACATTTTCAACAGTTATTTCTTTCATACAAATATTATCCTTACACTCTTTTATATGTGGGAGATAATAGCAAGGAGAACAATCAAGGTTTTTTGAAATAATATGAACTTCATTAAAAGGTGTTTTGTATGGACCTGTTGAAGTAGGATTGGTTGGTCCAATTAAGCAATATACTGTTGTAGCCGTAGCTGAGGCAATATGTGCCGGACCCGTGTCAGTTGTAATAAGGGCTTTTGCATTTTGAATGATTGAAATTAATTCAGTTAGGTTGTTTTTTCCACTTAAATCAATAACATTTTTGGGATAAGGCTGCAACTCTTTAAAGTAAGCTTCTTCTCCCTTTCCACCAATAAGAATAATATTTTTTTTTTCACTTAATTGTTTAATGASYTYTTTYYWATTTTRTGTASGNNYYAARCWYTWTAGTTTATTTTTTTTCTATTTGTATGTGAGTTACTTGGTGCAATGACTAAGTATTGAGATGGCAAAGAAAACTTTTCTCTTACTGATTGGAAAGACTCTGCAAAAAGTTTTGGAAAAGAGTTTTTATAAGCTTTTTCATTAATTAGAGCCTTATAAAATGCTTTCATATATTCAACCATATGTCTAGCATCTGGATCAGGCATAGGTTCTGTAAATGGATGTCCATGCTTGATTTTTGCACTTATTGCTTTAGCCAGATCATTAAATTGAGGGCCAGCTTCTAAATTGATGAGCAAGTCATATGTGTGTTTTTTAGAGTAAGAGACAATACGGCGTTTTTCAATATTGATAAGCACTGGGAGTTTTCTATGTTTAAGCGTAAATACTTGATTGACACGCTTGTCAAATTTAAAAAGTGAAACAGCAGCAGGAGTACCTATCCAATCTATATTTATATCTTCTCCAAATTCTTGTACTAAAGCATCCAGTACAGCTGTGGCATATACAGTATCCCCCAGCGCACCTGAGCGTAAAATAAGTACTGATTTGATATTTTCTAATTTTTGCATCTACTCCATTACTCCGGCAAGTTTTTGGTATTCTTCTGAAGTTTTCAGAAGTTCTTTATGCGTACCTCTAGCAACAATTCTTCCCTCTTGGAAGACTAAGATGAGGTCTGCATATTCGATGGTACTTAGACGATGTGCAATGGTAAAGGTAATCTTATCCTTAGTGTAGTTGGCTATTGCTTCTTGGATGCGTTTTTCACTTTCGTTATCTAGGGCAGATGTTGCCTCATCAAAGATGAGTAATGAAGCATGTTTGTATATGGCTCTAGCAATAGCAATTCTTTGTCTTTGTCCACCTGAAAGGTTAGTTCCTGACTCATCCATCTGAGTGTGAATTCCTTTACTTAGACTTGTTACAAAACTTGAAGCGTCGGCTAATTCTAAGGCCTTATATACCCTGTCTTCATCTATCTCTTGTCCATAAGCGACATTTGCAGCTAATGAATCTTGAAAGATATATACACGTTGAGAAACGACAGAAATGTGAGATCGTAAAGATTCTTGAGTGAGTGTATTAATCTCTTGATTATTAATACTTAGGCTTCCATTGTTAATATCATAAAAGCGTAGAAGTAGGTTAATCAGTGATGATTTACCTCCTCCACTATCACCAACAAGAGCAATGTTCTGCCCACTATGTACATCTAAGTTAATTWTATTGAGTGCAGTTTTTTCATCATATTTTAGTTCCACATTTTTAAAACTGATGGAGGTTATATCTTCTTTAAGTTCTAATTCTCCATCATTAATTTCAGCTTCCTTGTCTAAGACTGCAAAAATTCTTTCTGTTGCTGCAGTGGCATCTTGTATCTTTCCATAAATAGAACCAACACGGCGAATGGGTTGAAAACTTAATCCTACTGCGGTGAAAAAGGCCATAAATTCACCGGGGCTCATCACGCCGTCGATAACATCTCGTCCCCCCATATAAATAACAAAAGCAAGTCCTAAAACACCAAAAACCTCCATTAAGGGGGAAACTATTTCGTTGGTATAAACAGACTTCATGTTAAGTTTGAAAAAACGCCAATTTTCGTCGCTGAAACGTTTAAGTTCATAGCTTTCTGTTGAGTTTGCCTTAATAACTTCATTATTGTTAAAAACCTCTGTTAAGCGAATAACAACATCGGCATTTTTTTCTTGAGAACGATGAGAAAGGCGCTTAAGACGTTTTGCGATTAGGATAAGTGGATAGATAGCAAGAGGCATAGCAACGAGGGAATAAAAAGCAAGCATTGGATTAAGCCAGATAACATAAGCAATGAGACCTAGAGCAGTTAAAGACTCTCTGAAAAGTTCAGGAAGCATGTTTGAAACAAAGTATTGAATACGGTTGATATCATTGGTAATACGCGATATTAGGTCACCACTACGGTTTGAAAATTGAAATTTCATATCCATAAAAAGCATTTTTTTAAGTAAGTCTTCTCTTAAAATAGAAACAATATGAAGACCAATATAATTCATATAAACACTTTGCAAGTAACGTCCAAGAGACTTAACAAAAAAGATAGCAATAAAGGTAAGAGGGATGATAGTGAGTTGTGCCTCATCTTTTGCAATGAACATTTTGTCCATTAAGGGTTGTACAATTTGTGCGGTTGCTATGGTTGCAGAAACTGTCATTAAAATACCAATAAAAATGATAAAATAATAAACACCATAATGTTTCATGTACGGGAAATAACGTCGTAAGGCTTCTTTCAAAAAATCTCCAATGTAGTCTAATATACGAAAAATAACATATCTTCGCTAAAAAAGAGATGATAGAATATGATTTATATACCATTTTTTTATGGAATATTAAAGAAAATTCTACTATAGTTGTTTCAAATTGAATAAAAATAATATGTAAAGGATGTCTATGGATAAGTACGACCTACAATCACAACTTAGAGAAATGACAATCCTTTATATAGAAGAAGACAGTGTCAAACGCTTACATTATACAAATATCATTAAAAAAATATCTCCAAAAATTCATGTTTGTTTAGATTTTAATGAGGCTATGAATCAGTTTGCTAAGATTTCTCCTGACTTAATTATCACAGATATTGGAACCGAACCTTCAAAAGAATTAGATCTTTTAACACAGTTGAGAAAATATGATGATGATGTTTTTATTATCATCATTAGTGAGTATGAAAATGCAAGGTCATTTCAAAAGGCTATAGAATTAGAAGTGAGTTCGTATTTAATCGAACCTGTTAATAAAGAGCAGTTTCTTCAAGCTTTTTCGAAAATAGTTAAAAAATGTTGTAAAGAAAAAGATAAAAAAAGTATCTATTTAAATGATGACCTTTTTTATCAAGCTAATATTAAGACCCTGATTCATGATGGCTTAAAGATAAATCTAAATAAAAAAGAAGCAAGGCTCTTAGAATATTTCATTAAATATAAAAATATTTTAGTTACCTATACGCAAATAAAAAAACATATATGGCCAGGTTTAAATGTGAGCTCAGCATCTTTAAGAACCTTAGTTAAAAATCTTCGTAAAAAAGGGATGAGTGACTTGATTCAAAATATGTCGGGTTCAGGATATATTTTAAGTCTTAGTTGAAATTTTTCCCTCAACACAATATTTACATTTAATTTATCTAAGATTAGAGCATGAAAAAATTAATAATCTTACTTATGCTTTTATCTCTCAGTCTGTTATCATCTGATAGAGACTCTGACGAAGTTCTAAGTTATTCCGATTTTAATCTTAATAAAAGTCTGAGTGTATACGCAGGAAAAATCAATATGGACTATTTTTTACAAGATGAGGCCTTGAGTATTGGTTTTTTACTTCATGATAATACACATTCAGATTTTGAATTTGGATGCGGGTATATTCAACCCTCATCAAAGCTTATGCACCTTACTCAAGTGGAACCTGTATTTATTAACAAGGTAGATGATGATCGCGTTTTATTTTTTATAAACTACAACTTTTAAAATGCTATAATCCTTATTATTAAAAATTGACAATTTGAAACAGGGGATTATAAATGAAACACATACTATTACTAAGTATTTTATTAGCACTAAGCCTAGAAGCAGATTATGTAAAAAAGACTATTGGCGTTTGTTCTTCACAAGAAACATTACTTGAGCTAAATGAATATTCTAAGACGCATCTTCTTGAAAAGGGTGGTTTGGAGTTAGAATTATGGTTAATGAGTCATGACTGTAAGATAATTGATAAAAACACACAGGTTGAAGTTCTAGATTACACAGGTAAAAAAACTGAAATTTTAAAGGTACTTTTAAAAAAGACAGGTGACATTGTATATACACTAAACAAGGGTATACAAATTGAACAACCAGGTCAAGACAATATAATCTATAAGTTTTAAAAGAAAACCTTTTTGAAGAAGATATTTGTTTATACATTTATATTTAGTCTTGTCGTTTTTGCAATATTTTTAAAGCCCTTATCCATATACTTACTAGAAAATTCTTTAAGTTCTCTTTTGGAAACCCCCGTTAAAACGATTAGCTTTAACTTATGGAGCTTAGATCTTTACGCAAGTATTAAAGACGAGAAAAATATTGCTCATGTGAAAATAAATAGCCTTTACCCTCTTAAGGCAGATGTCACTTATGAAGGAAATATTGATGCCTTTAAGGTTTATCATCCCTTAAAAGCCCCCTCTAAACTCTCAGGTAAGGTGTATTATAAAGACCACCTAGATATTAATGCCGAACTTTTTACTATGGGCGCAAAGACAAGGGTGAAGGTGATTGAAAAGCCTGATGACTGGCTTGTAGATGTTAATGTATCTACCTTAGACCTGCACACTCTTCAAATAGAAAATAATATTTCCATTGATATGCAAGGAAAGGTAGATATTCTTGTTGATTTTCATACAGATAAAGATTCTCTTATAGAGCTAAGGTCTAAACATATCCGTATTTATGAACAAGACTATCATGATATACATTTTCAAGTGAAGAAAGTAGAGGAGCATATTCAAGCCTTCACTCTTTTTACAGCGCCCAATATTGAGTATAAGGGTATATGGTTTAATTATGATGAGAAAACAAAGCAGTTTGATGGGAAAATTAATCTTCGTTTGAAAACTGCGCATAATGATATGTTGATGCAGCTTAAAGGGGAGCATAATAGCACTAAAATTCGTGCAAATATTTTTGCCAAGATTGCAGTATCTGAGATAAATATAAAAGACATTGTATATGATCTTAACACTAGTGAAACAAGTGCAAACATAGATATTAAACTTAAAGAAATGCAAAGACATACTGCTATTGCAAGAGAAGTTGGCTTATCCTTACAAGGAAACTTTGATGCACAGGCAAAACTTTTATATAAAAATAAAAACCTTGAGCTAGACCTACAAAGTCAGAGTTTAGGGGGTAACCTATCTCTTAGATATGACAAGGGCATTAAGTGGAAAGCCGAGTCCTTATTACTAAAGAAAATAGCCTATATTTTCAAGATAGAACAAAAACTAGAGGCCAGGTTTGATACGAGTGGTTCTTTTAAAAGTGATAAGCTCACTGCTCATTTACAAACACATCTTTTAAATATTGATAAGACAAAAATTAAAGATATAAATTTATCAGCACATGGCTCTTTAAAGAACTTAAGTATACAGGTAAAAGCAAGTACAGACTATGCTGACTTACAAGATGCAAGACTACATATAAAAGATTTAAAGTATGCTGACTTAAGAGCAAAGTTAACAACACCGTACACACATGATAGTATCTTAGTAGATGTAAACTCCTCTTACATTGACTCGGTAGCTGAGCTAAAATTAGAAGCAAGCTCAAAAGACTTTATCTTTGAAATACCCAGACTTAGATATGAAAAGAGTAAATTAAATGCTAAGTATAAACTCAAGGTGCAACCGCAATTATCTAGCTTAAAAGATGTACTTAATTTAGATGGGAAATTTTCTTATGACAAGAGCCTCTCCTTGTCTGCTTATACAAAATATTTTGGTAAAAAAATCACCCTAAAAATCAAAGATGAAAAGATAAAACTTTATGCACGTAACCTAAGACTTGAAAACATACTTATTCAACTTAACCAGGCCCCTTATGCGAAAGGAAAAATCGATTTTGAAGTGTATGGAAATACTGAAAAGCTAAACTTTAGCTTTGAAAGTAAAAAGCTAAGTCTAAATAAAAAAGAAACAGGTCTGGATGAAAACCTTTCTTTTAATATCAATGGAAATATTAATAAAAAAGAGGTGTATATTTGGCCTCAGGTCACTAATAGAAATATAAAAACTTCTAAGGGACTTGTCTTTTTTACCTTTGAGGATAAAAAGCTTAATGTAAAACTTCCCTTAGAACTTATGCAAAAGAAAAATAGCTTGAAGCTTGTCTTGGACTCAAAGTTGGACTTTAAAAATGAAAGGAAGGGACATATACATTTTCTTCATGGAAATGACAGCATCGGTTTATCTAGCCTTGTTTATGATAAAAATGACTTACGTTCAAACTTAAGACTAAGTATTAATGACTTGAGTGTTTACAGTCCCATACTTGAGCAAGAATTATATGGTTCTTTTCATATGAGAGGTCCCGTGAATTATATAAATAAAAAACCCTATATTAATCTCACAACACAGAGTCTTGGAGGCCATTCAAACATTACTCTTAAAGATAAGGACCTGCAAGTCAAGTTAAGAGAGCTCCTTGCCACTAAGATAGGGGCCTTATTTAAAGAAAACGCAAGCCCTCAAACAGGTACCCTTAACGGGTATATAAAATATAACCTAGAAAAGAAAACTGGAGATGTAGAACTTTCAGCGCATGACTTGAAGATAATGGGCATTGATATAGATAAGAGTTTAAAAGAGATGCAAGATATCTTAGGTTTAAATATTTTTGCCATGGGAAATAGGTTAATCAGCAATCGCTTTTCTCATACGGATGATACAAGTTTAGTGACGAATGTAAGGCATCTAGAATTAGACCTTGAGCTAACTCCAGACCTGATAATCTCAAAAGACATTGCGCTTTCTACTGAATACTCACGTTTTGCAATTGATATGGATTTAAAATATAATGGAGATATAAAAGATTTTGAAGTAGCTATTTTAGATCATCAAGGGTGTGCAATACTGACGCAAAAACTAAAAGGAAACATCAAAGACCCGGAGCTTGTAAATACCAAGGGAACAGCTGTCGTTATTTTAGGACAAGCCCCAAAAGAGATTCTTAAAACAGGGGGACGCTTAGTCAATGCCAGTGCAGAACTTATAGACTCGGCTGCTTCTTTTGTTTGGAAAAAAGGGCTAAGACAAGATTCAAATGTTACCCTAGTGGATGATAGTCTTAAAAAGGGTGCAAACATTTTTTCAAGTGGAAAAGAAATGATAGTAAAAGGAAAATGTGATGCCTTTTATACCGGGAAAGTGAAACATCCGCGTTAAGATTTGTATGGCATTAACGAGGGTCTTATAGTATACTTTTCAAAAAGAAAATTATGAATAAATTACAAGCCATAGGGCTCTCTCTTTTTCTCCTTATAGTACTGTTAGTAAGTCTAAAAGAAGAACCACAAAACCTTGAAACAAGTCCCTTATCTAAAAGTTCAAAGATACTAGCCTTTGGTGATAGTCTAACTTATGGAAAAGGTGCCCCCTCTCAAAGTTATCCCACACAACTACAACAACTTATAAATATAGAAGTCATCAATGCAGGCCAATCAGGAGAACCTTCCTCAAGAGGCTTAAAACGCCTTCCACACTTACTTAAAGAACATAAGCCAGACTTGGTAATCTTATGTCATGGTGGAAACGACCTCCTACAAAAAAAGTCAAAAGATACCTTAAGAACTAATCTTGTAAAAATGATAAGACTAAGTAAACAAAGTGGAGCAAAAGTTTTACTTGTAGGGGTGCCAAATTTTAAACTAGTAGGGTTTTCAACGGAAGGCTTGTATGAAGAAATAGCCGAACAAGAAAAGATAATGTATGAAGGCGATATACTATCCAAAATAGAAAACGACAGTTCACTAAAAAGCGATAGAATTCATCCTAATGCAAAAGGTTATAGCTTAATGGCAGAATCCTTTATAGAAGTGTTAAGAGAAAATAAACTTATAAACTAAGGGAATCGTATGACAGAGATATTAGCCAATCCCGAAAGCATTAATTCTGTTTCTCAGTTAATTAAACTTTCGGTCGCTCCTGCTTTTTTACTAGCCAGTGTGGGTGGTTTACTCGGTGTTTTTTCAGGAAGGATTTCAAGGATTATTGAGCGCTTTGATAAAATAGATGCTCTTTTATTTAATAGCACAGATAAGCTCAAGGTTGAGAAACTTAACAAACAAAGGTCCTATTTAGAAAAACGAGCAGACAATATGAACAGAAGCATATTCTTTTGCACAGCAACAGGTATCTTAATAGCCTTTTCCATCATAATCATATTTATGTCAGCCTTCTTTGTCTTTGATGGCTCAACGGCTATTGCTACTTTATTTATAGCAGGTATGTTAAGCCTAGTAAGTGGCCTAAGCCTTTTCCTAAAAGAAATATTCATGGCAACAAGATTTTTAAAAAGAGATATTGTTTATTAATACCGACGAACCTTTTGTGATACCCCACATGCATGTAAGATATGGCTATACCTAAGGACAATCTCAAAAACCACAATAAAAATTGCTAATGGGTCTTAAATTCATATAAGATTTTAGACTTATAAAAAAATCATCTACACATTTAAACGGATACGATTTATACTTGCAGTATATAACCTCATATAAGGAGGATGTTATGAGATATATTTTCTTACAAATAGCTCTTGTACTGCTACTCATATCACCTAGCTTTACTCAAGAACTTACTTCAGCTAAGTTAGCCTATGAAGATATGGAAAAAACACTAGGGTTAACCCCAACGTTTTTAAGACTTTATCCTGAGTCTGCGATAAGTGGTGCTTGGGAAGCACATAAAAACCTTGCTTCAAAGGGTGTAATCCCAGCGAAGTATAAAGAGATGATGGGACTTGCTGTTGCTTCTCAAGTTCCTTGTACCTATTGTGTATATTTTCACACTAAGGCTTTGAAGATGCATAAGGCAAGCGATGAAGAGATAAAAGAATCTGTAGCTATTGCTGCACAAACACGTAAATGGAGTACGGTAATCAATGGAGCAGACATTGAGTATGGTTGGTTTAAAAAAGATGTTGACTTAGTTGTTAAGTATCTATCTGCAAAAGATAAACCAAAAATGGCCCAAAAAGATGGTGAATATGCTTTAACCTGCAATGATATAACTACCACCTTTGGACGTGTCCCTATGTTTTTAGAAGCCTATCCAAAACATGCTTTAGCTGGGGCTTGGAAAGATTTAAAAGCCCTTCAACTATCAAAAACAAGCATACCTGGAAAATATAAACAACTTCTTGCAGTAGGAATATCTGCTCAAATCCCTTGTAAATATTGTGTTTATTTCCATAAAGAAATGGCAAAACTCAATGGTGCCTCAAAGGCTGAGATACAAGAGATGATAGCAATAGCCGCAGAAACAAGACAGTGGAGTACGTATATAAATGGAATGGGTATGGATTATGAAGCGTTTACCAAAGAGGTAGACCTTATCTTTATGCCTAAACAATAAAGAGGTGATTGATACCTCTTTTTAGAAAATACCAGTAAAGAATTGCTACTAGTTGTTAAATTATTTCTCTTCGATGCTTTGTTATACTTTTATCTATCAACCCAATAATCAGGTTGTCTATGATGGTGTGCAATAGCAATTATTAGAATAGTGTTTTCTTGAATAGAATATAAAATATTATATGGAAATTTATGCATGACACATTTTCTAATATTAGGACGGATAACAGTCCATGCTTTTGGGAAAATTGAGATACGATTAATGGAGATTCGAACTTCTTCTTTATACCTTTTGCCTAGTCCAGATAATTGAAGCTCATAATATTGTATTGCATCATCTAMTTCAAGCTTTGCTAGTGGTAAAAAATCAATATTCATTAATCGAATATTTTATTAAAAGGAATTGTTTCTACTTTATTTTTACTGTAGTCTTGAAGACGTTTTTCTGCTTCATTCGCCCATGTTTCATCAATATCTTTATCAGGTTTGTCAAGGCTTTCAAGTAGGCTCTCTACAACCATGTACCGTTCTTGAGGATTTAATTGCAATGCTTCTTGTAAAATTTCTACATTATTCATATATCTTCCTTCTTTGAGTATCTAGATACAATTATAGCTAAAATAATATTTTGCTCTAAATTACCACTTAAGTATAACGTTTGACTTGAGGAATCTTTGTCCCGTTTAGGGGCATAGAATTATTTCCTAGTTTTTGTTAGATATTGCGAAGTCTCTTCTCCAAACTTCTGAAAATTTTGTTCGACAAGATGAACACTGATATTTTTTTGCAAATAGGCTTACAACGCCCACAAATAATAGTATCGGACTCATACCACCATTTCCTCCCCCTATAATTGCCCCAATGGTTCCAATAAGACCAAAGGTTATACCTATCCATATAGCTATCTTTCCACTGCCGCCAAAGAGAGTTTTTGTATAAAGTATACAATTGCAATTTGGACAAGAAGTCTTTCCCATCTGTTCATTATTATAATATTTTGAAGATGTTTTCTTTGAATTCATTTCGATTTTATTGTCATTTTCCAAGCTCATCAAAACTTCAAAAGCTTCATTCAATAATTGGAATTCTTCAGTAGTATCTAAATTTGTGTTTTTATCTGGGTGTAATTCATGAGCTTTTTTACGAAAAGCTTTTTTTATATCATCTTTACTTGCTGAAATACTAAGACCAAGTATTTCATAATACCCATTGGGGTTATTTTCCAATATAGTTCTCCGATTTTTATTTTACATAGTATGTATATTTACTATATAACAATTTAATATCTAAATATTATATGTAATACGTACTTATAATATAATGATATTACATCATAAAAAATGTATATTTTATATAAAAAAATTAATTATTTTTAGGTAATTGTTGCTATTTTGGAAGAATGTTGGCATTTATAGGTTTATTATAATGTGATATTCTTCACGAAATCATCGATATATGAACATTTCGTTTAGGTATCAAATAAGCTAAAAGCAAGCTTTTGATTTTCATTATTTCTTTAATTGCGGCGGAAATTGACGAAGCATACATCTGTATGTGAGTTAGTTGACAACAAAAAGTAAAGGAATAAGGGAAATTAAAAGTGGTGCCTCGTCTCGGAATCGAACCAAGGACACAATGATTTTCAGTCATTTGCTCTACCGACTGAGCTAACGAGGCACTTTTAGTATAGAAAGTTTCTTAAATAAATGTTACACGTGGTGCCTCGTCTCGGAATCGAACCAAGGACACAATGATTTTCAGTCATTTGCTCTACCGACTGAGCTAACGAGGCATGTCATATATTTAAGAGACGAAATAATAACCTAGAGGTCGTTACACCAAGCTTAAAGTTTGGCAAACTTTTTAAATTCATCCCCTCTTTGGCCGTAGGAACTAAATTGGTCTAAACTCGCGGCTGCGGGAGAAAGTAAAACAGTACGTTTGTTATCATCTTCATTTCGAATTTTCAGGCAGGCTTCTTCTAAAACTCCACAGGCCAGAACTTCTATCTTGAATGTTTTAGAAAGCTCAAGCAGTTTAGACTCATTTTTTCCAATAGCATATATCTTTACATCTAGTTCTTGAAGCATCTGAAAAAGGGGCTTTAAGTCAACACCCTTATCATCGCCACCAAGGATTAAAGAAAGTGGTTTGTCCTGATAGGCAAGAACAGCTTGAACAGTTGCATCAAGGTTTGTAGCCTTAGAATCATTCACCCAGAGTCTTCCATTTTTATCATGAAGTTCTTCTTGCCTGTGCGCATCTAAAGGCATGGAGTTTATAAGTTCGTAATCACATTCATCAAACAATATCTTAGACACGCCAAGAGCAAGCAAAGCGTCTTGTAAAAAAGCACCCTTGAAACGAAGTTTAGAGATATCTATATCAAAGTAAGAGGCTAGGTCTTCATTAGTGTCATAGCAAATTTTCATGGCCTTAGTAGGGTAGTCTTTATACTTAGAAGGAATCATGACAGCGTCCCCTTCTTTCATCATTTTAAGAGGCTTGAGCTTAGACTCTTCATACTCGGCCATTGAACCATGCCAATATAAATGATCGGGTGTAATGGGAAGAAGAACATAAATCTGAGGTACTGCCTTGTTTGTATAGTGCAAGGTAAAAGAAGAGGTTTCTAAAATCCAAAGCGAAGCATCTAAATCTAGTTCAGCTAAGGGGGTTCCTATATTTCCACCTGCTTGAGAGCCATGAGAGCTTAGGAGTGTTTGTATCATCTGTGTGGTAGTGGTTTTACCATTTGTTCCTGATATCCAAACCGAAGGGGGCATAGTATCTGCAAAGTAATCATACTCGCTTATAAGGTTTTTGGCTTCTTTAATAAGAGGATGTGAGGGTGCCATCCCGGGTGAAGGGATTTCGCATGTTGAATACTTTTCTTCAAACTCCGAACTTGGCTTGAGGAGATTGCCTTCCTCATCCCTATGCGGTTTAGAAACATTATCATCATAAAAAGTAGAAATACCTATTTTTTTAGCCAAGGCTCGTGTCGTTTTTCCATAACCAAAAAATGAGATAGCCATACTAACGAATCTTTAATGAGATAAGAGCAACAAGATTAGACAACATAGATATAATCCAAAACCTAACAATAATCTTATTTTCAGCCCATTGTTTCATCTCGAAATGGTGGTGTATAGGCGCCATTAAAAAGACGCGTTTTTGTCTTAGCTTGTAAGAACCTACCTGAAGTATCACCGATACAGTTTCAATCACAAAGATAAGACCAATAAGTACAAGTAAAATTTCTGACTTTCCAATGATGGCCATGTAAGCAATAAAGGCACCAATGGTAAGTGAGCCAGAATCTCCCATAAACACTTCGGCAGGATGACAGTTAAACCATAAGAACCCTGTGATAGCTCCCATTAAGGCAGCCGCGATAATAACAACCTCTCCAACAGGGAAGTTTGGAAGTAAAAGGTATTTTGAGATGATGGCGTTACCAGTGATGTACACGATGATAGACAAGGACATAAGTGAAAAGATAGAAGGAACAGAAGCCAAGCCGTCAAGACCATCTGTTAGGTTTACTGCGTTGGAGGTTCCAATCATAACAATTACCCAAAAGGCAATGGCAAAAGGTCCCATGTCAAAAAGAGGGCTTTTCAAAAATGGAATGTATAAGTCACTGTTAAAGTCAGCGTAGTAGTAAAGGTAAGCACCCACGATGGTACCTGCTAGAATTTGTAAAACTAGCTTTGCTCTTGCCGATAAGCCAGCTAGATTTTCATTTTTTAAGACCTTTGAAAGGTCATCTTGAAGACCAATTAAGCCAAAAAGAACAAGTGTCAAAAGTCCACCAATAACAAAATAAGAGTTTAATTTAGCTGTTAAAACGGTGGCAATAAGGGTTGCAATTAAAAAGACAACACCACCCATAGTAGGTGTTTTAGCCTTGTTCTTATGAGAATCAGGAGCATAATCGTTAATAGGTTGTTCACATCTATCTTGTGCCCATTTGATAAAACGTGGCATAACAAATAAAGTGATAAATAAGGCGATAATAAAGGCAAAACCAGCGCGAACGGTAATGTATTGAAAAAGGTTGATATCAAGATGTCGGTAAAGCCAATAAAGCATAAGTCTTCTTTGTGTTATAGAAATAAAAGAGACATTTTAGTATAATCGCGCTAATACAAATATAAAAACATATATTATAGACATATAAACAGGATGAATTTTGAGTAAAAAAGCGATATTAGTTATTACAGATGGCATCGGCTACTGCGAGCGTACGCAGTATAATGCCTTTTATCATGCAAATAAACCTACTTATGATAAACTTTTTCAAGAAACACCTAATTCTTTAATAGATACCTTTGGTTTAAGTGTTGGTTTACCTGAGGGACAGATGGGAAATTCTGAAGTAGGTCACCTTTCTATTGGAAGTGGACGCATACTTTATCAAGATCTTGTGAAGATTTCATTAGCCCTAGAAGAAGATACTTTAAAGGATAACGAGGTCTTACAAGAGGCACTAACTAAGAGTGAAAACATTCATATTATGGGTCTTTTATCTGATGGTGGCGTTCATTCACATATTACTCATTTTATAGGTGTGGCTCGTATTGCAGAAGCTAAGGGTAGAAAAGTATATCTTCATCTTATTACAGACGGGCGTGATGTTTCACCTACTTCAGCAAAAAAATACATAGAGCAAATAGAAGCAATTTGTAATGACAATATTTCTATAGCAAGTATTGCAGGTCGTTTTTATACTATGGACAGAGATAACAGATGGGAAAGAGTTCAACCTGGCTATGAAGTAATAGCTGAGGCAAACCCTAAATCTAACTTGTCAGTTCAAGAATATATTGATGCCTCATATGCAAAAGATGAAACAGATGAGTTTGTTCTTCCCACGGCCCTTGGTTCCTATAGGGGAATGAAAAATGGAGATACGCTTATTTCTATAAATTTTCGCTCAGATAGAGTAAGAGAAATTACAACTGCCTTTGGTGATAAGAACTTTGATGGCTTTGAGCGAGAGTTTAAAGGTTTACATATTACAACGATGACCTCTTATAATAAAAGCTTTTCTTATCCTGTGATGTTTCCCAAAGATGCACCACAAAATACACTTGCTGAGGTTATCTCAAAGGCAGGTCTAAACCAGCTTCACACAGCTGAAACAGAAAAATATGCCCATGTAACCTTTTTCTTAAATGGTGGTATTGATGAGCCGTTTTTAAATGAAACACGGGTACTCATTCCTAGTCCTAAGGTAAAAACTTATGATGAAAAGCCTGAAATGTCTGCTCCAGAAGTGGGGAATGCGGTTCGAAAGGCTATGGATGAAGGTACGGACTTCATTGTAGTTAACTTTGCAAATGGAGATATGGTTGGGCATACAGGTAATGTTGAAGCTTCTATCAAGGCAGTTGAAGCGGTAGATACAGAACTTGGGCAAATTGTAAAGAAGGCAAAAGAAAATGATTACGCTCTTGTGATAACCTCTGACCATGGAAACTGTGAAGAGATGAAAGATGAACTTGGGAATATCTTGACTAACCATACGGTTGGAAAGGTTTGGTGTTTTGTTCAAGCAGATGGTGTAAAAGAAGTAAAAACAGGCGGTTTAAACAATATCGCTCCAACAGTGTTATCTCTAATGGGCTTAGATATCCCATCAGAGATGGATGAATCATTAATATAAAAAAGAGAAATATGCCAGCGTGATTACTCAGATTGCACGGATTAAAAGAAAATCAACGTAATCAACGTAATCATGCAGGTAAAGTATTTTAAAACTAGAGGGATATCCCTTTAAATAACTTAATTAAGGAATGAATATGAAATTTACAGGTAAGAATGTTTTAGTAACAGGCGCAAGTAGAGGGATTGGTGCAGAATTAGCAAAAGGTTTAGCAGCTTATGGACTTAAGGTATGGGTAAACTATCGTTCAGGTGAAACAGAGGCTAAGGCTGTAAAAGCTGCTATTGAAAGTGCAGGCGGAACAGCTGAGGTTATCGGTTTTGATGTATCTGATGAGGCAGCCTTTGTTTCTGGTATAAAAGAAATTATTGCAGCAGATGGCGAGCTTTCTTACCTTGTAAATAATGCAGGTATTACAAATGATAAGTTAGCAATGCGCATGAAGAATGAAGATTTTATGTCTGTAATCAATGCAAACCTTACTTCTGTATTTACAGGTTGTAGAGAGTTCTTCAAAGCCGCTCGTAAAAAGAAGTTTGGCTCAGTTGTAAACATTTCTTCTATTGTTGGTGAAACAGGAAATGCAGGTCAAACAAATTACGCGGCTTCTAAGGGTGGCGTTATTGCTATGACTAAGTCTTTTGCTATTGAAGGGGCAAGTTCAGGAATTCGCTATAACACTATCACTCCAGGTTTTATTGCTACTGAAATGACAGACGCCCTTTCTGATGAGATTAAAGACGCCTTCACAGCAAAAATCCCAATGGGACGTTTTGGAAAGCCAAGCGAGGTTGCAGAAGCGACAGCCTTCTTATTATCAGATCACTCTTCTTATATTACGGGTGAAGTTCTTAAAGTAAATGGTGGGATGAATATGGCTTAATTGCCAATACATTTTATTTCTTTGACCAGCGTAATTTGCATGATTCTAAGGATTATTCTTTAATCCTTAGAATCTTTTTAATTATGTTTGCTCTTATTTTCTCTCTTTTTCTTCTAAAAATCTTTATCAAATTTATTATCTGTTTTTTTACTGTTTAAGTTTTATGTGTTATAATTGCGCCATAAAATAATTACCCAGGAGCTATAATGGCACTTTTAGAAGATATCAAAGAAGTAGTAGTTGAACAATTAAGCGTTAGCGTTGATGAAGTTAAAGAAGATGCAAAATTCGTAGAAGATCTTGGAGCAGACAGCCTTGACGTTGTTGAGCTAGTAATGGCACTTGAAGAAAAATTTGACATCGAAATTCCTGATGATGAAGCTGAAAAGATTCAAACTGTTAAAGATGTTGTAGCTTACATCGAAAGCAAGTAGTCTTAATTTACAAGAGCCTCGGCTTTTGTAAATATTAAATATTAAATATTTTGTTTTTATACTTTAATTTTTTGAATTAAAATATAAGAACATATTCGCAGGAGTAGATGTGAGAAGAGTTGTAGTAACTGGTATCGGAATGATTACCGCAGTTGGAAATGATAAAGAGACAGCTTTTAAAGCTATTTGTGATGGTGTTTGTGGAATTGATCAGATTTCACTTTATGATACTGAAGGTCATGGTGTTACGATTGCGGGTGAGGTTAAAGACTTTGATCCAGCTACTGTAATGGCTCCCAAAGAAGTTAAAAAAGCAGATAGATTTATTCACCTTGGTCTTAAGGCTGCTCAAGAAGCTATGGCTGATGCAAAGCTTCCTGAAAATATGGATATGGAACGTTTTGGTATTTCTGCGGCTTCTGGTATTGGAGGTCTTCCTGCTATTGAGAAGAACTCTATTATCTTAGAAAAACGTGGTCCACGTCGTTTATCTCCATTTTTCATCCCTTCAGCACTAATCAATATGCTTGGTGGATTTGTAACCATTGAACATGGTATTAAGGGTCCAAACCTTTCATGTGCAACAGCTTGTGCAGCGGGTACTCATGGTATCAGCGAAGCAGCTAAGACAATTATTTGTAACGGAGCTGAACAAATGTTAGTAGTTGCGGCTGAGTCTGCAATTACTGGTGTTGGAATTGGTGGTTTTAATGCGATGA
This sequence comes from Arcobacter sp., assembly GCA_002733885.1. GTDB lineage: Bacteria > Campylobacterota > Campylobacteria > Campylobacterales > Sulfurimonadaceae. The sequence goes on along the minus strand of NVXJ01000001.1, from coordinate 59,128 downwards.
AAGCACTTTCAACTCGTAATGATGATCCAAAAACTGCTTCTCGTCCTTTTGACGCTGAACGTAATGGTTTTGTTATGGGTGAGGGTGGAGCAGCTCTAGTTTTAGAAGAATATGAGTCTGCAAAAGCACGTGGCGCACATATTTATGCTGAGCTTATCGGTTTTGGTGAAAGTGGTGATGCAAATCATATCACGACACCTACACTTGAAGGTCCACTTCGTGCTATGAAAGCTGCTTATAAAATGGCAGGTGAACCAAAGATTGATTACGTAAATGCACACGGAACATCAACACCTGTAAATGATAAAAATGAAACAGCAGCACTAAAAGAACTATTTGGTGGAAAAGAAAACTGTCCTCCAATCTCATCTACTAAGGGTCAAACAGGTCACTGTCTTGGCGCTGCTGGTGGAATTGAAGCAGTTGTTTCTATTATGGCAATGCGTGATGGAATACTTCCTCCAACGATTAACCATGTTAATCCAGATGAAAACTGTGATTTAGATATCATCCCTAACAAGTCACGTAAGGCTGATATCAATATTATTATGAGTAACTCGTTTGGTTTCGGTGGAACAAACGGTGTTGTAATTTTCAAAAAAATCTAAAGGATTTACTTGGCTACTTATTTAGGCTTCGAGCAAAAAATCAAGCAAATCCAAGAAGACATCATCTCAGCAGAGGTACGTCATGATGAACATGCTGCTGAGATCTTACAAAAAGACTTAGAAAAAGAGGTTAAAAAAACCTATTCTAATCTATCCCCCTTCCAAGAACTTCAATTAGCACGCCACCAAGACAGACCTTATGCGATTGATTATGTAAATTTACTTATGACAGATAAGTATGAAATTCATGGTGATAGACACTTTGGCGATGATCAGGCTATTGTTTGTTATTTAGGTTATATTGGTACACAACGTACTATGCTTATTGGTGAACAAAAGGGTCGTGGTACAAAGAATAAGCTAAAACGCAACTTTGGTATGCCTAATCCTGAAGGTTATAGAAAAGCACTAAGAGCTGCTAAAATGGCTGAAAAGTTTGCTATTCCTGTTTTAATGCTTATAGATACTCCGGGTGCATATCCAGGACTTGGAGCAGAAGAGCGTAACCAATCAGAAGCCATTGCTAGAAACCTTTTAGAACTATCTGAACTTGATACACCTACTGTTTCTATAGTGATAGGTGAGGGTGGTTCAGGTGGAGCACTTGCAATTGGTGTAGCAGACAAGTTAGCAATGATGCGTTATTCTGTGTTTTCAGTAATTTCACCTGAGGGTTGTTCAGCTATTTTATGGAATGACCCTACTAAGGTTGAATCTGCAACTAAGGCACTTAAGATTACTTCAGCTGACTTACTTGAGTTTGATTTGATTGATAATATTATTGATGAGCCACTTATTGGTGCGCACAGAGATAAAGAAGGCGCGGCTAAGGCTCTTGGAGATTATTTCTTAAATACGGTAGAAGAGCTTTATAAAATGGGTTCACAAGAGCGTATGACTAAGCGTTATGATAGACTTACTTCTCACGGAGAGTTTGCAGAGTAAAGCTCTCTTTTTATATATTAAGACCTAAAGGGGTAGAAGATCTTTATCTTTTACCCCTTTTTTAGTTCTGTAGACTTTTCTTTTCTAGGGGCTTTAAGTCGGGGAGCTTCTTTTGAAAATCTTATTAAATCTTCAACCGTTATTACTTTTTTTGGAAGGGTTTGCATGGAGAGTTTCATAAGCTCTAAGGCTGTTATTGCGTCAGATAAGGCTCTATGATGGTCTGCATCTGTATGCAGGTCTAAGGTCTTATTTAAATGCTTTAGACCATATTTTTCAGCTTGAAAACTACGTTGGGCTAATTCAAAGGTACACAATTTTCTATTGGCTAAGGGCTCTAGTCCAACGCGCTCCATCATAGCCGAAGTAAAGTTATAATCAAACTTTACATCATGGGCAACAAAGACGCTGTCTGCTAAAAACTCTTTGAACTTAAACATGACTTCTTTTAAAGGCGGTGCCTTAAGTGTATCATCAAGGCTAATACCTGTTAATTCTTGTATGCTCATAGGAATTTCATTACATTGAGCAAATGACTCGAACTCATCAATGATTTTCCCATCTTGAAAAATAACGGCGCCCAGTTCAATGATAGTAGCACCCTTACTAGGTTTAGAACCGTTTGTTTCTATATCCATAATACAAAACTTGCCATGACTTAGAGGTTGCATGGCTGTTTTATACATAAACTTACCTTGGTGCTCATATAAAGGTGAGCCTTGAGCTTTGAGAAGTTCTATAAGAAAGTCTGGATTTCCGTGTTTAGAAAGGGATTTTAAAAACTTAAGACGGGGAACACCTTGTTTAGAAAGAGCATATTCAAGCTTTTCTAGCATTTTGCTGCATTTATAAAATTTTTAACTTTTTGAGGGTCTTTAACACCCTTGGAAGCTTCAACACCTGAACTAACATCAAGGGCGTAAAACCCATAAGGAAGACATTCTTTAAGGTTCTCAGATGACAAGCCACCTGCAARAATAATCTTAGAACAGTCCATATCTTTAAACCATTCAAGGTTTAGACGTTTGCCCATACCTCCATAAGCTTCACAATAAGCATCAACCAAACGGTAGGTATTTTTATCTTTTTTTATGTCTTCAGGGCTTTGCGCGCGAATAACCTTTAGATAAGGAAGTTCTAATGCATCACATAAGTCATTACTAACATCAAAATGAAGTTGGATAAGGGTGATACCTGATGCCTTTGCAATGGCATTTATACCTTGGGCATCTTCGTTTACAAAAAGACCCACCTTTTCAATAAAGGGAGGAAGTTTAGAGATAATTTTTTGTGCATTTTGAGCTGTAATATAACGGGGTGATTTTTTATAAAAGACAAAACCAAGAGCATCTGCTCCGGCATTGATAGTAGATAATGCATCTTCTATAGATGTGATTCCACATATTTTGATTCTCAAAATAGGTTCTCCATTAAGCAATTTTACTCAAAAAAGTAGTGAGGTTCACTCACTACTTTTTTGAGGTATCTTTCAAGTTATTGATAGCAGTTTCATATGATTCATGTTTAAAGACATAAGAACCAGCAACACAAACATCAACACCCGCATCACGCAGCATCTCAATATTATCAGCATTAACACCACCATCTATCTCAATTAAACAGTTTGGATTAATTCTATCTCTTAAGGCTGCAAGACGTTTAATCTTTTCAACAACATTAGGGATAAATTTTTGACCACCAAATCCTGGATTAACACTCATTACAAGAACCATATCTAAGTCTTGTAGAAGGTATTCAACTGATTCAGCAGGTGTATGTGGATTTAAAACAACACCGGGCTTAATACCTAGTTCTCTAATGTACTGAACTAAACGGTGGGGATTTTTTTCTTCTTCCATATGAAAGGTAATGTAGCCAGGCTTAAGTGGCGCAAACAGGTCTACAAAAAATGTATTGTTTTCAACCATAAGGTGAACATCTAAAGGCTTAGTAGCGGCCTTTGCAACGGCAGAAACAACAACAGGTCCTAGGGTAAGGTTTGGAACAAAATGACCATCCATTACATCAACATGAACAAGGTCACATCCTGCCTCACAAATGGCCTTAACATCGCGGGCTAAATTGCCAAAATCAGCTGATAAAATACTTGGAGCTACAAGCATGAAAATCCTTAAAAAAAATATTAATGAAATTATAGCGTGTGAAGTCTAAAAGGGGCTTAGAGCTGATAACTAGCTCTAATGGAATTAGAATACGAAATCAAAGGCTAGGTAAGCATTTTGATAGTTCTTAACTGTTTCATTTGCATAATCAATAGCGGGCCATGAAGCTTTATATCCTATTTCAAGAGTGATATTAGCAGGGAAGTCTAGTAAAATACCAGCTTGACCACCACCTACAGCTCCATCATCTTTTACAAGATTATCAGGTTTTATTTCAACATATCCTCCATGAACACCAACAAAACCACGAATAGAAAATGAGTCATTAAACTTATATGCTCTTGGTGTAATTGCATCAAAATTTACGGTAATTGAGTTTAAGTCAGCATCATCTATACTAGCAGTTTCACCTGTTAGATAAACACGGCCAGTATCTTTAATAAAACCAAGACGAATCCCATAGCTTCCGCCACTTTGTGAATTTGACTCTTCATATTGAAGGTTTGTACTTCCTACTTGAAGACCTATAAAGCTATCAAAATCTTCTGCTTGTAAAAGTACGCCAGCTGTTAGTAAAAAGCTAAGCAATATTTTTTTACTAAAGAAACTTCCTAAAGTTGTTTTCATTCATAATCCCTATATATAAAGTAGGGGTATTGTACTGTTTTTTTTTGAGAATTACTTTAGAAGAAGGTTATTAAGAGTTATTTATATACTAGGAAGAAGGATGAAAGTACTTTAGGATAAAAAGGCAAAAGCCTTTTTACATTCCCATGCCACCCATACCGCCCATGCCACCCATATCAGGTGCCATTGGTGCTACGCTGTCATCTTTTGCCTCAAAGATTGCGGCTTCAGTTGTTAAAAGCATTGCAGCAACGGAGGTTGCGTTTGTTAGAGCAACTCTTTCAACCTTGAAAGGATCAATAATTCCTGCTTTAAACATATCTACATATTCGCCTGTTGCAGCGTTAAAGCCTTCAGTTTCAGATTTAGAGTTTTCTATAGTATTTACTACAACACCTGTGTCATAACCTGCATTTTCAGCGATTTGCTTCATTGGTGCTTTAATCGCGCGTAGAATAATTTCTGCACCAATTTTTTGGTCATGTTCTAAATGAGAGATATCAATCTTAGCTGCTGCGCGAATAAGTGCGGCTCCACCACCAATAACGATACCTTCTTCAACAGCTGCCTTAGTTGCAGAAAGTGCATCATCAACACGGTCTTTTTTCTCTTTCATTTCTGTTTCAGTTGCTGCACCTACTTTAAGTACCGCTACACCACCACTTAGTTTAGCAAGACGTTCTTGTAGTTTTTCTTTGTCATACTCAGATGATGTTGCCTCAAGTTGAACCTTGATTTCAGAAATTCTAGCCTTAACACCTTCTTTAGTACCTGCACCATCAACGATAACAGTATTGTCTTTATCAATAACAACTCTGCTCGCTTGACCAAGGTCTTCAAGTGTTGTTGTTTCAAGTGTACGTCCTACTTCTTCAGATACAACCTGTCCACCTGTTAGAACACCGATGTCTTGTAACATAGCCTTACGTCTGTCACCAAAACCAGGAGCCTTAACCGCAGAAATGTTTAAAACACCACGCATCTTATTTACAACAAGAGTAGCTAAGGCTTCACCATCTACATCTTCTGCAATAATAAGAAGAGGGCGGTTAGTTTTTTGTACTTCTTCAAGAACAGGAAGAAGATCTTTAAGATTAGAAATTTTTGAATCAAACAAAAGGATAAATGGGTTTTCTATCTCTGCTGTCATCTTTTCAGTGTTGGTTATGAAGTAAGGAGATAAGTAACCTCTATCAAACTGCATACCCTCAACTACCTCTAATTCGTCATTAATACCCTTAGCCTCTTCAACCGTGATAACACCATCTCGACCAACCTTTTCCATAGCTTCAGCAATCATATCACCAATAGTAGTATCAGAATTTGCAGAGATAGAAGCTATCTGAGCAATCTCATTTTTCCCACCAACAGATTTAGATGCTTTTTTAAGCTCTTCTAAGATAGAAGCCGTTGCCTTATCCATGCCACGTTTAACCTCAATTGGGTTTGCGCCTGCTGTGATATTTCTAAGACCTTCTTGATAAATTGCATTAGCTAAGATAGTAGCTGTAGTCGTACCATCTCCCGCCTCATCAGCTGTTTTAGAAGCAACTTCTTTAACGAGCTGTGCGCCCATGTTTTCTAAGGGATCAAGAAGTTCAATTTCTCTCGCAACAGATACACCATCTTTTGTAAGAGTAGGTGCTCCAAAGCTTTTTTGAATTAATACATTACGACCCCGTGGCCCCATTGTTATTTTAACTGCGTCTGCAAGTTTTTGAACACCTGTTGCCAGTTTATTTCTAGCCTGGTCTGAAAAAATTATCTCTTTTGCCATGATTGATTCCTTGTATCTAGTTTATTTGTTTATTTAAAGTTGTTCTATATTTCTTTTACTACTTAACAATACCAAATAGGTCATCTGTTTCAATGACTAGGTAAGTTGTGCCATCAAGTGTAAGCTCAGATCCTGAATACTTTCCAAATACTACTGTATCATCTACAGCTACATTTTTCACTTCATCACTTACTGCTATAACCTTACCTTCAGAAGGTTTCTCTTTTGCAGAGTCTGGGATATAAATTCCAGAGGCGGTTGTTTTTGCTTCTTCTATTCGTTCTACTAAAACACGTTCACCAAGAGGTTGAAAATTCATAATAATCCTTATGTTAAATGAGTCGGGTCTTATCCCTACTATATAAACGAAATTCTACATCATAACTATACACATGTCAATTTATTAGAAAAAGAAGTGAAATTTATAAGTAAATATGCGTATTTAGTTACTTTTAGGAAAGCATAAGCAAAAGTTCTATATAATTCCGACCTAACAAATAAGCATTATATATGTTTGTCTCGTTAAATGGATGTCACGGTAGCTCAGCTGGTTAGAGCACTGGTCTCATAAGCCGGGGGTCGAGGGTTCAAGTCCCTCTCTTGACACCATCCTTTTTAATTTCTTCTTATCAATAATCTCAAAATAAAATCAATTTTTTTACACTAACTTAATCAAAGCTTATGAATATAAACTAGTTGTAGATGAAGTAAAAATAATATATACTATATCTTAGTGTTATTAAATATTTTAATACTATATTTTAGTAGTGTATGTAGAAATGAAACATTTAATGAGTGAATTTTAGATGTTTTTTCCCTCTAAAAAGCTGATTTTTATAAAGAAAATACCTTAATCTTATGGATAAACAGAAGCTGTTAATTATTCTAATCGAATGCTTTTAAACCTAATGTTTAGTACCTTGCATAGGCACTTTTGTTTATCTTAGTACCTTCTGGACAGCCTTACTCGAACTTGAATGAATAATAGTGATTTTTATATGAAGATATGTATATATTAAATATAATTATATATCACAAAATTGACATAAGGTATAACTTATAATAAATATAAATAAATCACAAAATAATTGGTATTAATAAAACAAATCCTTTAACACTCTCTTAAGCTAAGACCATCTAAAATCATAAAATTGAAAAAACTAATAAGAAAAGGAGACGAAATGAAAAAGATTTTATTATTTTTATTAACACTTGTCTCACTAAATGCGCAAAGCGATTTAGGAATACATGAAAAGCTTGGTGAATATGTTCCCTTAGATTTAACTTTTTATGATGAGAATAACAAAACAGTAACTCTAGAGAAAATGATGGCAGGTAAACCAACTATCATCACTTTGAACTACTTTAGATGTGCGGGAATTTGTACACCTCAGTTAGATGAACTTGCTAAGACCTTAGATAAGCTTGATCTTGCTGAAAATACTGATTATAAAGTACTTACTATTAGTTTTGCTGAAAATGAGACACCAGCATTAGCCGCAGCGAAACGTAAAACACACTTAGCCTCTATGGGAAGACCTTATGTTCAAGATGCTTGGCATTTTTTAATATCTGACGGAAATTCTACTGCTGTTTTAGCAGAGTATGTTGGTTTTAAGTATGAAAAAGTAGTTAATCATGTTGGCAAGGTTGATTATCTTCACCCAGCAGCTCTTATCGTGCTTGCACCAGATGGAAAGGTAACTCGTTATTTAAACGGTGTTGACCAACTTCCATTTGATGTGAAGATGGCCCTTTTAGAAGCAGCAGATGGAACAGTGGGTCCAACTATCGCTAAGGGTCTTTTGTTTTGTTTTGAGTACGACGCTCAAGGTAAGAAATATATCTTTGTTTGGGAAAAAGTGGCAGCAACTGTTATGCTAGCTATCGTTTTTGGTTTCTTTATATACTTAATTAGACTAGGTAGAAAAGAAGATGATAGACATAATGAAAAACCAGAACCAAGAGAGAAAAAGAAGTAAACTAAGAGTAGAACTGCAAACTAATATCAGTTAGTTACAGATAATTGAGTTTAGCCTGAGGCTGAACTCTAACAATAGTAAATTCTGACATTAAAGCCAATAGGTCTTAGTAAGACCTATTGACTTTGCTGTCTGCACAGCCTGTGGTAACTTTAAGAACTTTAAGAGTTTTTAGAGGTGCCACTGTATTAGGTTGTACGAGCTAAACAGGGTAAGACTTGTCGATGTTTTCATTTGGGAGAATATTTTGACAAGTTCATTAGTAAACTCTAGAAACTTTTAATATAGGGTTTCTAGATGATTTTGATTTTTCATAAGCTTTGAACCGTGAAATATCATAAAAATTTAGGAGAGTAAAATGAGTGAAAAAGTAAAAACTTATTTCGACGAGACACACTGTGCCATTGGACATCCAAAAAGCACTTTCATGCAGTGGATGCTTACTATCGATCATAAACGTATCGGTCTTATGTATGCAGCTGTAATGTTCACATTCTTTTTCATCGCAGTTGCAACAGCATTTGCGATGAGATTAGAACTTCTTGCACCTGGTGCACAATATATGGATGGAGACATGTTCAACCAAGCGTTTACGCTACATGGTGTAATCATGATTTTCCTTTTTATTATTCCTGGTATTCCAGCMATTTTTGGAAATATCGTTATGCCACTTATGATTGGTGCTAAAGATGTGTCTTTCCCAAGACTTAACTGGTTTACATTCTGGTTATACATCTTAGGTTGTATTGTTGCTGTTTCTTCATTATGGGTTGGAAATGGTTTTGCTGATACAGGTTGGACTTTTTATGCTCCTTACTCTTTAAATACAGGTACAAACGTTATTATGACTCTTGTTGCTGCATTTATTCTTGGTATGGCGTCTATTCTTACAGGTCTTAACTTCTTAGTTACTATCCACCGTTTACGTGCTCCTGGTATGGACTTCTTTAAAATGCCATTATTTGTATGGGGAATCTACGCAACGGCATGGATACAACTTCTGGCAACACCGGTAATTGGTATTACACTTGTTCTAGCTATTATGGAAAAATTCTTTGGAATTGGTATCTTTGATCCTGCAAAGGGTGGAGATCCAGTACTTTTTGAGCACCTTTTCTGGATTTACTCTCACCCAGCGGTTTATCTTATGATTCTTCCTGCCTTTGGTATTATGTCTGAGATTATTCCTACATTCTCAAGACGTGAAATCTTTGGTTACCGTACAATCGCACTTTCATCTGCTTCAATCGCAGGTATCGGTTACCTAGTATGGGGTCACCACCTTTATACTTCAGGTATGGCCGATGTTGCTAAAGTAATCTTCTCATTCTTAACATTCTTTGTTGCTATTCCAACGGGTATTAAGTTCTACGATTGGATTGCGACTATGTATAAGGGTAAGATTATTCTTTCTACACCAATGCTATGGGCACTTGGAACAATTGTAACCTTCGCTATTGGTGGACTTACAGGTGTTACTATTGCTATGGTTGGTGTTGATATTCACTTACAAGATACTTACTATACAGTTGCTCACTTCCACTACGCTATTCTTGGTGGTGTTGTGTTCTTATTGTTTGCAGGTCTTCATTACTGGTTCCCACTTGTTACAGGTAAAATGTACTCAGAGCCTAAGGCTAAGATTGCATTTTGGATGAACTTTATCGGTTTCAACATTCTTTGGTTCCCAATGTTTATTGCGGGTTACCTAGGTATGCCAAGACGTTACTTTGACTACCTTCCAGAATTTACAATTTACCACCAAATCTCTTTCGTTGGTGCTATTATCTTTATTTCTGGTCTTTTATATATGTTCTATGTGCTTCTTTCAGCATGGAAAAAAGGTCCAGCATCTGGTCTTAATCCTTGGAATGCGACTACTCTTGAGTGGCATATGCCAACATCACCACCACCATTAGAGAACCATTCTAAGGTTCCTTATGTAGATTTCGGGCCATATGAATATCATCATGGTCAGCCAGTGGTTAAATTTGATCTTGAAACTATGAAAAGGATTGACTAATGTCTCACGAATATGTACCAGAAATCGCGGTAGACCGCGAAGGTAAAGAACATATTGTCCAAGGTTGGCAAGATGATCTTTACGGGGCAAAACTAGGGTTTTGGTTATTCATGTTTACAGAAGTTTTAATGTTTGGTGCTATGTTTATGGTACTGACTTATTACTTCACACTTCACAGTGCTGAGTTCTATCAAGCGTCTGCTATGCTTGACATTAGATTTGGTGGAACAAACACCGTTATCTTATTGTTTTCTGCACTTACGATGGGGCTAGGGCTTCTTAAAATGAAACATGGAGATGTTTCAGGTGCTAAGGCTATGATCTGGGCAACAATTTTTCTTGCATCTGCTTTCTTAGTTATTAAAGGTTTTGAGTGGAGAGCGGAATATCATCATGGTGTTTTCCTTGGTCTTCCAGCATTACAAGTAGGAAATCCTGATTCTTTATCATTTGGCAAGATCTTGTTTTTCGGTATGTACTTTACAATGACGGGTATTCACGGTTTTCACATTCTTTTAGGAATTGGAATCATGTTATGGTTAATTCAGCGTATTAATGCTGGTCTAATTACGCCACAACATTACATTATGCACTTTAATATTGCACTTTACTGGGATCTTGTACACCTTATTTGGGTATTTGTATTTCCTTACTACTATATGATTGGTGCGGGAATGAAAACTATAGGGGGAGGCCACTAATGTCTACTGAAATTACTAAAACTTATAAAGAAGAACAGGCAGGGTATTTTAAAATACTTGCAGCTCTTTTGCTGTTAACGGCTTTAACATTTATTCAACCGCATTATTTCTTAGAGAATGCAACATTTGCTGTACAAATGTTAATTGGTACTGTAAAAGCTTGGTTAATCCTTATGTATTACATGCACCTTAAAGGTGAGAAGTTAATTATTATGTTTACATATTTTTCTCTTTTCATTGTTCTTGTGTTCTTTGTTATCGTAATTGGTTTTGATGTTGCAAACATACAGTATGTAGATCAAAACTATATTACAGCTGGAGATACAGTGACTGAAACAATAGATCACGCACATGGAGCAGCTGAGTCTGCTTCACAAATTCATGATGCAGCTGCTCACGCAGAACCTGCACACCACTAAGGAGCCGCTATATGTTAGAAGGTTTTAATACAATGGCTACTGTAGTAGCCAGAGATATTGATCAAGCGTTTTGGATCAATTTCTGGGTATCACTTGTTTTATTTGCATCTGTTGTTATTCCTCTAGTTTACCTAGCTTGGAAATATCGTGAGTCTAATGTTAAAGATGAAGATATCCTTAACTACACTCACAACACCAAACTAGAAATTGCTTGGACTTTAATTCCAACAGCAATGTTAATGGTTCTTTTTTACTATGGTTATACTTCAATGAGAACCGCGCGTACTATGCCAGATGCATCAACTGCAATCACTGTCCAAGTTGAAGGTAGTAAATGGAAATGGAGATATGAATATCCTGCAAACGCAGATGGGTTTGTTCATAAACTTGGGGGAGCATATACTAAGGCTATCCGTGATAAGAATGGAAAAGTTATTGAAAAAGGTACAATGGGTCTATCTGCAATCTATGTGCCAGTAGATACAAATATCATCTTAGAGATGACAGCACCACTGGATGATGTTCTTCACTCATTCTATATCCCAGCTTTACGTATGAAAGAGGATGTGGTTCCCGGTCGTGTAACAAAACAGTGGTTTAACTCTAGTGCAGTAGGTGAATTTGATATCGAATGTGCTGAGTACTGCGGTACGGATCACTCATATATGTACTCTAGACTTGTTGTACTTCCAAAAGCTGAGTATGAAGCATGGTTCAACAGCAGTGAAGATACACCAAAAGGTAACTATCTTACATCAGGTGATGCAGTATTACAACAATATGGATGTAAAAGTTGTCATTCAATTACAGAAGATAAGGTACTTATTGGGCCTTCTCTTAACACTAGAAGATTGACAAAAGAGCAAGTATTAGATGTGATCAATAATGGTCAAGATCAACTTGGTTATGCTATGGGTGCAATGCCTGCTGGTTTAGCTTCAGGTGCAGATGCTGAAGAGATTTCCGTCTATGTAGCTGGTGGTATGAAAGGCGATCAGCCTGCTTCATTTGCAGCATGTAGTTCATGTCATGGCGAAGATGGCAAGGGTCAATATGGTACGGCTCCAAGTCTTGTTAGCTACGATGCAGATCTTTTACGTAATGTATTGAAAAATGGTAAAGAGGGTTCAATGGGTACAATGCCAGCCTTCCCTTATATATCAGAAAAAGAAATTTCAGCAATTGTTGAAGAGCTACAAAGTACAAAATGATCAAAGATTATATAGTTTTAACTAAGTTCGTTCTTTCTTTTGCAGTCAGCCTTTCGGCTGTTCTTGCCTATGTTATGGCAAGTGGTCAGATTGGAATAGACACTTTAATTTCTTATTTCGCAGTACTTCTTATAGCCTTAGGTGTTTCGACGCTTAATCAGGTTCAAGAGTATAAAGAAGATGCGTTGATGGAACGTACTAAACATAGACCAATTGCCTGTGGTAAGATCTCTCCTATGACAGGTATTATCATTGGTTCAGTACACATTATTATAGCTCTTGGGCTTATATATTGGTTACTAGGTCTTACGGGTTTAAACTTATTTCTATTTGCCTTTATTTGGTATAACGGTTTTTACACTCCCTTGAAAAAGAAGAGTGCCTTAGCTGTTGTCCCGGGTGCGCTACTTGGTGTTGTTCCTCCAGCAATTGGATGGTTAGCAGCAGCAAGAGCTTATCCAGATGCTGGCATTTTTCTTTGGAGCCCTGAATTTTATTCCCTTGGTATTTTCTTTTTCATTTGGCAAATACCTCACTTCTGGCTTCTTGTTATGCTTCATTATGGAGATTACGCAGGAGCGGGTTACCCTACAGCAATGCGTCTGTTTGGTAGAGTTAGTCTTCAAAAACTAACCTTTGTTTGGCTTGTTATTACCATTCAAGCAGGTTACTTTATGGTGAGTATCTTTGATCCTATGAGTACAACTATTTTGGTTCTTTTAGCCATTACTGCGGTACTTGGATTTATTAGTTCAACACAACTTCTTAAGAAAAGTTTTGAACTTAAAGATGCACGAAAAGTGTTTATAGAGATTAATATCGCCTTTTTGTTCTCACTGATTTTAATCAGTATAGACGAGGTTCTTAAACACGCAGCACTATAGTTTTACAGGAGTTAATCTCCTGTGCTACTTTCTAAACATTAACACAGTATAATTCCCCTTTCACTTCCCAAGGACATCTTATGAACTATGACTTAAAAACTATACTTCTATCGGTATCAACTTTTAAAGAAAACAGTGATAAAAGTAAACAAGTTAAAAAACGTCTCTTATTCGATCAAGCACCCGTTGGTGGCTTAAGTATAAAATGGTTTTGGCTAACATTTATATCTATGCCTTTTATAGAATATGCGATTATTTTTAACCCTATTATCTTCCCCATGTTAGGCATAGCCCAGGCTATTGTTTTTTTTGTTGTCTTTTTATCTATTGTCATGATTTTAATTTACGCGCTTTATGCCTTTAATAACAGGTCTGTTATTGATAGAATAAAGCCAATGTGGGAAGGGTACTTTCCTGAGATAGAATTAAATCTTATTTTAACCTCTTCACATAGTCCTTATAGAGAGTTTTTTAATGAATATTCTTTAATTGCAGCAGAAGGCCTGTCAGATGAGGCTCTAAAGTCAAAACTAGATGATGCCTTTACTCGAATGCAAGAAGATAACAGTGATCTTCTTGAAGCGATGAATAGAAATAAAAGCTAGAAGAGGTAATATATATCTCTTAAACCGTCCTCATTAGATATTATTGGTGGGTTAGTGCTGGATATCAGCTCTTGCTTATAAAGCTTTTTAAGCATGCGAGAGAGAGTCTCAGGTGTTATATTTAACTCTGAGGCAATCTCAACTTGTTTTACCTTCTCTAGCCTATCTTGATTTTCCACAATAAACTTCGCAACCTTTTGCTCTGAACTTAGTGTAAGTTCTCTTTCTATTAAAGAAGAAAGTGAACGAAGTTTAAGTGAAAGAGACTTTATCATTCCAAAAGATATCTCAGGCTTAGATAAAAATTCTACCTCAAAAGTCTCAAAGGGTATCTTTAAAATCTTTGCAGTTGTTGTAGTAATACATGAGGCAGGATAGGGAATCTTTTCAAAACAAGCTAATTCAGCGACTGAGTCCACAGCAGTAGCTCTCATAAGCTGAACCTCACCTCCTGAGGGCTTAGACTTATAAACTCTAATAGAGCCTACAAGCAGTATGTGCATATATTTTGATGCATCGCCTTGAAAAAAGACAATGGTATCTTTTTCATAGCTTTGAAGATTAGAAAATGAGATGAGTCTTTCTAAATCATTTTCATTCATATTTTGGAAGTAGGTACAGCCCTTAAGAAGGCTTGTTATTTCTATTGTATTTATCATAAGGGTATTTTATCATGAGAAACTTATATAAATAAATGAAATCTTTGCAAATTTACCTGAGTATTTAAATCAGTATCTATTTATTGACTCAGGAGTAAACTTTTCTTAAATATGCTTTTTTGCATCTAAAGGTTTAGATATGGAAACAAGTACTATTATTGGCATAATCATTAGTTTTTTAGTGCTTATAAGCCTAATACGTAGACAGATGTTAAAAGAAAAGGTTGTACCCACTGAAAGAAGAGCCCAAAGCAGACGCCATGATAAAAGGCGGGCGCATACAGGCAGAAGGATACATGAATTTCACGCAAATTGTGAAACAAAAAACAGACGTCAAAATGAAGACAGGCGCCATGGTAGAAAAGAACGACGACATAAACAAAGACGTCATAGCTCTCAGCTTGCAGCGAGTTAAAGGGATATTAATTTAAAAAACAGTTCATGAATTTTAGTAATGTTTATTATATAAGGTCTTGTCACAATAAAATTATATACATAAAATAGAACTTTCTATAAAATATTTTTTTATATATCTAAGAAAGGTATTATAGATTTAGGAGTAGACTAGTTAGTTCAAAGGTTAATATTATGTATGAAGAAATGATTTTATCCATGCCCTTAGATATCATGATCTTACTTTTAGTTTGTCGTAAACCGTTTATTAAGATAGAAGAAATTATACATGATAGACGTAGAAATATAAGACGCGAAGACAGAAGAATCGAGGTGCATTTTAGAAGGCAAGGGTGCAGCCTAGAAGAACCCTGCGAAGTAGAAGATAAACGTGAACGTGAAGATAGACGAGATATATCTAAGGAAAAAAGGCGCAAAGACAGACGCGCCTTAGAAAGAATTAAACGAATTTAAAGTGTATTGATCTTAGTGAGAAGCTGGGCATAAAACAGATCAGCTGCAGGAAGATCTAGTAATCCCTCTCTTTGTTTCTTCCCCCACATAGGCTCTGGGAAATATGAATCTTTCTTATACCTTGCCATTACATGAATATGCACATGAGGAAGATAATTTCCAAAGGCTGCAATATTTATCTTTTCAGGTTTATAATACTTCAGCATCTCTTCTTCAATAATTTCCATTACTTCATAAAGTTTTTTTCTCAGAGGTTTAGGAAGGTGAGTTAGCTCTTTATATTGTGTTGTTGTAAAGATTTTTAGCCAAGGGATTTCGGATTCGTGAACTTCAATATAGAAGTCATTGTTTTTATAAATTATCATAAAGAGATTATAGGGGAAAAGAAGAACAAGAGCAAGAGCTTTTTATCCACTGATTGCGCAGATTAAGCTGATTGAAAAATCTGCTTAATCCGTGGACGGTTTTATTAATATCTATCGCGACTTCCGCCACCATCACGGCTTGAACGACCACCGCCGCCATTTCCACCACGGCTTCCGCCACCACCATCACGACTTCCGCCATCACGACTTCCGCCATCACGGTTTCCACGGTAACCACCGCCGCCACCATTTCCACGACCGCCGCCTCCGCCACCACCTGAACGGTTTCTATTTCCACGGTAACCACCGCCGCCACCACGACGTCCACCACCACGGCTTCCACCACGAGATTCGATACGAGCAAGAATCTTCGCTAGTTTTTCTTCATCAATTCCGATGTTTTCAGGACCTGCAACTGATTCCTTCTTAAGAAGTACAGAGATAACCTTGTGAAGTGCTGTCTCATGGTCACATGAGTCGCCTAATGCTTCTACCAGTTGGTGTGCTTCATCAAAGATTTTTTGTTTAGTAATCTCATCTGCTAATGCGCCTAAACGAGATTGAACAACCTGACCCTTAGTAGGGATATAACATTGCTCCATTGTTGCACCAATTTTTTGCTTGATACGTTGAAGTTCTTTAAACTCATGAGGCGTTACAAGAGTGATAGCTGTTCCCTTAGAACCTGCACGCCCAGTTCTACCAATACGGTGAACATAAGACTCAGGATCAAATGGGATGTGGTAGTTAATAACGTGTGTAACATCATTAACATGGATACCACGAGAAGCAACATCAGTCGCAACTAATACATCAATACCTGTTTGCTTGAAGGCTTTAATAACTGCTTCACGTTGATCTTGTTCCATATCTCCATGAAGACCTTTTGCATTATAACCCGCAGCAGAAAGAACATTAGAAACACGATCTACCTCACGTTTCATTCTACAAAACACAACTGCCTTGTTAGTATCGCCCGCGTCAAGAAGACGAATCATTGCGTCATCTCTTTCGTTTTCATCAATTACATAATATTGTTGAAGAATGTTATTACTAGCAGTTTCTTTCTTAGTGATAGAAATAAACTGAGGATCTTTTAAGATTCTATCTGCAAGCTTTTTAATTGGCGCTGGCATCGTTGCTGAGAAAAGAAGTGTTTGACGATCTTCAGGAAGGTAAGAAAAGATTTCGTTAATGTCATCTAAAAATCCCATATCAAGCATCTCATCTGCTTCATCTAAAATTACAACAGAAGGAGAAAAGTCTTTAATCATGTTCTTAGAAAGCATATCAAGAAGACGACCTGGAGTAGCAACAACAATTTGTGCACCACGACGAACTAAGTCTACTTGACGGCTGTACGAACGACCACCATATATTGTAACGGTACGTACATTTGAACCTTTTCCATATAAGAAAAGCTCATCAGAAACTTGGTTAGCCAGCTCACGAGTAGGTGTGATAACAAGAACTTGTACCCCATCACCTTCGATTTGATTAATTGCTGGAAGACCAAAGGCTGCAGTTTTACCTGTACCTGTGTGTGCTTGAGCAACAATATCTTTACCTGCCATAACCATTGGAATAGCTTGTTCTTGAATAGGAGAAGGTGTTTTAAATCCTACGGCTGCGATTGACTTATTTAAAGTATCTTTAAAGTTAAACTGCGCGAAGGTTGATTCGATTTTTGTACTTTCAGTTGTTTCTTGAGTGTTTTCTGACTCGTTTTGAGTGTTTTCAGTTGACATTATGTCCCTTTGTGTGAGAGACCATTCTCCCATCACAAACGGCCTCTTTAGCCCTGATGAAAACTTAGTCTCTAAAATATTTCGCGAATTATACTTTAAAGTTACTAATAATAAGCATAAGCCAAAGTTTTACTAAATGGACTTATACTCCTTTAAGCCTCATAATTTAAGTATAATAAGAGTACTAAAAAATAGTAGGAAATTTAATGGATTATATTTTTGTTGCAAGTGCCTTGACAGGAGTCTTTATAGGGGCTGTTACATCGTATGTATTTGGTTCTTCAAAATTGAAATTTAAAGATAATGAACTAGAGAGAATTGAAGAACAAAGGCAAAAAAAAGAAATAGAGTTAAAAGAGCTTCAGAGTAGATTTGAAACACAAAGAGAAGAAAATCTAGGAATTCAGACCTTATTATCAGGGATGGAAGTTGAAAAAGACATGTTGAAAGAACAGGTTCGAGATAGTAAGTTAATCCAAGAAAAGTACACACAAAGTATTTCAGAAATTTCTGAACTTCGTGTGCGTTTAGAAGAAGAACGCTCTCAAAATACTGAGAAACTTGAACTTTTGAAAAATGCAGAAGAAACTATGAAGTTACAGTTCTCAAAGCTGGCTAATGATATTTTTGAGCAAAAGTCTAAGGTACATGCTGAACAAAATAAACTTCAACTTGACACCATACTCAAGCCTTTTAAAGAACAAGTCACAAACTTTGGTAAGAAAATAGAAGAAAATTATATTACGGAAACAAAAGAAAGACATCTTTTAAAAGACCAGATTGTTCAACTTCGTTCTCTTAATGAAAGACTCTCAGATGATGCTAATAATCTTACCAAGGCGCTAAAGGGTGAAAATAAAACTCAAGGTAACTGGGGTGAATTGATACTTGAAAGGATTTTAGAAAATTCAGGTCTTAGAGAGGGGCATGAATATGAGACTCAGGCCTCTTATAAAGATGAAGAAGGTAAACGTTTTCAACCTGATGTGCTTATTCACCTTCCTGATGATAAAGATATTATTGTGGATTCAAAAGTTTCTTTAGTGGCCTATGAAAGATATATGAACGCCCAAGATGAAGAGCAAAGAACTAAGGCTAGAAAAGAACATATATCCTCGGTAAGAGGGCATATTAAGGGATTGTCAGATAAGAAGTATGAAGACCTAGTAGGCTTACGTTCCTTAGACTTTGTACTTTTATTTATGCCTATAGAGTCAGCTTATATGTTAGCCCTTGAAGATGATAGCTCTTTTTTTCAAGAAACTATTAAACAAAATATTATGGTTGTAGGACCTTCTACACTTCTGGTTACTCTTCGTACTATTGAGTATATTTGGAGAAATGAGAGACAAGAACAAAATGCCCAAGAAATAGCCGATAAGGCAGCGAATTTATATGATAAGTTTGTTGGTTTTGTAGAAGATATGGAAAAGATTGGTGGGCAAATTTCTAAGACGCAAAGTTCTTATGATGAGGCCATGAAGAAACTCTCTTCAGGTACAGGAAATCTTATCAAACGCACAGATGATATGAAAAAACTAGGCATCAAGACCAAGAAGAACATACAAAAGAAACTCTTAGAAAGGGCAGGTGTTGATGATGAATAGTGAAGACTCAATAGATTCAAATCATAAGAACCACGCAAAAACTAGACTGATGCGTGAAAAAAACATTCCTCGTTTAATGATTATTATACCTGTGGTTGCTATTGTCGTTTTAACTGTGTTAATTACTTATTTTTACATCTCTTATAGACATCAACACTTTAAATTAGAAAGTGAAAGATTGAAGCAAGAGTATATAGAAAGTGAAAAAAATCAGCTCAAAGACCGTTTAGAGTCTTTATATTTATTACTAACAAAAAAGTATAAAAATATGGAAAAACCTATGAGTGAAAAGCTGGTTTCACGTGTGAAGGTTGCCCATGACACAGCTGAGTTTTTGCATAAGAGATATTCTCGAGGTTATAATGAAAAAGCGGTTAAAGAACTTATTTTAGGGGCATTATCTCGAATGCAATGGCACCATAAGGATGAATATATTTGGGTGAGTGATAAAAAAGGAAATAACCTTTTATCTCAAAATAAAGAATTAGCAAAAAACCTTTGGGATTATAAAGATGCAGATGGACGTTTTATTATACAAGAAGAGATAGCTGCTGTAAATGAAAAAAAAGAAACCTTTTTGAAGACAAGGTTTGACCCCAAAAAGCCTCGTGTTCAACTTATGTATGTAAAAGACTTTGGACATTATGACTGGTTTTTTGGAACGGGAATGCATCACTTAGACGAATATGAACGAATTAAAAGAAGTATTATCTCTACCTTGATGGCCATTCAAACAGACCCTGATGAATATTTTTATATTGTTAATTCTAAGGGTGATATTATTTATCATCCTACCATGGAATTGGGCTCAAATGTAATAGAACTCAAAGACAAGCAAGGCTTTGCCTATATAAAAGAACAGATTAAAGTTTCTAAAAATAAAGGCGCGGGGTATGTACGTTATATTTCTAAGTCAAGACGCTATGGTGTAATTTCTACTAAGACAACATTAAGTGTTTATTTTCAGCCCTTTGATTGGATTATCAGTACAGGCTTTTATGCTACAAATATACAAAATGCTATTGATAAACAACAAAGTATACTTAAAGATGATATTGAAACTGAGATACAAACCATCCTTATATTTTCTTTTGCTCTTGCTGTTCTTGTAATTCTTTTAACCCTTGGTTTTTCACGTCGTATTTCTGATATTTTTATAGATTATAAGGACAGAGTTCGTGAAAGAGAAGWSKYSTWGCAWGNMWYTTAATNGNWCTYACTTNNNGWGCASKTRCRMATANSAANTGTYWRMKCAAAGAGAAAAAGAGAAGATACTTATACAACAATCAAAGATGGCAGCTATGGGAGATATGATTTCCATGATTGCACATCAGTGGAGGCAACCTTTAAATCAAATGTCTTATGTAATGATGAATATAGATGGGGCTTATGATGACAGAAGCCTTTCTCGGGAGTACTTAGATACAAAGTTAAAAGAGGGTGAAAACCTGCTTGAATATATGTCTCATACTATTGATGACTTTAGAGATTTTTTTAAGCCTGACAAAGAAAAAGAAGAAATTATCTTATGCGAACTAGTCGATTCGGCTATTGGTTTGATAGAAAAAGGCTTAGAACAACATCATATTATCTTAGAAAAAAACTATGAATGTGATACAAAGATTTTTGTGTACAAAAATGAGATGATTCAAGTCCTTCTTAATCTTTTGAAAAATGCTCAAGAAGCCCTTATCGAAGCCGAAGATATTGAAGAAGCCAAGATAAAGATTCATATATATAGTGCAGATAATATGGCTAAAATCTGTATTAGTGATAATGGTGGAGGGATAGCAAATGATAATTTTGAGAAAATATTTGAACCTTACTTTTCAACCAAGTCTAATCAGGGTACAGGACTAGGTTTATATATGTCAAAGATGATTATAAATGAACATATGAATGGTGATATAAAGGTGCGAAATAGTGACGAAGGTGCTGAATTTACAATAGAGCTAATCTTAAGTTAAAAAAGCTATTTTAAAAATAAACTAAATGATAAAAATGTTAAGATAGTCTAATAGAAGGAAGTAATATGTATCAAGGAAGTGAATTTACATTTTTAGCTCTGAATAAGTCTTTAGAAATAAAAGAAATTTTAGAAGAAGTAGCTATGCAAGTAGATGCTCATTGTATCTGTGTAGACTCTTCGCAAGAGCTTTTAGAGGGTACTTTAGAATATAAGACAGATCTTATTATAATGGATATGGGTATAGGTCTTGAAGAGATAAAGAAAACTCTAAAGACCATGTTCTTAGATATCCAATGCAAAGAAATACCTATTTTTATGCTTTGTGATGCTCAAGATATAGAAGCTCTTTGTATTGAGTTTAAAGATTATCCCGTCATATCTATAGTGACTCATAAAAATTGGAAATATCAATTAAACTCTTTGATTGGCTTGTTAAAACGAAAAAATACAAATGAAGAAATCTTAAATGAAAGCCTCCAAGAAAGTGAATCTCAAAATAAAGTAGATCCTTTAACAGGAGCTTTAAACAGATTTGGAGCTGAACATAAGTTTCAAGACCTAGTGGCAGATTTTGAAGAGAGGAATAAACCTTTTTCTTTGATTATGTTTGATATTGATTTTTTTAAGAAGATTAATGATGAATATGGACATGATGTTGGAGATGAAATATTAGTAAGTATTTGTTCTTTAGTTCAGCATGACATTCGAAAAGATGATGCCTTGATTCGTTTTGGTGGCGAAGAGTTTATTGTTTTTTTATCAAATGCTTCTTTAGAGATGGCAAATATGAAAGCACAAGGCTTTAGAACTGCGATGGAAGCTAAGGGACACGGCTTTGACAAGCTAAAAGTAACTGCGAGTTTTGGTGTCTTAGAATATAAAGAAAGTGAGTCTTTAGATGTCTTGTTTTCTAAGGTAGATAAGCTCTTATATGAGGCTAAGGAAAAAGGGCGAAACAGGGTTGTCTCAGCCTAAGAAGCTTCCTCATAAACCTTAAGCTTATATCCAACACCAGAGATATTATCAAGTGCGTCATCTGGTAGTTTCTTTCTTAGGGCTCGCACAAGTGAGCGAATAGCATCAGAACTCATCCCTTCATAAGGCCATACCTGCGCTTCAATCTCTTCATAGGTCACAACTCTAGAGGTGTTAAAGGCTAAAAGGTCTAAGAATAAAAGCTCATTTTTAGTTAGTTTTACAGGCTCACCATCTTCTGTAATTTCTTTAGAAAAGGCATTATATAAACAAGTTTTTGAAAGAGGTAGAGAAAATTTTGACTTGTCTTCCATTCTTTCTATAGATAATTCTAGTGCGCCCATAAGCTTGTCTTTAGTGATAGGCTTAACAATGTACTTAACAAGTTGAAGTTCAACTGCCTTAAGCAAGTAGTCTTGGTCGGTATACGCTGTGGCCACAATAATAGGTGTTTTTTGATCCTGCGCGCGGATATATCTAGCCATATCAATACCATTCATCTTTGGCATAGATATATCGGTAATGATAATATCAGGCTTTTTATCTCTCCATACTTTTAAGGCTTCCTTGCCATTTTCTGCTTCAAAAACATTTTTACATAAACGAGATAGATATTCAACAGCAATCTTGCGCACATCTTCATCATCTTCAACATATAAGATAGTATAGTTTTTTAAAATTTCTTTGTTCATCAGTCTTTCCTATGTTTTATGAGGTCAATTATATCTTAAA
This sequence comes from Arcobacter sp., assembly GCA_002733885.1. Classification (GTDB taxonomy): domain Bacteria; phylum Campylobacterota; class Campylobacteria; order Campylobacterales; family Sulfurimonadaceae. The sequence continues at coordinate 36,301 of NVXJ01000001.1, read as the reverse complement.
TTTACGCAAGTCTAGTGTACAATACACAGATGAAAAAAAGATACTTTGAATTAGACTTTTTACGCGGTTTCGGGATTATTTTAATGATAGCCTTTCATTTTGGGTATGACCTTTCTTACTTTGGTTATACCAACTATCAGACCACTGTTGATATACAGTGGAAGGTGTTTAGAAGCGTAGTTTTAAGTATCTTTTTATTGGTGGTTGGGATGAGTTCATATCTGGCTTTTTCTAAGTCTATCAACTGGAAAAAAGTGTTTAAACGTAGTATGAAACTCTTTTTTATCTCCTTACTAATTTCACTTGGGTCTTATAGCGTTTTTGAGAATTCATGGATATATTTTGGAGTAATCCATTTTATCTTGGTGGCAGGCTTAGTGTCTTTGATTTTTGTAAGATTGCCAAACTTTTCTCTTTTATTAGGACTTGCTTTTTTATTGAGTTATAATTTGGGATATTTTCATCTTGATGCCTTCTTAAGTTTTGCACAATCAAACCTTGGTATTCCTCCACATACACAAGATGTGGTGAGTTTTACACCTTGGTTTGGTCTTGTTTTAATAGGAATATTTTTGATGCATCATAAGCTTTTCTCTTTTAGGGTAAGAGAAACAAAAACTACTCAGGGCATATCGTTTTTAGGGAAACATGCCTTGATAATATATTTAGTACATCAGCCCATATTGTTTGGAGCATTTAATGCTCTTGCATGGGTTAGTAACTGACCTTATTCACGCTATACTTAGTGCATAAGGTCAGTTATCAATTAAGGAGAGCAGTCTAAAATGAGAATTTTAATGCTAGAAGACGACAAGGCCCTAGGTGAACTTGTAGGTGCGTACTTATCTAAAGAATTTAGAGTTGACGTAGTTTGTGATATTGACGAGGCTAAGGCCTATATAGATAGGTATGATTATGATGTTACCTTGCTTGATAGAAATATAAATGGGGCGGATATAGGCTTAGAATTAGTTTCGAAGATTAAAACTAAAAACCCTTCAACAGGGGTGATTATTATTTCAGCCTATGGAACGGTTACAGATAAGATTGAAGGCTTAAATGTAGGCGCAGATGATTATCTTGAAAAACCCTTTGATAATGATGAGCTTTTTGCACGAATATATGCCCTTTCTCGTAGACATAACACGGATACAATCATGGAAGTAGAAGGTGTTCTTTGTGACTTAACAAATTTTAGAATCAGTTTTGAAGGTAAAAATATAGACCTNAGTAAAAAAGAATCTGAACTTTTTTTCTATCTTTTAAAAAATAAAAACAAGCTCTACTCTAGTGATGACCTTTTAGACGCGCTGTATCTTCATCCTGAAGACTTAGCCTCAAGTACTATACGCGTGACTATTGCGCATATTAGAAAAAAACTCCCTGTTGATCTTATTAAGACGGTGAAAACACGCGGATATATTATAGAAATTTAAAGGATAGAAAATGAAAAGTATGCAAACTAATATCATAATGTTTTTCTTTCTTTCAGCCTTATTGGCAATGAGTTTTACGCTTACTTATATTACATATTCTTACCATGAACAGTTAGAAGATAATATAGAAGGGGCCTTAGATATTATGCTTTCAGATATAAGACGTGAGCATCTTGCTGATAATTTACATGAGGAAGAACTCGCCTTCTTTGCATATGAACTACAAAAAAATTCCTTAGGAAAACTCTTTGATGACTTGCAAATAGCCATAGTTAATGAGAGAGACTATAGTAATGAAGAACGTATAATTGTTATCTCGCATGTGTCAAAAGATAGGTTCTTAATGATCTCGTGTTCTCATAAACTTTTAGACCAAGAAGTGGTGTCTTTTGCCTTGAAAAATATAGCACTCTTTCTAGGTGTGTTTATTGTTCTTATGTCTTTTTTTATTATTTTTATTAAACGTCAGTTTAAATCTTTGCATTGTTTGGTTGATTTTTGTAGTTCTTATAAGGATGATAGAACAGTTTTACCCGTGTGTGATGGAACCTATGAGGTGAAGAGTTTAAGGGACGCTATTTTATCTCTCATTGATGCAAATGATTATTTATGTGATCAAAGACAAGAACTTTTTAAAGAAGCCGCACATGAATTAAAATCTCCTATAGCCGTCTTGAAAGCCCGTTTGTCCTTATATAAGCAAGATGAGGATATGCCTAAAGAAGAGTTCGTGTTTAAGAGTCAAGAAGACATTGCTAATATTGTTTCTAAGTTAAAAGAACTTATCTTTTTAAAGTCTATAGAATGGGACATGCAACTTCGTATGGAAGACGTAAATATGGAAGATAATTGTAAGATGATGCAAGATGCATTTGAGCCAATTTTACGCAAAAAATCTGTAATGGTTAATTCAAATTGGGAAAAAAGTTTTATTATTTATACTTACAAAGAGGCGATGCAAAAAGTACTTCAAGCTGTTTTTGAAAATATATTTATTCATACAAAGGCAAACTCAACTATCTTTGTTGAAGCCAAACCTAATGAAATTTATATTAAAAACACCATAGGCTCAGATGATGATATACCACTTTTTTCTTCTTATATAGGGATGAAAATGATAAAACGTCTTTCTTCAAAACTAGGATATGAATACAAAACATCTTCAGATGAAAAATATTTTTATACCCGTCTTATTTTTCATGATTTAGATACAGAAGGATGTAAAATATGAAGTTTCTTACTCAGTTCTATTATGAAAAAACATGGTCAAAGGTCAGTGCCAAAGAGGTTTTAAAACTTATACAAGATGAATTTCCCGATATCCCCGCTGAGGGTACTTTTGACTATGTAGAAGAAGAGTGCAAAAAAGGTAAAACAATTAAGATAGGCGAAAGCGCTTTTAAAGAAGATAAATAAGCTATAATTTCGAAACTTAAACTTTCAGGACAAACAATGAAAATTATTCTTCTAGGTGCACCAGGTGCCGGTAAGGGAACTCAAGCTCAGTTTCTTACTAAAAAATACGATATTCCTCAAATCTCTACAGGCGACATGCTTCGTGCGGCTATTAAAGCGGGTACTGAAATGGGAAAGATGGCGAAAGTTGCTATGGACACAGGTAAGCTTGTAACAGATGAAATTATTATTGGTCTTGTAAAAGATAGAATTGCACAAGATGATTGTAAAAATGGTTTTTTACTTGATGGTTTCCCACGTACTATTCCTCAAGCGCAAGCGGTTACCGCTGCAGGTATTGAGATTGATGCTTGTATTGAAATTGATGTAGCTGACGAAGAAATCGTTAAGCGTATGTCAGGACGTAGAGTTCATTCTAATTCAGGTCGTACCTACCACCTAGTGTATAATCCACCTAAGGTAGAAGGTAAGGATGATGAAACAGGTGAAGATCTTATTCAACGTCCCGATGATAAAGAAAATATTGTTTTAGACCGTCTTAAAGTGTATCATGAACAAACTCAACCACTTGTTGATTATTACCAAGCCCAAGCTGCAAAGATTGAGAAACTACAATACATTTGTGTTGATGGAACACTTGATATTAAAGTTGTTCAAGAAACAATTACAAATAAACTAGGCTAACCACTCTTTTAGTATCTCTTGTAGTTTATCAGGATTGATAGGCTTAGAGAGGTAATCATCCATTCCCACATTTAAACATTTTTCCTTATCACCTTGCATAGCGTTAGCTGTCATAGCAACAATAGGAATTTTAGTATTTTCATCTCCTGCTAGGCCTTTTCGTATAGCTTCTGTCGCTCCATATCCATCCAGAACAGGCATTTGGCAATCCATCAATATTAAAGTATAGGGCTTTGTCTTAAGCGCTTCCTTTAAGGCATACAAGGCTTCTTCTCCATCATTAGCCGTGTCTGCTTCTAGACCAAAGGTTTCTAAGATACCATTGGCCACAATTTGATTGGTCATATTGTCTTCAACGAGCAAGATTCTAGTTGATTTTGGCCAGGTGCTTTTTTCATCCATAGCATGCAGATTATCAGGGCTTATAAAGTTATCTGAATCATGTAAGGCCTGGTCATTATCAATAAGAACATTGAGTGCATGAAAAAGATCTTTGGTGGTACAAGGTTTTGGAAAAAAGGCAGAAAAACCAAGCTTTTTAAACGTTTTTGCATCTCCGCGGTTACCAAGTGAAGTCATCATGACTAGCTTCATATCCTGATACATGTCTTTTAGTTTTTCACCTAACTCGGCACCATCCATATCCGGCATATGCATATCCACGATTGCAATATCAAAAGGCGACCTGTTTTCTTGAAATGATTTTTTACAAAGTTCTAAGGCCTCATTTGCATCTTTAGCCTCAAAAACATTGATTCCCCAATAGACTAATTGTTGAGAAAGAATTTCTCTATTAAGGGCATTATCATCAATAATAAGTATGTTTTTATCTTTAATATCTACAGATGGCATAACAATATGTTTGTCCTTAGGTAAGCCAACGAGGATGTCAAAACTAAAGGTTGCACCTTGGCCTTCAACAGAGCTTACACTAACTGAACCTTGCATAAGATGAACAAGTTTCTTAGTGATAGAAAGTCCTAGTCCCGTTCCTCCGTACTTTCGTGTGGTAGAAGCATCTACTTGGGTAAAAGATTCAAATAAAGTGTCTATCTTGCCTTTTGGGATACCTATGCCACTGTCTTGAACACTTATGAATAATCTTCCTTGTGTGTCATTTATCTCTTTTAAAACACCTGTAATTAAAATCTCACCTTTATGGGTAAATTTTATAGCATTACCTACAAGATTATTTAAAATTTGGCGAAGTCTTCCTGGGTCACATATAACAAGTTTATGCTCTATTTTTCTAAGGTCAATAATTAGCTCAACTCCATTTTCCTGAGCCCTATGGCCAATGGCTTGGGCGAAGTCTCCTATCACATCTCTAAGATTAAACTCTAAATTTTCAAGGTCCATTTTTCCTGCTTCGACCTTTGAAAAATCCAAAATATCGTTAATAAGAGCAAGTAAAGATTCAGCTGATGACTCAGCCAGACCAACTTGATGGGCTTGGACACTGTTGAGTTTAGAATTCTTTAATAAGCCTAACATTCCTAAAACGCCATTCATAGGTGTGCGTATTTCATGAGACATAGATGCTAAAAATTCAGCCTTTGCTATGGCCCCAGCTTCAGCATCTTCTTTCGCTTGAATCAGTTTGATTTCATCTTCTTTTTGTTGCGTTACATCTGTTCTAATAGCTATATATGAGTCAGGTTTTTTGATAGTTGCATCAGGATCAGTAAAGAAGGGAACTATAGTCGTATCAACCCAATAAAAGCTTCCATCCTTGGCCTTGTTTTTTACTTCATTGTGCCAAATTTTTCCATTTGAAACAGTATGATACATCTCTTTCCAAAACTCTGTAGATTGCTCATCTGTTTGTAGTAAACGATGGTTCTTACCTAAAAGTTCTTCTCGTGAATAACCACTTATCTCAACAAACTTATCATTTACATAGGTGATATCACCTTTTACATTAGTAATTGCAACAATAGAATGGGCATCTAAGGCTAATTTTTGCTCTTTTAATTCAAACAAAGCATGTTGAGTCTCTTTTGAACGCTCTTCCAAAGCCTTTTCATTAGCCGTAAGTTCTTCAATCATATCATTAAAGGTGTCTGTAAATTGACCTAACTCATTATCATCTTCTATCCATACAGGTTCTCTTCTTTGTCCACTTGAAATTGCCTCAGAAGCATCTGCTAAAAGTTGTATAGGCTTGGTAATGCGCTTAGCCACCAGAAATGAAGCTAAAAAAACAAAGATAATGGCTAAGAGGGTAATGAGTATAATGCTATAAGCAAGCTTATATGAAGAAGCAAGGGCCTTGTCTTTGTCGATTTCTGAGATTAAGACCCATTGAACACCTAGTAGATTGATAGGATGATGGGTTCCAATAACATCCTTTCCATTAGGACCTGTATAGGCATGAAGTAAGACTTCTTGCTGTGCCTCTATATGATGGTGAACATGCTCATCTTGATATAAACTTGTTTGCTTTGTTTCTACTTTTCTATGCAATATATCTTTTTCATTTCCAAGAGAGGTTCTAAGTATAAGGTCAGACCCACCAAGAATATAATGCCAAATACCATTATCTTTTTTATTGAGTTCTTCAAACTGAGTTGAAAGACTATGGGGTTTTATCTGAACAGCATATACCCCTAATAAATTTCCTTCTTCACTCACTATAGGAGACGTTAAAAAACCATAAACACCTCCATTAGAAGGTTCATAATTTTCAAAATCTGAAAAGTGTATATGTCCATCTTTTAAGGTCTTTTCATAAGTTTTAGCAAAGAGTGTGGATGCATATTTTCCGTGAAGAAGATTCGTACCTAAATCATCTTCTTTGGTGACAGTAAAAAGAAGGTTTCCGTGGGTATCAATAAGAAAAAGATCATAAATATAATCATACTGCCGAGTTAACTCTATAAGGTCTGTTTGATACCTATCTATAAGCATAATGTATTGAAAGCCTTTTATATATGCTTTAGGACTTGTGTTTGATGCTTTAAAGTCCTTTGCTAGGCTTTTCATAAAGTTTATAGTATTTAAATTTGAAGACCAGGAACTTATATCTGTGCGTCGGTAATGAAACCAATTGTCAATAAAGTTTACGTAGGCTGAAGCTGAATGCTCAAGTTGAGCAGAAGCCGCTTTAAATAAGCTATCTGATGAATTTTTATAGGAGAGTAATGAAATAATGATAATAGGAATGAGAGATAGAAGAAGAAACCACTTTAAGAGGTTCGTTGATATTGATTTTGACCACTTTACCTTAGTATGCATTTATAACTCTATGTAAAAACGTTCATCTGCAAACAGATCAATATCTAAGCCTTGCTTTAAGACTTTTCCTTCTATCGCGTAATCCATAATCAACTTTAAGCCAGGCTTGTCTATATTTAAATGCTTGTAATTAATCACTTCTAAGTCATATCTTAGGGATGCTTTAATAGCCTTAGCTGTATGTAAAGGGATATGCTTACGTACAATTTTGACAATTTCATCTAAGCTTTTCCCTCCTTTTTCTTTAGCTTGTTCTATATCTTCACCTGCCTTATGCAGATAATACTGGACTTCTTTAAGCGCGTCAAATTTATTTTTTATGGCCTCATTTGTAGCAAGAGAAATACATTCTACATGTCCATACTTCCAAGGCATAACATCCTTAGAATACCAGGCTACCTTTCCATAACCATCTGTTTCAACTACATCTGCCCAGGGAAGGGACTGCTCAAAGGCGGCTGGAGTCGCCTTAGCACTTTTGATTTTTATAAAAGCAGGTGCCTTTGGTGGGGCTACGGAGATACCTAAGACAGCTGCCTTATGATTGGGAATAAAACTAATAGAAGAATTATGGTCTTTGAGGTATTTATATAAGATTACCGCGTGAGTCGATAGAAGATGCGGTAGACCAACTTGGGTGGGTTTATGATGCTCTTTATAGGCCTTGTTTAAAGCAAGGGCCACTTGGGCATCGGGTTTTCTATCTGCACGCTTGTCCTTTAACTTAACATCTTTATTAAGTAAGGCATTAATGGCAAGGGCATTTCCATCTCTGTGCATTAAGCCTATCCAACGAAAGTCAGGCTTTTCATTAAACATATCTATGGCTAAAGGCGTCATAACGTAGGCCATGTCTACTTCGCCACTTTGAAAGTAGGCACGTAATAAGTCCCAGTTCTTCATCTGTGTTATTTGAAAATCAGCGTGTTTCATTTGCGAAGAATATTTTTCGTAAGCCACTAAAGCAGCATAATGATCGGCTAAAGGGATATAAAGAGCATGAATTCTTTTCTTAGTCTTATCCGCGTAAAGGTTTAGGGAAATAATCAGGCATAAAATTAAAAATTTCATAAGAGGCAATACGTATCCTTAAATAATAAAAAATTATTGATTTTAATTAATTATAGTAAAGGATTTAAATGAGTAGCTTAAGATTATAGGTTAATCTGAAGAGAGTACTTCTTTTAAGTTTTTTTCCCAAAGTTTGTAGGCCTTAGGGCTAAGATGAATACCATCTGTTGTAAGGGCTTTAGCAAGTCCTTTTTTATTCATATCAAGGAACTTTGGATAGAAGTTAAGATAGGTAAAGTTTCTTTGTTTAAGCTCATTTTCTAACCATTTATTCATTTCTTTAATATCTTGGTTTATCTTTTTAGTAAGCTTTTCATCAATAACAGGAAGAAGAGAAAGGATATAAATTTTTTGTTTAGAATTAAAGTTGTTCAAGATTTTAGTGTAGTTAGTTTGTATTCTTGAAAGAGGTACCTGATTTAAAATATCATTTACACCTATCATTAAAACAATTGTATCTGCATTAGAAGCTTGATGTACACGTGAATAAACACCGCCTGTAGTATCCCCATCTATGCCCATGTTGGCAGCCTTAAAGTTTGACCAATTATGACGCATGGTAAGTGAATCCCCAAGAAAGACTAGTTTTGATTGTGACATTTGTGAGAACTCCTGAACTTTATAATCATAAAAGCTTTGATACGGTGTGCCTAGCAGAGAAACTACTAGGGATATGCTAAGGGTGAGGTACTTTAACATTTGAATTAAGTAAGTATCCAATGGTAAGCATTAAGGCTAAAACACCAAAGGGAGGAAGGTTAAGATACACAAAGGCTAAATAAACTAGCCATAAAAGGATAGCTCCAACAGGAGTAGGTACCCCTGTAAAATACTTGTCGACTTCTCCAGGGTCTGCTTCAATGTTAAACTGAATAAGACGACGAAGTCCTGAAATAACATAATAAATTGAACCCGCACCTGCAAGGATTAGCATTAGGTTTGAACCTGAATCAAAAACAGCTTCAAAAATTAAAAAGGTCGGCATAAGCACAAAGCTTAAAAAGTCTGCAAAAGAGTCTAGTTGTACGCCAAATTCATTCGATAAATTGTGCTTTCTTGCCATCTTACCATCGAAAATATCACAAACACCACCCATCCATGCTAAGACAATAGCTAAGACAAAATTATGTTGAGTAGTAAAATAAATAGCCATCATTCCAAAACTAATATTTCCCATAGTGATGAGGTTCGCTAGGTTATAGTGGCTTTTGGCATTATATAAAAAGTGCATAAGTTTCCTTGAGATTAAAAGTAAAATTATAGCCTAAGGAGCTTAAAGGTCTAAAAAAATTACTTTTTAATAAAATAGTTTGATTAAGCTTATAATCAGTATAATGACTTATGTACTCAAGAAAAATATGGTCAATTTTTTTGTTAATTGCGATGAGCTATTCACTTGTGCACGATTTCACATTTTCTGTTTTACATGATGAACAACACTCTGTAAAAGAATATATAAGCGAGTTGACTATCCCCGCTGCTAACGAAGATATTCATGACATTCATTTTGAATATCATACCGCCTTTGTATTTCCCCTAAAATTTATTTTTCTTCAAAATGTTATAAGAGAAGAAACAGTATTTGCACATAATAAAGTTTTTCTTTCTCGAAGTCACTTTGAATTTTTTAAACCCCCCATTACATAATCTTTTTTCAATAACACCCATTACAAACTAAAAATCCATTAGCTATCGTTTTACTTTTATACTTTTCTTTATGTAAGCGATAAATTTAATTTATCTGAATTATGAAGTTAATTGTGTCCTACTACTTATCAATAAATATAAAAGAAAATGAGATTAAAACGATTTCTTAAAATAAAAAAGGCTATAAATGAAAACTGTATTTTTTCTGCTTATAAGTTGCGTGTTTTTGCAAGCATCCACCATAAGTTTAAATGAAATTATAGAAAAACTAAAAAATGAACATCCTCTTGCTCTATCAATAGATGCGTATGCAGATGCGTATACAAATAGAAATCAAGCAAACTTATCGCGTAAAGCCTTATCTTTAATAGCCCAAGGTGCTTATGCAGAACCTATTATCGGTGCATCTGATTATGAATATTCCATTGGAGTTTCACAAAAATTTATGAATTCAAGTATGAAAGACAATGCCTTGAAATCTGCTAATTATCAAAGTGATGCAAAAATTCTAGATTTAAAATATGAGTTTATGCTTTTAGAAAATGAGGTAGGTCTTCTTTACCATTTAAATTGCATTGATAAGAAGGCAACTCAGCAGTACGAGACTTATCTAAGTGATTTTAAAAGCTTGTACAAAAAAAAGGAAAAAGCGTACCAGTACGGAGAAATTTCAAAGATTGAATTTTTACATCTTCAAATAGAATTAGATCGTCTAAAAAATGATTTTAAACATTATAAAAATGAAGAAAAAATTTCGAGAATAAAGATCCAGTCTAAAATACTCATTTCTAGTTTTGAAGCTCAAGAACTCTTTTGTGAGGATACTTATAGCTTAAAGGAAAGCTTAATACTAAACCCTCTTAAGCAATCATTGCAAGAGCAGTCTGTTAATAAAAAGATTCAAAGTGCTGAAAGTGAATTTTCTAGGTATGACACCTTTTATAATTCTTTTACACTTTCAGCCTCGTATCAAGAAGAGATTGATGTAGACAGGTTTATCATTGGTTTATCTGTCCCACTAAACTTTAGTAGCTCCGAAAATGAAAAAAATCGTGCAGCTTCTTTGTTTATGAAGAGTGCGTTGAAATACAAGAAGCAAGAGATTAAGCTTGAACAAGAATCCAAATTGAAATTACTAAACAAACAACTAGGACAAGACTTTCAAGATATAGAGCTGATTACATCTATATTAAACAAATTCGAGAATGAGTTAATGCCTCTTATAGAAAGAGGATACGACTTAGGTGAAAACTCAGCAATTGAATACTTATTAAGTCGGCGTGAAATGTGGACCTATAAAAAAGACCAAATTGAAGAGTATAAAAATTATTATATAACACTGTTTAAATTATACAGTGTTACACAAAGCAAGGAATAAGTATGAAAAAAAGTATTTTAGTACACCTAATATTAAGTATATCACTTTTGGCAGAGGTCACTTTATCGCCCCAAGAAGAGAAAAATTGGCAGATTGAAACGGCTCTGGCTAAACCGATATCGTATGTTCCCGTTGGTGAATATATAATGAGCGTTGTCACACCACCAAAACTTTTATACGCGGTGTCAGTTCCTTATGCGGCTCAAGTCGTACAGCTGAAAAAAGTAAATTATGAGAAGGTTAACAAAGGGGAAACATTGGCTCTGCTTACTTCAACGCAGTGGATACAAGCGCAAAAAGAAGCTATTGGAGATGCGGTAGAATTAATGCATCATGAACATATAGCCGAGCGAAAAACTAAACTTTGTAAAGAAGAAATCATTGCTCAAAAAGTGTGTATTGATGCGGACGCAGAAGTTCTAGCGGATAAGGTGAAGCAGTTGGCATCAAAAACGCTTCTTAGTGCGTATGGAGCGAGTGATAAAGTCATAAACCATTTGTACAAAGAGCTGACGATATTTCAAAATTTAGAGTTACATTCTCCTGTAAAAGGAACCTTAGTTGAAGTCAATATTCAGCCTGGAAAAAGTGTTTCTTCTTCTGATTTGCTTTTTCTTATAAAACGAGATGGAAGCACTTGGCTGGAAAGTGATTTACCCTTAGAAGTTGCTAACGCTCTTAGAGCTTCACAAGAAGTTATTATAGAGATAAATGGTAAAAAAATACAATCAAAGGTATTGCAAGTTTCACCTATAATAAACCCTCGCAATCAAACCAGACATCTTCGTTTTTCGGTACCCTCAAGTGTTAAACTCTTGTCTGGGCTAAGAGAAAGAGCCAAGCTGAGTATTAAAACTAAGGCCTTTATCATCAGTAAAAATGCGATTGTTCAAGATGGTGAACATAGTATTGTTTTTATTAAAAGAGGCCAAAGCTATATTCCACAAAGAGTCCATATCATTACAGAAAACATCAAAAATAGTTATGTGACTTTTAACAAGGCCCTCGAAAATCCTATCGTTATAAGTGAAGTAAGTGTCTTGCAAAATATACTTCATAAAGGAAAATAATGAATAGTTTTATTTCTTTTGTGCTCTCACATAGGCTTGTTATCTCTCTATTTGCCCTTATTGTCTTAGGTTTTGGTATTAATTCTTACATGAAGCTCCCTGTAGATGCTTTTCCTGATATATCACCAACGCAGGTAAAAATCATTATGAAATCTAGTGGTATGACACCGAGTGAAGTTGAATCACGCATTATCATTCCTGTCGAAATAGCAATGTTAGGTATCCCCTATCAAACAATTATGCGCTCAACTGCGAAGTATGGAATTTGTGATATTTCTATTGATTTTGAAGAAGGAACAGATATTTATTGGGCGCGTCAACAAGTTAATGAACGCCTTAATGCTATTATGGATGAACTTCCCCAAAATCTTGAAGGGGGGCTGGCTCCTATTAGTAGTCCTCTGAGTGAAATCTTAATGTTCACGATAGAATCCCCCTCTTTAAGTTTAATTCAAAAGCGATCTTTGCTGGACTGGGTTATATCACCTAAAATACGCTCTGTTAGTGGGGTCGCGGAAGTTAATGCCCTTGGTGGGAAGGTTAAAACTTATGAGGTCACCCCTATTATTGAGAAGATGCGAACTTACGGCATTCCGCTTGAACGGATAATAGAGGTACTTAAAGAAAACAATCTTAATGATGGAGCAGGCAGGGTAAGTCAAGGAGCAGAAGGTATTTTAGTGCGTAGTGCAGGACGTATCAATGACATTAATGATATTAATGGCCTAAGTCTTGCTAATGTTGAGGGCAAAATTATTAGCATTGCAGATGTGGCTGATGTGCATATCGGGCATTTGGCACGAGCCGGGTTTTCAACGAAAAATGGGGAAGGCGAAGTGGTTCAAGGCTTAGTGCTTGGACTCAAAGGTGCTAATACAAAAGAGGTATTAGACAAGGTTAAAGAGGAGCTTGTACAAATACAAACATCCCTTCCAAAGGGAACGAAAATAAATATATTTTATGATCGTTCCACCTTAGTTGATTTGGCGACAGGCACGGTGAAGAAGGCACTTTTAGAAGGGGGTGTTTTAATTATTATCGTGCTTGTATTATTATTAGGAAACTTTGCTTCTGCCTTGAATGTTTCATTAATTTTACCCTTTGCCTTATTGATGAGTTTTATTGCTATGTATTATTTTGGCTTAAGTGCTAACTTGATGAGCTTAGGAGGTCTTGCTATTGCGGTGGGAATACTTGTAGATTCAGCTGTGGTTATGGTTGAACATATAACTTCTGAACTTGGTAACGAAAAGCATAAACATGAAAATAAAATAGACATAATATATAACGCTGCTGTTGATATGGCGCCTTCTATTATCACTGGTGTGCTTATTATTATTATCGTTTTTATGCCCTTATTAACACTTGAAGGGCTAGAAGGAAAACTCTTTACCCCAGTTGCGCTAACCATTGTGTTTGCCTTGTTTAGTTCTTTGATTTTAGCACTTACCCTTATACCAGTGCTGAGTTCATTTATATTAAAAGTGCGTCCTGATAAAGAGTCTTACATCATTAAACATTCATTAAGACTTTATAAGCCAGCTCTTGAATTTTCCATTAAACACACAAGAGGGGTACTGTTAACGGTATCCTTACTTTTTGCAGGCTCGCTCTACCTTGCTTCACAAACAGGAAAGGCTTTTATGCCGACTATGGATGAGGGAACTCTTATCGTTATGATTGAATCCTTGCCTTCTATTAGCCTTGAAGAAAGTGTGGCGGTAAATCAAAAAATTCAGACGAAACTTATGGCAGATATTCCTGAGATTGCTTCCATCATAGCTAGAACGGGTACAGATGAGCTGGGCTTAGACCCCATGAGTCTTAATGATACAGATACTTTTTTTATACTTAAACCAATGGATGAATGGAGGGTGCAATCTAAAGAATGGATGAACGCACAAATTAGAAAATCACTTGATAGCTTAGTGGGTATAGAATATGTGTTTACTCAGCCCATTGAAATGAGAGTATCCGAAATGTTAACGGGGGTACGTGGAGATTTAGCCATTGATATTTTCGGCGGTGATCATAATGAGCTTGAAAAAATTGCCGTGCAAATCAAAACTATTTTAGAAGGCGTTTCTGGAAGTAGTGATGTGTATAAAAAAAGAAATGAGGGAATTGAGTATTTTGAGCTTGAATTTAACCAAGAAGCGTTGGGATATTATGGTGTGAGTAAGAGCGATATTTCTGTCTTTATGAAAACTATGGTGACAGGAGTAAAGGTAGGCACGATACAAGAAGGCTTGCGTCGTATAAATCTTATGGTTAAAGGCGAAGAACTTCTTCATACCTCTATTCATTCGCTTCAAAAACTATATTATGTTCTTGAAGATGGGACAAGCCTTCCTTTAAATAATCTTGTGACATTTAAAAAAACAACAGGCCCTGTGCAAATCGAGCATGAAAATGGCTATCGAAAAACCGTTGTGCAAAGTAATGTAAAAGGACGAGATTTAGTAAGTTTTGTTGAAGAAGTCCAAGCAGAAATTGAAAAACAAGTTGAGATGCCAGCGGGTTATTATGTTACTTATGGAGGAGAGTTTGAAAATCAGCAACGTGCGGCAAGTAAGTTAATGATTATTTTACCTATTTCACTATTTTCAATATTTATTTTACTGTTTATCTCATTTAATTCTCTTACCCAAGCGGCCCTTGTCTTAATCAATGTACCATTGGCACTTATTGGAGGTTTTGCAGGCCTCTATTTTAGTGGTGAATATTTGTCAGTTCCAGCATCGGTAGGATTTATTGCCCTCCTAGGTATTGCCGTACTTAACGGAGTCGTGTTAGTCAATTACTTTAATTATCTTGTGCTCAATGGTTCCACTATTCTTGAAGCAGTAAAAGTAGGTTCTATGAAGCGTTTTCGTCCTGTTCTTATGACCGCAACTATTGCGGCCTTAGGTTTATTGCCATTACTGTTTGCAACAGGCCCTGGGTCAGAAATTCAAAAACCTCTTGCTATTGTGGTTATTAATGGTCTCATTAGTTCAACACTTTTAACCTTGATTGTTTTACCCTTGTTGTATTTAAAGTTTGTTAAGGTAAATGAAAATGAAGAAAAAAAGTTGCCTTAAGTTCTTTTAAGAGGAAGTATGAAAAAGCTTAGTACTTTCTCTTCTTTTTTGGATCAAAATACAAGATAGACACAAATACGTAGACTTAATTTTATGAAGAGAATAGACTTTTTAACAAGCTTTTAATATGATATTTATTATCATTACAAATATATAATGTAAAAGTAGTTTATTATGAAAAATTTAACACAGTGCGAAAAAGGCTGTTCTTGCAAGATTACGAAAATTCATGCAAGTGGAGCCTTAAAACAACGTCTTATGTCATTTGGAATGGCTAGAGGTGTGGGGATAGAACTTTTAGAATACTCACCAGCAAAAAGTACGGTTGAGATTAAAGTTGGAAAGATGCGTATAGCCTTACGAAAAGAAGAAGCTGAATTGATTGAGATAAATAATGAACAAGATTAAGATTGCTCTTGTTGGACAGCCTAATGTTGGTAAGTCCATGCTTATTAACTCTATCTCAAATGCTCACCTTCATGTGGGTAACTTTACAGGTGTTACGGTTGAAAAATCTGAAGTGCATTTTGATTTTCAAGATTACGCTTTTACGGTAATTGACCTTCCTGGAACCTACGCTTTTACAGATTATTCTATAGAAGAACGTGTAACACATGAGTATCTTTGTAATGAAGAGTATGATCTTATTTTAAATGTGGTTGATTCTACTAATTTAGAAAAAAATCTGCAATTAACTTCTGAGCTTATGACTATGTCTAAGAAGATAGTCTTAGCCCTAAATATGTCAGATGAGGCGGATAAAGAAGGGATAGAAATTAATGAGCGTTACCTTGGCGAACTCATTGGTCTTCCTTGTGTTAAGGTTTCTGCAGTAGCGCAAACAGGCTTAGAAGAGATGTTGTATCTTGCCATTAAAACCCATAAGGCTTCCACCCAAGAACAAAAACTTATCTTTTCAGAAGCTCTTGAAGAAGAAATAATAACCCTAACAAAGTACCTTGATAAACATAAGTTCAAGGCCCATATCTCAAATAGAAACATTTCTATAAATCTTCTTCAAAATGAAAAAAAGACGTATAGAACCTTGCATGATAATCCCATTTGGACAGAGCTTCAACCTCTTCTTATAGAAGCTGATAAACATATACAAATACATCATGATACAGATGACCTTAAAGAAGTTTTTGCGGAAGAATATATGGCTTTTAACAGAGGTATAGTGGCTGAAACAGTGAAAACTGCAAAGCAAGAAAGCACAAAACTAACGATGACAGAAAGAATTGATAAGATTCTTATTCATCAAGTTTTTGGTATCCCTATTTTTTTGTTTTTCATGTGGGGACTTTTCCAGTTAACCTTTGAAATTGGTTCTATTCCTATGGATTGGATTGATGCATTTTTTGGTTGGTTTGGTGAGATTGTAGGTTCAACCATACCTAATGATGATGTTCGGTCTTTAATTGTAGATGGTCTTATTGCGGGTGTAGGTGCAGTTGTTCTTTTTATCCCTAATATTGTGATTTTATTTATTGGTATTGCCTTGCTTGAGAGTACAGGATATATGTCGAGGGTGGCTTTTTTATTAGATGGATTTTTCCATAAGTTTGGTCTTCATGGTCAGTCTTTTATCCCCTTAGTTACAGGTTTTGGGTGTTCTATTCCTGCTTATATGTCGGCGCGAGTTTTAAAAAATGACAGAGATAGGCTCTTAACACTTTTTATTATTGGTTTTATGTCATGTGGAGCAAGACTTCCTGTTTATGTTCTTTTTGCAGGAGCATTTTTTGGTGAAAGCCAAGCGGGTAATATCCTTTTTGCTATTTATATCTTAGGCGCCTTAATCGGTTTAGTAGCAGCTAAACTACTTCGTCTTACTGCCTTTAAAGGACTTGATGAACCCTTTGTTATGGAAATGCCAAAGTACAGACTTCCTTCGCTCAAACTAATTTGGCACACAGTTAAAACAAAGACATGGATGTATTTAAAAAAAGCGGGTACTTTTATTGCGGCAGCTGCAATGTTGGTATGGTTTTTATCAAACTATCCACATAATTCAATCCTTGAAGAATCTTTCGCTTCTAAGATTGAATTAGTAAGCCAAGATAAAAAATCAGTTCTAGAAAATCAATTAAAAGAAGCCTTATTAGAACAAAGTTATTTAGGTCGTATAGGTAAGTTTATTGAACCTATATTTGAGCCTCTTGGTTTTGATTGGAAGATGGCTGTTGCTCTTCAAACGGGTTTAGCAGCCAAAGAAGTTGTTGTATCAACTCTGGGTGTTTTATACTCCTTAGGCTCAGATGTAGATGAGGGAAGTAAGGGTTTAATGAACGCAATTTCTAAACATATACCTCTTCCTTCTGCTGTGGCCTTTATTGTGGTGATTATGATTTACCTTCCATGTTTAGCGGCCTCTGTCGTTTTTACAAAAGAAGCTGGTGGTATTAAGTATTTCTTTTATCTTTTTGCAATGACAACGGTAGTAGCCTATGGACTTGCCTTTGTGGCTTATAGGATTACCCTACTCATTGTAGGCTAAAGCTATAAGCTCTATTTAGCTACTTTACTCGTTAAATCCTTCTTCAAGAAGAATTTTATAACGAGGTATCTTATAGGATTTCCCTACTCATTGTAGGATGAATCCATACTTTCCTTATGCAAAGATGAGAAGCCTAAGGCTTCTCATTTCCCCACTATTATAAAAATTCTGCTAAAATAGTTTTATGATAAAAATATTAATGATTGAAGATGATTTAGAACTAGCAGAAGTCCTCACTGAGTTTCTTGAAGACCTTAAAATGGAAATTATTACAGAAGATGACCCTTTTAATGCCTTAAGTCGTTTGAAGCTGGAAGAATTTGATCTTGTTATCTTGGACTTAACCCTACCGGGGATGGATGGTTTAGAAGTATGTGCAGAGATCAGAGCTAAACAAAATGTACCTATTATTATCTCTTCCGCGAGATCTGACATTAATGATAAAATTAAGGCCTTAGAATTGGGAGCAGATGATTATCTTCCTAAGCCTTATGACCCAAGAGAGTTAGAAGCAAGAATAAACTCTGTACTACGTCGCTATGATAATGTAGAAGTAAAACAAAACGAAGAAAAAACAGACTTCACTCTGAATGAAGATTCAATGGAAATTCAGTATAAAAGCACTCTTTTAGACCTAACCAATGCAGAATATGGAATCTTGGCCTTTATGATTAAAAAACAAGGCTTTGTTATCTCTAGAGAAGACCTTATTCATAATGTAACTGCCATTAATGAAGAAAGCTCTAATAAGAGTATAGATGTTATGGTGGGGCGTATTCGTAATAAAATTGGTGAAAAAGGCCTTATTGAATCTATCCGTGGTATCGGATATAAACTCTTAAGATAAAAGTGCGACGACTTGCCTAGATATTCCATACTTATTACCGTTATCATTGCCTTAGTGGTAACGCTTAGTACCGTTAGTTTCACTGTTTGGGAGTTTTATAAACTCAACAGACAACAATACCTTTCAAATATATTTACAAAAAATGAACTTATTCATCAAATTTATAAAGACGCGGTTGAGCGTAAACTTTCAGAAGAAATTTTTAAATCAAATCTTGCTCTTTACCGTCTTGAATCCATAAATGATGCGCTTCAAAAAACTCAGGTTCTAAGTAAAGGCGAAAAGGTACAAAAAGAAATATTTGAAGATATTAATGCTTATATAAATAAAAACAAACGCAGCTTTCTTATTTCTGACATCTTGCAAGAAAGCTTTATTGAAATGATAGTTTATGAGGAGCAGGTATATTTCCATTTAAAAACCTCGGTGGAAGACTTTTTATTAAAGGCGAGTGACTTAGATCCCTACAAAATGGGTAATTTACTTTATGCCTATATGACCATAGTCTGGATTATCTTGTTTTCCTTCTTTTATATCTTACGTTCCTTTTATCCCCTTCGCCAACTTCGTGATAATATTAAGAAGTTTGCTGAGGGAGATATGCAAGTTTCCTTTGATCTTAAGGGAAAGGATGAGATTTCTGAGGTGGCAAATGAGTTTAATAAGGCTGCTAAAAAAATCAATACCCTAATAGAATCTAGAAATCTTTTTTTGCGAAACATTATGCATGAACTTAAAACACCAATTACTAAGGGACGTTTTTCGGTTGAAATGTTAGAAGATACAAAGTATAAAACCCGCCTTTTAAATGTTTTTATCCGTATGGAAGGGCTTATTAATGAAATGGCCTTGGTTGAACAAATTGCAGCGGGTTTTAATCAAGCCAATAGAGAAGATTATAGAGCAGTAGATGTTCTTTCTGAGGCCTTAGACTTAGGCTTTTTTGAAGAAGATAATTATTCTTTAGATATCAGTTCTGACCTAATGCTTCATGTAGATTATAAGCTCTTTGCAACGGCTATTAAAAACATGATTGATAACGCGATTAAGTACTCAGACGATAAGAAGGTAATTATCACAGCGAGAGAAGGAAAGCTTCTTTTTGAAAACTATGGGAAGGGCTTGGATGAGCCACTAGCTCACTATTTAGAGCCTTTYACTAAGTCACATAAGGCTGTTCATAGTTTTGGTTTAGGCTTGTATATTGTTCATTCTATTTTAGAATCTCACGGGTATGAATTGAAGTATGAATATTTAAATGGTTGGAATAGATTCTGGTTTGAAATAAGTAAATCCCCTTCTAAATAAGAACCCTTACTTCCATAAACCTTGTAACTGTTTTACCTTTTGTACCACGCTTTGTAAGTCTTCTTGATTATGCTTTGCCCCATCACTGGCTTGCATAATCCCTTGTATTAAAACAGAAATAGAGGCCTGAATCTCAGAAAGACTTTTTTGTGTTCTGTCGGCAAGTTTTCGTACTTCATCCGCAACCACCGCAAAGCCTCTACCATGTTCACCCGCACGGGCAGCTTCAATAGCAGCGTTAAGGGCAAGTAAGTTGGTTTGGTCGGCAATATCACCAATAACAGATAAAACACCCTTGATAGACTCCGTATCAGAGGTAAGTTGTTCAAACTGCATTTGAAACTCATCTTGGTTTTGAGCGGTTTGTTCTAAGGACTCACTAAAATCTTGAATGCTCTCATTTAGTTCTTGGTTTTGAGTTCTATCTTCATCTTTTACTTCTAAGCTTTCTTGGACTTGGTCTAGTTCAACTTGGATGTTTGAAAGCTGAGCATTAAGATCATAATGTGTTTCCTTAGCAAGACTAAGTTCTGTTTCTAGGCTTTTCTTTTGAATATCAAAGCTACTTATGTTGTTTTCTTTTTCTTTTTCAATAGTAATGATTTTCTCGCGTACCTGAGTTAGTTCTTCATTATTGTCTTGCAAGGTTGAAGAAATATTTTTAAATACATCTTTTTCACTATCAAAACTAGAAAAACTTTTTAGTCTTTCTTCTAAATAGCTATAAGTAGACCATAAAACAAAAAGTATAATAAGGGTAAAAACAAGAATTAAGGCTATAAAAAACAGATGAGAATCTGAGTCTTGAGACTTCAAGATAAAACGATTTTTTTCTTCCACAAGTTCTAAGCCAAGTGAATTCATTGTTGAATATTGCCCTTGAAGTTCAGAAATAATTCTTGCATCCTCATAAGATAAGTTTTCAACAATAGACGAAACATGTGAATGTAGTTTATCTTTTAGCGCGGAAAGTCTTTCATTAGCTTGGGTGTCAAAGCTAAGGGCTGAGGCAATATTTTCATGTGAGGCTAAGATAAGATAAATCAGAGGAAGTCTGTCTTCAGCCTTTAGTTTAGTATTAAGCCTATCACTTAGGCCATTAAGCCTTTCATAGCTTTTTTCGAAGGCTTGGGTGTCAAGTCCTTGGGTAAAGCTTTTTGCCGAAGAGGGACTTGAAAGTAAAAGGTAGACAATATTACTAAAACTCAAGCCTAAGATTAGGACACTTAAGAGAATAAATTTATTTTTTAATGTTTTCATAGACTTCCTAAAGCATGTTTTATGCCTTTATTGCTACAATGATACCATGAAAAAAGAGATACTTATTACCAATGATGATGGATTCGATGCAAAAGGGCTCAAAGCTCTTATAGACGCAGTTAAAGACCTCGCTCATATAACTATTGTTGCCCCCGCTAGTGAGAAGTCTGCTTGTGGACATTCCCTCACGCTTACAAGGCCCCTTCGTTTTGTCCAAGTGGATGATGATTTTTATAAACTTGATGATGGAACGCCGAGTGACTGTGTTTACCTTGCCTTAAATTCTTTGTATACAGATAAGAAACCTGACTTGCTTATCTCAGGGATAAATCGCGGTGCAAATATGGGAGAAGATATTACTTACTCAGGAACAGTTGCTGGTGCTATGGAAGCCGTACTTCATGATGTTCCTGCTATTGCTATTTCTCAAGTTTTGGGAAAATCTCAACATGGTTTAGATGATGATTATACCTTGGCAATGAAGGTGATAAGGGACTTAGTATCTAAGATCTTAGAAGGTGAATTCCCTTTACCACACAGAGAACTTTTAAATGTGAATGTTCCTTATGAAACTAGTGAAATACAGTACCAAGTAACGTACGCGGGATACCGCTTTTATGAAAATGATGCTCACTTACATAGAAACCCTAGAGGGGAAGAATACTGGTGGTTAGGACTTCATCCCTTAGATGCTAAAAGAAGAGAGGTTGAGGGGATAACTGATTTTGAAGCTATTGAAGCAAAAAAAGTATCTCT
Organism: Arcobacter sp.; assembly: GCA_002733885.1. GTDB lineage: Bacteria > Campylobacterota > Campylobacteria > Campylobacterales > Sulfurimonadaceae. The sequence continues at coordinate 14,608 of NVXJ01000001.1, read as the reverse complement.
TACCCCTGTAATGTTAGATTTGACGGCGTATAAGTCCATGAAAAAACTGGAGGATTTCCTTGCCTAGATATGAGAGAACACGTATGCTCTTAGGAGACTCGTTTGATAAATTAGCCGGGGCTAAGATTCTTCTTCTTGGAGTAGGGGGAGTTGGAAGTTTTTGTTTAGACTGTTTGTATAGAAATGGTATCACTGATATCACAATTATAGACTTTGACACCTATGATGAAAGCAACCAAAATCGTCAAATGTGGTCAGAACTTCATAATGGAGAGTCTAAGGTTGAGGCCATGAAAGAACATTATCCTAAGATACAAATTATGGATATGAAGGTAACACCTGAGTGGGTCAATGAATTTGATTTTGAGCCTTATGACTTGATTCTTGACGCTATAGATGATATTCATGCAAAGCTTGCTCTTGCTCAAAGATGTTATAAAAAACTTATCTCAGCCACGGGGTCAGCGAAAAGACTAGATCCCACTAAGATAGAAGTTGCTACTATCTGGAAAACACATGGTGACCGCTTTGCTGCTAAGATACGATATGAGCTCAAAAAGCGCCGCTTTACAAAAAAATATCCTGTAATTTTTTCAACAGAACCAGCTCGTGTTAAGGTAAAAGGTAGTTTTGTGGGCGTAACAGGTGCCTTTGGGATGACGATGTGCTCTCTGGCTATTAAAAGAATCATAGGTGAATGAGTTTTTAGAAGGTGTAGGTTTTTCATTTAAGGGTTCAAAACTCTTTTATGAAGATAAAACGCTTGAATGTGAAAATGAAATTATAGATGTATGTTTAGGGAAGTATGGAGATGGATGTGGAGGGGGAAGAATTTTTATTCTTTTTGCATCATGTCTGAAAGTGTATGATCTTGAAAGTCAAAATTTCATGGAGCTAAGAACAGATTTTAAAAATGCTAAAAGCATTCATAAAAAAGCCTGTGACTTATTTATAAGCGTAAAAGGTGAAGATATTATTTTTAATCTTTCTACAATGGAACAAAGAACCGTAGAACTAAAGGAAATTTCGTGAAACTATTAGTATCCGCCCTAGAGCCATCATCAAACCTACATCTAAAAGCCTTATATCCCCATCTAGAATCTGCCCACTTGTGCGGTATCTTTGATGAAAGTTTAGGAACTCCTTTGTACAGCCCAAAAGAGTTTTCAGTTATGGGTATTAAAGATGTTATTGGAAAGATATTTGCAGCTAAAGAAGCGATGGAAGAATTAGTGTTTTTAGCCAGAGATGTGGATAAGGTTTTACTCATTGACGCACCCGCTTTTAACCTTCCCCTCGCCAAAAAGATAAAAGAGAAATATCCAGAAAAAGAGATATCGTATTATGTACTTCCAAAGGTATGGGCATGGAAGAAGAAGCGTGCTGCCAAGGTCGATAAATATTGTGATAATTTACTTTCAATTTTTCCTTTTGAAGACCAGTTCTATCCCCGAAGTATTTATGTAGGAAATCCTTTGATGGATGAGATTAAAGTATTCAAGGGAGAAGTTAGCCATAATAACAAGATCGCCTTTTTAGCTGGAAGTAGAAAGTCAGAAGTAAGAGCCTTAATGCCAATTTATCATGAGCTTAGAGCTAAGCATAAGGAAGACGCACTTTTAGTAATACCTCCGCATTTCTCAGATGAGGAAATTGCTGACTTATACGGGGATATATCTAAGTTTAGCGTCATTAAAAATACACATGAGGCTCTTTTAGAAGCTGATTTCGCTTATGTTTGTTCAGGTACAGCTACCCTTGAAGCCTCACTTATTGGAACACCAATGGTTTTAGTCTTTGTGGCAAATAAACTAGAATATTGGATAGGAAGAAAGTTTGTAAAACTTCAGCATGTTGGTCTAGCAAATATCATTTATGACTTCCAAAATAAAGAAGAGATGCATATTGAACTGCTTCAAGATGAGGTGAATGTACAAAGAATGTATGAGGTTTATGAAACTATAGATAAGGAAAAATTCTTAGAACGTTCTATTGAACTAAGAAAAGAATTGGGAAAAAGTAGTCTTAAAGATGTTGCAAAGATTATTTTAAAATGATGGAAGATATTAATAGTTTAATAGGAACATTAAACGGCATAGTGTGGGGACCATTTATGCTTGCCCTTATCTTAGGTACAGGACTGTTTCTAAGCATAGGCCTAAAGTTTATGCCTATAAGAATGATAAAAGAAGGTTTTAGACTTATCTTTGCTGGAAGAAAAGAAGATGATAAAGAGGGTGAAATATCTCCTTTTAATGCCTTAATGACCTCTCTCTCCGCAACCATTGGAACAGGAAATATTGCAGGTGTCGCTACGGCTATTGCCCTTGGTGGACCGGGGGCAATGTTTTGGATGTGGGTGGCTGCACTCTTGGGGATGGCAACAAAATACGCTGAAGCAGTTCTGGCAGTTGAGTATAGAGAAAAAGATGAGGATGGGAATCATGTCGGTGGTCCTATGTATTACATAAAAAATGGCTTAGGAAAGAACTGGGCTTGGTTAGGTTTTGCCTTTGCCTTTTTTGCTTCAATTGCAGGCTTTGGAATAGGAAATACTATACAAGCCCACTCTGTTTCGGATGTACTTAATTCTTCTTTTGATATCCCCGTTTTATATTCAGGGCTTATCTTAGCTGTACTCGTAGGCTTAGTGCTAATTGGTGGAATAAAAAGTATAGCCAGCGTTGCAGGTAAATTAGTGCCTTTTATGGCCATTATTTACCTAATAGCAGGGCTTTTTATCTTAGCCTTAAACATAAGAGAAGTACCACAGGCCCTTTCTTTAATTGTGACTTCTGCCTTTACGGGAACGGCAGCGGCAGGTGGTTTTGCAGGAGCAAGTATATGGGCTGCCCTTCAGTTTGGAGTAGCCAGAGGAATTTTTTCAAATGAAGCTGGACTAGGTTCGGCACCTATTGCTCACGCAGCGGCTAAAACGGACTCATCTGTAAGACAAGGTTTAGTTGCGATGATGGGAACCTTTATTGACACCATCATTATTTGTTCTATCACGGGTCTTGTTATTGTTCTTTCAGGGGAGTACCTAAGTGGAGCGTCAGGGGCAACACTTTCTGCTCTTGCCTTTGCCAAGATGCTTCCTTACGCAGGTGAATATGTGGTGACCTTTGGGCTTATCTTATTTGCCTTTACTACCTTAGTCGCGTGGAGTTTTTATGGGGAAAAATCGGTTTACTTCTTATTAGGTCAAAAAGCAATTATCCCTTTTAGAATTTTATGGGTGCTTGTAATACCTCTTGGATCTATGATGGACTTGAAATTTATTTGGCTTTTAGCAGATACCTTAAATGCACTTATGGCCTTACCAAACCTTATAGCCTTACTTCTTTTAAGTCCTGTGGTCTTTAAGCTCACAAAGACTTACTTTTCAAAATAAGATATAATACAAGAAATAATACTTATTTCTCTAAAAGCTTTGCTTTTTAGCTTTAGGGGGTGGTAGGGACGTTGAGTCCCTGCCACTATTATGGGCTTGGCTCATGATAGTGCGTAACATCAGATTAAAAATTAGGAATACACTATGGACCGCAAAGAACCAATGACAGCTTACGGATATGAAAAATTATCTTTTGAATTAAATGACCTGAAAAATAGAGAATTACCAGAAATTGTAAAAGAGATTGAAGTGGCACTTGAACACGGAGATTTAAAAGAAAATGCTGAATATCATGCAGCAAAAGAAAAGCAAAGATTGGTTGACCTTCGTCTTTCTGAGTTAGCAGATGTGTTAAATTTTGCACAAATTGTTGATCCTTCAGTACTTGAACATGCCCGTATAAGCTTTGGTTCAACCGTAGTTTTATGTGATGTTGAGACAGATACTGAAATTACATACACAATTGTTGGTGGATGTGAAAGCAATCCTGAAAATGGTCTTATTTCATTTAACTCACCTCTAGCAAAACAGCTTCTTGGAAAAGAAGAGGGTGATGAGTTCAAGGCTAAACTACCAGGTGGGGTTAAAGAGTATGAAATTCTTGAAGTGAAATATCAGGAGATTGTGTTTGACTGTAACTAAGGTAGGAATTATTGGCGCGAGTGGGTACACTGGCTTAGAGCTTATTAAAATCCTTGTGATGCATCCATTTTTTGAAATCACCTATGTTGCCACAACGGCAGGGGGCATAGACTTAGATGCCTTACATCCTTCAATGAAGGGTGTGTTTAACTGCGCTGTTGAAAAAGCAGACACAAATGAAATCATTAAAAGATGTGACCTTGTCTTTCTTGCCCTTCCTCATCAAGCTTCTATGGGGTTTGCAAAGGGTTTGCTAAATGAAGGTGTAAAGATTGTTGACCTTTCAGCTGATTACCGTTTAGACTTAGATACCTATGAAAAATATTATTGTGAACATGAAGACAAAGAACATTTAGACCAAGCTGTATATGGACTTCCAGAACTTTACAGAGAAGAAATCAAAAAAGCGTCTTTGGTCGCTAACCCCGGTTGTTATCCAACCGCTTCTATCTTAGCCTTGGCTCCTTTTACGAAGTACATAGATGAAAGCTTTCCTATTTTTATAGATGCCAAATCGGGTGTAACGGGTGCGGGTAAAAAGTGTAATGAGTCAACACACTATATTAATATTAATGAAAACATTTTTGCTTATAAGGTGATGAGTCACAGACACGAACCCGAAATCAAAGAGAAGCTGTTTAAACAAAGTGCTAAAGACTTTGATATCACCTTTGTTCCGCATTTAATCCCTGCAAGTAGAGGCGAGTTAATTGATGCTTATATGCTCTTAAATGAAGAAATTAACCCACTGGAAGTGCTTAAAGAATTTTATAAAGATGAGCCTTTTGTAAGAGTATTTGACAAGCCTGTAGATATTAAATCTTGTGGTGGTACAAACTTTTGTGATATTTACGCCCAAAGAAAAGGGAAAAAACTTTATGTTAATTCTGCGGTAGACAATATCTTACGAGGGTCTTCTTCCCAAGCCATTGCAAATGCAAATCTAATGTGTGGTTATGCTGAAAACACAGCCTTACCAATCATTGCCTATGTCCCATAACCTTATCTTGCAAAAAGGAGCTATCCTTATTGCAGATGCTCATTATTCAGATAAGTACCCTCAGTTTTATTCATTTTTACAAGCCATTGAATCAGGTACGATACAAACAACACAGCTTATTTTGATGGGAGATATGTTTGAACTTCTTTTTGGGGTGATAAAAGGTACCAAAAAAGATAATGAAAAAGAGATTTCTCTTTTAAATAAGATTGCTGATAAAATTGAGGTGATTTATTTTGAGGGTAATCATGACTTTGGACTTAAAAGTATTTTCCCCTCTATTAAGGTTTTTCCCTTAGAAGTTCAACCACAAACTGCTGTTTTTGGAAGTCAAAAAGTACTGCTCTCTCATGGGGATACAAAAACACCCTTAGGCTACCAAATATATACAAAACTGATACGAAATCCTTTTATTCTTAGTCTTATTGGTTCCATTGATATCTTGTGTGGGCATTGTATTATTAAGGGTCTAAAAAGTAGAGGCGTACAAAAAGATCCTTGCTATAAGATTCCTTTATTTAAGGAGATTATTCATCGTCGTTTGAACTATTTAAAAGATGAAGCTTTAGATATCGTAATAGAGGGACATTTTCATCAAAACCTAAGTTTTAATCTCTACGGATTTGAATATATGAATTTAGCCTCTTTTGCTTGCAATCAAAAATATTTTATTGTACAATCTATAAAAGAGCAATTGCACTTGCAAGAGATAGTTTTTTCTGAGAAAACTAATTAGTTTCTCGTAGGCCCGGTCTAAGGAGTCATAGTGAAAGATGGTAATATTTTAAAAGTTGGTACCAATGAGATGGAATTGGTTGACTTTCGTATACTGAAAGAAGAAGAAGATGGACGGATTTATGAGGGTATTTATGGTGTAAATGTTGCCAAAGTACGTGAAATCATCCGCAAACCCCGTCTAACAGAACTTCCTGGTGTGCCCCCCTTTATAGAAGGTATCTTTGATCTTCGTGGTGTCGTTATTCCTGTGGTTAATCTTGCAAAATGGATGGGTATTAATCCTCCTCTTGATGCTGAAAAAAAAGCCAGAGTTATTATCGCTGAATTTAACAATATATTAATTGGCTTTGTGGTGCATGATGCCAAAAGAATTCGCCGCATTTCATGGAAAGATATAGAACCTGCTTCTTTTGCTCAAGGTTCAGGTGCCTTAGATAAGAGTAAGATTACGGGTGTGACTCGCATAGAAAATGACGCAGTATTACTTATATTAGACTTAGAAAATGTTGTTCAAGAATTAGGTTTATATACACCAGATGATTCAAGTACAGATGTACATAAAAATGAATTTACAGGTCTTGTTCTCTTACTTGATGATAGTTCTACTGCAAGAAAAATTGTAAAAGATGCCTTGCAAGAGATGGGCTTTAAGGTTGTGGAAGCCATGGATGGACAAGAAGGCTTAGCCAAACTAGAAGATTTATACGCTATGTATGAAGATGATATAGTTAATCACTTAAAACTCATTGTATCTGATGTAGAGATGCCACGTATGGATGGTTTCCATTTTGCGGCTAATGTAAAAGATGACAGTCGTTTTTCTAGTATCCCCATAGTTTTTAATTCTTCAATCTCAGATCACTTTTCAGAGATTCGAGGAAAAGAAGCGGGTGGGGAAGCTTATCTTGTGAAGTTTGATGCAAGTATATTTTATGATGAAGTAGCAAGAGTAGTAAAATCTCATGTTAAAGAGGGAGCGTAAGTATGGATGAATTTCAAGAGATACTGCAGGATTTTTTAATTGAATCCTTTGAACTGATTGAGCAACTTGACCAAGATTTAGTTGAGTTAGAAAATACACCTGAAGACTTAGACTTATTAAACCGTATTTTTAGAGTTGCACATACGGTTAAGGGTGCAAGTTCATTTTTAAACTTTGATGTTTTAACACATTTAACACACCATATGGAAGATGTTCTTAATAAGGCCCGCCATGGGGAACTAATCCTTGGCGCTGAGATTATGGACGTTGTTCTTGAGTCTATTGACTTAATGAAGGCTATCTTGATAAGTGTTCGTGATACAGGCAAGGATGAAGGTATTGAAGTTGAACCCTGTGTTTTACGTCTAACTGCTATTACAAATGGAGAAGACCTAGCGGGCAACTCTGCTACTGAAGCTTCAGTAGAAGAAGCTGTAGTTGAAGAACCTGCTGAAGAAGACTTAGATTACGCCAATATGAGTGATGATGATGTTGAAGCTGAAATTCAAAGACTTCTAGATGACCGCCAAGCCGCTGATAAGGCTAGACGTGAGGCTAAGATAGCTGCAGGTGAAGATGTTCCACAGATGCCTGATGCTGAAGAAGAAACTCCAAAAGAAGAACCTAAGGCTGAAGAGCCAGCTGCCGCTGCGCCACCTCCGCCACCAGCTCCAGTAGCTAAGGCGGCTCCTGTAAAACCAAAGACAGATAAAAAATCACCAGCTCCCGTAGCGACGACAGTTGAGCAAACTATTAGGGTTGATGTTAAACGACTCGATCACTTAATGAACCTTATTGGTGAACTCGTTCTTGGAAAAAATCGTCTTATTAAAATTAATGATGATGTTGAAGAAAGATATGAGGGTGAAGAATTTTTAGAAGAATTAAACCAAGTAGTTTCTATTGTTTCACTTGTAACAACTGACCTTCAAATTGCAGTTATGAAAACAAGAATGTTACCTATTGGTAAGGTTTTTAATAAATTTCCAAGAATGATTCGTGATCTTTCCCGCGAACTTGGTAAGAAAATTGAGCTTGAAATTTCTGGTGAAGAAACAGAACTGGATAAGTCAATTGTTGAAGAAATTGGTGATCCCTTAGTGCATATTATTCGTAATTCATGTGACCATGGGGTTGAACCTATTGAAAAACGTATTGAAATTGGTAAGCCAGAGATGGGAATTATAGGACTTAAAGCCTATAATGAAGGAAATCATATTGTTATACAAATAACAGATGATGGTGCAGGTATGGATCCTGATAGACTTAAAATGATAGCGATTGAAAAAGGTGTTATTACAGAGTCAGAAGCAGATGCTATGGGTGAAAAAGAAGCCTTTGGTCTTATCTTTCGTCCAGGCTTTTCAACTGCAGCCGCGGTAACAAATGTTTCTGGCCGTGGAGTGGGGATGGATGTTGTTAAGACAAATATTGAAAAATTAAATGGTCTTATTGATATTGAAAGTGAATTAGGTAAGGGAACGGTTATGAAGCTGAAAATTCCTCTTACTCTAGCCATTATTCAAGCCTTACTTGTTGGGGTTCAAGAAGAATATTATGCTATTCCTTTAGCCTCAGTACTTGAAACTGTTAGAATTAATAAAGATGAGATTTATACAGTAGAAGGACGTTCTGTTATGCGTCTACGTGAAGAGGTCTTATCGCTAGTTCATATCGCTGATATCTTTGAGGTAGACCGTATCTTTGATGCGAGTGAGCATGCTTATGTTGTTGTTTTAGGTCTTGCAGAAACTAAGATAGGTCTTATTGTTGATTCACTTGTGGGACAAGAAGAGATTGTTATTAAGTCTATGGGCGAGTATCTTAAAGGGATGGAAGGTATTGCTGGCGCTACTATTCGTGGAGATGGTGGTGTAACATTAATTGTGGATGTTGCAGCCTTAATGAATATGGCTAGGACAGTTAAATCAACAGCTTCAGCTGATAACAATGCTAATAGCAATGCATCGCGTGAAAAAACACAGCCAAGTGATTATAAGGTAATGATAATTGATGATTCTAAGACAGATAGAAAAATTATGACCTCGTCTTTAAAATCTTTAGGAATTACATTAATTGAAGCAATTGATGGGGTAGAAGCACTTAATATTCTCAAATCTGGTGAACATATATTTGATGCACTTCTTATTGATATAGAGATGCCGCGAATGGATGGATATACCCTTGCAGGAGAAATTAAAAAGTACAATAAATATAAAAACTTACCGCTTATTGCCGTCACATCAAGAACAGGAAAAGCCGATAGAATGCGTGGGGTTGAATCAGGGATGGTTGAATATATTACTAAGCCTTACTCACCTGATTATCTACAAAATGTGGTTAAACGCAACATCAAGTTCAGCTTTGATCAGGAGAGTGCATCATGAGTGAAAAAYTAMAWGNCATYAKAMATAAGCAACAAGACCAGATTAATCCTGATGAGGAAAATATGGATGATATTGTTCAACTTGTTGGCTTTGTTATTGGAGAAGAAGAGTTTTCTGTTCCTATCTTGAGTATTCAAGAAATCATTAAACCTATTGACTGGACAAGAGTTCCTCGTACACCTGAATATGTCCTAGGTGTATTTAATCTTCGTGGAACGGTTATCCCTTTGATAGATTTGAGACTTAAGTTTGGATTGCCAAGTGAAAAAATGACAGATAATAGCCGTTTTATGGTAATGAAAAATGAGACAGAAACAGCAGGTTTTGTTATTGATAGACTTACCGAAGCTATTCGCCTTAAAAAACATGAGATAGGTCCAGCCCCCGAGACTGCTATGCAAGAAAAGACAATGATTGAGGGTGTAGGAAAACAAAACGATAAAATCTTAACTATTTTGAAAGTAGATAAACTTTTAGAAAGAGATTTTTAATTTATTTCTAGGGAGAACGGATGGTTTGCTGCGCGTACTTATGGTGAACAGTGAACGCAAAGAACAAGAACTAAGAGTGAATTAAGCTTTAACCTGCGAAGCCCCGTTTCCCGTTATTCTTTTAAGAAAGAATATCCTTAGCTAAGTCAAACTTATTAGCTGTCATTAGATGAACCTTTGGGTGTAACTTCATAATATCATCAAATAAATTCTTACTTAACTCAAAACCAACCTTATACTCTTCTTCTGGCGAAATTTCATTTGCCTTACGTAAAGACTCTATCCATATCTTTGGCACATGAATACCTGGTACGTGTGAGGCAAGAAACTGGGCGGTACGTAGTCTAGTAATAGGAAAGATGCCTATGACAAGTTGGGCTTTTTGAGCAGACTCACAACAATCACTTTTGGCATTTTCTAAGAGTTCTAAAAGTTGCTTTGCATTATCTAAGTCATATACAGGTTGAGAAATTAAACCTACTGCCCCATGTTCTATCTTCTTTCTCATTTTCTTTTCTATATTTTTAGGATTGTTGGAAAACGAATTTGTTACGGCAAAAGGATATATAGGCTTAGGCTTAACAGCCAAGGGCTTACCCGCGTAATCTATACCTGAGTTTAAACATGACACCATATCCAAAAGTAGAGATGAATTACCGTCAAAAACACCCTTTGCATTAGGTTGGTCTGACATAGCGGCGCTATCACCAGTAAGAGCTAAGACTGTACGTATATCAAACTCATTTCCACCAAGCAAGTCTGATTGTAAGGCAATGCGGTTTTTATCTCTCATACTCATCGTAGCAAGTACAGGTTTTCCAAACGCATTTTGTAGTTTTATAGCCGCTAAAATAGCTGAATACTTTAGTTTAGCAAGAGGATTATCTGTGGTTGAAAAACCATCTACTAGCTTATCTAAGCCTAAGTCTTTTATCTTGTCAATTATGGGTTGAAAAACGGGAGAATGCGAGGGTGTAGTCTCTAAGGTAATATGTTTACCATTTTGTAAGTTATTTATAAGTTCTTCAAACAATGTTTTTCCTGTATATAGGGTATAATTTCAAAATATTAATAACATTATAGCAATTTATACGGCTTTAATGATAAAGAGAATAGATGAAACTATGTGTATTTGACTTTGATTCAACCTTAATGGATGGCGAAACGATAGATTTTTTTGCTGAGGCCTTAGGTATTAAAGAAAAAGTAGCCGAAATAACAGAGAAAGCTATGGAAGGGAATATGGACTTTTTTGAAAGTTTAAATGAAAGAGTTGCCTTATTGAAGGGACTTGAATTTTCTAAGGTAGAAGAAATTTGCAATAGCCTGCCCTTTATGCCCGGTGCTAAAGAAACGATATCTGCACTAAAAAAATCAGGAGCAACGGTTATCTGTTTTTCAGGTGGATTTAGAACGGCAACGACGTATGGAAAGCAGATGCTTGGATATGACGCTGACTTTTCAAATGTTCTTCATCATAAAGATGGAAAGCTTACAGGTTTAGTGGGTGGGGATATGATGTTTGACTTTTCTAAGGGCGATATGATTGAGCGAATGCAAAATATCTTAGGTGTTAGTAGAGCTGAAACTATGGTTGTTGGTGATGGGGCAAATGATAGATCTATGTTTGCTTACGCTGATACACGTGTCGCTTTTTGTGCAAAAGAGATACTTAAAAAAGAGGCAAATATTATTATTGAAAATAAAGACCTCACCGAAATTTTATCAAAGGTAAAACTATGACGTATTGGGAACAAGAATGTGGTGATAAATCACTAAGAGAAAAAATTGTAAGTATTACAAACAACAAAGATGTAAGTATTATGTCAGATGAAAAAGAGTTATTTCGAGTACTTAAACGTCATTTAACGCGTAAAGAACTTCATGCCTTTTGTATGAAAGAGGGTGGGCAGTCAAATGAGGCTATTTCTGAACGTGTGAGTGTTAAACTTGAAGATATTGACTTGTTATTGCGCAAGGCAGAGAGAAAATTAAGTAATGCTAAAGTAACAAATGAGATTTTTGTAAAAAAAGAAGACTAAGCCTACTTCTTAGGCTTAGTTAATGAAGAACTATTGCAAGGTGAAGACATAGTGTTTGCTTCACTTAAATCCTCTTTGACAAACTGTGTTATTGTCACCTGTCCTGTTTCCTCATCTGTCGCCGAGATTGTCCAAGAACCATCCGCACGTCCATCAAAATATCTGTAATCATAGACTGAAATATTATAAGCAGGTAATAAAATAATTTTGAATCTATCATCTTGAGGCGTTGAAGGTGAAGTCCAAGCCATGGATACATTTCTGTCATAATCTTTTGAGATAGTGTTGTATTTACATTTTATTTTTAATATATCATCTTTATTAATAAGCTCACATTTAAGGGCATCTTCTGCAAAAAGCGAAAATGATAAAAAAGTTAGAAGTATGAAAAATTTGAACATTTGAATCCTTTGTTTATTGCTAAATCGTTTCAATTATATCAGAAAAAAACCATCACCAATTTATTTAATTAAGTAATACTTCTTTTTAAGAAAAAAAGTAATTAATTTAAGAAAGAAGCAGTAATAACTTAATTGTTTTAGCTAAGATTTATAGATTTGTTGTATCATACTAGTTAAATTTAATTATGGAGTTCTATAATGAAAAGACAAACATCTGTATTGATGGCGATCGTTGTTGCATTAGGCCTTATGGCTACATCTGCTTCAGCTGATATTAAAAAAGGTCAAAAGGGTTACCTTAAGACTTGTAAGAAATGTCACGGAAATGGTACTAAAGGTGCAGCAATGCAAACTCAAGGCGCTTGGGAAGAATTATTCGCAAATGATGCTACTTTAATTAAAAGTAAGCATACTGGAACTAAGGGTGAAAAATTCTTTGGTGGCAAAAAGTTCAAGAAACTTGCTCCTCACTTAAAAGATTTCTTATACCAATATGGTTCAGACTCAGGAAACGTTCCTTCATGTGGTTAAAAGCTTAGCTTCAGCGCATCTTGCGCTGAAACTTTGCTTCGGCGTACAGATGTACGCTCCTCTTCAAACTTTCAACACAATCTACACTAAATCTAAACTTTTACTCTTGTTGTAAACTCAAGAAAACCTTTTTNAWMSYTACTTTNTNRTTKANTRMWWWCTNGYAAMRWAAAACTACTTTAGTGTAATTTCGAACTCTACTCTTCTACTTCTTATTTTGTTTTCTTTTTTGTTTGCGTAGATTAGATTTGAGTATGAGTAGCCATCTGTGCTTAGGACTTGGCTCATCCATTTTTGGTATTTTTTGACTTGTTTTAGTTGGTAGGAGTAATCTAGGATATTCATGGCTCTGTTGTTTGATAGGTGAGCRTTTTTAAGGTATCTTTGTGTGCTTGGGGCATTCCATTCTGTTGATGTGTAGCCATTAATGCTAAGATTGTTGATATTTATTTTGTATAAGGCTAAGACCCTTAGTAAGCGGGGCATAAAGCCTTGTAGAACCTTCTTATGCTCTTTTGTGAGGAATGAGCTTCCTTGGGCGAAGATTAGACCATTGTGTGTGATTCGTAGATCTTTATAGATATGGACTTGAGGTGTATTTCTAAACTCATTTACTAGGGCTTCATAAAGGTTTGCGTAAATTTTAATTTGCTTCTTTACCAGACTTCCATCATCATGAAGTTTCATTATCCATATTTGACGCATCTTATCTGCAAATGAAGTTGTAAATCCAGCAATGGCAAAGGTATTATCATGAAGAAGGGTGACGGATTTGAAAGAATCATGACGATTTTTACCAAATTTTCTTTCCCATATTTGTTTTCCTGTATGATCATAATAACGTACCAATGCATCCATGTCCCCTTGGCTTGCATCTTGTGAATAACCAACTCCAATGATATTTCCTCTAAAGTCTACGCTTATATCATTTAGATGTTCATTGGCATTATTAAAATAGTTCTTTTCCCATATGACATTTCCCTCATTATCAATTTTTATAAATCGGATATTATCTTGGTTGTTGCTATTTTCAAAGCTTGCAGATATAAGGTAGTTCCCTCGTATTGTTTTGATAATTTTAAAGGCTTTTTGTCGACCTGCTTTTGGAAACTTTTTAATCCAAGCAATATCACCCGTATCATTTATTTTTGCACATGAAAGTCTGAATTCATCTGCTTCTTGAGAAATACCTAGGAGTATAAAACCACCATCCCCCGTAGCCACTCCATCAACCCCAATGTCTTTTTCGGTTGAGCCATATTTTTTTCTCCACCTTATCTGTCCATTAGGAGTAAATCTTACTAAATACACATCACTTCGACCTAATCCTTGAACGAACATATCATCACTAGGATTACGGGAGGTTTGTGAGGTGCCAATGGCGACTGACCCCCCATCTTTCATAGGAATCAAAGCATGAAGCTGATCAAAATTGGCTGTTCCAAACTGTTTAAGATAAGAAGGTTTTGATTGGGTGTCTAATTGAGAAATTATCATTTGGCCATTAAAAGTATATCCACCTATTAGGTAGCCATTTTGTACTGTCTTTAAGATATTAGTACCGCGATTATAATTACTTAGTTTAAAGCTTTTATCATTGACTACTTTGGCGGCAAGATTGAGTTTAATAATACGAAGTTGTTCTCCATTGTGGCCTTGTACACTACTTAAGTAATCAAAGGCATTTGTATAAGAGTTCCCTATTTTAACAGTGGTTTGAAAGTCTTGAGTGTAGCCAACAGCTGAAATATTATAATCATAGTCCTCAACAATATCAAGAGCCTCATCATCAAAGTTATTACCAATGATAATTTGATAGTCATCTTGTTTGAATTCGCTAATTGCGCCAAATAAAGAGCTAAAGATAAAAAGAGATAATAGCAATGACTTCATGGATGTCCATTTTTACGATACTAACAGCAAGTTTTATACCATTTCTACTCTTTTGTAAACTCCACTTCGTTTCTCTAAAGTCCGCTGCGCTTTTGTAAACTCCGTTG
>NVXJ01000006.1 GCA_002733885.1 Arcobacter sp. | reverse complement strand
TAGTGAATGAATTGCAAGGATTTTATTATCCTCACCTTCGGCGTCTTTTGCTACATCAATTTCTGAGATAAACAACTCATATAAGCCAAAAGAAAATAAAAGCATAACCACACCAATAAGATATAAGTCAACTGCACCAATAATACCACCAACCACATCTTCATGGAAGGTAGCAGGGTGGGCATGAGACATATATGTATTTACTACAAATTTAGCTGTTTCAAAAATATCAACACTGGCCACAACAAAAAGAATAACGGCACCGACAAGACCAAAAACAACCGCTAAGATAACCATAAAACGTGTTGCCCATAAGCCGCTTTCAAAAATCTTTTCCATACTTATTTTGCCTCTTCTAGTTCAACCCATTTTTGAGCAATTCTAACGGCATTTGTCGCCGCACCTACTCTAAGGTTATCTGCCACTACGAACATATTTAAAACATTCTTTCTGTATATATCAGATCTTATGCGACCAACAAAGGTCTCATTTTGATCGACACAGGCCGCTGGCATTGGGTACTCAGACTCTGCTGGATTATCTATTACAATGATATTTGGAGCCTTAGAAAGAATTTCTCTTGCCTCATTTGCATCTACATCAGCGTCAAAGGTAAGTGTTAAACACTCAGCGTGACCACGAAGTGTTGGTACCCGTACACAGGTAGCGGATACTTCTACTTTTTTCCCAAGAATTTTAATGGTTTCATTTACCATTTTCATCTCTTCTTTGGTGTACCCATTTTCCATAAACACATCAATTTGAGGAATAACATTAAGAGCTATTTGATGAGGAAAGGCCTTATGTTCTGAGTCATCAAGTTTAAATTGAAAAAAGTCTTGCATTTGAGTTACAAGTTCTTCCATCGCAACCTTACCACCACCTGAAGTTGCTTGATAAGTAGCCACATCAACACGCACAAGGTCAAAGGCATCATCAAGAGGTTTAAGGACTTGAACCATTTGAATAGTTGAACA
Organism: Arcobacter sp.; assembly: GCA_002733885.1. Classification (GTDB taxonomy): domain Bacteria; phylum Campylobacterota; class Campylobacteria; order Campylobacterales; family Sulfurimonadaceae. Next base: position 102,183 of record NVXJ01000006.1, on the reverse strand, counting down.
GTTAGGATTAGCGATAATTCCACTTGTCTTCCATTCAAGAATCTCTTCAGGGTTAACCTCGGGTACGACTAAGGGAACATCTTCATTCATTCTAAAATGACTCGTATTATCAATAACAACCGCACCTGCTTCAACCGCAAAGGGTGCGAATTTTTCAGAAATAGAACCACCTGCAGAAAACAAGGCAATATCAATCTCTTCTTCTTTAAAAATTGTTTCTGTTAACTCTTTAATAACAAGTTCCCCATTATTAAAAGTAATGGTATTTCCAGCAGAACGCTCGCTCGCTAGGGGTACTATCTTGTTATAAGGGAAATCTATCTCTTCAAAGATACGAAAAATCTCTTCGCCAACGGCTCCGGTTGCGCCTACTACGGCTACATTATATTTTTTCAATTTTTATCCTTTCAAATTATATGTTTGTATTTTTTTCTCTAAGTTACCTAGGCTCATGCCCAGTATCTCAGAACTCTTTTCTAAGTCCATCTCATAGGAGTTTAGAACCTCTTGTATAAGCTCTTTTTCCATATCTTTAATAGACTTTTGTTTTTGCCTGCTGTCTAAAAAAAGTTCATCAGGTGTAATACTCTTTCCTTCACTAAGAATGGTCGCTCTTTCAACTACAGAAACAAGCTCTCTAATATTTCCAGGCCACTGATATGCAAGGAGTGAGGCTTGAGCTTCTTCATTAAAAGACTTTTCTTCAAAGTCATATTTTGCACAATTATCACTGAGTACATTATGGGCTATGTCTAAGATTTCTTCTGTTCTTTGTCTTAAAGGAGGAATAGATATAGGGATAGTGTTTAACCTATAATATAAATCTTCTCTGAACTTATTATCATCTATACTCTTATGTAAGTTTGCATTCGTGGCTGAGACGATACGTACATCTATCTTAATTGGCTTTTGTGAACCTAGTCTTTGCACTTCTCTTTCTTGAAGAACTCGAAGTAACTTGGCTTGAACACCATAAGGCATTTCCCCAATTTCATCTAAAAAGAGTGTTCCTCCCTCAGCGGATTCAAAAAGACCAGGTTTCGCGGCGATAGCGTCCGTAAAAGCCCCTTTTTCAAAACCAAAGAGCTCACTCTCAATTAGATTTTCAGGAATAGCCGCCATATTAATAGCCACAAAAGGCTTTTTAGCCCGAGGTGAGTTTTCATGTATGTATTTAGCAAAGACTTCTTTACCAACACCTGACTCACCCGTAAGTAAGATACTTGCGTCTGTTTTAGCGGCCTTAGCTGCCATATTAACAGCCTTGTCCAGAGCAGGAGAAGAAGCCGTAAAAGAAGAACTTGAACATTGCTTTTTGGCTTTTTTACCAGAAGTTTTTTTAACAACTTCTTGTACCTTGTGAGAACGCTGAATAGCTTCTACTAGGGTTTCAATTTCAAAGGGTTTGAGTAAAAAGTCTTTTACGCCTAATTGGATAGAATCTATTGCTTTTTGTAAGGTGGCATTTCCTGTCATGATGATAACTTCATACTTTCCATCAAGTACTTTTACAAACTCAATCCCATCCATTCCTGGCATATTGATATCTGTCACAATAAGTTCAAAAGAATTATCTAGCTTGGCAAGGGCATCTTTGGCATTTTTAAAGCTAACAATTTCAAACTCATCATAATCTCCCATAGCAATTTCAAGGGATTTACGCATGTTTATATCATCTTCAACGATAGCTATTTTCATAAAACTCCTTTGGCTAGGTAAACTTGATTGTTTTAGTCCAGTAATAATCGCGTGATTATAGCGTAGTCATTTTTAAAATCGACTGTTATATAGGTAGGGGGGATGGTGATAGATATAAGTGAAGAACTCTTGTAATTATGGACTTTCTCGTGAGAACGGGTATGGGTGCCATATTTCATTAAAAATTCTAAGAGAACATCTTTGTTTTTTTTAAGAATTTCATGAAGATTACTTTCATTTGTTGCATCTATCTTTAAGACTTGCATAGGCTTTGCATGAATTTCCTTCATAGAAGGAGTGAGATAAAATGATTCAGAAATAACCACCGCATTTTTAACTTGTGCGCGGTAGCTTAAGATGTAGGTTTCGCTGGCCTGAAGCTCTGAGAAGTTAAACAATATACTTAGAAGTATAAGGCTAAAGGGCTTAAGGCGCATTAGAAGAGGTGTATATTTAACGAGAAGCTAAAATTGAATGCCATTGTCTAGGGTCAATATTTAGTTCCATTTCTACTTCACAAAGACCATCTTTAAATACAGTTTCAATGATTTCAGCTTCGGCAATAACAGCGTCAACAAAGGTACGAACCTCAGAACGTTGAACCATCATGTTTTTAATCTTATCAGAACCTTCGATTCTAACACCCTTAACTTTTTCGGCGAGTAGTCTATAGGCATCCGCAATAGCTGCACGTTTTGCAAGTGCATAGGCTTGGGCAGGTGAAGAYGTCATTGTTGGAGCAACACCTTGACCTACAACAGAAATACGAACCATYTTATATGAGGCTGGTCTTTGTGAATAGRGAGGCTCTTGCATGTCGTGAGGACAAACCTTTGGCTCTTCTTTTTTAACTTCAGCAACAGGKGCTGGTAYAGGRGCRGGAGCTTGAAYCGTTACAACAACAGGYTTAACTACAATAATAGAAGGTTGATTTTTATCAACCACTATCTCTTTAATCTGAGTTTCTTCAGCCATTAACATTGCTGATAATAGAGCACTGATTACTAATACTTTTTTCATTTATACATCCTTACATCTTATATATTAAATGCTATCAAGCAAGCTTTGTTCCATGTGYGAATTTCTGAGATATAWRGATGTATAAAAGAAGCTTATTTATGAAAAATTTTATGAGTTAAAAGGGGAAGGAATRAAAGACTTTGAAAAGTCTTTCATAAATGTATTATTCTTCAGAAGGTGTTGGTGTACTTCCTTCAGTGTTTTCATTTTCTAATTCTTCATCATCTTGTTCTTCTTTTCTAGGACAACGTGAGATAGAAACAACATCATCACCCTTAATGATATAAACACCTGAAGTGTTACGTCCAGACTTAGATATGGTTTGCATATCAACACGGATCATCTTACCTGTTTTAGTAAGGGCCATCATGTCCATAGATTCATCAACCATTAAACATCCAACTACATTATTACCTGTCTTGTTGTTAAGCTTCATCGCAATAACACCAGAACCAGCTCTGTTTGTTAAACGGTATTCTTCAGCAGTGGTACGTTTACCAATACCTTTTTCACTTACAGTAAGGATTTCTTGTTCATCAGAAGAGATGATATTTGCGTCAATTACAAAGTCACCCTCATGCTTAAACTTGATACCACGAACACCACGAGTCGTACGACCCTGATCTCTTGTCTTTCCAATTTCAAACTTGATACACTGAGCTTGATGCGTAAGAATAAACAGATACTTAGTGTCTATAGTAGAAATCTTAGCCGTAACTAAGGTGTCATCATCATCAAGAACAATGGCTCTAACACCATTAGATCTTACATTTGAAAATTCGCTTAGGTTTGTACGTTTAACGATACCATTTTTAGTAAAGAAGACTAAAGAGTTTTCTTCATTAAAATCAGTGGTAGGAATAATAGACTGAATTTCTTCACCTTGAACAAGGTTAATAAGGTTGACAATTGCCTTACCCTTAGCCGTACGAGAGCCTTCAGGAATTCTATAAACCTTCAACCAGTGAAGCTGTCCACGGTTAGTAACGATAAGAAGGGTGTCATGGGTATTACATGTGAAGAATGACTCAATAAAGTCATCATCATAAGTGGTAACAGCCGTTTTACCCTTTCCACCACGATGTTGTTTTTCATACTGAGCTAAAGGAACACGCTTAATGTAACCACGGTGAGTAATAGTAACTACCATTGGCTCATTAGGAATAAGATCTTCAATATCAATGTCATCATAATTATCTACAATGTCAGTCCTTCTTGGAGATGTTAGTGTTGCTTGAACTTCTTCTAGCTCTTCTTTAATGATACCTTGAAGCACTGTTTCGCTTTTAAGGATAGATTCTAGATACGCAATAACTGCATGTAACTCAGCTAATTCAGTTTCAATCTTTTCAATTTCTAGACCTGTTAAACGACCTAAACGCATAGCAACAATACTTGCGGCTTGAATTATAGAAAAATCATATTCACTTACAAGGTTGTTTCGTGCATCTTCTTCATTACCTGAGGCACGAATGGTCTTAATAACCTTATCAATAATATCAATGGCTTTTTTCAGACCCTCTAAGATGTGGGCTCTTGCCTTAGCTTTTTCAAGGTCAAAGATTGTACGACGGATAATAACTGTCTTACGGTGAGAGATAAAGGTCTTAATAATATCAAGAAGCTTAAATACAAAGGGCTCTTGGTTTTTAATAGCCAACATGATAATACCAAAGGTGGTTTGCATGTTAGTTTGTTTATAAAGGTTGTTAAGAACAATCTCTTGCATCGCGTCACGTTTAAGCTCAACGACAATACGCATACCTTCTCTGTCTGACTCATCACGAATCTCAGAAATACCTTCAATTGACTTATCTCTTACTAAGATAGCAATGTTTTCAACAAGACGTGCCTTGTTTACTTGGTAAGGAAGTTCATCAACAACGATAACATCTCTGTTCCCTTTTTTCTCGATATGCACCTTTGCACGAAGTTTGATACGTCCACGACCTGTTTCATAAGCATCTAAGATACCTTTTTGACCGTAGATAGTAGCTCCCGTAGGAAAGTCAGGAGCCTTAATAAATTGCATAATGTCATTAAGTGTTGCATCAGGGTTTTCTAGCAAGTGTAAAACACCCGATATTACTTCACCCGGGTTATGAGGAGGGATGTTTGTTGCCATACCAACAGCGATACCTGAAGAACCATTAATAAGTAAGTTAGGTACACGTGTTGGAAATACAGTAGGCTCAACGGTTGTACCATCATAGTTTTCTACCATGTCTACGGTATCTTTTTCAAGGTCTTTCATTAACTCGCCAGCATACTTAGTCATACGTGCTTCCGTATAACGCATAGCTGCCGCGTTGTCCCCATCAACAGAACCAAAGTTTCCTTGGCCGTCAACAAGGGTCATACGCATAGAGAAATCTTGAGCCATACGAACTAATGCGTCATATACTGAGTTGTCACCATGAGGGTGGTACTGCCCAATAACGTCACCGACGATACGCGCAGATTTTTTGTATTTTGCACCAGCTGATAAGTTTAGCTTGTCCATTGCGTAAAGAATACGACGGTGAACAGGCTTAAGCCCATCACGAACATCGGGTAGGGCACGTCCAATAATTACACTCATTGAGTAATCAAGGTACGAAGCCTTTACTGTGTCTTCTATATTAATATTTTCAATATTCTGGTCGTTGTCCAGTAAATCGCTCATGCATATCCTCTATATTAAAAACTGTACACAAGGAACAGTTCTTTAAAAATTAGCTAGATAATACCTAAGATAGGTTAAGCACAAGATAAAGAGGGAAGGGAAAACTTAAAGAAAAGAATTAAAAATTAAAATAAGCGTTAAAAGGTAACAACCCCATGCATAAGAAATAGGAATACAATGAATGATTAAAATTTAATCATGAAATAAAATTATAATTAAAAATTTAGAGTTATACTCCTTGCAAATTTATTTTAAGGAACTACAATGAAAAAATTGTTTGCAGCTTTACTGCTTCCTCTTCTTACCTTCGCAGAAGAGGCTCCAACACTAGATACAGGGGATACAGCTTGGATGATGGTTTCTACAGCATTTGTAATGCTTATGACGCCCGCAGGTCTTGCACTGTTTTATGGTGGTATGACACGTTCTAAAAGTATTTTAAATACATATTTAATGGTACTTACAGCCTTTGTTGTTGCCTTTGTTGTTTGGATTGCAGTTGGTTATTCAATCGCATTTGGTACGGCTGAATCAGCTGGTATGCAAACAGTAATTGGTGGGTTTGGAAATGTATTTCTTAATGGTATCGCTTGGAATGACTTAAGTGGAACTTACCCTACTTATGTATTTGTTGTTTTTCAAGGTACTTTCGCAGCTATCACAGTTGCTATCGCTTCAGGTTCTGTAATTGAAAGAATTAAATTTTCTACTTGGATTGTATTTGTTGCAATCTGGGGTGTTTTAGTTTACGCTCCAATTACACACATGGTATGGGGTGGAGATGGTGCATTACTATTTGACTTAGGTGCTCTTGACTTTGCTGGTGGTACGGTTGTTCATATGAATGGTGGTCTTGCAGGTCTAGTTCTTGCTATCTTAGTTGGCAAGCGTACGGGTTATCCTAAGACTGCTATGAAGCCAGCTTCAGTAATTTTAACAGCACTCGGTGCTGCTTTATTATGGTTTGGTTGGTATGGATTTAATGGTGGATCTGCATTTGGTGCAAACGCTATTGCTGGTTTAGCTTTCTTAACAACGACTATTTCTGCTTCAATTGCAACGATCACTTGGATTGTTCTTGAGTGGATTGTTTACAAAAAACCTACACTTCTTGGTGCAGCTACAGGTGCAATCGCAGGTCTAGTTGCTATTACTCCAGCAGCTGGTTTTGTTGATGTTTCTGGCGCTTTCATTATAGGTGTTGTTGGTACAGTATTCGCATTTTATGGTGTGACTATGTTTAAAAAGAAAATGGGTTATGATGATTCATTAGATGCCTTTGGTGTTCACTTCTTAGCAGGTCTATGGGGCGCACTAGCTACAGCTATCTTTGCTCTTAAAGATTCTGAGCTTTTATGGGACGGACCACTTAAAGAATCAGGTGATAGAATGGGACAATTCATTGTTCAACTTGAATCAGTAGCTGTTGTTGGAACCTTTACTCTTGTTGGTACTGTTGTAGTTTACTACATTGCAGTAGCTATTACAGGTGGACGTAGAGTAAGTGAAGACAAAGAAGTTATGGGTCTTGATGAGTCAGTTCATGGAGAAAAAGGTTTTAATCTATAATACGCCAAAGGAGCAGAAGCCCCTTCAGCTACGATAACTCTATGTTTTCTTTAGCAGAAGGCTCTCGCACCTTGGCGCTCTTGTAAATTTATAAACATAATATTAAGTTTCGCTTTTGCGAGACTATACTAAGATAACGTAATTAAATATATAAATTAAGGACTCTAATAATGAAAAAAATTGAAGCAGTTGTAAAACCGTTTAAATTAGAAGATGTTAAAGACGCACTAGCTGAAATTGGTGTAACAGGTATGACAGTGAGTGAAGTTAAGGGTTATGGCCGTCAACAAGGGCACTCTGAATTATATCGTGGCGCAGAATATGTGGTTGATTTTCTTCCTAAAATTAAAATTGAAATTGTTGTTTCTGCTGAAAATGTAGAACAAACAGTTAATACTATAGTTGAAGCTGCACGTACTGGTAAGATTGGTGATGGTAAGATTTTTGTATCTGACATTGACCAAATTATCCGTATTCGTACAGGTGAAACTGACACAGAAGCTATATAGCTTCTTTCTCTTAGTCATTTGACTAAGAGCTCCTACTTTTTTAACTTTCTACACAAAATTTTGTTACACTAATTATATGAAAAATATTGAAAATCGTTTACAAGCTTATTTTCTTACCTCTATATTTAGGGTTTTTAGAGGTGCCCTTTAGTATTATTTTTGCCCTTGTTAGCTTTTCTTATAATATTTGGCGTTTACAAAAAAGCGAAGGAAATAATACGATTCGCATGGCTTCGTTTGAAGTACTTACAGAACTTTCGCAGTTTGAACAAATTTTATATGCTTCTCATTATGATAAAAATATAATAGAAGAAAATCCCCGAAAAGCTTTGGTAAAAATAGGACTGATAAAAGATCTTAGTATTTTAATTTCTAAACCTGTAGAACAAAAAGTTCTGCATTTAAAAAATACTTGGAATGATAATTGGCAGAATATTGATAGTGACAATGCTGCGGTTGAAACTCTGGTTAAAGAACTTGATATTATACGAGTAGAAATAAGAAATACACTAGAAACTTTGGATTAGAAACTTCACTTTAATATCTTCCTAACTTCAAATCTGCAATAATTGCCAATTATTTTAAGGATATCCCAATACTGCGTGAGTTACTCTCACTTAGTATAGGTGTTCTAAAGCTATATAAGGACTTGATTTGGATCAATATCTACTAATAAGTGATTTTACATACATTGTGGACACACTTTTTATACTTTTTTCTATGGTGCTCATTATCTTAATGGTACCAGGATTTGCGATGTTAGAAGCAGGTTTAGTGAGAACTAAAAATGTGGCAACCGTACTTACAGTAAACACCATGATTTACGCCGTTGCTTCTATGGCATTTTTATTGATTGGTTATAAGTATGCCTTTGGTTCTTGGGAAAACACCTCTTTAAGTATGTATGCTGCCTTTATGTTTCAAATGGCCTTTGTGGGTAAAACAGTCAATATTATGAGTGGTGGAGTAAGTGAACGTGTTCGTATTATTCCTCTTTCTATTTTTACCGTTGTTATGGGTGCGTTTATTTATCCAACAGTAGTTAATGTTACCTGGGGTGTGAACTTTTTACAAGACACAGCTTTAGCCTTAAGTATGTACGACCTTGCAGGCTCCACTGTTATTCATTCAACGGGAGGTTGGGCATTACTAGCAGCCATCTTAGTTATTGGACCACGTAAAGGACGTTATATTAATGGGAAGGTTAGAGTTATTCCTGCCTCAAATATTCCTTTAGTAGTGTTGGGTGCCTTATTGTTATGGATTGGTTGGTTTGGCTTTAACGGTGGTTCTGTTGGTTCAATCACAACAAAAGAAGGTGCAGATGCGGTGGCTCTTACTATAATGAACACCAATACCTCAGGTCTAGCAGGCGCTATTATCGCAGGTTTAATTATGTATGTACGATATAGAAAATTTGATATTACTATGATTTTAAATGGGGCACTTGGTGGACTTGTTGCTATTACTGCGGGACCTGATTTATATACTATCTATCAACCCATTATTATTGGTCTTATTGGTGGGGCTTTAGTAGTTTTTGCTGTACCTTTGTTTGATAAGATAAGAATTGATGATCCTGTTGGTGCTCTTTCTGTTCACTTAATTAATGGTATTTGGGGAACTTTAGCCGTGGGTATCTTTGCTGCTGATCCTGAAAATGGGATTACCTTTATGGGACAATTAAAAGGGGTTCTTGTCATTGGTACCTTTGCTTTTCTTAGTTCAGGTCTGGTAATTTATCTTATTAACCTCGTCTTTAAATTTAGAGCCAGTGATGAAGAACAGATGCAAGGTCTTGATATAGAAGAATGTGGTCTAGAAGCCTATCCTGAGTATAAGCGTTCAATTTAAAAGCACTTTTTAGTGCTTTTTATAACTTACACATATTTTTTGCTGATACTACTTTTAATCAAATAAAAGGAAATGCCATGTGCTGTCAAATTAAATCACAATGTAAGAACTGTGGACAGAAGTTTAAAGTGACTTTACTTAGGGCTAAGATGCATGGAAAAGGGATGTGTGGACATTGTAAAAATATTTCACAAAATAAGTGAATAGGATATCTAGGTGACAGCTGTCACAGACATAAATGTTAATTTAGGGCATACTAATAATATAAGGTGATATATATCTTATAGTATAGATAAAAGGATTTAAAATGTGTATTCCTCACGCCCCAAGTAAAACTTTTAAGTCTGAAAGACGTGAAAAACATGAAAGACATCTTAAACCTAAGGCTTCGATTCCCTTTAATAAAAAACTCTTAAAACCAGACCCCGATTTTAAAGATGAAAGAACACACTTATATATCCCTCAAGATAAACCAAAATCCTTACTAAATAAACTCTTTTCCTTTATGCATTAAGAAACCCCCTTTAACACTCCTGTAACAGAGTTTATTGTATAATTCGCTTATGAATTCTGCTAGCTTAAAATATAAATCATTTTTTTATTCCTTAGCCATACATCTTGCCTTAGGGATAATAGTGCTTAGTGTGTATTTACAAGAAGATGAAAAACATGAGGTTTATTCTCTTATTAACCTAAACAGTATACAAATTTGTACGCCAGATATTGAGGAGCCTTTAGTTAAAGAAGCCTTGAAACCAAAGAAAAAATTAAAGCTTAAAAAAGAAGAAAGCAAGCCTGAAAAGAAAATTTCTAAACCTATTAAAAAAACAGTGATTGTAAAAAAGATAGCACCTCTAAAGTCTGAACCTCTTAGAGACCTCCTAGTAGTAAAAAGAGAAATGATAGAAGATAAGAAAGAACCTGAAGAAGAAGTCGAAATTCAAAAAGAAGTGATAGCAGAAAAAGAAGTTAGGCAAAATAGTCCTTTAGTATCGCTCAGTGAACCTAAAGTAAGCTACGAGGCTAAATATATGCAAGATAACATTGCCTTAATTAATGCTCTTATAAAGAAGAATCTTTCTTATCCAAGGCTGGCTAAAAAGAGAGGACTACAGGGCAAGGCAATGGTTTCATTTACACTTAATATGGAAGGTGAGGTTCTTGATATTGAAGCACTTGGTATCTTATCTTCCATTTTAAAGAAGTCAGCGATTAAAACGGTAAGGAAAGCATCTAGTTCCTTTCCTCATCCATCTCAGGTCTTAGCTTTACGAATTCCTATCGTTTATAAGCTACATTAAGAGTTATATTTAATATAATTGAATTAATAAAAATACATTAGGGTTAACATGTCAATTTACAGAGAATACGATATACGTGGAATTTTTGAGAAAGAATTAAATGAAGACACCGTTAAAAAGATTGGTTATACACTTGGAATAAAGGTAGATGGTGAATACGTAAGTATTGGCTATGACGCTCGTACCCATTCTCCAAAACTTTTTGAGTGGTTATGTGCTGGCTTTGTTCATGCAGGTAAAAAAGTTATTAATATCCAACTTGTACCAACACCTGTTAATTATTTTACGAATTATCAAGAACTTCATCTGGAAAATGGTGAGATAGTTACCCCCTCTGCTTCTGTAATGATTACGGGTTCTCATAATCCTCCTGAATATAATGGTTTTAAAATCACCCTAGCTAAGGCACCGTTTTTTGGCGAAGATATATATGCACTAGGACGTGAGATAAGCTCTCTTGTTGAAATCATTCCTGATAGTGATAAGTATGTGGAATTTGACGCGGCGAGTATGTACATAGACTACATTGTAAATGAGTTTGAACACCTTCGTGGGATGGATTTAAACATTGTTTATGATTGTGGAAATGGGGTGGCGGGTACGGTTCTTCCTACTATCTTGGAAAGATTAAATCTTACAACAAAGGGTATCTTTATTGAGCCTGATGGTAGCTTCCCGAACCACCATCCAGACCCTAGTGAAGAAGAAAATCTAGTAGATATTAAACTTCTTTTAAATCGTGAGGGTGATATCGCCTTTGCTTATGATGGAGACGCGGACCGTATAGCCGTGTTGACAAAAAAGCATAATATTAAGGGTGATATTTTGGCCCTTTTACTTTCTAAGCAGATGACAAACCCAACGGTTATTGGTGAGGTTAAATGTTCTCAAGTGATGTATGACACCATTAGAGAACGTGGTGGTACTGCCATTATGTATAAGACAGGTCACTCAAACCTTAAGGTGAAAATTCGTGAAACAAATGCAGACTTAGCGGCAGAAGTAAGTGGTCATATTTTCTTTAATGATAGATACTTCGGATATGATGACGCGATTTATACGACCTTTAGAGTCTTAGAACTTGTAAGTAGAGGCATGGACTTAGATGCTGAGGTTGAAGCACTTCCTACGGTCTTCTCAACAGAAGAAATTAAAATAAAAACAACCGAAGAAGAAAAGTTTAAAATCATTGATATTCTTAAAGTAAAGCTTCAAGCACCCCCTCTAGACTTCCCTGATATCAAAGAAATTATTGATGTTGATGGGGTTCGTGTTATTTTTGAAAATGGTTGGGGATTGGTTCGTGCAAGTAACACAACACCAGTACTAGTTACGCGTTTTGAATCAAAAAGTTTAAAAGATGCACAGCTTTATGAAAAACATTTAAATGCCTTAATCCAAGCATCTCGTGAAGCGATAAAAAAGTAAAATAGATAAGGAATCAACCATGAAACAACACACATTATTAATGCCACTTGATATGCATTTACACTTACGAGACGGCATTATGTTAGAAAACATTGCTGCCCTTTCGGCATATAGCTTTTCAGGTGCGATCATCATGCCTAACCTTGTTCCTCCTGTTAGTACAAAAGAAGAACTTATTGCCTATAAAGAACGAATACTCCATGCAGTAGGTGTTGAAGCGGCGGACGAAGAGATGGATGAATTTTCTGATAATGGTGGGTTTGAGCCTTATATGACCCTCTTTTATCAAAATTATGATGAAAATTTTTTAGAAGAAGTTGCTGAAGAAATAACGGCTATTAAGCTTTACCCCGCAGGTATTACAACAAACTCTGAGGGGGGTGTTAAAAACTTTGATATTGAAGAGATGAGACCTACTCTTGAGGCGATGGCTAGACTGAATATCCCTCTTTGTGTGCATGGTGAAACAGATGGTTTTGTTATGGACAGAGAGGCTGAGTTTATGAATATTTATGACTCACTTGCGACAAATTTCCCTGATTTAAAAATTATAATGGAGCATATCACAACCAAAGAAGCGGTAGATATGTTAGATAAACATGCAAACCTTTATGCCACAATAACAGTGCACCATTTACTTATCTCTTTAGATGATGTGATTGGAGGACAAATGAAGCCTCATTTGTTTTGTAAGCCTATTGCGAAACGTCCTGAAGATAGAGACGCACTTTTAAAAGTAGCCCTTGACGCCCATCCCAAAGTTATGTTTGGTTCAGACTCAGCTCCTCATCCTAAACATAAAAAAGAAGCATGTGGTTGCGCGGCGGGTGTATTTACCGCGCCAATTGCTCTTCAACTTTTGTGTGAGATTTTTGAAAAAGCAGGTAAGCTTGAAAACTTACAGTCTTTTGTTTCTGATAATGCTCAAAGTATTTATGGTATCTGTCCAGAATTTAAAGAAGTCATCTTAGTGCAAGAACCATTTACCGTTCCTGATGTATACAAGGGCGTTGTTCCTATGTACGCGGGTGAAAGTATTGGATGGTCTATAGAGGATGTCAATTAGGATTTTACTCTTAGAAGACGACCTTCTTTTTGCACAAAGCCTTGAAGACTTCCTTGATGAGGAAGGATATGAGGTTATTCTCGCGCACAATCCCCATCAAGCACTTGACCTAACCTACACCCAAAAATTTGATCTTTATTTACTTGATATCAATCTTCCCCTTATGAGCGGCATAGAGTTTTTAGATGCGCTTCGTCAAAGTGGAGACCTTACCCCAGCCATTTTCTTGACTTCTTACCAAGATAAAGAAGTGATGAAAGAAGGCTTTTTAAAGGGATGTGATGATTATCTTAAAAAACCTGTAGACTTAGAAGAATTGGGTCTTCGTATCACCTCTTTAATGAAACGATATAGAGGTGATACTAAACAATGTATAAATGAAATTTGTATTGATATAGAACAAAAGCGCGTGTATAAAGAGGGAGTAGAACTTGAGGTTAGTCTAAGAGAATTTGATTTGATTGCCTTGTTATTTAGAAATAAGGATAAGGTCGTCTCAAAAGAGATGATTGTTAATGCCTTATGGAACAGTGATGAAGAAGGAAGTGATGGGGCTATTCGTGTTTATATTAACAGGCTCAAAAAGATTTTAGATGCACAATCTTTAAAAAATGTACGCGGACTAGGTTATATTTATGAATCGTCTTGATAAATATATTTTAGTTTTTATTTTTATGGCGGCTTTGACTTTTTCTGCCTTTTTTGCCTACCATGCGAATGGGCGTTTTGATCTTTGGCTGATTATGAGTATGACTATTCTTGCTGGGTTTATTATAGGTACGGGATATGTGCGAAACCTTATAGAACCCCTTGATAAACGTTCTTCTGAGCTTGAACTCTTAAGCAGACAAACCTTACATGAACTCAATATTCCTGTGGCCACTATCTTAGCCAACACGCAAATGCTTCTTAAAAAAGAAGAAAACGAAAAAAATATCAAACGCTTAAAGCGGATAAATCAAGCAGCATCAACCTTACAAAGTATGTACACAGAACTTGATTACACTATTAAAAAACAAAACCATATTTTTGAAAAACAAGACTGTGATTTAAAAGAGCTGATAATCCAAAGGCAAGAATCTTACACAGAAATTTTTTCTCAAATAAATTTTGTGCTGACTTTAGAAAGCTCTAGTGTAAATATAGATACAATTGGCTTTTTAAAAGTATTAGATAACTTAGTGCATAATGCCGTAAAATATTCAAAGTCTAATTCGGTTGTGAGCATAAGCCTTCAAAATTTTCAATTAAGTGTAGAAGATGAAGGTATAGGTATGGAAGAAGACTTTTTTTTAAAGGCCTTTGAACATTATTATCAAGAAGATAAGGATAATAATGGACAAGGCTTAGGACTTGGTCTTGTTAAAGAATATTGTGATCGTAATAAAATTAAAATTTATCTAAATTCAAAAAAAGATTTAGGAACAAAAATAACCCTAGATTTAAGTGGTTTAAAACAGGAGAATTAATATGCAAGCAAATAGTTGGATGGCAATAGCAGAACAGGGCATCGATTATGGTGTTATGGGAACTTTAATATTTATGAGTATCTTAGCATTATGGGTTTTCGTTGAGCGTCTTATGTATTACAAAACGATTAATGTATCTAACCATAGCAACAGAGAGAAGCTTGAACTTGAGTTAGGTGATAATGTTTCAACAGTTGCAACTATTACAGTAAATGCTCCTTATATTGGACTTCTTGGAACGGTTCTTGGTATTATGATTACTTTTTATACCCTTGGTGAGACAGGTTCAGTTGATACAAAGCAGATTATGGGTGGTTTAGCTCTAGCACTAAAGGCAACAGCTGCAGGACTTTTAGTGGCGATTCCTTCAGGAATTTTTTATAATGTGCTTTTACGTAAGATGGAAAGAATTCTTGCATACTGGGATATAGAACATAATGTAAGTCATAGGGACTAACCTTATGGGATTAAAACGTAAACCACTTGCTTCAATGAATGTTATTCCCTTCATTGATATTATGCTTGTACTTTTGGTAATGGTTCTTACCACAGCTACTTTTATTCGTCAAGGAATTATTCCTGTTGACCTTCCTGAAGCAAAGTCATCTGATAAAAAGACTGACAATAAAGAAGTAACTATTTATGTGACAAAAAATGGTGAGATATTTTTAGATAAGGACAAGGTTGACCTGCCTACCTTACAACTACGTTTGGCAAAAATTTCTAAAAAGGACACCGTAGTACTTCGCTCTGATAAAGAGTCAAAGTTTCAAGACTTTGTGCACGTTATGGATATCTTGAAAAAGCTTAATCATGAGTCTTTATATATTGTGACCAAAGAGTGAACTCAGCCTAATGATAAAATCTTTATTTATGAAACTTTTCAGGCCTGCTACCTTTTTTATGAGCAGGCTTTCCTTTTTCAGTAAAGTCTTGTTATTCTTATGTTTATTTCTTCTCCCCTTAGTCTTCACTTCTTATTTTACTTATACGAGTTACAGCAAAAAATTGCAAATAATTGATACAAATATAGATGATATTGAAAAAAATTATGCCTTATATAAGATGATATTTTTAGTACAAGATTATGAACAAAGTGCAAAAAAGTACTTAAAAAACAAACAAAACCAAGCCTCACAAGAGGAACTAGAAAAAAGCAAAAAACGGCTTCTTGCTGCGAGTTCCGGTTTATTAGGATGTTTAAGTGAAAAGCTCAGAAGTTATTGTACAAATTATTATGAACATGCGAACCTAGCGCTTCTAAACAAAGATATTGTGATGCTGAGTAAATATACCCATGAATACAAGTACTTTTTATATAAAAAAATTGTTTCTGTTGATTTGAAAAGTTTTTTAAAGTCTAAAGAATCTGTAGATAAGTTTAGCTATTTGTTAAGTGTTGAACTGCCTTTTTCAAGTGTTTTAGTAGCGCAAAGTTATGATCTTGATAATAGAGACGAGACCTTAATCCGTTTAGGAAAGATAAAAGGTTCTGTTGAAAAGATGGATCTTTTATTTCAAGGTTTTGATTCGTATTCAAATCATTTTGAAAGTCTGAATTTGAAATATAAGGCCAGTGTGGATTCATATATCAAATACTCCCTTGAGGAAGATTATAGGCGTTCTATGCAGATGCAAGACTCTGTTTTAAGCCTTCAGCTTTCTTTGTTTAATAGTATGCAAAGCTTTTTAGATAAGTATCTTCAAGAAGAACGTAAAGTCTTGGTTTTAAGACAAAATATATTTATGATTTTTATTCTTTTCTTTAGCTTCTTATTCTTTTATTTTCTTATCGGGGCTTATCTAAGTTTATCGAAGGCCTTAAGAATCTTTTTTACTAAAACCCATGAGGTTTCAAAAGGGAAGTTAAAAGCACGTATAGAGATTGAGAATACAGATGAACTAGGCTCCTTGGCAGTAGAATTCAATCATATGATAGAAAATCTAGATTATCATTATGCTCTTTTGAATGAATATAAAAAAGCAGTTGATAGCAGCGCAATTGTTGTTAAAACTGACCTTAATGGTATTATCACCTATGTTAATACCTCTTATGAAAAGATTAGTGCTTACAGTAGAAATGAGCTGATTGGGTCATCTCATAGACTAATCAAGTCAAAAAACACAAGCCCACAACAAATTGAAGAATTATGGTCCTATATAAGTAATAAAAAAACTTATAAAACAATTTTTGAAAATATTGCAAAAACAGGAAAAACTTTTTTTGTAGAAAGTACTATCATCCCTATACTTGATAACTCAGGGGAGATAAGTGAATATATTTCGATTATGTTTGATATCACCCCTTTATACAGACAAAAAGAGAAACTACAGTCTCAATTGTATAAGGATGAGTTAACTTCTTTACCTAATCGTCTTAAGCTTATAGAAGATATTTCATGCATGCAAAAGACAAAACTGGTTGTTATAAATATTGATGGTTTTAAAGAAATAAACACCATATATGGTGAAAATATTGGTGACTTAACCCTACAAAAAATGGCAAAAGAGATTAAGAATGCTCTTAATACAAGACATCTTCAGCTTTATAAACTCAGTGCAGATGAGTTCGCAATTCTTGCTGGAAAAAATATTTCTATAGAATATTTCAAAGAAGATGTAACTATGTTATCACATTATCTTTCTCATCTAAAATTGGAATGTGGTGAGCATGAGGTAAGTGTAAGGCTTAGTCTAGGTGCGGCTATCTCAGAACTTCATTTAAGTCAAAGACCTCTTATTTCTATGGCAGACATGGCTTTAAAAGAAGCTAAACGTCGTATGAAACCTTATCTTTTTTATAATGATATTGCTTACGCAGATGAAGACCTTAATAAAAATTATAAGATGATAAACATCATAGAGAAAGCCATTAAAAATGACAAGGTAGGATGTTCTTATCAAGGTATTATAAATGCTAAAACGGGTCAAATAGAAAAGTATGAAACCCTAATGCGCTTAGAAGATGAAGAAGGTAATAAAATATCACCTCAAGACTTTGTTGGGCTTGCCAAGCGGGCAAGATATTATCCTCAACTCACACAAAAGGTTGTTCAAGAAGCTTTATTTACCTTTATTAAACGCAAGGAAAGCGTTAGTATTAACTTATCTATAGATGACTTAATGGATGACAATACCTATGGCTTTATTATTGACGCCTTACGTAACTGTGGTTGTGCGGACAGGGTAGTTTTTGAGTTGCTTGAAACAGAAGAAATTGAGTTGAATGAACGTGTATTTGAATTTACTTCAACGGTTAAGAAACTTGGTGCTCAAATTGCTATTGATGATTTTGGAAGTGGATACAGTAATTATGCTTATCTAATGAAACTTGGTGTTGATATCTTAAAAATAGATGCTTCCTTAATTAAAGAAGTGGATACTAGTAACTCTTCAAGATTAATAGTTCGCTCTATTATAGATATCGCCCACGCCCTTGGAATGAAAACAGTGGCCGAGCATGTCCATACCAAAGAGATAAAAGATATTATGGTTGAAATGGGTGTGGATTATTTACAAGGTTATTATCTCCACGAGCCTGTGTCTGTATTAGAGGCCCCCTAATCTTATTTAGCAGGAAGTAAAAGGAACCTTTGTTCTTTATTTTTTTGAACTTTTTGCACCTCTGTTTGAGAAGCTTTTTCTATCTTATTCTTTTTAAAGCTTTTTAACTCTATGTTTTTTTCTTCTTGTAAAAATACCTTCAGAATAAGAAAAATAATAATGATAAAAATACTAATACCAAGGACTATAAGAAGCTTTTTTAAAGATTGTGGATTAAACGAATTCATAAACATATGTCTTTTAGTGAAATTTTAAAAGGAAGTCTAGCATTACCTCGTTAAAAAGAAGATGAAATTATCTCCTTCAAAGTCCAGATTGACTTGTACTCCCTTACGCTCTTTAACAGTAGCAAGAAGCTCATCTACGTTTTCATAGGTTCTTGGCAGGGTAATATCAACGCTAATACCTTGTTCTCCTAAAAGTCCCTTGACTCTACCTGCAATGATATTTACAAATTCGGCTAGGGTATCTAAGATATCTTCAATATTATCTGTTTTTTCACCTAAAAGAAGCTCACAAGATTTTTTGGCAATACTTAGTGGAAAGATTAAGATTACCAATCCATCAAGGTTCCCATAAAAACCAATAGAACTAGCAAGTTTTCCCTTTGTTGAATCAATTTCTAGGGTCTGAACCTTGACATCCGTTTTTTTTGCCTTAGCATTGGTCATCATCTCCATAGTATTAACTGTGGCATTTATAAAACGAGGAAGTTCATTAACAAGAACCTTATTTAAAGCACGTTTATTTGCATTGTTAGTACCACCTGAACCACCAAGTTCTTTGAGGAGTTCTTTATCTTTTAAGATATCATCCATATTTTCAAAAAACATAAGTCCAGCATCTTCAAGTTCATTTTTAAAAGATTCAGGAGTTTTTTCAAAGGTCATACCTACTATACACAGGTTAGCGCCAAATTCTGCTCCAGAGCTTGCAAGCTTTGAGAAGAAATTAACCGCATGTATGTTCATAGAAACAACTTTATAAGCATCAAATATAAAGAGGGTAAAGCCAACATTTAAAGAGTTCTTATGATAAATAAGATCAAAACTATCTAAGATTTCTGCATCTAAAAAACCTGATACAGAATAAATAATGGCATTTCCCGTAACCCTAGTGGCTATTTTTGAACCAAGCAGGCCTAGATAGGTGTTATATATAATCTGTGAATAAAGTTCTTTTTTCCCTTTTTTTTCTTCGAATTCTTCTTCACTTTGACATACGATAGGGTTATGTCCCCTGTCAAAAAGCTCTATGGCTAAGGCTGAACGCTGAGAAGGATCTTCATGCCATACTAAAAAACCTTTTTCATCTGCCTTGACCTCTTTGGTACTAGAAGCAAAAAGTTTGGCGATCTCATAAGATTTAAAAAGTGAAAAGTTAAGACTATCATCATAAAACTTTAAAATACTTGCATACTTTTTATCATCATAATCACATAAGCCAACGACAGTTCCTGACTTTTTATGAATGTCTTCAAGAATTTTTATAAAGATATTAAGACCATTTTTATTAAAAAAAACAACTTTTTTTAAAGATACAAGTAAGATATCAAGCTTAAGTGCCTGGGTTGCTTGTATATCATCAAGTGTCATCAATAAAGGTGCGGTGGTGCCATCAAGAAAGCCTTGAGGATGAAAGACACCGATTCTGTTTTTTACGACGGCTCTCATGATTCTTCCATTATAAGTGCTTGAAACTCTTCATATATATCTTGGACAAAGTCTATATTAAATTCAATAAAATCATTTAAACCCGCTTCAAGACATACAGGTTGAGAAAGCTGATAGAAAAACAGTAGATGCATCCACTTAGCAAGATTGAGTATATGCGGGTCTTTTTCCTGACTTTGACCACTTGAGGCTAGAACAATACGAGAAATGATTTCAGGCATTTCCCAAGCCTTTGCTATTTCCTTACATAAGTCAAATAAGCTCATACCGCTTAGTCTTTGTAAAATAGTACTGTAGTCAATCTCTTTAATACCACGCAGTAAAAGAACATCTTCTTTTTTATCCTTAAAGAGTGCCTCACAAACGATGATAGAAGCGGGGAGTAAGGAGATAGAAGCATAAATTGGCTTTTCGCTAATGCTTTTATCTTCTAAAATCTTTTTCCATAATATACTTAATGAATCTTGTATATCGCAAAAGCCTTTTTCATTCAAAGAAAAAAGCTCCCATTTTTTAGGACTTAAAAGTGAAATCATATAATTATAAATAATTTGTTCTACCTGAGTTAAGCCTAAGATGCCAAATATTTGCCTTAGGTCTTTAATATCATTTTTAAATCCAAAGATAGGCTTGTTAACAATGTTTTGAAGATAAAGCTTTAGGGCAGGGTCTTCTTCGGCTACACTGGCCGCCTTAGATAGTTCTCCCCCTTGTAATTGCAATAAAACATTTTTTAAGGTGCTAGGAGAAGGGGGTATAGAATGTATATAGGCTTGAATTTCTTCTTTACTTACCACGTATGTTCTCCCCGTAATTAATTAGTTATATTTATTCTATCATGTAAATATAAAAANGTAAACAAATGTATATAAGAATGAAAAACCTTATGCAAATAAAAGAAGCAAACTAAACTTAGGGCTAAATGCTAATCGCTTAAGCGAGTCTTATGCTAAAAGGATGTATTATTGCGATATTAATTTAAGCAAGGAGCTTCAAATGGCAAGAAAATGTGCTATTAGCGGTAAAGGTCCAATGGCGGGAAACAATGTTTCTCACGCAAAGAACAGAACAAAGAGACGTTTTTTACCAAACCTACGTACAATTCGTATCACTCTTGAAGATGGTACAACTCGTAAGATAAAGATCTCTGCATCTGAATTACGTACAATGAAGAAAAATTCGTAGTCGATAAGATTATAAATTGAACCTGTTTCGTAAGATCCGGGCTTCACTTCACTGGGAGTCCGCTTCCAAACCAGATCCATCCCTTCTGCCTGAAATTTATGGGCACTTCAAAGCATTTCGTTTACCCTTTATTTTAACAGTAATAACTATGATGGTTGGTACCATTGGCTATGTTATGATTGATAATTTTTCCCTTATGGACGCTATTTATCAAACAGGTATTACCTTTACAACCGTTGGTTTTGGAGAAATTGCTCCTATATCTGACGCAGGACGAATATTCACTATTACCCTTGTTATCACAGGCTTTGCCGTCTTTTCTTTGGCGGTTGGTATCATGGTTACAGAGATTAATAAGGGCGAGTTAGTTGCCACATTAAAGGAACGCAGTATGTTGTATAAGATTGCACGTCTTAAAAATCATTTTGTTATTTGTTATCATAATGAATATACGGTAGAAGTAAGTAAACAATTGCTCCAAAGTCATATTCCTTTTGTGGTTATTGACCCCAGAGATGAGATAGAAGAATGGGCAAGAAAACATAAATATCCTTACTATATTAAGGGACAGCCCCACACTGAACTGTCTATGTTAAAATCACATCTAAGTTCGGCCAAGGGACTTATCACCTTATCGCATTCAATTTCGGACAATATCGCAATTATCGCTTCCGTTCGTTTGTTTGAGAAAGAACATAATATTCCTATCCCTTATAATGTTATCACCTCTGCTGAAAACATTTCAGACCTCGAAAAGCTTAAAAAACTTGGAGCGGACACAGTTGTAACGCCTACCAAGCTAACAGCTCAAAGAGTAACGGCAATGGCAGCGCATCCTGATATGGAAAACTTATTAGAAGAGTTTATGTATAAGTCAGACACACCCTTAGATATGGAAGAGGTAGAAGTACCTAAGTATTCATGGATAGTCTTGAAAAAATTAAAAGAAACGCACTTTCGCCAAATTGCGAATGTATCTGTTGTTGGTATTCGTAAAAAAGATGGTAAGTTTTTTCCTATGCCAAAGGGAGATGTTTTAGTAACATCTGAATCAAAACTTTTACTTATTGGGACCCAAAAGGGTATAGCGATAACAAAAAATCTTGTAAGACAAAGAGTGAAACCAGAGGAATTGAAATATGTCTAAAATCATTCCAAGTGAAAAGGGAATATGTGCAGCTTCTGGTTTCTTTGCAGATGGTATCAATATTGGATTAAAAGCTCAAGGCCAGAAAGACCTTGCCTTTATTTATTCAGATACGCCTTGTGAGGTTGCTTCTACTTTTACAACCAACAAGATGACAGCTGCCCCTATTAGACATTTTCGTGCAAAGGGTGAGTTTAGAACAAACTTTGTACTTATTAATGCTAAAAATGCTAACGCAATGACAGGTGTTGAGGGGATAGATGATATAAATGACATCTTATCTGAGTTAAAAGATAAGTTTCCTCAAATCCAAGATCCTGTAATGTCATCAACGGGTGTTATCGGAGTAAGACTTCCAAAACAAAAGATTATAAAGGGCGCTTTAGGTTTAGACTTAAGTAAACAAGACGCAGTAGCTGCGAGTGAAGCAATTATGACCACCGATAGCTTTTCTAAGCGTATTTCCTTTGATGTTGAATGTGAAGGTGGTAGCTTTAGTATAGGCGCGATGGCGAAGGGTGCGGGAATGATTAATCCTGCTATGGCTACGATGCTTTGTTTTATTACAACAGACGCAGATGTGGATGCTAAAACTATGCAAGATATCTTAGACGAGAAGGTTAAAACAACCTTTAATGCCGCGAGTGTAGATGGAGATACTTCTACAAATGATACCGTGATGCTTTTAAGTAACCGTAAAAGTGGTGTCTTTGACAAAGTTGCCTTTAGTGAAGCACTTAGAAGAGTCATGCATTTTCTAGCCCTTGAGATGGTAAGAGACGGCGAAGGTGCAACAAAACTTGTTGAGTACATTGTCACAGGTGCAAAAGATGATGAGCAAGCCGAACAAGCCGCTAAGTCTCTGTCTAATTCATTATTAGTAAAAACAGCCCTTTATGGAGAAGACCCAAATTGGGGAAGAATCGCCTCAACTATTGGTGCCTCAGGAATAGACTGTGATGAAGCCACCTTAACAATTAGTTTTAATGACTTATGCGTATACGAAAAAGGTAAGCTACTGTTTGATGAAGATATGGAAGAAAAAGCCGCCCAAATCATGAAGTCATCAGAATTTACCATCTCATGTGACATAGGCCTTGCAAAAGGTGAATTCACCGCCTACGGGTGTGATCTAGGACATGAGTATGTTAAGATAAATGCAGACTATAGAACTTGAGAAGCGTAAGCAAACGACACCTGCGTGTCGTTTGTAGCTTCGGAACCAAAGCTGTTGTTTGCGAAGCGAACCAGCGGAGGCCTTAGCGGTCACTACTGAAAAGAATAAAACTTGGGTAAACAAAGTTCCATAAATCAAATAACAAATCACCAAACACTCTCAAGAAGTAAAACCAACAAGGAATCCAAAAACACCTAAGATGAAATACCTCCTACTCCTTATGGCAATCATAACATCCATCTACTTTCTAAAACCCTCAAACACACAAACCCCACCCAAACAAACACAAACAAAAGCCCCAATCCAAAATACAAAAACAAACCCTTACCCTAATGAACAACGCTCATCAGGTGGCCTAGCCAAACTGTATTTCAAAGAGCGTCCTGATGTATATGTAAACGAAAAAAAGATCAATGTATTTGCAGTGAAACAAAAAAACGACTGGTTGGTCTTGCTTCCAATTTCCCTTTATAAGGGCTCTAACACTCTTAGACTCACTTCAAGTACGCCTTCTCTTTTTCAAGTACATCTAATTAAGTTAGAAGAACCTCATTATCAAACTCAATATATAAATGTTAAAAATAAAGAGTTTGTAAAGGCCTCTAAAAAGACTTTAGAGCGTATTAAAAAAGACAGTGCCTTAAAGCGTAAAAGTTTTGCAAGACATACACGCATATATATAAAAAAACTACAAATGATTAAGCCCTTAGACTCAAAACTTCGACATGACTTTGGACGTAAAAGGTTTTTTAATAGGGTAGCAAAGAATCCGCATGCAGGAATAGACCTTTCAGGAAAAAAGGGTGATAAGATTAAGGCACCCTTATCAGGAACGGTCATACTCTTAGGAAATCTCTTTTATAATGGAAACATGATGATACTAGACCATGGTCAAGGTTTAATGACAGCTTACTCTCACTTATCAAAATATCTAAAGCAAGATGGGGATTGGGTAAGGCAGGGTGACTACATAGGAGAGGTTGGCTCAACAGGTAGAGCAACTGGTCCACATTTACACTGGAGTGTTTATCTTAATGGGGAACCTATTAATCCTGACTTATTTTTGGAAGGCGCCAGCCTTTAAAGTAGGCCAGAAGTCTAAGGGCAATAGCTAAGAAGGCAATGATAATGATAGACAGCTCATTTAGAAAGCCTAATGCATCACAACAAAACAGTAGTAGAGCAACTAAAAGGGCGATAGAACCGTAAAAGTCAGTTACAAGGACTGCTGGTATCTTGTTGATTAAGATATCACGTGTGAGGCCTCCTCCAACGGCGGTAAGAAAGCTTAAAATCACCACTCCAAAGATATTGAAGTTTGCTTCAAGTGCGAGCAGGGCACCCGTTATACTAAAGGCCACTAAGCCAATGGTATCTGAGATAACAAAAATCAGTTTACGCTCCACATCTTGCTTCTTATATATCTTGAAAACAAAGGCCAAGGTTAAAACAATTAAGACAGTAGAAGCAGGGTAATACTCTCTAAAGGTAAAAGGGGTTGTGTTTAAGATAACGTCACGAACGATTCCCCCACCTAAGGCAGTCAGAAAAGAAGAGATTAATATCCCTAAAAGATCAAGGTTATTTCTAATCCCTACAAGGTAACCACTAATGGAAAAGGCAATAATTCCGATAATATCTGCTATAAAAAATAAATCCATTAGTTTCGATAATCTTCTTTAAAGTCTATATACCTACTTGCGGAGGCATATAATTCTTTTACTTCATTATCTGTTAATTCTCTCACTACCTTAGCCGGACTTCCCATAATCAAAGAGCGAGGAGGAAAAACCTTGTTTTTAGTAACAAGTGAACCTGCACCAACAATAGATTCTTTGCCAATAACGGCTCCGTCCAAGATAGTAGCGCTCATCCCAATAAGGCAAGCATCTTCTATAGTACAGCCATGCATCATTACACGGTGCCCAACCGTCACATCATTTCCAATAACAGTTGGATTTCCATCACTCATATCTTCTTTTTTATAATGGGTTACATGTATCATTGAGAGGTCTTGAATGTTTGTTCTATCACCTATTGTGATGTAATGCACATCTCCACGAACAACACAGCCAAACCAGATAGATACGTCTTTTCCTAAGGTGACATTTCCTACAACATCAGCAGAAGGTGCTATCCAAGTTTTATCACCTAAAGTTGGTGACCACTTTTTAAATGTATAAATCATTTGTTGTCCTCATGTTTCTATTTATATATCTTATTCACTAAAAAACTTCTGCAAGAAGCTTTTCTTAAGGTGAAGTATCATTTCCGACGACATCAGCAGAAGGTGCTATCCAAGTTTTATCACCTAAAATTGGTGACCACTGTTTAAAGGTATATGTCATATTTTTCCTTGTTTGGCGAAAGTCTTATACTAACCCAATTATTAGTCTCTTCAGTAGTCAGTGATAAGGCCTACGGTGGTCGCTTGCGACATCACCTTCGGTTCCGACGCTAAAAAGGTGAAGCAGTTCACCTTTTTTTAACGCGTCTCAACTTTCTTTATACAAACGAGAAGCCATTTGTTTTATATAGTTTGGACTCTCTTTTTTAAGTGCCTTATGAATTTTTTCAGTATGGGCCTCTATAAGACGTTGATTATTAATGGTTCTAGATGGGTCTGTTACTACCTTCACATAGCCACCATCTTCCATTAATTCATAGGCTAAAACATTATCATTGCACTGAAGCAGTAAAATCTGAAGTATTTTTCCTGCAACCTTCTCATTAGAAATTCCCGTAAGCAGTTCAATTCTTCTAATAAGATTTCTAGGCATCCAATCCGCACTAGAAATATACAGCTGAGGCGTAGCATGTTGAAAATAAAACATTCGAGCATGTTCAAGGTACTTCCCAATAATAGAAATAACACGGATATTTTCACTCAGTCCTTCAATACCAGGACGTAAACAACAAATACCACGTACAATTAGGTCGACCTTCGTTCCTGCTTGTGAAGCCTTATACAGTGCGCGAATAACATCTTCATCTACTAATGAATTTACCTTAACAATGATATGCCCTTCCGTTTTCATCTTAGCTTCATTTTGAATCATAGAAAGAAGTTTTGGCTTCATTTGAGTAGGTGCCATATATAAGGTATTTAACTTACCTTTTTTAGAAAATCCTGTTAGGAAATGGAAAAAACGAGTGACATCATTTGTTATGGTCTCATTTGAGGTAAGGTAAGAGATGTCAGTATATATCTTAGCCGTAGTTGCATTATAATTTCCCGTTCCAATGTGTGCGTATTGCTTAAGTGTATCTCCCACACGTTTAGTAACTAGCGCTGCTTTAGCATGAACCTTAAAGCCTCTAATTCCAAATATAACATGGGCTCCTGATTGTTCAAGTTGTTTCGCCCAAATAAGATTGTTTTCTTCATCAAAACGCGCCTTTAACTCAACCATAACAGTTACTTGTTTACCTGATTCTGCCGCGGCAGTTAGGGCGTTTACGATGGGAGAATTTGCGCCTGCTCTGTAAAGTGTCATCTTTATGGCAAAAACATCAGGATCTTTAGAAGCTTGTTGGATTAGTCTTGTGATAGGGTCAAAACTTTCATAAGGATGGTAAAGAATCACATCTTGTTTATCAAGCACAGCAAAGATATCATCATCTGTGTCAAAGGGAGGAAGATTTCTTGGCTTATACGAGGGTATCACAAGATGAGCGAAACTCTTATTTCCTACGATTTGCCATAAGGCACCAAGGTTTAACCATGAGGTGTAATAATATATATCTTCTTTAAAAACATTGGTGTGACGGTTAAAGAAATTTATGAGGTCTTCATCTGCGTGTGAACCAAGCTCAAGTCTAACCATTTCCCCACGTTTACGAAGACGAAGTCCCTCTTCAAGAATCTCCATAAAGTCATCTGCCTCTTCTTCTTCAATGGTAAGATCCGCGTTTCTTGTTATTCTAAAAGCAGAATATTTAGAAAGTGTAAACCCAGGGAAAAGATCAGTTATATGTTCAGCCACAAGGGTTTCAATAGGCACATAAACATTATTATCAAGTTCAATAAAGCGAGGTAACATTCTAGGAATACGTACCAAACCATAACGTACTTCCGCTGTGTCATTATCTGTTAACTGCACAATCAGACCAAAGCTAAGATTGTTTAAATGAGGAAAAGGGTGGGTTGCATCTACGGCAATAGGAACAATAACGGGATAAATATGGCTTGCAAAATACTCATCAAGTTCACGCTTTTCTTTTTGGTTAACTTGATTATATGACTTAATAAAAAGATTTTCTTTTTCTAATTCTTTGAAGATATTAATAAGAGTATATTCTACTACTTGTTTTTCTTGGTGAAGGTATTTTCTTATCTCACGAAGCTGTTGCAAGGGAGTAAGTCTATCGGCTCCTGAAACAATAACACCCGCGGTAAATAGTTTTTTAAGACCCGCCACACGAATCATATAAAATTCATCAAGATTTGTTCCATAAATAGCTAAAAATTTAAGTCTTTCAAGAAGAGGACGGCTT
Source organism: Arcobacter sp. (assembly GCA_002733885.1). Lineage (GTDB taxonomy): Bacteria > Campylobacterota > Campylobacteria > Campylobacterales > Sulfurimonadaceae. Next base: position 74,361 of record NVXJ01000006.1, on the reverse strand, counting down.
TCATCTTGGGCTTGATGTAAAACGCGTGTATTGAACTGAAGCCATGAAAGTTCTCTGTTTAAATAGTATTTTGGGTCTTTGAGGTTTAGCATTTTTGTTCCGTATATACTAGACAAAGGGTCTAGCAGTTTTATTTTGTTCTATTATAGCTAAATTTTATTTCTTAAGATTACAGGACTAGAAATTGAGACTATAAAGGAAAAGATTTTATAGTTTTTTTAGCTTTGCTATTTCATCTCGTAGTCGTGCTGCCTCTTCAAACTCTAGAAGTTTAGCGGCTTGTTTCATTTTGGCATTAAGCTCTTTTAAAAGTATCTTTCTCTCCCTAGCCGGCATCTTATCCGCTTTTTGGCTTTTGTTGTAAAGCTCTGCCGCGTCATCTACCTTAAGGTCAGTATCTAACTTTCGTAAAACAGTTTTAGGCGTTATCCCATGCTTTTTATTATGAGCGTCTTGAAGCTCTCTTCTTGCTATTGTCGTGTCCATTGCTTTTTTCATAGACTTAGTAATCTTGTTTGCGTAAAGGATTACTCTCCCCCCTGAATTTCTAGCCGCACGTCCCATAGTCTGAATAAGAGCRGTYTCASWTCKTAAAAARCCTTCCTTATCMGCRTCWAGWATWSMYACTARASWSACTTCWGGAAGGTCWARWCCYTCWCKWARRAGATTRATWCCWATAAGAACATCAAACTCACCCATACGAAGACCGCGAATAATTTGGTTTCGCTCAATGGCGTCAATATCTGAGTGCATATACTGAACTTTAATACCTAAGTCGGCTAAGTATTTAGTAAGGGCTTCAGACATTTTTTTAGTAAGGGTGGTGACTAAGACCCTTTCATCTTTTATAATGGTCTTTTTTATCTCATCATGTAAGTCTTCAACCTGATTATCGGAAGTCCTTACCTCTATAACAGGGTCAAGTAAGCCCGTTGGTCTAATAATTTGATGGGCAACTGCTGAAGAAAGTTCAAGTTCTACCTCATTAGGAGTGGCGGATACGAAAAGATAATAAGGTGCTTTTTCAATAAACTCAGGATAAGTAAAGGGTCTGTTATCAAGAGCAGAAGGAAGTCTAAATCCATAATCCACTAAAACATCTTTCCTGCTTCTATCGCCTGCATACATTCCCCGAAACTGAGGAAGAGAAACATGGGACTCATCTACAATAACAAGATAGTCGGTATGTCTTTGAGCAAAATAGTCTAAAAGAGTAAAAGGGGGTTCTCCTGGTTTTTTATCCGTTAAGTGCCGAGAATAATTCTCAACACCCTTACACATCCCCGTAGCCTCAAGCATTTCTAAGTCAAACTCGGTGCGTTGTTTGATGCGCTGATACTCAACTGCCTTTTCTTCCTTAGAATAATAATTAAGTCTTTCATCTAACTCTATTTCTATTCTTTTAATAGCGCGGCTAAGTTTTTCATTTCCCACTGCGAATTGGCTTGTTGCATAAACAGTAACCTTTTTAAAGTCTTCTATCTTTTTATTTTCAAGAACATCTATACTATAAATAGAATCAACTTCATCACCAAAAAATTCAACCCTTATGGCCTCATCTTCATGATAAGCTGGAAAGATATCAATAACATCACCACTCACACGGATATTTCCTCTATCAAAAAAATTGTCATTTCGGGTATATCCCATTTCAACAAGACGAAGAAGTAACTGTTTTTGGTTTATCTCATCTCCAATAGCAAGAACTTGAACCATCTTAATATATTCTTCTGGATCACCTAACCCATAATTAGCCGAAACCGAAGCCACACAAATAACATCATCATAAGAAAGTAAGTTAGCCGTAGCCGAAAGCCTAAGTCTTTCAAGCTCCTCATTAATAGAAGAATCCTTCTCTATAAAAAGATCTTGCCTAGGAATATAAGCCTCAGGTTGGTAATAATCATAATATGAAATAAAGTATTCAACATGGTTTTCAGGGAAAAAGCCTTTAAACTCAGAATATAGTTGAGCCGCTAAGGTTTTATTATGGGTCATAATAAGCGTGGGTATCTGACATTCAGAAATAACCTGCGCCATTGTGTAGGTTTTACCTGAACCTGTCACCCCTTCAAGGGTTTGGTAACGATTTTTTGCCTTGATGCTATTTGCTAAGACTTTGATGGCCTCAGGTTGATCACCTGCAGGTTCATAGTCTGAAGATAGCTTAAATCTACTCATTAATGGTGCCTTTTTAAATCATAGACTTTAGGTACTTGAACAAAGATATACAAGAAGTCTACAAAAATATGTTAGAATTATAGCAATTAATATAAAAAGAGATATATATGTTGACAACAATTGAACAACTCAATGATAAAATTGATGCAATGGTAACGCGATACGAGACCATGAAAACTGAAAATGAAACATTAAGAAACGAAGTTATAAGTGTAAAAGGCCAAGGTGAGGCTAAAGATGTAACTATAGTAAAGCTTGAAGAAGAAAATGCCTTAAAAGATATGGAAATAGAAGAAATAGTTAAAAAGATTGAATTGGCCCTAGGATAGAACATGAGTAAAAAGATAACCCTAACCATCAATTCAAGTCGTTTTGATATAGACTTAGAAGACTCTTTTGCAAGGTACATAGAAAAAGATTTAGAAGATAAGTTTAATATTAATGGAAACAATGATATTAAAACCTTACTGCAAGCCTATGTGAAAAAAAGCTACGAACTTTTCGAAGCAGAACAAATGCTCAATAACACACTAAAAAAAATATAAACTAACTGAAAGGCTCTTTACTAAGCCTAAAAAGCGTACTTCTAATCAAACTTTAAGATTAAGTCCTCTATAAGTAAAACTGATATACAATGCTTCTAAGGTTACTAGAGTAATCTATATTTTAATTAAAAGGAGTAAAACATGAAAAAAGGTTTTACTATGATCGAATTGATCTTCGTTATCGTTATTCTAGGTATTTTAGCAGCAGTTGCTATTCCGAAACTAGCAGCTACTCGTGATGATGCAAGAATCGCTACAGGTGCTACAGAAATCGCAACTGCAGTAACAGAGTTTGGAACATCATATACTGCTCGTGGTACTTGGGTTGGTAGATTAAATGATATTACTAATGTGCAGTTCCCCAATAAAGTATCAAGTTCAGCGATGGCAGATGGTACAGTTCTAAATTATACAGATGATGGGACAACTACTGGTGCTGTGTGTATTATACTAACTGTTAGAGATACCATGGTTGATGGTAACTTAACAGTAGCTGCAGGAGCTGGTACTAGTGCAATATGTACTGGAATGCAAGCTGCTCTTGCTGATATCTTATCTGCTCAGTGTCAAGGTGTAGCAGGTGTCCAATGTTTTGGTGGCTCTACAGTAGTTTGGTAATTCGTTTTACTTAAGACTTTAGGGAGGAACTTTTCCTCTCTTAAATTAGCCAATCTTTCTTTTAAAATCATTTATAACAAGGTCTCTTTATGAAATATGCCTTTACTATGATAGAACTTATTTTTGTAATTGTAATACTTGGTATCTTAGCCGCCGTAGCAATTCCAAAACTAAGTGCTACAAGAAATGATGCCTTAATCGCAAGAATGTCTCAAAATATATCAGTAGCAGTAAGTGAAATTGCTAGCTTTGGTGTTGCTAATGGTCAAACGACCAGTGACCTTTCTTTAATGTCAAATGCAATTTCAGGTTTAGTAGTAAGAAATGAAGCTACTTTAGATGTACCAAATAACGCAGTGGACATTAGTATGGGAACAATACCCAACTGTATTAGGATGGAAGTAGTCAAGCTTGGAACAGATGAAAATTTAACGATAAGCCTAGGAGCTACTGGAGATGGAATGGGTGATGCACTACATACACTTTTTGATTCAGCAGTTTTTCCAATGGCAATAAGAGGAGCACTAATTGAATATTAAAAATAAAAAAGCTTTTACAATGATAGAATTAGTATTTGTTATAGTTGTTTTAGGAATTTTAGCTGCCGTTGCAGTACCGAAGTTTGCGGCAACACGTACGGATGCACAAATTTCTAAGGCTAGATCTGATGTATCTACTATAAGAGCGGCTATTATAAATGAAAGACAAAGTCGCCTTTTTAGAGGAGATTCTCGCTTTATTACTCTTTTAGACAGTACCGCAAACAATGCCGTAGGAACAGCACTTTTTACAGGCTTAGCCCCAAATGTTATGGTAAATACGAATGGTGCAGTATTGACACTTTTACAATACGGAGTTACCTCAAGTGCAGCTAATGGAAAATGGATAAAGACGGGTCTTACTCAATATACATTTAATTTGACTACAGGTGGTTTTGGAAATGCTGTCTTTAATTATTGTCCAATAGTTGGTCCAGGATGTCCTCTTGCTGGTACTTTTGACTGTGCTGGTGCTGGTGCGGCAGCTATAACTTGCGCGGCTCTTACTGACTAGTTGAATTTCTACACACTTTCTATCTTAGGCTCGCCTTTAGAGCCTTTGACCTTTTCTTCATCTATTGAATACCAAATTTTTGATATTGTTAAACTTCCTTTTCAAAATAAGGAAAAAGATGCTGTTGTCTTAGAAAAGGTAGAAAAACCTGAATTTAAAACAGTAGATATCATTGAAAGAACTTGCTTTTATTTTTCTACTTCGCAGCATAGTTTTGCTAAATTCATACAGAATTATTATTTTTGCTCTTTAGGTGAGGCTTTTTCTTTGTTTGTCCCATTTCAAAGTGATGCTTCTTCTACTGAAGAAATTTTTACAAATGAAAGTAAGATTATTCTTTCTTCAAAGCAAGAATCTTCTTTAAATGAGTTACAAAAGCATAAGGTTTCCCTTTTATTTGGAGATACGGGTTCTGGTAAAACAGAAATTTATATGAAATGGTTTGAAGAGGTTTTAGCTGAAGGCAAACGAGTATTGATGTTGATGCCTGAAATTTCTTTGACGCCTCAAATGCAAGATAGGCTTGAAGAACATTTTGGTGAATCGGTTGTCATGTGGCACTCGAAGCTTACTAAAAAACAAAAAGAAAAAGCTCTTGAAAAGATTTATAATGGTTCAGCGAAAGTTATTGCAGGAGCAAGATCAGCACTTTTCTTGCCAATTGATGACTTAGGCTTTATTGTTGTTGATGAAGAGCATGATGACTCTTACAAGGCAAATTCGCGTCCTCGGTATAATGCAAGGGATATGGCTATTTATTATGCCACCTTACTTAAAATTCCTATTTTACTTGGTTCTGCTACTCCTTCACTTTCTTCTTATGTGAAGTTTCCTTATGTTCGTTTAAAGGGTGGGCATTTTAATCAAAACAGACGCTTTGTATATGAACCTCATGTGGAAGAGATAACGCCTATTATAGAAGAAGCAGTAACTAAGATACATGCTAAAAAAGAGCAGTCTATGCTTTTTTTACCTACGCGGGCTAATTTTAAGTATATGATTTGTGATCGTTGTGCTTATACCTATAAATGCCCGTATTGTGATGTTGGGATGAGTTTACATAAGTTTGCTAGACGGGTTAAATGTCATTATTGCAACTTTTCTGAGCCTATACCTGAGATATGTCCTGAGTGTAAAACGGGAAATCTTTTATCTTCTAGACTTGGAACTGCAGAAGCAGTTGAACATTTTGAACTAAAGTATCCTAATTTAAGAGTGGCGCAATTTGACAGAGACAAGATAACAACGCAAAAGAAGTTAAAAGCTCTTTTGACTTCTTTCAATGAAGGTGAGATTGACCTTCTAATCGGGACACAAATGCTTTCTAAAGGGCATGATTATCATGATGTTACCTTAGCGGTTATCTTAGGCATAGACAATATCTTGCAAATGAGTGATTATAGAGCAAGGGAAAAGGCCTTGTCCTTACTGATACAAATTGCAGGAAGAAGTGGACGTAAAAAAGACGCTGTTGTACTTGTTCAAAGCTTCTATCAAGAGTTTTTTGATCCTTATATCTCTAAGTATGAAGAATTTTTGGATGATGAAAAAGAGTTTAGAAAAGAGTTATATCCCCCTTATAAAAAGTTAGCACGACTAAATTTTGCGCATATGAAAAAAGATAAGGCAAATGATAAAATGAATGAAGTCTTACAAAAATTATATTCTGCGCCAAACATAGAGATAGTAGGGTATGGCCCTTCAGCTATAGAAAGAATAGCCAATAAGTTTCGCTTTCAAATCCTTCTTCGCTCGGATAAAAGTACAGATTTAATTAAGGCCATTAAGATGAGTAAAAATGTTTTATGCGAAGTGGATATGGACCCAATCGATTTTGTCTAAAATTGTTGTCACATTTTTTCGAGAAATTTTTACTGCGTAAAACTGTCACATCTAGTTTTATTTATAAGATAATCGCCAGCATGATTAGACAGATTAAACAGATTAAAAAATCAGAATAATCCATATAATAATGCTGGCGATTCGCGCTTAAGGTACTGTATTGAGAATGTCTACTTATTCTCAAAGCTTATTTTTTAAAAGATGTTAATTTTGTTGATACCTATCTCTTAAATTAATGCTATTGGGAATGTTTACTTGTTTTTTCAAGCTCTATTTTACACAAAATAAGATAAAATCCCCTTATGATAAAACGCTATGAAACTAAGAAGATTTATGTAGGTAATGTTGCTGTTGGTGGGGATGCCCCTATCTCTGTTCAGTCTATGACCTACTCAGAAACTCATAATGTTACGGCCACGGTTGAACAAATTAACAGACTTCATTTTGCAGGATGTGACATTGTTCGTGTTGCGGTGCCTGATATGAAAGACGCGCTCGCACTTAAGGATATTAAGGCACAAATTTCACTTCCTCTTGTTGCAGATATACATTTCAATTATAAACTGGCACTGGTTGCGGCTGAAGTGGTAGACTGTATCCGTATTAACCCTGGTAATATTGGTGAAAAGTCTAGGGTTAGAGATATAGTTAAGGCTTGTTCTGAAAGAAATATCCCTATTCGTATTGGTGTTAATGCAGGTTCTTTAGAAAAAGAATTTGAAAATAAGTATGGTCAAACAGCTGAGGGAATGGTAGCTTCTGCTGAGTATAATATTAAGTTTCTAGAAGACCTTGGTTTTGATCAAATAAAAATCTCACTTAAGGCCTCTGATGTTGGGCGTACGGTTGATGCTTATAGACTTCTTCGTCCGAAAAATCATTATCCTTTTCACTTAGGTGTGACAGAAGCAGGAACCATTTTTCATGCTACGATTAAGTCGTCTATTGGCTTAGGTGCACTTTTACTAGATGGTATAGGTGATACTATGCGTATTTCTATTACGGGTGAGTTAGAAGAAGAGATTAGAGTGGGTAAGGCCATACTTAAAGATTCTGGCGCGGCTAAAGATGGGGTGAATATCATCTCTTGTCCTACCTGTGGACGTATTGAAGCTGACTTAGTAACAGCAGTTGCTGAGATTGAAGAAAAGACTAAGCATATAAAAGCTCCCTTAGATATTTCGGTTATGGGATGTGTTGTAAATGCCATTGGTGAGGCCAAACACGCAGATGTTGCCATTGCTTATGGTAAGGGCGCGGGTCTTGTTATGGTTAAGGGTGATGTGGTTGCTAGACTTGAAGAAAAAGATTTAGTGAAGAGATTTATAGAAGAAGTCGAAAAAGCAGCAGAAGAAAGTGAAAAAGCTTAATGGAAGAAACCCTTTATAATATTAATATCGAACGTTCGGTTCTAAACTCAATTATCTTTGAGCCTTCTCAGTTTGAAGATGTTGAAGCAAAACTAAAAATAGACGATTTTTACCTCCCCGCGCATCAAGAAATATATACAGCGATGATGGAGCTTCACAGAGAAAGTAAGCCTATAGATGAAGAGTTTATCAAAAAACGCTTAAATGCTAAAAAGCGTTTTGATGAGGCCGTTCTTCTTGACATCTTATCTTCAAACCCTATTTCAAACACTATTGCTTATGTTAATGAGATAAAAGATAAGGCGATTAAACGTCATCTTCTTACGCTAACTACAGAGATTAAAAGAGTGACTATGGAAGAAGACCTTCCTAGTGCAGAAGTTATTGATATTGTTGAAAAAAAGCTTTACGAGATTACTCAAGCAAATGAAAATGTTGACTTTAAGGATGCTCCTACTATAACCTTTAACACTATGGAATACATTAAAGAGATGAAATCCAGGGGTAATTCTGTTCTTGTTGGTGTGGATACAGGCTTTGCAGAACTTAACAAGATGACGACAGGTTTTGGTAAGGGTGACCTTGTTATTATCGCCGCTCGTCCTGCTATGGGTAAGACCTCGTTCGCCTTAAATATGGTCTTACATCAGATGAAACTTGGAAATGGTGTGGCTTTCTTTTCACTTGAAATGCCAGCTGAACAGTTGATGCTTAGACTTCTTTCAGCAGATACTTCTATCTTCTTGCAAAAGCTTAGGGTGGGTGACTTAAATGATGAAGAATGGTCACGTCTTAATGCAAGTATGGAGATGATGAATAACTCTAAGCTCTTTGTAGATGATGGAGCAGGGGTTACTATTAACCAGCTCCGCTCAAAGCTAAGAAAGTTAAAGTCTCAACATCCTGAGATAGAAATGTGTGTGATTGATTACCTTCAAATTATGCAAACAGCAGGTCGTGATAGACAGTCTGAGGTTTCTGAGATATCTCGTGGACTTAAGATGCTTGCGCGTGAACTTGAGATGCCTATTGTGGCGCTTTCTCAACTAAATCGTGGGGTTGAATCTCGCGCGGATAAACGTCCAATGCTTTCTGATATTCGTGAATCGGGGGCGATTGAGCAGGAYGCAGATATTATTATGTTTGTTTATCGTGATGATGTTTATCTTTATAAGGAAGAAAAAGAACGCGAAAAAGCAGCTAAGGCGGATGGTAAAGAATATACCTCGACTTATATAGAAAAAGAAGAAGAAGAGGCTGAAATTATTATTGGTAAACAAAGAAATGGTCCTACGGGGCATATTAAACTTGTGYTCCAGAAAAAATTAACGAAATTCATCGATGCGCCTATGTTTGGCGGTGTAGAAATCTCTTATGAGAATGTTCAGGCCACAGAAGTAGTAATGGATGTAGGAAATGAAAGCGTCTCCCTCCCTCCTATCTAAGACTCAACTTTTTACTTCTACAAGGCAAAAGCTCTTTGCCCTTGGTGTACTCTTACTTCTTTTTACTCTTTCTTTATTTATGCAGTATCTACAGTTTCAAAAACTTACAGAGTTTGACGATCATATTTCTACTGTGTATGTTGAAAAACAATATAAAAAGAAAAATTATTGGGTCTTGAAGCTTCAAAGTTCTGAAGGTTTTTCTTTTTATACAAGCTCAAGAGATAACTTGAAAAATATTGAGGGAAGGCATTTACGTGTTCGCCTTTTTATTAAAGACCTAACTTTCTTGTCTTATCTTAAAGGCTTTTATCTTCCTTCCCAAATACTTATGGGTTTAGAGCTTAAAGAAAAACGTTATGAGATGATGGAGGACTTGGAAGAACTGCATGAACCTCAAGTCTCTTCCCTTTACAAGGCACTTTTTTTTGCCGGTTCCATTCCTTCAGATATAAGACAACAACTCTCTGCCTTAGGGATAAATCATCTTCTTGCTATCAGTGGTTTTCATCTAGGGGTACTAAGCTTTATACTTTTTTTTAGTATCAAACTAATCTACATCCCTTTTCAAAAAAACTTCTTCCCATATAGAAATTCACATAGAGATATTGCGGTTTTCGTGTTTGCACTCTTGTTCTTATACTTATACTTTTTAGACTTTGTGCCTTCTTTACTTCGATCTTTTGCTATGAGTATTTTTGCGTATATTTTGTACGATAGAGGTATTAAAATACTTTCTTTTACGTCTTTGTTTTTAGTAGTTGGATTTTTAATTGCGCTATGGCCAAGGTTGTTATTTGCCTTAGGTTTTTGGTTTTCCGTATCAGGGGTATTTTATATCTTTTTATTTTTACATCATATGAAAGACTTAAAGCCTTGGCAAACTTTTTTATGGATACATGTTTGGGTTTATCTGGCTATGCTACCGATAGTGCATTACTTTTTTGGAACCTTTAGTTTAGGGCAACTTTTTTCGCCAATATTGAGTATGCTATTTATTGTTTTTTATCCTCTTTCTTTGCTCATCCACGTACTGGGTTTTCCGACACTACTTGATCCTCTTTTAGTATATATGCTAAGCCTTAAGTTTTTTGTTATTGAGGTTTTTATTCCCCTATACTTTTTCGTTTTCATCATCTTCATTAGCCTCTTGGCCATTATTCATAAGTTCTTCTTTTATCTTTTGTTCTTCTTCAATCTTTGTTTCCTTGGATACTTTCTCTATGGTATAACATAGTTTTAAGCCATAAATAAAAATAATCCAAGAAACATATATCCATAAAAAGAAAAATATTAGGGTAGAAAAAGAACCATATATTGTTGCATACATTTCATTTTTATTGAGGATATATTGTATAAAACCAATCTTCGCAAGATACCAAGTCAAAGATACCGCAAAAGAACTAATACCAGCAGCCTTGTTGGAAATATCCGTATTTGCCGAGATTTTATAAATAAGAAAAAACATAGACCATATAATAAGATAAGGTATTAGTCCTAAAATATCTAAGGCGTCTGAGTAGTTATTGTCTCCTAAAAATATTTGTAATTCATTTGAAAGGTAAAATGAAAATACAAGTGCAATGGGGGTGAGGGTTACTAGGGTCCAATATATACTAAGGGATTGCCAAAAACCACGAGCAGGTGTTTTGAAAATCTTATTGACAATATATTCGAAGTTTTGAAAAAAGAGCATAGATGAAGCAATGATAGCGATCATCCCCATGATACTAATTTGCATAGAGTTTTGCATAAAACCATCTATAAAGGTTGAAAAGACTTCAGAATCTACCGGAACGATATTATTCATAATAAAAGACTTAATGTTTCCATAAAAAGAATCAAAACTTGTTAATGAGGTTGAGATAGATAAGACAATAAGTAGAACGGGGACAAGGGTAAAAAGCGTATAAAAACTTAAACTTGAAGCGTAAAAGGTGATATCTCTATCAAACAAAGAAGTGACATAGGTTCGTATTATTTTATATGAAAAATGTAGGTGTTTGAACTTTTGAGAGAGTGTGTTTTTACGAGCTACTTTTGTTTCTTCTTCCAATAGACATCCTTTAATAGAGGTCTATTATAACCAAAGAAAAAAAATAGTTTATTTTAATCCCATCTTGTGAGGGTTTAAGATGTTGTTCGGGTCAAAACTAGCCGTGGCGGTTGTGAAGCAAAGTTTCTAAAATACTTCATAGCCTATGGTCGTTTTATTTAAGACCCATCTTGTGAGGGTTTAAGATGTTGTTCGGGTCAAATGCTTGTTTAATGGTTTGAAAAAGATTCATCTCTTCATCAGTAAAGGCCATAGACATATAAGGTGCCTTAGCGATACCGATACCATGTTCACCACTGAGTGTTCCACCTAAATCAATGGTCGCTTGAAAAACCTCTTCAATGGCTTGGTAGGCAATTTTAACCTGTTCAGGATCAGATCCATCAACCATAACATTGGTATGAACATTTCCATCTCCTGTGTGACCAAAACATGGGATATTAATATTATATTTTTTAGCAATAGCATTAAAGGCCGTAAGTAGTTCAGGAAGAACGGCTCTAGGAACCGTTACGTCTTCATTTAACTTTTTAGAACCATAGACAGAAAGACATTGACTCGCATTTCTTCTAGCAAACCAAAGGTCAGCAGCTTCTTCATCACTCTTAGCTCTTCTAAATTCTATACAACCATTTTCTTTAAATATCTTCTCAATTAAATCAAGTTGAAAATCTAAGTCCATTTCTAAGTTTCCATCTACATCAGTGACTAAGATAGCGCCTGCATCAATAGGAAGCCCCTTCTTATACTTTTGTTCAACCGCGCGAATGGTTAAGTTGTCTAAAAATTCCATAGCAACAGGTGTAACGCCTCCTGCCATTGTTTTGTAAACAGCTTCCATAGCCTTATTAACAGAGTCAAAAATACCCATAGCAGTTTTTGTCATCTTAGGCTTAGCTAGAAGTTTTAGCGTTACTTCTGTTGTTACTGCGAGGGTTCCTTCTGAAGCGATTAAAATACCTGTAATATTATAACCTGCGACATCTTTAATGGTACGTTTACCCGCCTTAATAATGTCTCCATTTGGAAGAACTGCGCGAATAGCCATAACATAATCTTTAGTGATACCATACTTAGCCGCGCGCATTCCACCAGCATTTTCATTTACATTCCCACCAATGGTAGAATAGTCTTGGCTCGCTGGATCTGGCGGGTAAAATAAACCTACTTCTTCTACAGCTCTTTGAAGGTCCATATTGATAAGACCCGGTTGAACCACTGCAACCATGTTTTTCATATCAATCTCTAAGAGTTTATTCATATGTCGCTCAAAGGCTAATACAACGCCACCCTCAGAAGGAATAGCGCCTCCTGTAAAACCAGAACCAGCTCCACGAGGAACAATAATAATTTGATTTTCATTACAATATTTTAAAATATCAGATACATCTTGTTCATGACGTGGAAATAAAACCGCGTCAGGCTCAAAATGCTCACGTGTAGCGTCATATGAATAAGCGATTAGGTGGGCCTTATCTTCATATATATTTTCTTTTCCCACTATGTTTTTAAAATGATTAAAGTGTTTTGTATCCATTTTTTTGCTTCCTTTTGACTTTATTCGCTGTGTGCTTTTAGTGTAGAAATTTACTCATCGTCTTCTTCTGTATTATCGCTAGTGACTTTTATTGAAGAAAACCATGAACCGAACCATGAACCTTCCTCAGCTTCTTTATCTTGTACAGCCTTATATGTTTGTATCCATTCGTTTTGTGGATTATTTTCGGCTAAGAGGTCCACATAATATTTATTATAGTCTTGGACTTCATCATTTCCTTCTCCAAACCAATTGGCTTCGATATGGGTGATTCGTGTATAAAATGGGACTTGGATTTCGTCTGTCTTTAATGAAATAGTTTTATTTTGGATAATTTTAAAACTTTGACAATCAACACTTAGAATAGATTTGTCAAAAACGAAAGAGACTGTACCTATGTTATTGGATCGACACATGTAATTAAAGTCTTCGATTAAAGGGCTGGGATGACCATGATGAGATAAAACTGTTGCGAAGATATCAGGATGTACCCATTTTCGTTCAGAATGATAAGAACTAATTTTTTTGTAAACACTTGGATTAGGTGCAATTAAAAGGGCTCTATGATAGTTATACCCAATAATCGCATTATCTCCCGCTTGTGCCGTCCACGTACCACTAGGTAAGGCACTTTGTTCAAGTGCTAAAATAGGGATCATCTTTGCAAAAATAAGACTTCCTTCAATGGCTGTAACTTGAATCCATTTTAAGGCGATGGCATGGTTTTGGTCTAGGTCTTTTACAATAACACCATACATGCCTACTTGCGTACCCTCAACAAAACTGATAGTAAGTGTTTGTTCTTCTTTATCTACGGAAAGAACCTTTGAACCAATTGGCTCTGATATTATGGCAAAAAGATAGTTGGTAAAAAGAAATAAAAATAATATATAACGCATGTTTAAAAGAATCCTCATGGAGTAAATAGTACGGGATTATACTTTTTATACAATTAAAGGCTTCTTTGGATTGAAATTTCAAGGATTTATTGGAGGATAAGTGAAGATTAGATACGCTTTCATATACAATTAGCTAGGTTTTTTATGAACAAAATATTTTTATTAACTTTATTACCCTTAATACTATTTGCATCTAAGGTAGAATACACTAAATGGAACAGTGGCGAATCTTTTTTAAATTTCTTAGAAAGACAGGGTCTGCCCCAAAAAATTTATTATAATTTAGATAGAAGTGACCAGACGATTACGGAAGAAATTTACGCAGGCGTAAATATCCAAATTTTACGTGATGCAAATGAGAGAGTAGAACAAGTACTTATTCCTATTAGTGAAGAGTTACAGTTACATATTTATAAGGACAAAAAGAAGTATAAACTCAGGTCAACACCCATAGTATATACCAAAAAGACGGAAGCTTTTTGTGTCACCATTGAACACTCTCCTTATCTTGATATTGTCAATTCAACAGGTTCTAAAAAGCTAGCCCATCAATTTGTAAACTCTTTTAAAAATTCTTTGAACTTTCGTCGAGACCTTAGACGTGGGGATAAGCTAGTAATGGTATATGAGCAAAAGTATAGGTTTGGAAAAACCTTTTCTATGCCTGTTTTACAAGTGGCGATGATAGAACTTCGTGGTAAAAAGCATTATATTTATCTAAATGATGATGGACGTTATTATGATGCAAAAGGGATAGAGGCAGAAGGCTTTATGCTGAATCGTCCTGTAAAGAATGCCCGTGTTAGTTCAGGTTTTACCCTTCGAAGATATCATCCTATTTTGAAAAAATATAGAGCCCATTTAGGGGTTGATTATGCAGCGAGACCCGGGACTCCTATTATGGCAGCGGGAAGTGGGCGTATCATTTTTGCAGGCTATACACGTGGTTATGGAAAGCTCATTAAGATACAACATAGTGATGGCTATATGACCTTGTATGCTCATCAAAGAGCCTTTAGACGAGGAATTAAACGAGGTAAGTATGTTAAAAAGGGGCAGACTATTGGTTATGTGGGCTCAACAGGACTTTCTACAGGACCTCACTTACATTTTGGCTTATATAAGAATGGACATGCTCGAAATCCTGCTCGTGTCATTAGAATTACTACCAATAAACTTAGGGGTAAAAAACTTAAAAGTTTTAATCTTTTAAAAGATGACTATAATAAAACGGTTGAACTTCATTTGGCTGCAAATACTCATATTAAAAAAGAGCTGCCTTTTGAAAATGTGTATTATTTAAATATTAAGGGTTTTGGACCTAAAAGTGAGGACGTTAATGAGTCGCTTTAATGAGATGCTTCATTCTTTTGAACATTATCTCCAAGACCCAGAAGATAGTACTATTCATGCCTCAGATATTGCCTACCTTTTAAAGAAAATTCGTGTAAAAGAAAATAAAGAAGAATTTTTAAAACTTCTGGTGCGTATTCCTTCTGAAGTTTTAGGAGATGTCCTTCTTGAACTACCTGAAAAGATTAAAGATGAGGCCCTTCATGCCCTTTCTACAGAAGAACTAGCCCGGGCCATTGAAGACCTTGAGTCAGATGATGCAACGGATCTTGTTCAAGATATTGATGACTTGGATATGGATAAGTCTGAGGCGGTTGTTGCTCATCTTGATGAGGACGATAGAGAAGATATTGATAAGCTTCGTAGATATGAAGAAAACCAAGCTGGTGCTTGGATGCAAACAGAGCTTTTTGATGCAAAAATTGAAGAGTCAGTACAAGAATCAGTAGACAGGCTTCGAGATCTAAAAGAACAGGGTAAGCTGGAAAATATTTACCAGATTTTCTTAGTGGATGATAACCAAAGACTCCTTGCAGGGATCTCCTTAGAAGACCTCATTGTTATGGATTTCAAGCGTTGTTATAAGGATATCTTAGCTGAAGATGAATACCATTTTCTAAGTGTTGAAGCCACTGAAGATATAGAAGATGTTGCTAAAATGTTTGAGCAGTATAACCTTTCTGTTTTGCCCGTACTAGACTGGCAAGGTAAGCTTGTTGGACGTATTACAGCTGATGATATATATGATGTAATGGAAGAAAAAGCAACAGAGCAGATTTATAAACTTGCAGGTGTTAATGATGAAGCGGAACAAGAAGAAAAGCTTTTTGGTGTTTTTAAAAAACGTGCTTCTTGGTTAGGGATTAATCTTGTTACCGCTATTCTTGCTTCTATCGTTATTGGACTCTTTGATGAAACCTTAGCAGCCTTTATTCCCCTAGCTATTTTAATGCCTATCGTTGCTTCTATGGGTGGAAATGCTGGAACGCAAACACTTACCGTTATGGTTAGACAGATGGCATTAGGTGATATAGATACCGAAAATGCAAAGGAAGCGGTTAAGAAAGAATTCTTTGTGGGGCTATTTAATGGGCTTCTTTTTTCTGTGATTGTTGGTTTTGTTGCTTATCTTTGGTTTGGGGTAGAACTCTTAGGTCTGGTTATTGCCTTAGCCATGATATTTAATCTCTTAATAGCTGGTGTCTTTGGTTCTTTAATTCCATTGTTTTTAAAGCGCTTAGATATTGACCCTGCTGTTGGTTCTACTGTTTTATTAACCACCGCGACTGACGTGCTAGGCTTTTTGAGTTTCTTAGGTTTAGCGAGTTTAATCTTATGATAAAAGATATTTCTTTTTCAAGTTGTGAAGACTCCTCTTTTGTAAAAACACAACGTATGAATTACACTCAAAAAGGGATTAAAAAAGCTTGGGATATGGTTGAGGTACATGACAGTGTGGCTATCCTTATTTATCATAAGGATAAACATTCTTTTGTCTTAGTAAAGCAGTTTAGACCCCCTGTATATCTTAAAAATAATGAGGGATATACCTATGAACTTTGCGCGGGTATTGTAGATAAGGACTGTTCTTTAGTCCAAATTGCTAAAGAAGAGATAGATGAAGAATGTGGCTTTAATATGCCCCTTGAAAAGATTGATAAGATTACTTCGTTTTATACGGCTGTAGGCTTTGCAGGAGCGAATCAAACGCTTTATTATTGTGAGGTTGATGATACTATGCAAGAACATGAAGGTGGTGGTATTCATGTTGAAGATATAGAGGTGGTATATTTAGATGTAGAAGATGCCAAAGACTTTATCTTAGATGAGACAAAGGCTAAAACTCCTGGTATTATGTACGCGATGATGTGGTGGTTTGAAAATATTTTTTAGACCTCTATTACCCTGATAATATCAACATTATTAAAGTTATCCACTAAAATTCTTTTCACCCTATCTTGCCACAGTTCTCCAAACTCTTGTTTTTCTTCTTGAGAGGCCGAGCCCTGCATAATGGCTTTCATTAATTGCATCTGCCTTGGTTCTACTTTGATGGAAGTTGGGTCATAAAAAACATCCACACTTTTGTTGGTGTCAGTTCGAGTAAATCGTAGGCTTGGAAGGTCTTGATTAAAGGACATTAAAGAGTGTCTTGCAAACTTTCCATTTAAGCCCTTAAAACCACTTTTATCGGTAGCTCCTGTGATGTATGAAATCACATTTGAAACCACTCCAGTAGTGCCTTCTTGCATATCTTCTTTAAAATCAACCTTGATACTTCCTCTAAGTGCTACCCCCTCAGGGAAAAGTGCTTTTAAGGCATGAAAAGTCATAAGATAAGCACCCGAAACGGTAGGACAACTGTGTCCAGAACCTTTTATCACGTCAAGATAAGATATCTCAAGTTCTCCCTTTTCAAAGGTGCCTAGAATAGCTGAAAGAGGGTCTTGAAGATTGATGGAAGGTATGGTATCGAAAAAGTTTGGATAGTTCATGATATCTTCTTTTTTTATTAGTATAGCTATTATAGTGTAAAGCTAAAATACTTAGCTTGATAAGAATCAATTGGGTACAATTAGCCTTATGAAAACAGATAAAGTATTTGATAAACCTATAAAAAAACAATTTGAATTTGATGAAGAAGTCGCCGTTGTCTTTGATGATATGCTTTCACGCTCTGTGCCTTTTTATGATGAAGCAATGAAGCTTACCTCTCATTTTGCAAGTATAAATATAAACAAGGGTGAGAAAGTTTATGACCTTGGTTGTTCTACGGCTTCTTTACTTTTAGAAATAGAGCGAAAATGTGAAGTTGAGATAGAACTTATTGGAATAGATAATTCTCAAGCAATGTTAGATCAGGCTTCAAAAAAGCTACATGCCTTTAACTCAAAAATACAGCTTGATTGTGGGGATATTTTGACCTATGATTATAAGCAAGCAGCAGTGATTTGTTCAAACTACACGCTGCAATTTGTTAGACCTCCTGTACGAGCAAATTTTGTAAAGAAAATATATGATGCTCTAAAACCAGGGGGACTGTTTATCTTTTCTGAAAAAGTTATTTCACAAGATAATGAACTGAATAAGCAGATGATAGACACCTATTATAATTATAAAAAAGCTCAGGGATATAGTGAGTATGAGATAGTTCAAAAACGTGAAGCCCTAGAAAATGTGCTTATACCTTATACAGAAGAAGAAAATTTAAAGATGTTGAAGGATGCGGGGTTTAAGCATTGTGATAGTGTTTTTAAATGGGTGAACTTTGAGACTTTTGTGGCTAGGAAGTAGGTTTATTATATTTTTGAATTGTAACTGTTAGTGCCTAGGATTATTTGCCAAGGGGTTGACACTTAGTCTGTGACTTCTGAGGCCTTCGATGGTGCGCGGACGCACATCATCTTCGGTTCCGAGGCTACAAATGACACGCAGGTGTCATTTGTTTACGCCTCTCACCACACAACCTTACGTACTGGTTCTTTCTTGACTTCTTCACTGAAGGTGATATAGTCAACGGTTGCCTTATAGGCTTTTTTTGAACCTTCTTTTACATCTGAAAATTCTATAAGGTTTTCATCACAGGTCTTGTGATAATACCCTCTTGCATCATAATATTCTGTACAGTCATTATAATAGGTCGCCGAAATACCGCGCTTGTTAAGACAACCGCTAAAAAATATAAGAGTAATAATTAAAAATATGATATTCTTGTACATAATAATTTCCTTTAGAAGAAATAAGCAAAAAATATACCAAGGGAGTCTTTCATGAGCGTGATAGATATTTTTAAAAAGATTTGCAGTATTCCTCACTGTTCACATGAAGCAAACGCTCTTAAAAACTACATTATAAAAGAAGCGAAGTCTTACGGTTATGAAGTAAAAACAGACTCAGTAAATAACATCCTTTGTTCTCATTCAGATGCTAAGATAATTTTACAATCTCATTATGATATGGTTTGTATAGGGGAGGCTCCTAATCTTGAACTATATGAAGAAGAAGGCCATTTAAAAGCAAAAAATAGCTCCTTAGGCGCAGATAATGGGATAGGTCTTGCCATGATGCTTGCAATGATGTCAGAAAAAAAAGCAATCTCATGTTTATTTACTGCGGATGAGGAAGTAGGACTGATTGGGGCTCAAGGCTTAGACCTTCACATAAAAGAGAGTCTAATGCTTAATCTTGATACTGAAGAAGAAGGCTATGTTTATATAGGTTGTGCGGGTGGTTCTGATGTGATTGCAAGAAAGCCTGTGCATAGACTCGATATAAGCGAAGAAGTACATTCATACGAGATTATAGTTGATAATCTGCCTGGGGGACACTCCGGGGTTGATATACATAAGAACATACCCTCAGCGATAAAAAAACTAGCAGCCTTTTTAGTGCATATCCCACATTATCTTATTGAGATTGAAGGTGGGGAAAGAAGAAACTCTATTTCGAGACGTGCTCGCGCTGTTATTAGTGTTCCTGTAGGGATAATACTTGATACTCAGATAGAAAATATAAGTATAAAAAAGCTTGAGAAAAGTGAAAAGAAAATGTTGCGTCAGGGTCATAAGGTTATAGAAATGATACATTCCTTTGCCCAAGGTGTAAGGGCAATGAACTCTGAATTGGGTATTGTTCAAAACAGTATTAACCTAGCTCTTATTGAAACAAATGAAAAAGAAGTGAAACTTACTATAAGTGCCCGTTCTATGGACAGTGAAGAACTTTTAGTCTTAGTAGATGAAACCATTTGTTTTTTTAAGGCCTTTGACYTTGAAGCAAAAAATGAGGGAACGTATCCTGCATGGAAGCCAGAAATTAACGACTTTGCTAAAAAGGTTCAAAATATTTGTAAAGAAGATTTTGAAAAAGTTGATTTTATGGCTATTCATGCGGGCTTAGAATGTGCAATTTTAAAATCTTATGCACCTCATTTAGACATTGTATCTATAGGACCCAATATCTTTAATCCCCATTCCTCAAGAGAATCTGTTGAAATAGCCTCGGTAAATAGAGTCTATAAGGCCTTAGAAAAAATTGTAAAAGAGTGTGTATGAGAAGACAAATATTTTCAGCTTTGTTTCTCCTTTCATTTATGAGTGGATGTACAGTTATTGGAGCAGGTGTAATTGCTTCCATTGGTGGAACACATTATATATCGGGAGAAATTAAATCATCTTACGATACGTCTATTTATAGGCTTTATAAGGCAACACTAAAAACTTTTAAAGCTAATAAAATGAAGATTATCTCTGTACAAAATACAAAAAAAGATGCGGATATAATTGCTGAGTTTAAAGATGAAACAGAGGTAAAGGTACATATCTATTATAACAAAGAAGGATATGGAACCTTAGGTGTACGCATAGGAGCTATAGGAAATGAAAAAAGAAGTCGAAAACTTTTAAGAAAGATTGAAAGATATATTTAAAATTCTCTAGCCTGGTTTAAAGCAAGCCGTGGCGGTTTGCGTAGCAAATGCTTCTTTAGAAAACTTACCGTAGTTTTACAGAAGTAAAACGGACTTTAGAAAACTAGCGAAAGCGGTCACGAAGTGAAGTTTCAGGCAGAGCCGCATAACCGCATTTATGCTGGTTTAAAACTTACCGTAGTTTTACAAAACTCCTGCATAAAACATTCGCTATCACACTTTGGTCTTTTGGCCGTACAAATATACCTTCCAAAAAGAACCATACCTTGATGAAGTTGATGTAAGTTTGTTTTAAACTTTTTTGCAAGTTCTGCTTCTGTTTTAGTGGCGGTCTTTTCATCACTTAGGCCAAGTCTATGAGACACTCTAAATACATGAGTATCTACTGCCATAAGGTTAGCCTGAGTAAACTCAATTAAAACAACATGGGCTGTTTTTTGTCCCACACCGGCTAATGTCTGTAAGTCTTTTTCATTCAAGGGAACCTCACAGTCATAAACTTCTACAAGTCTTTGTGCCATTTTAATGATATTTTTTGCCTTGTTATTAAAAAATGAACAAGTGTTTAAAAGTGCTCGTACATCATCTAAATCAGCATTTCCCAAACTTACAGGATCAGGATATTTTTCAAATAAGGCAGGTGTAATTATATTTACACGCTTATCTGTACACTGAGCAGACAAGGCAACTGCGATAACTAACTCAAAGGCATTAGTATAATTTAGTTCTGTAACAGCTTCATCATAACGTTTCACAAACTCATCTTTTATGAGTTCAATTTCTTTTTTAGTAGCTTTTTTCATAAGTGCAAGTTTAGCAAAGAGTATCTGTGTAACCCTTAAGCTATAAAATGTATCTAAAATAAACATAAAGCAAGCCGTTTAACTCCACTTTAATTATAATATATGATAATGAGTGATTAATAATATATTTCAAGGAATCTACATGGCATCACTTTTTTCATGGTTTAGCTCAAAAATGAAAAGCCAAGGCCCAACAGCGTCAATTACAGCCTCAATGGAAAAAGATGGATATGTATCAAAAGAACTATTTTACGAGATTTTAGACCTAGAAACCAATGCTATTTTATTCTTTACAAAGGATGAAGGTTGGATTGGTGGGAATAAAGCCTTTTTTAATCGTTTTGACTTTAACAATATTGCAGATTTTCGTGAAAAACATGAAAGCATCCGTGAACTTTTTATAGAAGAGAGCGAGGAAGTTTTTACTGAATATGATAAATCTTGGTTGGATTATATTCGTATTCATAAAGAAGATGGTTATCGTGTTGTTTTAAAAGATAAGGATGATGTAGAAATTCCTTGTCGTGCGAAGGCAAGAAAAATCCGTCAAGCAGGTAAAGACCTGTATGTTTTAGAACTTGAAGATATTTCAGAACTTGAAGAAGCAAGACTGAAAACCCAAGAAGTAGAACGTTTAAAGAGTAAGTTTTTATCAAATATTGGACATGAATTTAGAACACCAATGAATGGTATTTTAGGCTTTATCGAATTGATGGAAAAGAACAATGCTGATCACCAGCAAAGTGAATATCTTCAAATGATTAATATTTCTGCGCGTAACCTTATGTCTAATATTGAATCTCTTTTAGACTTAGCACAGATGCAAGGTGGACGTCTTAAGCTTAATGAAGCCGAGTTTAATCCTATTGCTGAGATGGAAGAGTTAGCAAAACTACACGCGGTTGAAGGAAGAAACAAAGGGATTAATACATATTTTTATATTGACCCTAAACTCCCTCAATATATGACAGGTGATCTTCGTAAACTAAAGCAAATTTTAAACAACCTTATTAATAATGCCCTAAAATTTACCAAGCGCGGTGGAAAGGTTATGGTTGAAGTAAAGTTAGTTCACCGTAATAATGATGGCACCTGTAGTATAGGCTTTGGAGTAAAAGACAATGGTAAGGGAATTTTAAAAGAGCACCTTAGTATGATTACACAACCCTTTGTCGCAGGAGATCAAGCCGATAACCGCTTGGGTGTTGGACTAAGCCTTTCACATGGACTTATTAAGATGATGGGGGGAGACTTGCGTATACAGTCTGAGATTGAAAAAGGTTCCACCTTTAACTTCTCATTGAGTTTTGCTTGTTCAGAAGCCCAGTCATTTCAAGTGGTGCAAAACCGTACAGCTAAGGTTGTCTTACTAGATGAATCACGGGTTGAAGATGCAAACCAATTAACTATGTACTTACGCTCTTTTTCTATGAATGTTGTTAAAGTAAATCAAATAGATGACAAGATATATGAAGGCGCTGACCTAATTTATCTTGTGGCATCTCAAGACAAACCTGGGTGGATGCTCAAGCTTTCATCTTTGAAAAAACAGGGTAAGACTATCTTGATTATTAATCCAGGAGAACAGGTTCAAACGAAGATGGCCCATATTATTGACCATACCTTTGTAAAGCCAATGTTACCTTCAAAGATTGCAAATCACCTTGCGAAGATTTTACGTCTTCCTAAGGCTGCTCAAGCACTTCAAGAACCTCAAACAAGAGAAGAAGCTATTACGGCCCTTGTTGTTGAAGATAACTTGATTAATCAGCGTCTTATTAAGATTCTTTTGATGGAGTATAATCTTAAGGTAACAACAGCGGGTGATGGGGAAGAGGCCGTGAATTTATGTATGTCAAATGAATATAATATCGTCTTTATGGATATTGATATGCCTATTAAAGATGGGATACTTGCTACCCAAGAGATTAAGCAACAAAGAAACCCTTCTCAACCACATATGCCAATTGTCGCACTGACTGCCTTGGCAATGGAAGGTGATAGGGAACATATATTAGAAGAAGGTTTGGATGATTATCTTTCTAAGCCATTAACACGTCAAAAATTAGAATACGTACTGAATAAGCACTTACGTTTAAATCTGTAAAGAGGTATTGTTAGATGAGTTTAGGGACTATGAATGAATTAAAGGCACACTTGCCACATAGTGTGACAGATTTTACAGAAGAAATATTAGAATTAGAAAGTGCTATTGTTTTAGTTATTGACAGAAAGGTTGGTGTGATTGGAGCAAACTCTTCTTTTTCAACCTGCCTCCCTTTTAAAAGTTTAAAAGAGTTTTCTACTAAGCACAGAGATATATCAGAACTATTTGTACCTACAAAGGGTACTTTAAGTGCAGAAAAACCTTTTGCATGGCTTTTTGAAGTCTTACGAAATAAGCGTAAAAAGCATAAGGTTCAAATGCTTGATTCAAAAGGAAAAAAACATCTTTTTGAGGTGAAGGTTAAAGAAGTAACGGCTGAGGGTAAAAACCTTTTTATTGCTCAATTTGATGATATTTCTGCCTTTGAAAAAGCTAAGCGTGCTCAAAAATATTTTGAAGAATTTAAACAAAAATTTTTAACCTCTATGTCACATGAATTTAGAACACCAATGAATGGAATTATTGGCTTTGTTGAGTTACTCGAGCGTACAGACACCAATCGCATTCAAAAAGAGTATGTAAACCTTATCTCTCATTCTGCTCAAACAATGATGCATAATGTAGAAAATCTTCTTGAATTAGCCCAGATAGAAAGTGGTCAGATTCAGATTAATGAGCAGCCTACAAATATTATTGAACTGATGGAAAGTTTTTCTTATGAGTTTTGTGATGAGGCCAAAGAAAAGAACTTACAACTTCTTTTTTACATAGACCCCTTACTTCCGTATGAAGTTTACGCGGATGGAAATAAGATTAAAAAAGTACTTAGTAACCTTGTTAAAAACTCTATAAAATATACCAATGAAAAGGGTCAGGTTTATGTAGAGATTCGGGCCAATGCGACAGGGAAAAAAGGCGAGATTGTTATTGAATACGCGGTAACAGATACAGGAGTAGGGATTGACCATAATCGTCTTTCAACTATTATTCGTCCCTTTGCTTCGGCCAAGGATAACCAGTCACAGGGTAAGGATGGACTAGGTGTTGGTCTGTCTGTGTGCTATAAGCTTACTGAAATGATGCGCTCCAAATTAAAGGTAGCGACTGAAGTAGGGAAGGGCTCACGATTTAGCTTTTCTATTAAACATGCAAGTTCAAACCAATCTTCTTTTGAATTTGTGAAGGGCTCACGTATCGCAATCTGGGCAGAAGACCATTATACGATTTTGTATTCTAAACTTTTAAAAGAGTATCTTATGCATTTTGCTATTGATGTAGTAGAGATAGATGGTTTAGTTAATAAAGAGTTAAAACATTGTGACGCAGTGTTTATTGTTACAGACCATCTTTCAGCCTCAAGGGTGAAGTCTATTCGTGCGCATTATTCAAACCTTCAAGTGGTGCCGGTTATTAATCCATCTCTTGAACGTAAGTTCGCTAGAATTGACGCAGATGTAGCAGATATCTTGGTTAAGCCTTTACTTCCGACTAAGATTTATGAAACCCTTAATGTTGTTTGGAAAAAAGTACCGCCTGAACTTCTGAAAAAAGTCGAACTTAAACCGCAGAAGGCAAAGAAACCATTATTAGACTTAACTATCCTTGTGGCAGAAGATAATCCTATTAATCTTAAGCTTATAGAAACACTTTTGTCTCAATATAAGTTAAAAGTACGCACGGTTGTTAATGGTAAGGAAGCGGTAGATAGCTTTGATAGAAAAGAACAATTTGACCTTGTGTTTATGGACATTGATATGCCAGTTATGGACGGTATTACGGCCACGCGTTTGATTAAAGAGATAGAAAAACGTGATGGACGGGAACATACTCCTATCATTGCCTTAACCGCCCATGGTTTGTCGGGAGACAGGGAAAGAATTATTGGAGCAGGTCTTGATGATCACTTCCCTAAACCTCTTGACCGTGCAAAATTAGAACAGGTTTTAAAACAGTATCTGCATTTAGACATAAACTAAGAGTTTATTAACGAAGCTTAAGTATAATTGTCAAAGAAATATATCAATATAATAGGAAACAGATGAAAAAAATTATTTTAGCCCTAATAACTGCAAGTGCAGTATTTGCAGGAACAATCGTAACCGTAAATGGTAAGAAGATTACTGAAGTAGAAGTACAAGAAGTATTAATGCAAGGAACTCAAGGACGTTTTAATCAACTCCCTGCTGAGAAAAAAGCTGAATTGTCTCAAAAAGTAATTGAGGGTCTTATCTCTCAAGAACTTGTTTATGCGGATGCTAAAAAAACAGGTGTTCTAGAAAGTGCAGAATATAAAAAAGAATTAGCGAGTGTACTTGAACGTGTTAAGGTTCAATTAGCAGCAAAGGTATGGGAAAAGCGTCAATTTAATAAGGTTAAGGTAAATGAAAAAGAGATAAAAGCTTATTATAAAAACCATCCAGAAGAATTTTCTGAAAAATCAAAGGTACGTGCTTCACATATCTTAGTTAAAACACAGGCAGAAGCTGAGGCAGTTATTAAAGAACTTAATGGCCTTAAGAATGGCGCACTTAATGAAAAGTTTGCTGAACTTGCAAAGGCAAAGTCAACAGGACCTTCAGGACCAAAGGGTGGCGACCTAGGTTACTTTGGTCAGGGCCAAATGGTTCCTGCCTTTAACGATACTGTTTTCAAAATGAAAAAAGGCGACTTGACTTCAACTGCGGTAAAAACACAGTTTGGCTATCACGTTATCTTAGTAACAGATAAGCAAGAGGCAAAAGATCTTCCATACAAAGAAGTCAAAGGCTTTATTGAACAAAAACTTAAGGTTGAAATCTTTAAAGAACAAATGCAATCTAAGATGGATGAACTTAAAAAGAAAGCAAAAATTACTTTCGCTAAAAAGTAAATTTAATGTTTTTATCTCGAATTGACACCGTCAAGTTTCGAGGTAGAAACTTTTATATCAAGAGAGACGACCTTTTAGATACCTGTCTTTCAGGTAATAAGTTTCGAAAACTATACACCCTTCTTCAAACCCCTTCAAACAAATATACAAAGATTATTTCATATGGTGGTTCTCAGTCTAATGCGATGTATGCACTCTCATGTTTATGCAAGCAAAAAGGTTGGACCTTTCATTATTATACGAAGAACTTGCCTCAGTTTTTAAAAGATGGAGCCGAAGGAAATCTTGCATTATCTCTTGAAAATGAAATGGTTTTACATGAACTTGAACATATTCATTATGATGAGAAAATTCAAGAATTAAAAGCCATAAAAGAAGAAGGAACCCTTCTTGTTTCTCAAGGAGGAGCCGACCTCTTGGCCAAAGAAGGTGTCAGTATTTTAGCCAAAGAGATTAATGCATGGAAAGAAAAAAAAGGGATTAAAGATTTAGATGTAGTCTTACCTAGTGGCACGGGTACCACTGCCTTATACCTTCAAGAAGCACTTGCTAAAGATATACATTTGCACACCTCCGTTCTAGTTGGAGATGAGGCATATCAACGCTTACAATGGGAAAAACTTTCAGCAGGCCCTTATCCTGAAATCTTTAGTCATAAGGATAAAAAAAGATTTGCCAAGCCTTATGCAGAATATCTTGAAATATTTAAAGAACTTCAAGCATCTACGGGTATCGTCTTTGACCTTATTTATGCACCAAGAACATGGCTTCAACTTCTTGAAAACTTAGATGCTAAGCATGAAAATATACTTTATATTCATACCGGTGGTGTTAGTGGGAATGAAACGATGCTTGAACGATATAAACATATGCAAAGAAGGAAAAGATGAAAAAGGTTTTACTCTTCTTATTTTTACAGGTATCACTTTTTTCCGATATAAAGGCTTATGAAGAACTTTCAAAACAAATTATAAGAGAGCTACATTATATATACCAAGGTAGAGCCTATACAGGAGGCTCTACCTTTGCAAAAGCAAGAACATATAAGTACCAGTTTAAAATAATTTCTAGTTATGAGATAGAAATAACGAGGAAGCTTGATGGGAAATGTTTGGAAGAACCCTTTATCATAGACTTAAGGGATGAATACTTTATTGAACTTCAAGTAGATGATAAATGTGATCCTGCCCTAGTAATTTCCCATGACTTAGATATTATCTACCTTTATGTGAAAGACAGATGTGGAGGCTTTGGGGGCTATAATTTATACAAGAAAGCTAAGACAGCAAGTGTTTTATTGAAAGAACATTTTTATAAGGCATATAAGCTAAGCCAAAACTTTAAATAGAAGGATATTGACTTTCAAGTGATTTTTCCCCTTTCTTACTTAAATTTAAGAGACAAAACTGACATTAAGTAGCATGAAACTTTTTTTTGATTATAATTCTAAATAAGTAAATTTTTATAAGCTATATAGGAACAATATGTCAATTACAATAAAACCACATTATAGTATGCAACTAAACAGACAAAAAATGTACTTTGTTTATATTATATATGACAAGCACATCTCATGGGAATTTTGTATGAGAATGTTGACTACTGTCTTTTATAAGAGCGAAAAAGATGCGCTTCTGCTTGCTGATGAGATTATAGGAAATGGCGAAGCATTATGTGGGGTCTATATGTATGATATCGCCGAAACAAAGGCATCAATAGTAGAAGAAATCGCTAAAAAAGAGGGATTTTCTTTGTGGTGCTTGGTTGARGMANTTYANNKTCMTMARMACTTTTTTAAAAGTTTTATCCTCTCTCTTTTTTCAACTCTCATTATATTTTTATTTTCAAGAAAGTCTTTATTAGAATATCTAGACTAAGACCGCTTAATTTCGCTCTTAAGAAGTTCTTAGTTTCTATCCATTACCTATCTGTATTTATGTTTATTTTGATAAGGCCCTAAGCCTAGTCAAACTCATTTAATAAATACTATTAATTAGTTGTATAATAGTAATAGTTTAAACTAAAAGGATATCCAATGAAAAAGTTATTAATAATTACATTGTTACTTGGCTCAGTTTTACTTGCAAATCAAGGTTTTAATATGCCTTCATTTTCCTATTTTGATACAAATATTGATGGTAAAATAAGTGAAAAAGAACTTAATGATGGACGGGTTAAACGTCATAATGAATTAGCACAAGAAGGAAGAATGCTTAGAAATACTAAAAATGCCCCATCATTTTCTCAATTAGATACAGATAATGATGGTTACATTTCAAAAGTAGAATTCGCCTCTCATCAAAACGCAATGAAAGCTAAATAATAGTTTTTGTGTAAAAAGAAAGTTCTTAGGATATTTTCACAGCCTAGGCTGTGAAGAAAAAAGGACTAGTTTCTATCTATTGCATTTAAGTCTTCAAAGGCAACAACGACACGAGAAACAAGAGTTTCTTGTCCTGAACGTAGCCATTTACGTGGATCGTAATACTTCTTGTTAGGTTTTTCTTCCCCGTCTGGATTTCCTATTTGGCTTTGCATATAGTCTTTGTTTTTTTCATAAAAAGCCTTTGTACCTATCCACGTTGCCCATTGGGTATCTGTATCAATGTTCATTTTGATAACACCATAAGTAAGTGCTTCGGCTATCTCTTCTTTAGATGAACCTGAACCACCGTGGAAAACAAAGTCAACAGGCTTAGCATCTGTACTGTACTTTTCTTGGATATAGGCTTGTGAGTTATCAAGAATCTTAGGCGTAAGGCAAACATTACCTGGCTTATAAACACCATGAACATTTCCAAATGAAGCGGCAATAGTAAAGGCCTTAGATACTTTAGAAAGCTCTTCATATGCGTAAGCTACTTCTTCAGGCTGAGTGTATAAAAGTGAATTGTCAATGTTTGTATTATCAACACCATCTTCTTCTCCCCCGGTAACACCAAGTTCGATTTCAATTGTCATACCTATCTTATCCATACGTTTAAAGTATTCAACACAGGTAGCAATGTTTTCTTCTAGAGGTTCTTCAGAAAGGTCAAGCATGTGTGAAGAATAAAGAGGTTTCCCTTCTTTTTTGTAAAAGTCTTCACCTGCGTCAAGAAGCGCGTCAATCCAAGGTAGAAGTTTTCTAGCTGCGTGGTCTGTATGCAAGATAACCGCTACACCATAAGCCTCAGCCATAGCGTGAACATGCTTAGCACCTGAAACGGCACCTGCAATAGCGGCCTTTTCATTTTCGTTACTTAAACCTTTTCCGGCGTAGTATGAAGCACCACCGTTTGAAAACTGAATGATAACAGGAGAGTTCACTTTTGCAGCTGCTTCTAAAATAGCATTAATAGAATCTGTCCCTACAACATTTACAGCAGGTAGAGCAAAGCCCTCAGCTTTTGCAATAGCAAATACTTTTTGAATATCTTCTCCATGTAAAACACCCGGTTTAACAGCATCTAGTACTTTCATTAATAATCCTCATCTAAAATAATGTTGGAATTATAGCAAATTTGCTATTATGTTCTATATAAATTAAAACAAAACTAAATAATTTTACGAATCTACTTAATCTGGTAAATCTGTGGATAAGATCCGTTCTTAAGTCCACAGATGTAATAGATTAAATTGATTAGAAGGTAGGAAAAATATGTCTTTAGATTTAAGTCAGTGTTTGGTCATTGGAATCTCATCACGCGCGCTTTTTGATTTAGAAGAAGAAAATGATCTTTTTAATGCAGATGGGGTTGAAGCCTATAAAAAATATCAAAGAAAAAATGAAAATAAACCCTTGAAAAAAGGAACGGCTTATCACTTAGTAGAAGCCCTTTTGAAACTTAATGAACTAAGTGGCAAAAAACTTGTTGAAGTGATTGTAATGTCGCGTAACTCACCGGACACAGGTCTAAGAGTCTTTAAGTCTATTGAACATTTTGATCTTGATATTACAAGAGCTGCCTTTTCAGGGGGAGAGAATCTATCTGATTATTTAGGGGCCTTTTCTGTTGACCTATTTTTATCAAAGTCTGAAGAAGATGTGCAACTCGCTATTGATAGTGGATGTGCGGCAGCGATTCTTTATGCCCCCCCTAAAGAGATTGATATGTCTAAGCAAATTCGTATTGCCTTTGACGCGGACGCGGTTATTTTTTCTGAAGAGTCTGAACATATTTATAAGACCAAAGGTTTAGAAGCCTTTTTAGCACATGAAAAAGAAAATGTAAATAAACCACTTCCTGAAGGTCCTTTTGCTAAGTTACTTAAGACACTTTCTTTTTTACAAGAACAGTTTGATGATTCTCCTATTCGCTTGGCTATAGTAACGGCTAGGAATTCACCGGCACATGAGAGAGTGGTACAAACCCTAAGAACGTGGAATGTAAATGTAGATGAAGCCTTTTTTCTAGGGGGTCTTTCTAAAGACCAGGTTTTAAAGGCGTACAGAGCCCATATCTTTTTTGATGACCAAGACACACATGTCGAAGGTGCTTCTAAACTTGTGCCTTCAGGAAAGGTGCCTTATAGAACAGGTTCCCCTTTAAACAAATGGATAAACAATGAAAATAATTAAACTAATAAGTGCTTTTTTATGCTTGAGTGTTTTTCTTCTGGCTAATGAGGCTACTGTTGAAGAAGTGAAAATTAGCAAAAGAAATGGTACTTATAGTTTTGCGGTACGAATATTACATGAAGACAGCGGTTGGGAACATTATGTGGACAGGTTTGAAATCTTGGATATGGATGGAAATATATTAGCAACACGTACCTTATGGCATCCTCATGCAAACGAACAACCTTTTACTCGTTCTTTAGCAAATATAAAAATAGACTCTAAAATCCAGAAGGTATATATCCGTGCGCATGACAGCGTAGATGAATATTCTGCTCTTTATGAAACTCTTCTTCCTTAGCCTTTTCCCTTTTTTATTATGGGCGGGGAGCCCTCACGCCTTTTCTAATCTTGGGCAAACTATAGAAAGTGAACGTCCTCTTTATCTATCCTTACTTAAACACAAACAGTTTTCATCTTATACTTTAGAAGTTCAAGTCTATTTTGATGAAGTTGATGCTGCCTTTAAGATTGGAAATGAACTTGATAAGCAGATACAAAGTGATGAAGGGGAGAATGAAGAGGTCTTGCAATTTTCTTATCTTCAATCCTTACGGGCTCTAAGTAAGCCTAGGCAATCTCTGAAAAAGCTTTATTATAAAGAGGTTTCTTCTTCTATAAACAACAAAAACGAAGAATATTTTCTTTTTTTAATTAATAAAGGAAAGTTGCTTTTAGATGAAAACTCTAAGTTAAAGGCAGAAGTTCTAGCCTACAGTAAAAATGTTAAACACCTTGAAAAAAGTTATGTCATTAAATACTTACAAGCCGAAAAAGAACTTGATGAACGTTCTTACGCTTTTATGCAAAAGATGCAAGATGAGTATAAGTCGTACCAAGCAGTATTAGCAAAGGCTGAAGCTTTAAAACTTCGTCAACTTTTAGTTTTAAAAAAGAAGGGAGGGGTGATAGTTTATGCTACTGAAAATGAAGGTGATATAGACTTTTACATAGAAAATCTTTTCGAGATGCATGTAAGTTCAACACTTTTTATTAAAAATATTCAAGGATATGAAGCAAGAATAAGCTTACCTTACAAGCTTGTTCTTGAAGGCAAGCAAAAAGTTAAGGTCTTAACCCTTTATAATATAAGCAAGAAAAAACAAGTGGGAAATTTTTCTTCGCATATCTCTTGGTCTAAGGGTTCTATAAATGCCCGACCTGATACACATTTTATTTATGCCTTGCCCTTTCATGATAAACAAAGAGTTTCCCAAGGTTTTAATGGGCGTACTTCACATAAGGGAAATGCTAAATATGCGGTTGACTTTGCTATGGACATAGGAACACCCATATATGCTACACGTTCAGGTAAGGTGGTTGAGGTGATACAAAGGCATACTAAACACGGCATGAGTTTAGCCATGCGTCAATATGCAAACTATATTATCATTGAACACTCTGATAAAACCTTAGGAAGATACTTCCATCTAAAACAAAACTCTGTGAAGGTAAAACTTGGGGAAAGGGTAAAACAAGGTGAGCTTTTGGCTCTTTCCGGAAATACAGGGCGAACCTCCGGTCCACACTTACACTTTGTAGTGACTAAGGCAGAGGCAGTTAGGGATGATTATAGGTCTATATCTGTTCCTATTAAGTTTCAATGTTCTGAAGGTATCTTAGATAATCCGATTTCAGGAGAAAGCTATTGTCAGTAGAAGAGGTCTATTTTTAAAAGATTTCTTCTTTTTTTGAACTTAAAAGTAAAACACCAAGGATGCTGGACAAGGCTCCGACAAAGACTATGGTATAGCCTGTAGGTAGGTCATAAAAGTATGAAAGGGCTATAGCACTTAGTGAAAAAGTCCATCCATACAGATAAGCAAAGAGCATAAAAGGAAGTTTTTTCTGCATAAAAGCTACTAATGCAGGGGCAACAAGTAGAACAAAAACAACTAAGACACCCGCAAGTTGAACAGAAGAAGTAACGGTAACCGCTAGCATCGTAAAAAAGAGAAGGTCTTTATAAAAGCCTTCTAAACGAGGGTACACCTTCCAAATCAATAGCGCCAAAAAGAGGTATACTCCTGCGCTAAAATAGATATCACTTAAGGGTGTAAACAAAATATCTGTCGCTAAAAGTGCTTTAAAGTGTTCCATTCCTTCTGCTGAATCGGCGAGTACCATCATAATTCCACTGGCCCCAAAAACATATAAAATTCCAATAAAGGCTTCTAGATGAAGTTTTCTATGTGTTGCAAATGAAATAAGTAATGCTGAAAAAAAAGCAAAACCAAGGGTAAGTATGTACATATATTCAGAATGAAAATATCCTAAGCTTATGGCCGAACCCAAGGCGGCAAACTGCGCAATAGCGAGGTCAGTAAAGATAATGCCTTTTTGAAGAACCCCCTTACCAAACCAGGCATGAATCATTACTAATATAATGACTAAAAGCACAGGAGGCAGGAAAATATCAATCATTATTAAAGGCGTCCGTTAAGTAATCAAACAGTTCTTCTAATGACTTAATAGAGTCTAAAGAACCAATATCATGAGGAAGCATAATGATTTTTAGACCGGTTTTGTCTTTCATATATTTTGCGGTTTTAGTAGGATGATATACATCATGCATAATCGCGTAAGGCTTTTTGTCTTTAATAAGCTTTATGAGCTTAATAGTGTGACGAGATGAGGCGGGAATACCTGGAAGTGGCTCTATCGTTCCAATAGTTGTAATCTTATAGCGGGTGTTAAAATAAGCAAACACATCATGAAACTGTATGACTTCAAGACCTGCACTTGGCTTCATCTTTTTATCCCATTTTACTATCTTACTCTTCCAAGATGAGGCAAAAGCGTAATAATTATTTTTATAGACTTCTGCATTTACAGGGTCAAGACGGGCTAAAAAACCTGCTGTTTTTTGAGCAAGCAAGATAATATTAAAAGGGTCAAGATGAAAATGTGGATTTCCAAAAGGGTGCAAGTCTCCTTGGGACCTGTCAACACTTTGGGGCACTTGAATCGTCTTTACCGCCGTTGAGAAATCTAAAAATGAAGGTGAATTAGGCATAACCTTAGCATTCGCGGAACGGTTAACAAGTGCGGGTACCCATCCAATTTCAAGTTGCGCGCCATTAATGATTAAGGCGTCTGCATTTCTTAGTTTTGCAATTAACGAAGGTCTAGCAACAATAAAATGTGGATCCCAATTTCCCTTGGCTAAAACAGTAATCTTAACCTTGTCACCAGCAATTTCTTTAGTGATAGCACCAATGTAAGGATAAGAAACAGCAACATTAAGCTGCGCAAACAGGCTTAAAGGTAAAAGCAATAATAAAATAAGTTTAGTTTTCATAAGAGTCCTTTCTTAAAAATCATGCGCGTTATGCGCACCAATAGCAAAGTTAAATGACAAAAGAAGTTCATGTACATCTTCTTGGGTAAAACCATCATGGGCGTCTCCAGAATACAGCCCTTTGTTTAGGTTGTATTGTAAGCGTAAACGAGAAAATTCTGAAAAATGGTATTCAGCCATAACAGAATAACGTGAGTAAGGAGTGGACGGAAAGGTGTCACCATCGTCATTTACAAAGGCAACATCATTTTTATAAATGCTGTCATAACGAACACCCGTTCTCCAGTTTTGGTCTACACCATAAACAACTTGAGAATACACACCTTCTTGCCTGATCTTTTGATCTTCACTTTCGGTTACACCTAGATGAACCTCATACGCTGCCCCATCTTGTTCGCGTCTCATCCATTCACTTTGCCAAGCAAGAAAAGAGTAAGAATCAAAATAATGCTTAAGGGTTAACTCAAGGTTATAAATACCTGTGTGACCTGAAAATGCTAGGGCATGTCCATCATGCTCATCAGAACTAATGCTATTTCCATACACATAAGAAGCCCCTGGTAAAACGGTAGTATTTCCTATGTCAAAAGAATTTTTAACATAAGCCACAACCATAGACGGCGCGCTTGAACCTGTTACCTCTTGCCCATTTAATTCGACGCTTTGATTTCCAAAGCTTGTTTCATTACTTCCTTGAAGTGCTTCAACACCGACCATTAAGTAAGTGTCTGTAGGAAGGGTATATTGAAGTTGAACACCTACCTCATTTAAGCGATCATTTCCTAAGAAACCTGCATAAATTAAGGGTGCATCTGAAAAGTTCCATGTGTGTTGGTGCTGTTGATTTAAACGACCAAAGTCACTAAGAAACTTACCCCCTTTAATACGCACACCATCTGTAAGTGCGGTGGTTGTAAAGTAGGCTTCTTCAATTTCAACACTATCTTCACTAAAATGAAAGGTTGCATCTAAAGAGAAAAATGGATCAACATTAGAACTAAAAACTAACTCAGCATAATTGAAATTAAATCCATTTTGTCCACTAGCTGCGCTGTGTCCATGTCCATCATCACCAGAAGCAAAGGGACTTTCCATAATGCCCGGCATACCTAAGTGGTTCAACTCATCTTGACTTTTGTTACGTAAGGCTAAAGAGGTGTCAATCACTAATGAGATGTTAGGCACAAATTGGGGTTGCGCAAAACTCGACGTTGAATTTACAGTAGCGCCTAAGGTGTTTTCCTCAAAGCTAGGAATACTTTCTGCTGAAAAGTCTGGAACGTCTTCTTCAGTATATACAGGTGTGTTTTGTGTAAGGTGAGAAGTATCTTGCATCTCATCTAAACGTTGTGTTAAGGCCTCAATCATGTTTGATTGTTTTTGTAATTGCATTTTAAGCTCATCAACTTCGCTTGAAGCAAGAAGTAATGATGAACAAAATGCAGATACTAATAATATCTTTTTCATTTTTTTCCTAATAATAGTTATGATTTTTTATAGATAGTTAGGAAAAAGAGGGAGGGGCTCGGGAAGGATATGAACAGAAGCATGCTGTTGATATATGTATGATTTTTGGTAAAATAAACTTATAAAAGAAAAGAGATACAAGGGCTAAAGTGAAAACTTCAGGTATATCAGCAGAGGATAAAAGGTTTTGTACAATACATATTTGACAGTCTTCATTAGCATTAGCATTAGCATGATAGTGAAAACTTCCAAGAAGCGTTCCCAAAACAATAAAACCAATAAGAAGGAGTTTGTATTTTTTTATCATTGGTAAAATGTTAGCATAAAAAGTCTTTAGTAGAAATTATCTTTTTTATTTGTATGCCTAATGGAAATTGCATGCAATACAACTAGTAAATTAAGAAAAAGTGGAGCGTTCAAAAAAAATAAATGGAGTATAACTTACAAGGTTTGGACTAAATATGAATAGCCAGCCATATAGCGGGTGTTGAAGTATATATAACCTTATGTATTTGCATCTTTTGTATATGAAGGTGCTCTCCTTTTTTAAGGTGTAACTCACGCCCATCTTCAAACAATAGTTTACCTTCCCCCTCAACTAAGACTATCCACTCATCTTTTTCTGAGGTACACCACTCATCTGACACTTGTCCATGGGAGGTGATCTTTTCTATGTGTATGTTTTTTGTTTGAAAAAGGGTGTCGAACTGTTCATTATTTACATCATTTGTATTAGCGGTAAAAAGATTTTTCATATTTTCACTCCTTAGTTATATTAGAGATGGATTATATCAACAAATTATATGTTATTATATAAGTAATTAATATATTAGGGATATGGAAATGGGAAAACAAAATCAAATGTTTTTTGAGAAGATTTTAAATATCGGTGCCTGTGCTGATGATAATGAAACTTTAAAGTTAAAAAAATCATCTTTGATCATTGTTCCTTTAATCATTGGTCCTGCCGCATTGATTTGGGGACTCATTTATATTTTTTTAGATCATTACTTGTCGGCTTCCATCCCTCTATCATATGTCTTTATCTCCGTTTTTAATCTATGGTATCTTTATGTAAGTAAAAACATCATACCCTTATACCTTGTTCAGATGATTTTAGTCCTTCTTCTGCCTTTTTTCTTAATGTGGTCCTTGGGTGGATTTGCCTTAGGAAGTTTTGTCTTTATTTGGGCTTTCTTTGCTCCCATTGCAGCATTGATTTATGAAACAAAGACAAAGGCCCTTTATTGGTTTTATGCTTTTATGCTCTTGATTTTTGTTTCTAGCTTAATTGATCAGATATACCGAACATATGCCTCAAATGGCGATTGTACTTTTCTATTTTCTTAATATATCAGCAGGACTTTCAGGTATCTACTTACTCATTCGATATTTTATAAATGCTAAAGAAAAAAATGCGAATGCGCGTCTTGAAAAAGAACATTTTGCCCTTCTTGAAAAATCAAAAGAATTAGAAACTGCTAATTCAAAATTAAGTTATTATGCAAGTCATGATGCTTTAACAGGCTTGTCAAATCGATATTTTTTATACAAGAGCTTAGAAAAGACTCTTAAAAATACAAAAGAAAAAGAGTCTAGTGTGGCAATTTTATTTATTGATCTTGATGGATTTAAAGAGATAAATAATAAGTTTGGTCATTCTATAGGCGATAAGTTATTGAAAGTGGTAGCTAAAAATATTAAAGAACTTATAGGAAAAGATAATTTGATTTCTCGTGTAGGTGGAGATGAATTTGTGATAGTAATGGAAAACTTCCGTAAGCTATCTGAAGTAAGTCAAATAGCAGAACAAGTGATTAAAACTGTTAATCAAAGTTACCCTTTCTTATCTTTAGATACGCAGGTTGGTTCAAGTATTGGAATTAGTCTTTTTCCTAAACACTCAAATGACGTAGACGAACTTATAGATTTTGCGGATAAGGCCATGTATAAGGTTAAAGAAAATATTAAAAATTCATTTTTATTTTATGAAAGTTCCATGTCAAAAGATATCTCCTAGTTCAAACTTCTTTCTATAACCCATCTTGATTTTTGTCAATGTTATTAATTTTTAAAGGCTATATCATTAGGTACTTTTAAAAAACAATGAGTTCACTCATATGTTTTAAAGTTAAGTAGTCTAATAAGGAAATGAAAATGCTAGGAATAAAAGAATTTTTAACAAATGACCATAGAGAATGTGATGAGGTTTTTGCTCAAATGGAAGAAGCTGTAGCCAATGGAAGTGAAGATTCTATTTCAAAGTTCGAAAGTTTTCATACTTCTATGATACATCATTTTGATATGGAAGAAAAGGTGATGTTTCCTGCCTTTGAAAAAAAAATAGGAATGACTGAGGGGCCAACACAAGTGATGCGAAATGAGCATGAGCAGATGCGTCGTATTATGACACAGATGGTAGAAGCTATTGGGTCTAAAGATAATGAACGTTTTTTTGGTCTTTCAGAAACCCTTATGATGTTAACGCAACAACATAATATGAAAGAAGAGCAGATGCTTTATACTATGGCGGAGCAACACTTAGGAACACAAGGTGAAGCTATAGTAGAAGAGATGCAGGCGGTATGAGTAAAGTTATAGAATTAGATGTCAGAGAACTTCCTGTACCTGAGCCAATTGCTGCAGCATTATCTGCTCTTGTTCATCTCAAAGAAGGTGAGATTATTCATTTTTGGCACAGGATGAAGCCTGATATGTTAATGCCACGTTTAAATGATTATTATTTTGAAATTAAAGAAGAAGATGAGGTTCATTTATATATTTGTAAAAAAGATGATGAAGCCTCTATTGCAACGATAAAAGCTATGATGGAGAACTAAGATGATAGGTTCCGGACTTTCACTCGACCAAGCACCACCCTTTGAAGCAACAGGACGTTTTTTCCTGAGTGTTCCTGTCTTTATTATTATGGCAGGGTTAGTGTTAATACTTAAAGACCTTGATTTAGTGAGAACGGACCCTAGCGTTATTTCGCTTATTCATCTCTTTACTCTGGGTGTTTTTACTATGGTGATGTTTGGCGCTATTTTTCAGATGCTTCCTGTTTTAGCGGGAGTAAATATACCTAAGGCACTTTTGGTTGCCCGCTTATCTCACCTTCATTTAGTTTTAGGAACGCTTTTATTTAGCTATGGTTTTTTAAGCGAAGTTACACCCTTAATAGCAATAGTCTCATCTATATTTCTTTTTATATCTTTTATGCTTGCTCTTGGTACCGCTCTTTATGCCTTGAAAAATACACAAAAGTTCTCATCCACAGTCAAAGCAATTTCTGTTGCGATAGTATCGGGGCTTATTACTTCATTTTTAGGGATATGGCTCTTACAAGATTATGCTAATGAATACTCAGAAGTACACAGTGTTATTATGGCAATTCACATGGTCTGGGGGATTTTTGGCTTTGCGGGGATTTTAATTATCGGAGTAGCTTTTAAAATTATTCCTATGTTTTATGTAGCTCCTGGCTTTAAAAAGTTTTGTAAAAGATGGGTGGTTCCCTTAATCCTGTTAGGCATTATCTTATGGACATTATTGTCTTTGTTCTTACCAAGCTTAGACTGGATAGGACTTTTTATAATTGCTACCTTCTTTTTTGCCTTTTCAGTGACCGTTATTAAGAAGTTAAATCAGCGTCGTCGTCCAATATCTGATGTGACAGTTTGGTATTGGCGTCTTGCGGGAGCTAATCTTTTTATAGGTATGCTTGTTTGGCTTGTAAATGAGTTTATTGTTTTGAATTTAGATGTATATCTTGGGGTGTTTATAGGGGGTGGTTTTATTCTTTCTATATTAACAGGGATGTTGTATAAGATTGTGCCTTTTTTAGTTTGGTTTCATTTAAATGCAAAGGGGCATTTTGAGATACCCACTATGAGAGAGATGATTAATGCAAGAATAGCCAAGGCTCAATTTAGTTTTCATATACTTTCTCTTATCTTAGTGATTGAGGCTTCTTACTCTCCTTATATGATACAGTTCACGGGAATGGCTTTTATCATTTCAGGTATATTGATGATGATAAACCTTTTAAAGGCCGTGAAAATTTATTATCAATATAAAGACCTTGACCCTATGGATATTTTTGAAACTAAGGAATCTTAATTTCTATTAAATCTTCAGCCCAAAGTATTTTCCCCTTATATATTTTGGACATGAGTGTTTGATGCTCTTTCTCAAGTCCTAATGTTCGGTTCATTCTATGTGAAAGTAAAAGCATTTTAACCTTAGCCTCTTGAGAAATGGTAGCCGTTCGTGATGGGGTCATATGAAGTCTTCTTGCCCCCTCATAACCATGTTCGGGTATAGCGTGATGCGCGACTAAGATATCTGCATCTTGAGAAAGTTTTGTTAAGGCCTCGGAATTAGCTGAGGTATCGCCTGAAAAAACGATAACCTTATCATCTATTTCAATTCTATAGGCTACGGCGGGAACAACACCGTGATTTACTTGGACCGCTTTGATATACATATTTAAAAAATCATAAGATCTGTCTTTTTTCACCTCATGGACTTTTAAGGAAAAGGACTCACTTTGTGAGGTTAAGATATCTGACATATATCTATAA
Organism: Arcobacter sp.; assembly: GCA_002733885.1. GTDB lineage: Bacteria > Campylobacterota > Campylobacteria > Campylobacterales > Sulfurimonadaceae. Next base: position 34,301 of record NVXJ01000006.1, on the reverse strand, counting down.
GCCCCTTTTTCTCCAAATTGTAGCTGTATATACTCATTAAATCCTGGAAAATATTCATTTCCTTTAGGACCTATCATATTAAGTCTGCATCCTCTATCTGAAAAGTATCCTGCCTTCATAAGGGCAGGGAGCTCAACCACATGGTCTATATGTAAATGTGTGATTAAAACTACTTGAAGGTCTTCAATCTTTGCCCTTGCCTGACCAAAACGTAAAAATGATCCCCCTCCAAAGTCAACTAGAACAATGGCCTTACCATCTTTTTTTATAAGATAAGAAGGAGAAGCCCTTTCTCCTCCCTCAGGTCCACCTGAACCTAAAACTTGAAGTGATATATGAGAGGCCATAAGTAGTAAGGGCAAAAATAGTAATATAAATAATTTCATAAAATTCCTTTTGAAGTCTATTATATCTTTATACTTATGTGGTGTATGTGATATAAGTCTCATTCTAGAGTTTAGAAAGTTTCTAAAGAAACTTTTTCACTTCGTAAAAACCACCTTGGTTAGTTTTCTAAAGAAACTTTTTACGTAGGTAAAACCGCGTTAGCTAGTTTTAGCTATAATTCGTATAATTATTTATAAGGAAAAGAGATTATGACAATCCTTTCTACTGCTGATAAAAACTTCAGCGCAGCATTTACACAACTACTTGGACGCGGGAAGATGGATATGGAACATGTTTCTACCATCGTTACTGGTATTATTAATGAAATTAAAGCTGAAAAAAACTCAGCCTTAAAACGTCACATTTCTAAGTTTGATAACTGGACGCCTGAGTCTGATGAAGACTTGAAAATGAACACAGATGATATGAAAACAGCTTATGATGCCTTAGAACCAAAGCTAAAGGCAGCCTTACATTTAGCCTATGACCGTATTAAAGTGTATCATGAGAAACAACTTCCAAAGTCTTGGTTTGATACTGAAGAAAATGGAACCATACTTGGTCAAAAAGTAACAGCAGTTGATAAGGCAGGTCTTTATATTCCTGGTGGAAAAGCTGCTTATCCATCATCTCTTTTAATGAATGTAATTCCTGCTCAAGTAGCAGGTGTTGAAGAAATAGTAGTATGTACACCAACACCTGACAATGAACCAAACCACCTTTTACTAGCGGCTTGTCACTTATGTGGCGTTACAAATGTTTATAAGGTTGGTGGTGCTTCTGCAATTGCGGCTATGGCTTACGGGACAGAAACAATTCCTAAGGTTGATGTGATTACAGGGCCTGGAAATATCTTTGTTGCAACTGCTAAAAAGCTTGTATTTGGTGAGGTGAACATAGACATGATTGCAGGGCCATCTGAAATTGGTATCCTTGCAGATGAAACAGCAAATCCAAATCACTTAGCCATTGATCTTTTATCTCAGGCTGAACATGATGAAATGGCTTCTTCTATTTTAATTACACCTTCACAGCGTATTGCTGATGAAACCTTAGTTGAGATAGAAGCTTGGCTTCCAAAGCTTCCCCGTGAAAAAATAGCAAGAAAATCCATAGAAGACAGAGGCGCAGTTATTGTTACAAAAGACATGGACGAAGCGCTTAAGTTAATGAATGAAATCGCTCCTGAGCACTTAGAAGTGGTTACTGTGAATCCTTTTGAATTGTTACCTCGCATTAAACATGCAGGCGCAATTTTCTTAGGTCCTAACTCTCCTGAGGCTATTGGTGATTATGTTGCAGGACCTAACCATACCTTACCTACAGGCGGAACGGCTAAGTTCTATTCTCCACTAGGTGTTGAAAACTTTATGAAGAAATCTTCAATAATTTCTTTTTCTGCCGATGCTATTAATGAAATCGGTGAAGCTTGTGCTATGATAGCTAATACTGAATCATTGACGGCTCATGAGATGTCAGTTAGAGTACGCCTGAAAAAATAAAACTTCTCTTTTATTGGAGGAGAATATCCTTCAAAGAGAGAAACATGGAATCTGTACTTCTTCATCCCCCTTTAGTTCATTTCGCAATCGTCTTACCCTTTATTGCCTTAGTATTTCAGCTAGCCTTTTCTGTCACAAATACTTATACATATTCTCAGTGGTCTGCAAGAACCTTAATGCTTTCTGCACTGATAATGATAGCTGCTTGGTATACGGGAGGTCTTGAAGGTACAGATGCTTACCCTTTACTCGCAGAAGCAGGTCAAGAAACACTAAAGTCACATAAAAGCCTTGGCCTATATATAATGGTAGCTACTATTATCATAGCCTTAGTAAAGTTTGTAGCCTGTAAGTCAAGAAATGTTATTTTAGAAACACTTGTCTTCATATCCTTACTAGGACTATCTTCAACCTTAGCCTACCAAGGATTATTAGGGGGAGAAATAGTGTATAAGCACGGAGCCAATGTAGTAGACCATTCAGATGGTCTGGACTGTTTAGAAGACCCAAGTGATTTTATTGATGAGTAGCGTTAAAAGAGCGAGAACTGCTTCTCGCTCTTAGCTACGGAACCAGAGTTGATGTGCGCTCGCGTACCAACGTCGGCCTAGGCAATTACAACTTAAATAAAAACTCATTGGGTGAACGCGTACGGAACCGAAGCCGTTGTTTGCAAAGCGAACCAGCGTAGGATTAGGCACTAACAACTTAGATACAAAGCAATTGGGTGAACACGTATGAGGAACAGAATATGAATCTTCAAGTAACAAGGATAATTAATTAAAAGGTAAAATTATGGAAATTACAAACTTACCAATTTCAACAAATCATTTAGCTGAATTAAGCAATAGTAATCAAAACCGGGTTACTATTGAAATTCATGATAGAGCAGCTTTTGAAAAAGAGCAAACCAAAACATATTATAGTCTTTTGAAAGAAGATTTAAATGGTACATTAAGTACGCAAGCAGATGGTGCTTATACAGATCAAAATATTGTCAGCGATAAAATTCAAAATATTGCAGAAAGCTTTTTAAGGGATAACCTCGACTCAAGTGCTGACTTAGAGGCACTTCGAAATAGCCTGTACGAGTTTAACTCGAAAGCTATTGCAAAGGAAGGTATCTCTGAGAATAGGCTGAACCCATTTCTAAATGGGAATGCTGTAACTGTAACAAATTTTGAAAATGAACTATTCAAAAACTTTACCTTTGCTGACTTTAGTTTTGATGAATTATCACAGCTAGAGAAAGACCTCCAAAGTTCTCCAACGTATATAAGAACAGATCAAAATTCTAATAATGAGGTTGAAGGCCAAAAAGAGTTTGAATTTCTTCTATTTTTAAATCTTTCAAAAAAACTTAATGTAGATAAAGAAACAATGGCATCATCAGAATTTCAAATTGATGTCCAAAAAATGATTGCAGGTGGACAAAGTTCTGAAGAAAGACGAGATCTGATTAACAGCTTAGTTCCAAAAGCAGAAAGTATTCTAGGCATTGAGCAGTTTAATCCTGTGGATATTCAACAGGATAGTGCCGCTCCTTCCCAGAATAAAGAATACTATAAGGTTGAGAAAGAAAATTTAATACAGTATAACTCCGAGAACATACTTGCGCATACATTAGGTACCCAGTTTTCTGACAAAATTGCTTCAATAGCTTCTAATGATACGGAACTACTAGCATTATTGGAAAACTTACAAAAGAATACAAATGATGGCATATTAAATAATCTTCTTGATTTACTAATTGATGAAGTAAAGACAACTTCATTTTATCCTAATGCATCTAGTATAGACAGTATAGCCCAAGCCGAGATAGAGGACAATACTATTAGGGGTAGACTATATGGTTAAATTTCTTTTTATTATTATTGTTGTAGCGATTATCTTTATTTTTTTAGTATTATATATATTTACAACAGGTACTAAACAGAATATGTTTGCAGTAGAAAAAAAGTAATATGAAATCAAAGTATAATTCTTTTATATGCCTCCAAATTTAAATTTATTAGATACTACAAAATAGAGAAATAATTTTTTAAACCCGACTTGAATATTATCAACCATTGTAGTATAATGTAGATACAAAAGGATACGTTATGAAGAAAGCAATTAATATTCGTATGGATGAAAGCTTATTGACAGATTTAGATTCATATGCGCATGAATTAGAGCGTTCGAGAACTTATATTATAGAAAAAGCTGTTAGTACATATTTTGATACTTTGGACGAAATGATTTCAGATAAAAGGATTGATGATCTTAAAGCTGGAAAAACAGAAGTTTATTCTCTTAAAGAACTAGCACAGAAGCTTGGTCTTAATTAATGTTCAAAATTCTTATTCCAAAAGCTACATTTAAAGAACTAGAAAAAATAGATTCTGAAAATCAAAAACTTATTTTTTCAAAAATAAAAGATCTGGAAAAAGGAGTATTTACTTCAGATAAAGCCTTGAAAGGTAAATACAAAGGGAAGTTTAGAAAAAGAGCCGGAAACTATAGAATAGTTTATTTAAAAGAAAATGACATTTTAGTTATCACTTTGATTAGAGTAGCACATAGGAAAGAAGTGTACTAAAGAAATATAAAAATGATTCACTCATGTACAATAAAGAAGAATTAGAGACAGTTGACTATATTGAAACTAAAACGCCCGATAGTATAAAAATAGCTAAAAAAAGTGTTTGAGAGTGATTTAAAACTGATAAAAGAAAAAGCACTTAAAGATGGTATGTCCTATCAAACACTTATTAATTCTGTATTACATAAATTTGCTACTAACCAATTTAGTGCTTAAAGTATAATACCTACCTCAGTTAGTGAATCTTTAATCATATAGTCTTTCAATAAATTATATTAAAGACTATTTTTTAAAGAAACTAATTACCTTTAAATAACAAAAAACTCATAATTAAAAAAACACCAACCAAAACATAGCAATTCTTATTTTACCCATTAGACAAAAAATACAAAAAAACTTTCAAGTTCTTTAGTTTCAGATAAGACTAATTAGGTTATCATCCCCCTAGGAAAGTTCTCTTTTACGCGAGTAATAAGGGTTTCTTTTATTAATTATTAGTTAAACTAATTATAATAAAGTTCATAATCTTAACTAGGAGGAGAATGAATGCATTTAGGTTTCTTAGTAGACTTACACCTTTGTATGGGGTGTAAAGGCTGCGAAATTGCATGTAAGGTAGAAAATGAGGTGCCACTTAGTACGTGGAGACTTCGTGTTAAGTATGTAGATGTTGGTGTTTTTCCGGAAACAAAAAGAACATTTACTCCATTACGCTGTAACCACTGTGCAAACGCTCCTTGTGAACGTATCTGTCCAGTATCTGCACTTCACTATATAGAAAACGGTATCGTTAATATCGATAAAGAACGCTGTATTGGTTGTGCTGGTTGTGTTATGGCTTGTCCATATGGAGCGATTTATATTGATCCTGAAACACAAACTGCAGACAAGTGTACATATTGTGCTCACCGTATCGCTTCTAGCCTTATGCCAGCCTGTGTTGTTGCCTGTCCTGTTGAAGCAAATATCTTTGGTGACCTTGATGATCCAGCGTCTAATATTAGTCGTTATATCATGGAACACAACGGAGACGTTCAAGTTCGTAAACCTGAAAAGGGTACAAATCCTCAACACTTTTATGTTGGTGGCGGTAACGTAACACTTAACCCACTTGCGTCAACACGTGTAGAAGGTTATGACTTATTTGGTAAACTTACCACTAAAATGCCTGTAGGAGGACACCATTAATGCATGAAATAATAGCAGCACAACACGCAATTGTTACACTAGATGTTGGTCTTCCTGGTATTGTATGGGGTTGGATTATTGTTATGAATATGTGGGCAAAGAGCATCGGTACCGGTGTTATCTTTATGCTTTTTTATCTTCTTAAAAAGTACCCAACTGAAGCGGCTTACCTTCGTTTCCCACTTACAGTGGTTTCGATTGTAACAATTCACGTATTTCTTTTCTTTACGATTATTGATTTACACCAGATCTTTAGATTCTGGCATATCTTTTTCCACCCACACTGGACGTCAGCAATTACAATTGGATCATTCCTAGCAACTGCTTTTGTTGGTATGATCTTTTTACTTGCTTACCTTTCTTTTATTAAGAAAGACAATGAGGCTTTTGACAAGGTACTAACATGGACAGCAATTCTTGCTATTCCTGTTACGCTTTATACAGCAGCTCTTTTGGCTCAGTCAACAGCACGTGAACTATGGCAAATGCCTACAGAAGCAGCTCAAATGCTTCTAGCAGCTACCCTTGCTGGTTCAGCAACAACTATTTTAATGGGTGCAAAACTCCCCTATGAGGCTAAACGTGATTTAGCAATCATTCTTGGTGGATCTGCATTTATTGCCTTCTTACTTTATATGAGCGAATTAGTTTTTGGTCCAATGAAGGCAGAAGAAGTGGCAGCAACCCTAGAGTTTATCAAGGGTGACGGTCCAATGACAACTTGGTTCTGGATAGGGCAAGTATTTGCTTTTATCGTTCCAATGGTTCTTGTAACACTTAGTGTTCAGAACAAATCAACTGGTCTACTTACTCTAGCATCTGTATCTGCAATCGCGGGTTTATGGGTTGTTAAGTGGGTTTGGCTAGTTATTCCACAATTATTAAGTATGAGCTAAGGAGGCTATTGAATGTTTTTAGAAAATAGACGAACATTTCTTAAGGGTGCTGCATTTACTGTTGCTGGCGCCGCTATTGCAAAAAATGTAATTAGCACTGATATTTTAGCTGAGTCTCTTTCCGAGTCTAAGTTTACAGATACACCTGATTCATTAGCATTTTATCCACCACTAGATCAGTGGGATGATTTCAAAGAATTAGATGGAGACGACTGGAAACGCGGTGGTATTGGCCGTAAAGGTGTTAGATCTGAATCTAACCCTGATGGTATTGAAGTTAATGACTTTGTTATCGTTCCAACTGCATGTTCAAACTGTGAGGCTTCTTGTGGTCTTACAGCGTGGATTGATAAGAAAACTTTTACCGTTAAGAAATACATGGGTAACCCATTACACCCGGGTTCTCGTGGTCGTAACTGTGCAAAAGGTTACGCAACTCAGTCACAAATGTACGATCCAGATCGTCTTTCATTCCCAATTAAAAGAGCTCCAGGTTCTAAACGTGGTGAAGGTAAATGGGTTCGTGTAACTTGGGATGAGGCTATGACTACTATCGGTAAGAAGATGGGAGATACATTACGTAAGGGTGATGAGCTATCTAAGAAATCTGTAATGTTCCACGTTGGACGTCCAAATGAGAATGGTTTTACTGGTAAGGTATGGCAAACTCTTGGTACAGATGCATTTAATTCACACACAAATATTTGTTCATCAGGTGGTCGTACTCCGACTATTCAATGGGCAAATGATGACCGTTCATCTCCCGATTGGGCTAATGCGAAGTTAATCTTCCTTAACTCTTCTCACGCAGCTGATGCAGGTCACTACTTCCAACAAGCAGCGGGTCATATCGCGGACGCTCGTAAAAAAGGTGCAAAACTTGTTGTTATGGATCCTCGTATGTCAAATTCTGCTGGTATGGCAGATCTTTGGATTGCAGCTTGGCCAGGTACTGAACCTACTATTTACCTATACTTAGTAAATAGAATCTTACAAGATGGTAAGGTTAATGAAGAGTTTGTACGCAAGTGGTATAACTGGGAAGTGTTTATGGATAACACTAAATACCTTGAATTTATGGTTGAGAAAAACTATATTGCAGCGGTTCCTAAGAAGAAAGACTTTGCAACATTTTTAGAAGTACTTAAAGAGCTTTATGCTCCTTATACTCTTGAATATGCAGTAAAAGAATCTCATGTTCCAGCCTACAAGTTAGAAAAATTATATGATATGTTCATTTGGGCAGATACTGCAATTTCTTCTTACTTCTGGAGAGCAGCGGCTGCGGGTAACCGTGGTGGTTGGACTTCAGGTCGTACAGGTTTCATGGCACTTGGTCTTCGTGGTGCTATCGGTCCTAAGGGTGGAACATTCTTCCACCACTTCCATGTTATTTCCGTAGCTGGTAAGGGTGGGTCTTCGACTGTTGGTCAAGGTTCACGTGGTAAAGATGTTCCTAAGGTTGATGTTTGGAATGAACTTACTTGGCCTCCTGAATGGCCTCTTTCAACTTATGAGATGTCGTACCTGTTACCTCACCTTCTAAGTGATACTGAGTGGCAACAAAAGTGGATTAAAAAAGGATTAAATGTTCCTACGAAACTTTCTGTTTGGATTCCACGTATGTATAACCCAGTTTGGATTAATCCAGATGGTTTCCGTTGGTTAGAAGTACTTAAAGATGAGTCTAAGATGGAATTAACCTTCAATCTTTCTCCTACTTGGTCTGAAACTAACTGGTATGTTGACTTTGTTCTTCCTGTTGGTCTTGCAGGTGAAAGACACGATCAGCATTCAGAAGCTACTATGCCAGCTAGATGGACATCATTCCGTCAACCTGTTATGCGTGTTGCTCTTGAAAAAGCAGGTTGGAAGCCAAACAATCCTAACCGCGCAACTCTTGAGGCTCACATTAAAGCGGGTCTTGGTGAAGTTTGGGAAGAAAATGAATTTTGGTTTGATATGTGTGTTAACTACATTGATCCAAAAGGTGATATCTTCCTTGATGATGCTAAGACTAAGTCAATTAGATCTATGTGGGAATCTAAGCGTAATCCAGGTAAGCCAGTAACTATTGCTGAATGGTATGACGCAGCATTTGGTGATAACTTACCAAATCTTAAGAAAACGGCTACATCTGATCCGAAGTACAAAGATTCTGAATTTCCAGTTTACGAGTATATGAGAGATCACGGGGCATGGATGGAAGAAAACCATATTTACTCTCCACAAGAACGTGAACTTAAAGAAGATGCTCATAACTACATTTCTCATGGTCACAAGTATAAGAAATCTCATGTTGAGATTGACAAGCGTACGGGTGTTATGAAAGTTGATGCTCATGGTGATGCTTGGAAATACCCTGATGGTAAAAAGTCAATTGGTATTGAAATTGATGGTAAGAAAATGGGCGGTTTCGCTACATTAGATAAAAAACTTGACTTCTTTTGTGAGTGGTTTGCATCTGATGAGTGGAAGTGGCCAGAATACGCTATTCCTTTCTATCCTCGTAATGAAGAAGAAAAGAAAGCAATGCCAGAAATCGTTTCTCATGTTAACSACATGTATATGGATCAAGATAAAAATGAGTACGCACTTAATACTGTGTTCCGTTTACCTTATAACATTCATACACGTTCGGCTAACTCGAAGCACCTTATGGAAATTTCTCAAAACCATGATCCAATTTGGATTTCGGTTGAAGATGCTAAACGTCAAGGTTTCAAACGTGGAGATACTATCCGTGTTGAAATTACCGATTCAGTTTCAGGACTAAGTTCAGGTTACTTTGTAGCTATGGCTGTTCCAACTGAGGGTGTACTTCCTGGTACTTTAGCTTGTTCTCACCATGGTGGTAGATGGAAACTGATTAACTCAGTTACTATTCCTAATGGGGTAAGTGATGGTAAGGTTAATTCTCAGCCAATTAAAAGAGATATGAATGATCCTAAATTTATGGAACATTCACCTGAAAACGTGGGTCAAGAAGGTTCACAGATCATTATTGAAGATTATAATGGTTCAGGTGGAATCAACTCATTTGGTGTTCCTTTAGCGGAACTTCAGATGGACGGTAAAGAAGGAAAGATGAAGTATACTCAAGGTATTACTCCTTTCAAATCTGAACGTTTTGCTGATTACAACAAAGATTCAGATAATATCTGGTGGGATGGATTATCAGGTTCATGGCAAAATGCTGTGGCTGCTCCACACCCAGATCCAATTTCTGGTATGCATTGTTGGCACCAAAAAGTTATCCTTTCTAAGGCCCAGCCGGGTGATAAGATTGGTGATATTTCTGTTAACTATGATAACAATCTAAAAGTTTACCAAGCATGGAGAGATGAGCTCACTCGTCCTCTTACTTCGGAAAACAAATGGCGTCGTCCTCAATTTATTAAGCGTCCATGGGTTCCTCTTTCAGAAGAAGCCTACGCAGTTAAAATCAAGTAGTCCTTCGGGATTACTTGAAGGAAAATTCTTTCCTTCTTCTTCTTTTTTTTAAATCATTTTTCTTTTTGCTATAATAATTCCTAATTAAGGTGCCCATAAAGGATAACTATGCCAGATACTTACACAATCGAAGATAATGTCTCACAAATTGATATCACCTACACCTTAGCCAAAATAGTGAAGCCTCTTTTTTATTTTATTATTACCTCGAGTGTTTTTCAGGTTTTTGTGTTATAGGTACTTATTGGGGGAGGGGAAGCTATTATAGGTTTTCAAATATCTGATCAAGCTATGCCGGTACTAGAGTTTTGGCCTTATCTTGTTTTTGGACTCTTAGGGATGGAACTTATTATGGTTTATATACTAGCATGGACAATGATATCAAATAAGTCCTTGTGCGTGTCACGTGAGGGCTTTGCCTATACGAGTAAGCTTTCTTCTTACACTAGAGTTAAAAACTATCTTATCAGTGAAATAAACTATATCCTTGTTAAAGAAGAAAATAACAAAGGCAATATTACTTATCAAGTTGCCTTAGAAATCAATGGAAAGTTAAAGCAAGTATCACCAAACTTAAGTAATGAACATGCCCTTAGTCTACTAGAAAAACTAAAAACCTATAAACAAAAATATCAGAGATAAGCCATCTTTGTCTTATCTCTGATATTACTTTCTTCTCTTTCAACTAACATCATATTAAGCAATTTTGTGTATAATCGCGAGTAATATATATAGGGTTTTATTTTAGCCTTTTTAGAGGAATATTTTTTATGGAACAAACACAAGCACGTAGCAATATTTATGCACTTCTTTCCCGCGTTTTACTTTTAGAACTTGATAATGAAATGTTAGAAATGATTTTAAATGATAAAAATGTTAATGATTTCTTTCCAAGTTTAAAAGGGTGGAAAGCCTTAGAAGACTTTGATAACAAAACCTTACTTGAAGAACACATAAATGTTGACTTCGCCAATATCTCTTTACTTCACTTAGTTCCTTATGAAACTTTTTATACAAGAGAAGACCAGATGATAGAAACAGGTGGAGCAAACCCTGTTACAAATATGTATCATGAGTTTGATTATGTAGTTGACTTTGCAAAGGCAAGAGCTATTTCTGCTGATCATATTGGTGTTGAATTAGAATTTATGCATTATCTTGTTGAAGCAGAAATGGCAGCAGCAGTAGCTAATGACACTGATTCTGTTAAGCATTTTCGCTTTGCTCAAAAGACTTTTTTAAACAAGCACCTTCTTAAGTGGGCGCCAATGTATTTAATCAATGTTAAGTATGAGTCTCGTACGCCTATTTATTATGATATTGCAGAAATGTGTTTAGAATTTATTCTTACTGACAACGAATATCTTAGTATTGAAAAATCGGCGTAGGTTAAATAGTTTTTATGGCTGGTTTAACTCTTGATCCGACTAGGTGCGTTCGTGCCTTAGCTAAATTTTCGCAATGTACAAAGTGTGTTGATATTTGTCCTGTAGATATTGTCAGCATTGATAATCATCTTCCTTCATTTAACATGAGCCAATGTGTAGGCTGTGGTGGATGTGGTTCAGTATGTCCAACAGAATCTTTTACCCTTGATGACTTTAATCCAACAAATTTCTTTTTTGACTTTGTTCAAGCCGAAGATACACTTATCTCATGTAAGAAAAATGTTCCTTGTATCGCGGCCTTATCGGTTGAACATTTAACTTCTTTGGCTATTTTAAAAGAAGGACTTGTATGTGATACAGGWCATTGTGATGGATGTGAGATTGCAGGGAAGCTAAGGCCTCAAATAGATGCCAATATAGAAGAAGCAAATTTTATTTTAGAAGCTATTGAATCAGCTAAGTCTATTGAAACACAAGACCTTGCTTATGTAAGTGAAGATCTTATTGTTGACAATAATAGACGTGGTTTCTTTAAAAATATATCTGTTAAAAATGCCGCTAAGGTTAAACATAATTTTGATAGAAAAGTAGAAATTGAAAGTGATGAAGAACTTAGACATGAGGTCTTTACTCAAGATATACAAAAACTAAAGCAAAAGATTCTTCCTGATAAAAGAAAGATTTTATTTACGGCTTTAAAACGTACACCTCGTCCTTCCCAATATCATGTCATAAAAGCAGAAGAATTGTCTTTTACTTCTATGAAAAATGTAAATAAAGACAGCTGTACTATGTGTCAAATGTGTTACCGTATTTGTCCTACGGCTGCCTTGAGTTCAGATATGAAAAACTCGAAGATAGATTTTGATCCTTTTTTATGTGTGAAGTGTCATCTTTGTCATGATGTATGTGAGCCAGACGCGATTACACTGTCGGATACCTTTGACTTAAAGCAGTTTTTTGAGCCAGAGGTAAAAAGCCTTGTAAAGTTTACGGTTAGACGTTGTCATGAATGTGATAATTATTTTACCTACAGAGGTGGGGATATTATTTGTCATCGATGTGCATTAGAAGAAGAAGAAGCAAAAGAATTATGGGGAATAGAGTAATGATAGAAAATAATATGAAAGGTAGAATCTATGGCTGAAAATTTAACGGCTCCGATGAATGATGATAATGTGATTGATACGCAATCCCTATTATTTGGATTTTTATCAGAATATGCCCAGCAAAACCGTTTTTCCGTGACCTTTAACCGTCAGATAAAAAAAGCAGGGGATAACGCGATGTGTATTCCTATGAATATTCGTCCTGATGATATCTACTTTACAGTAGCAGGCCTAAGAGAAGCAAAGCTAAATGGTGTTGCCCTTGGGTCTGAGTACGTTGAAGGAGTTATGGAACAACTTAATCATAAAAGTGTAGAGGTTGAGGCTTGTGGCTTTTGTGATACGATTATTGTAAAAAATAAAGAACTTTATGGCGAGTTAGCATCAGGTAGAGCGATATGCTCTGTTTTAAAGCAAAACAATGTTTCTAAGCTTGCTATCCTTGGCTCAGGCAAGCTGGCTAAGTCTATTATGATGCATATTCAAAGTTCTGGTATAAAAGAGCTTGTTCTTTTAAATGACAGAATAGAATCATGTATGACACTGATGCAAGAACATACTAAAGACTTAGAGGGTATTAGTGTTGATATTGATAGAACTGTTGAAAATGAAGAGATTGATTTAAGCTCTTTTGACGGCTTTATAAATGCTAGTCCGGCTGAGCCAAATCTGTCAAAGATAAACAAAGATACAGTGCTTATAGACTTAAAAAGAAAAAGTAATTTTGAAGAGTATGCTGCTGTATATTCTGCAAATTTTATAGACAATGAAAAGTACTCTAAGGTACTTGTAAAAATAAACTATGATATATGGAAAAAAGGACTGTAATGAAAGATTTTAATAATTTAGATGATTTAAAAGCTGAGTTTGATAAGTTTGTACACGAGAGCTGTATTGGTGAAGAACAAAAGCAAGAAGCAGAAATTGAAGCAGACTTAGATGAGGCACCTGCCTTCGTTGATGAGCTTTCAGAAAAGCTTCTTGGGCCTGCATTCTCAGGTGTATATCTTTCACGTCTTGATATTAAGCGTGTGGCAGAGGCTATTGATGAGTCTTTACCTATTAAAGAGCGTAAACGTATGATTAAGTCTTTAATGCGTCATACAACTACTAAGGACTTCTTACGTGGGGCCTTTGGTGAGTTCTCAAAGCATATTAATGGTCGTTTGGCTATATACGAAGAACTTGGTGATGCCTTTCCTTCATCAAAGTATGTTTTTGACGAGTTTCGCGCTAAGGCTGAAAGAACTAAAAAGATGTTTGATAGAATAATTGAAGATTTTGAAGAATTTAATCCTAAAGAAGAATTAGAGCCTGTACTATTTTAGACTAAGAAAAAGAAGCTTACTTCTTTTTCTTCTTCGGCATTTTTAAAACGATGAAGGTGATAACTGCCATCACTATAAAAACTACAAAATTATATGATTCATTTCCTACAGATTCCATGTGCTACCCTTCCCAAACTATATCTATTATTGTTGCTACAAAGATAAGTACAGCTAAGCCAATAGCAATATATTCTATATTTTTAATTTTTTTATAAATTGATTCTAAGGTGCTGTCTTCTAAGTGGCTAAACTTTTTTTGACGAATATACTTCATAGCTATTTGAAAACTATCATCTCCAAAGTGTATTCTCCATTGTGGTTTACCTAAGTCTTTCCAAACATCTTGATGCATTCTTTTTAACTGTAAGAAAAACTTGTTGGTTTGATAGACATGTGCGAACATAAGCATTAAAAAAGAGATTGTAATAATTGCAAATAAAATATTTTCCATAAACAGCATTATAGTATAAGGTTTTTACACAGGCCCTTAAGTTATACAAAAAATAAGACCAAAAAAGGCATTTTTGAATAAAATTAATATCATAAATTTATTACATAAAGTAACATGTTATAAAAAAAAATTATATTATGTTAAATTATTACTTGTACCATCTTAGATGTGGATAGGATTTATAACACAATGTTATAAGTATTTATTAAGAGGAATTAGTATGTTTGATGAAGCATTTGAAAAACTAAAAAATATGAGTGAATGTTTAGCCTTGGAGCTAACAGACAATACCGGAGAGCCTCTATTCTTTTTTGAAAAAAAGAAGGACTTTGGGATAAAAGAAATTTCAAAAAAAATGAATTTTGTTTTACAAGGGATACATGAGCTTAGTAATGCGAATAGTCTAGGTTCTATTGAGTCTATTTTAGTAAATTCAAGTGAATACTCCATGTTTTCAATATGTTCTGGGGAAAAAGAAAGAATTCACATACATTTATTTGTAGTGTTTTCTTTAAACTCAAACATAGCCCTCGCTAAGCTTGCTATAGATGAGTCAATTATTCAAGCCTTAGCTATTGTAAATACGTAACATTAGTTTAATCACTTATTCTTATATTAATTTCAATTATTAGCTTCTTCCATGAAGTCAAAATTTAAAGACATTGTGCAATCATAATATTCAATCGTAATTAACATTGGAGGTTATTATGTTAGAAGTAGAAAAATTAGATGCGGCAATGGCGGATGTACTTTCTTTAAATGGATCAATTGCAGCATCAGTGGTAGATTGGAAAACAGGCATGGTTCTTTGTTCTGATACAAAGCAGAAATTTGACATCGAATTAGCATCAGCAGGTAATGCTGAAGTGGTAAAAGCAAAGATGGCAACTATGAAAAGCTTAGGTCTTGATGGGGCAATTGAAGATATTTTGATTACCTTATCTGATCAGGTTCATATTATTCGTACCATTGCTAGTAATCCAAACTTGTTTTTATACTTAGCTATTTCTGAAGGTGGTGCAAGTTTAGCTATGGCTAAGATGAAAATGCAAAGTGTAGAACAAGGCTTATAAGGAAACTCAAATCAATTTAAAAACCATTAAAAAAGAAGTCTCAAGAGAAGGGCTCTTAGTAATCGTTATGCATTATATGACGCTTGTTGGAAACAGTTCAAACTCTTTAGAAATCACTAAACTATTAGAAAAAATGTGTTCAGAGTTATTAACAGCGGAGTTCGTAATACTTTGGCGAGTTAAGGATAAGAATCTTTTTTCTAGAAGTTTAGAAGATGGTAAAGAAATTGTTTTGAAAAATAAAAAAGGCTTAGTTTATGAGTCTTTTAAAACAGACACCCCCTCAATTCATAATCTACTTAGTTCAGATGAAATGTACTTAAATGCTGAAGATAATGTAAAAAATTTGAGCTTTAAAGATATGCTTCTTTTCCCCTTGCATGACGAAAATGATAAGATTATTGCTATTTTACAAGCGTGTACACATAGTAATAATCTTGCTCAATTTACACAAAATGATTTAAATGTTATTGAGTCTATTTGTATCTTTTTAGCTAAGGTTCTTGTTTCAATGGAAAACGATTCTTTAGATATTGGCAATAGAAAAGAAGATAAATTTGTTGAAAAGTCTGAAGAGATAGTGAAAAAATTACAAAATGAACTTGTTATTGCTGAAAAAAAAGTAGAAATAAGAACACAGTTTTTAGCTGAAATAGCACATGAGATACGTACCCCAATGCACGCTATGATGGGTTTTGTAGAACTACTTAGAGATGAAGAAACAGATGAAAGAAAACATTTGTATCTTGACAATGCTTATAAAAGTGCAGAGTCTATGGTGATGCTTTTAAATGATACCCTTGATTTTACTAAGGTGGATAAGGGTGAGATGAGACTAGAAATGAAAGCCTCTTCTTTACTCGTAGAGATGTACTCAATGGCTTCTATGTTCTACATGAAAATGAAGCTTTCTAAGATAGAATTTTTTGCTTATATTGACCCGCTTATACCCGTTAAAATCATGACAGACACCTTGCGTCTTAGACAGATTGTCTCTAACTTACTTTCTAATGCTATAAAGTTTACACCTGAGGGTGGAAAAATTTTATTAGAAGTTTTATATGATGAGAAAAAACAAAGCATAAGTTTTTATGTCAAAGATACAGGTATAGGGATTGCAAAAGAAAATCAAGATAAAATATTTGCTGCTTATTCACAAGAAAAAGAATCGACTTCAAGAGAATATGGTGGAACAGGACTTGGTCTTTCAATAAGTCTTCAATTGGTCAAACTTTTTGGCTCACAACTTCAACTTGATAGTGAATTAGGGAAGGGCTCAAGTTTTTATTTTAAGCTTAATATAAAAGATAAGGTTATTGACAATTCAAGTGAACTGGACTTGAAAGACTTAAAAATGCATAAGCCTATTTTACTTCTTGATAAGTCTGATGAGTATATTAGAGATGAGATTAAGCGTTCTTACCTACGTTTAGGCATGAACAAAACAAACCTTACTCAGGTTAAAAATTTAAAAGGCACAGACTTAAATAACTTTACTCACCTTTATGTGAGTGCTTCATTAATTGAATTTGAAAAGATACAAGACTTTTTATCTAAGGATAAACAAGTTTTTATTATTTCAGGCAATGATAGCGAATACAAAAAACTTCAAGGTCAAGTGTATGAACTAGAAGGGCTATTGTTTACGCATAATTCGAAGATGATAAATAGTAGAGGGGATGATTTAAATCCTGAGATTATAAATAATAAAATTATCTTAACGGTAGATGATAATCCTATAAATTTAGATTTAATGGAATCTATACTTAAGAAGATGGGGGCTATTGTTCTTAAGGCAAGTGATGGGCAAGACGCAGTAAATATTTATAAGGCCTCGGTCTTATCAAAAGAACCCATTGACATGATATTTATGGATCAAAATATGCCAAACATGAATGGGACCCAAGCCGCAACAGCTATAAAAGCCTTTGAAAAAGAAAAAAACATACCTTCTACTACGATTATTGGCTTATGTGGAACGCAAACAGATGCTCAGCGTGTGGAGTTTGAAGAGGCGGGAATGCTTGATTGCTTATGTAAACCTGTGTGTGTAGATATGATTAAAAAAACAGTAGAAAAGTATATAGAAGCAAGTTAATCTCTTTTTGGTATCATAGTCCAAAAGGAAGAATATGAAATATTTTAATTTATTATTAATACTCGTTGTTTCTACAAACTTACAAGCAGGTTGGCAAGACCTTGTTGGTAGCTTTGTGGATAAAAATACAAAAAGTAAAAACACTAGTGCTAGTACAAGTTCACTCCAAGAGCAGGCTTTAAAACTTGCATTAAAGCAAGGTGTTAATTATGCTGTTAAAAGCTTAGGTAAAAAAAATGCCTATTATAAAGACAAAAGGGTAAAAATTCCTTTGCCTCAAAGTGTAGCTAATATGGAGCCAATAATTCGTAACAGTGGGGGAGATAAGTATATTGAAGAATTGATTATTTCAATGAATAATGCGGCTACTTCTGCCGCTCCAAAAACAGTAGATATATTTTTTAGTAGCATTAAAAAGATGAGTATTAAAGATGCACAGGAGATACTTTCTAGTGATGATGAGGCCTTAAGTAGATATTTTAAAAATAGCTCATACAATGACTTAGAAAAACTTATAAAGCCTATTGTAAAAAAGATGATGGATGAAAACAAGGTAAGTTATTATTATACAAAAGTCAGAAGTTCTTACGAAGATAATAAAAAGTCTATACCTTACCATGATGCACTTTTAAAGACAGGTTCATCATTTGGACTTGACAAATATGCACCACCAAAAGACCTGGATAATTATGTCACAAGAAAAGCTATAGATGGTCTTTTTATTAAAATATCAGAAGAAGAAAAGAAAATTAGGGATAATCCTAGTATTCAAAAAACAAAAATAATACGTGATGTGTTTAGCTTAATATAAATTATAATACTATAAACTTAAATTATTTTAATTAAACTTTTAGTACAATTCCACAAAACAAATATATTAAGGATTCAAATGTCATTATCCCAAGCAACTATAGATATCGTTAAAGCAACTGCTCCAGCAGTAGCGCAGAATGCAGAAAAAATCACTACTCGTATGTATGAAATTCTTTTTGCTGACTTTCCAGAAACTCAATCACTTTTTGAAAATGCTGCAGGTGATCAACACAAAAAATTAGCAGGCGCAATTACAGCTTACGCAGCAAATATTGATAACCTAGGAGCACTTTCTAAGGCAGTTGAAAAAATGGCAGCTACACATATCTCTGCTAAGGTTAAACCTGAGCATTACCCAATGGTAGGCGTATCTCTTTTAGGTGCTATCAAGGATATTCTTGGTGAAGCAGCAACTGAAGATGTTATTAATGCATGGAAAGAAGCATATTTCTTTTTAGCAGATATCTTAATTGCACGTGAAAAAGAACTTTACGCACAAGCTTAAGTTTTCTTCATTTAAAATATAGGGCACCTCTAAAAACCCTATACTCACTCAGCGATACAAGAAGTTTGCTATTATGAGGCGGGTACGCGCAGGAGCTATGAATAGCTTCAATCGTACCCAACGAAATAAGAGTAAATTTCTTGTATCGTCCTATGGAAAGCTTTTTAAAGCGTAATCTTGCACAAGTTTCTATATCGCCAGAGCTACGGCTATGACTCAAGAAAATACTTTCACAATCTCACGCTTTAAAAAGTTTCTGAGTAAGTATAGGGTTTTAAGAGGTGTCCTATAGGCATTGCCTATGTTTTAAACCTCTACCCTCCCTAAAATATGCTACTATTGCTCAACTAGAATTAGGACGCAATATATGAAATCAACTTTTAGCAATAATTATGCAACAAAATGTACAACTGACTTAAAAATGAGAGTATATACTTCTCAGCTTTTAGGTAAGGATATGAACCTTGTCTTACATGGTGGTGGAAATACCTCTGTTAAGATAGATGGCAAACTTTATGTCAAAGGAAGTGGTTGGAATCTTGATACCATAGAAGAAGCAGGCTTTCCCGGTGTTGACTTAGAAACACTTATAGATATGGCCAAACTGGATTATATTTCAGATACGGATATGGTGGCGCAACAAAGAGAAGCACTTGAAGATAAAAGCTCACCTAATCCTTCAATTGAAGCCATTTTACATGCCATAATCCCTTTTAAGTATGTTGATCATACTCACGCTGACGCAGTGGTTACTATCTCAAATACTCCAGAAGGTGAAAAGAGATTAAAAGAACTATATGGTTCAAATATGCTCCTTATAGACTATGTTATGCCGGGCTTTGTTTTGGCAAAAGAAATTTATGAGCAAACTAAAGATGTAGATTGGAAAAGTTTAGACGGCTTGATTTTACTTAATCATGGTGTTTTCTCCTTTGATGATGATGCGAAGATAGCTTATGAGAAGATGATTGCTATTGTAAATAAGGCAGAAGTCTATTTACAAGAAAATGCAGTTTCTAAAGAATTAAGATTCTCAAAAAGTTTTTGTAAGTTAGATGACTCTTTTAAAGATGAATTAAAGTCTGAGGTTTCAAAACTAAGAGGCTGTGATATTGTTATGCGATTTGGCTCATCTATAGAAGCGGTTAGCTTTTCAAACTTTGATAACTTAGATGATATTTTTAAAAATGGACCTTTAACTCCTGAACATGTTATTCGAACCAAACCCTTTCCTGCGATAATAGCTGATAATATCGAAGAAGGATTGTCTGCTTTTACTTCCCGTTATAAGAAGTATTTTAAAACCCATGCTAAAGATGAAATAATGCTAGACCTTGCACCTCGTTACGCGATTATCAAAGGGGTGGGATTTGTTGCTCTTGGAAAAGACAAAAAAGAAGTGGACATTATATTTGATATTATTTCCCATACTATTTCAGCTATGACCTTAGCCCAAAATATGGGCGGGTGGAAGTCTTTAAGCCCTTCTGATATCTTCGATATGGAATACTGGGAATTAGAACAAGCAAAACTAGCGAAAGCGGTTTCATAAAATGAAAAGTTTCTTTAGAAAGCTGTGTAAAAGTAAAGGAAAATAGATGTTAGACTTTATAAAAGATTTTCAATCAGTAGTAATAGGAACCCTAGATGAAAAGGGCTTGCCTTTTGGTTCTTACGCACCCTTTGTTCACCTAGACCATAGGTTTTATATTTTTATTTCAAATGTTGCTAAACACGCTATTAATCTTCAAAGAACTCCAAGTACTTCGCTTGTATTTATAGAAGACGAGGACAAGGCAGAACAGATTTTTGCAAGAAAACGAGTTTCTTTACAATGCTCATCTAAAATGATTCAAAAAGATGAAGACAAATTTACAAGTGTTATGAATGTTTTCAAAACAAAGTTCTCAGAAGATATGGTTGGGATGTTAATGGGCATGAGCGATTTTAACTTATATGAGTTAAAAACTGAGTATGGTGAGGCAACCTATGGTTTTGGTGAGGCTTATAATATAGGGGGAGAGTTTATGGAAGACCTCGTTAAAAGAACCGGTGGAACAGGCCATGGACATAAGAAATAGCCCTTTGATTACATTGTAATCAAAATGTTTCCAAACAGACATAAATGATATTTTTTAGTGAATGTTAAGATGATAAGTTTTATACTAAAGATAAGAGGTGATTATCTCTTATGAAACTTTGAAGGATATAAGATGGCAAAAGCATTAAAGAAAAAAGTAGTTAAAAAGATCGTTAAAAAAGTGGCTAAAAAGTCAACAACAAAAAAAGCTATTAAAAAAGCTATTAAAAAGATTTTAAAGAAAAAAGTAACGAAGAAGTCTATAGCTAAAAAATCAGCTAAAAAAGTAATTAAAAAAGCAGCTACTCCAAAAAAATCTCTCGAGAAGAAAACAGTAGCTAAAAAGAAGTAAACTTAAACAGACTATTCCTTAAGGACAGTCTGTTACCAATAAAACACCCTTCCTCTGCCTTTGTATTAGCCTAGAACTTCCAATTCATCTGTATATTTATCTTCACAGTAAGGTTCATAAGAAGACTTATAAACCTTATAATGTTCTGATGCCTTGTGCCCATCAAGAGCCTTTTCATCTCTCCATGTCTCAACTGCCATAAATCTTTCTTTTTGATTTTCATACTGAACAATCTCATAAAATAAACAGCCGTCTTCTTTTTTTGAAGGTTCAACCATCGCAGTTAATAATTCTTTCATTTTTTCAATGCCATCAGGTTTAGCAATAAAGGTTACACTCTTAGTAATTGTCATTATATTTCCTAAAATTTTTTACGATTATATCTAAAGTCCGGGTGCTTTCCACATTGAAGTAGTGATGTCCTTATCTACTAGACTTAAAGAAGAGGCATAGGCTTCTTTCCATTTACTCGCCACGTCTTGATATAAGTCTTTATTAGAAATTTTAGGAGTATACGTTTTTTCCCATTTGACTAAGGCCTTAGACGCCTGGGCAATACTATCATATTCACCTGTCGCGACGCCACAGGCGAAGGCTCCACCTAAGGCAGTTGCCTCATTAACGCGGGGAATTTTTATCTCTTTTTGAGTTACATCTGAAAGTATCTGTGACCATAGAGCACCCTTAGATGCCCCTCCTGCAAAGGTTATAGTATCTGTGTTTACCCCTGTAAACTCAAAGATAGATTCTAAATTTAGCATAGAGACAATGGCAGCATTTTCTTCTAAGGATCTAAACATTGCCGCCTTAGAAGTAGTTTCTAATGAAAGGTTTAAAAATGAGGGTGCGGCGTGATACCATTTTCCGTACTTCATGGTGTCAGAAAAAATAGGAAGTATTCCATTAGAACCAACTGGAACCTTTGAAGCTAACTCTTCTAAAAGAGAGTAGGGGTCTATTCCTCTTTTTTTAGCCTCAAGTACTTCTGATTCACAAAAGACATCTCTAAACCAACGCATGACCATACCTGAAAAAAAAGAAATTCCTTCGGCCTGGGTTATTCCTTCAATGACATGAGGATTAATACGTATATCCATATTAGGATGAACCATAGGCTTATCCATGTTAACAAGTTGTTGCCAAAAGGTTCCACCTAAAATAGCGACTTGATTTGGCTCAACTACGCCAAGACCTGCTGAACCAAGCTGAACATCTCCCCCTCCCATAATGATAGGGGTGCCTTTTACCAGTCCTGTTTGTTTAGAAGCCTGGGTTGTTACCTCTCCTATTTGTGTACCTGTCTCATATACGGGGGGAAAAATGTCATCTTTGATATCTAATTTTTTAGCCATTGTTTTATCCCACTGGCGTTTTGAGAGAGAAAAGACACCTGTTGTTCCTGCATTAGAAGGATCACAGGCAATGACATTAGAAAGTTTAGCCAGTACCCAATCACTAATCATAGAGATATTTGTTGTTCTTTCATAAATATGAGGCTTATTGTTTTTTACCCACAAAAGCCGAGGAAGTGCACCCAAAGCAAAGGTTTGCCCACTAAGCTCATAAAACTCTTTTTCAAGATGGGGATAAGTCTTATTGATAAAAGAAACTTCTTTATCTGCTCTTGCATCTACATTAGCCATTGCAAATAATTCATTATTGTCTGAATCATAAAGAACAATACCTTCACGCATACTTGTAGCCGTAACAGCCTTTATTTCATCTGCTTTTATATTGGCCTTTGAAATGGCTTCTTTGATACACTTTGAAATAATCTCCCAGTTTGTAGAAGTATCAAAGCTCATAGAATTAGGAACACCCTCTTCACTAAGGTGAGACCATTCTTGTTGGGAGATAGAGACTTGTTCACCCCTTGTATTAAAGATAATGGCTCTACCACTACCTGTACCTGCATCAACCGTTAAAAAGTATGCCATTAAAAACCCTCAAAATTAGTTAAGGTAATTTTAGCGATTTTAGCTTAATTTTTTTAGTTTTATTAAATATTTGTTGATGTAAGATTTAATAATGGCGAAGGGGCCTTTTATGCATCATGAGGGTGTTATTGTTTTATTTTTTGTTATTGGCTCTCTACTTTTAGGTGCCTTAGTGAAAAGTTTTTTTCAAAATTCTAAACTTCCCTATACTGTTATCTTACTTCTTCTGGGTATTGGTATCGCTTTTTTTGAAAAGTATTCATGGCTTGAAGAAGGTGTCTTGTCTCATATGATAAGAGTGGTGGCCGATATTGATCCTCACCTTATCTTATTTCTTTTCTTACCTATTTTAATTTTTGAATCGGCTTACTCAATGGAACCACATCTATTTTTTAGGATCGCCCCTCAGATTATTGTTTTGGCAGTCTTTGGCCTTATTATTAGCATGGTGTTAACTGCCTTTGCAGTCTCTTGGCTTTTTTCGTGGAGTATAGGTCTTGCCTTGCTCTTTGGTGCCTTAATCTCGGCAACAGATCCCGTGGCTGTTGTTGCTCTTTTAAAAGAAAAAAGTTCTCGAAAAAGACTTGAGACACTTTTAGAGGGGGAGTCTCTTTTAAATGATGGAACCGCCATTGTATTTTTCTCACTTTTTTATGGCTTTGCCTTAGGTCAAACAGCGGAACTTAATTCTTTTGAAGTAGTTTTTGACTTTTTTAGAATTGTTTTTATGGGAATTTTTATTGGCGCTCTTGTAGGATGGCTAACACTTTGGATAATAGGAAGACTCTTTAATCAGGCCTTAGTTGAGATTACGCTGTCTGTAGTTGCTGCTTATATAGCCTTTATAGTTTCAGAGGGCTTACATGTTTCAGGTGTTGTGTCTTTAGTATCTTTGGGATTGATGTATTCAACCTTAGGCCGAACAAAGATATCGCCTGAGGTTACACATTTCTTACATCAGTTTTGGGAGATGATGGCGTATATGGCAAACACCTTGATTTTTCTAATTGTTGGTATTGTCATTGTCTTACATGTGAATTTTGATAACCCTAGAATGTGGGCTGAACTGGGTGCCTTATATATACTTTTATTACTTATTCGCACGAGTTCTGTAGTGATTTTGATGCCTGTTTTAAAGCGAATAGGTGTGGGCATTACAAGACAAAAGGCAACGGTACTAATTTGGGGTGGTTTACGTGGAGCAGTTTCTTTATCTATGGCACTTAGTCTTTCTCAAGACAGTTCGGTTTCTGCTGAGTTTTCAGAGCAGGTCTTGTTTCTGACCGCAGGTATTGTTGTTTTAACCATAGTCTTTAATGGCTCTTCCATGGAAGCACTTTTAAAGCTTTTAGGACTTGATAAACTTCCCCCTGCTAAGGCAGCCTCGGTGGAAAAAGCAGCGGATAGTGTGCATAAAGAGATGGAAAAGTTTATCTTGAAATTTAAAGAGAATATTTTTTTCAGTACACTTTCTCAAAAGGAACTTGTTTCTTATATTAATAAAGATAATGCAGAAGATGAACAAGTAAATGAAGACCTAAATGTAGCTCTTATGCGACGGCTTTTAGAAATTGAAAGAAATTCTTATTGGAAGCAGTTTGAGAAAGGCTATATTGGAAGACAAGCGGCCAAGACCTTGTCTACCTCGGTTGAAATAGCCTTAGACAATGAACCTATAATCTTTCCAAGGCCTTCCTTATCAAAAATCTTTTCCTTACCAAAAATCCCTCAATGGATACGCTCTCTTCCTTTGATATCTACGCAGATTAAGATCTGGGAATTTAAGCAACTTTCCTTGGCTTATGATATATCAAGAGGCTTTGTTGAAGCTCAAGATGAGATGGCTAAGCATATTAATGCGCTAGCGCATTCTAAGGTATTAGAAGAAGAAATACAAATAATGATAAACAAAAATAAAGAAACAGCCATTAAATTTACAAAAAGTATAGAAGAAAATTGTGCTGAGGTTTTGAACTCTTTACAAAAAAGTTCAGCGCAAAGACTTATCTTAAACCATGAACGCTCTTTAATATGGAAGATGAAACATGAAGGGATACTTGAGGCCGCTGAGGCTCAAAAGTTAATTGATGAGATTGAAGAGAAGATGAAAAAGACCTAAAATCATCTTTAGCTATCTTATCCCCTGATTAATGTTGTTTGAATAGAAAAATTTTCAATATGACCTTTAGCAGCGTAGCTATAGGCTGACTTAACTGAGTGAAACAGTTTAACGAGTTCTCCAGAGTTGTTGAGAAGTTTTACATTAATCATGAAATATCCTTTTTAAAATTGTATGTTTTTATTATTACTAAGGGATTACACTAAAAGCTAGTTAATCCAAAAAATACACCTAATCCTGCTAAAAATGCAGCTAAGGGATGTTGTTTTAAATACTTTTTAGAATCTTTATACCAATCTTTTATACTTCTATTATCACCTAAAAGTCTATAACCATTAAGATTACTTAGTATAAGTGTATGTTCTTTAGCATCTTTTACCAGGTAACTTGAACGTTGTTTCTTTATGATAGAAATAATATCTATACCATTTGTATAATAATCTGTTTGCATTTTGTACCCTTATTTATATATTTTATATTTAAAATAAAAAGTTTAACTTGCTATTTTGAAGCTGTTTGTTTTTGTATCTTTTTTAAAAAATAATTATTGATATGTTCATGATGAGCGAAATTTTTTGCATTACGGATATTTGGGAATGAACCTCTGAATTTCCCGGTGTGGTCTATTAAATAAATACTTTGCATTTTAAATCCTTTAATAGGTCTGTGAAGAAGAACCCTTGTTGTTTGATAAATAGAGTATAAAAGGTAATTGTGGTGAAATTGTGTTTATAGGGTAATGCTTATGTGTCTAAGTCTATTTATTATAATGTCTTAGATAAAAATAAAAAAGGGATTTAAGATGCTGGAAGAAAAAAACTATAAATATATTACAGTAAAGGCCTATGCCAAGCTTATTGATAAAAGTGATAAGACAGTATATAAGATGATAAAAGATGGTTTAGTAACCGCAAAGAAAAAAGAAAAGACGTACGCAATACGTGTTGATAATTTTATGCTAAATCGATGTGAAGATATTACTAAGAGTCTATATACAATGAAAGAGCTTATGCAAGGTTTTGAATCTAGACTTAAAGAGCTTGAAGAAAAATCAAGTAAAAAGAGTGTTTTGAAGAAGATAAAAGTAGCTGTAAAGAAACCAATCAAGAAGGGTTCAATTAAAAAGAGTATAAAAAAGTCAAAGCTTTTAAAACCAAAGAAAAAAATAACGAAACAATCAAAAAACAGTAGTAAAAAGTAATAGAAGCCGTGGTCGTTAAGCCTTATAGGCCTTTTCAAAGGCTTCTTGATTCCATGAACGAAGAATCTTTCCTTTTACCACAAGTAAGGGAATCTTTTTTCCACCCATTCCTAGGAACTTTTTCTCAGCGCCCTTAGAACGGTCTAGATTATGTTCTATAAACTTTATCTTATTAACTTGCATATACATTTTTGCGTCCTGGCAATGGGGGCAAAACGAAGCGGTATAAATTTCAACACTTGCTGCCTTGGCCTTAGAAGAACCTTGTTTATGTTGGTTTCTAGCCTTAGCAGAGTTAGAGTTTGGATTCTGAGAATTTTTTTTTGGTCCAGAGGCATTACCTCTGCTATTTGAGCGTCGTGCCATTAAATATTTCCAAGATACATAAATAGAAGTTTCATTATAAAGGCGGTTACGATACCAGCGGCTACCCCAGCAACCACATCATCTCCCATAACGGAAAGACCACCCTTAGAAGCTCTATCTATACGACCGATAATAGAAGGCTTAGCTATATCAAAATACCTAAATGTTGCAAAGCTAAGAGACATGGCTATCCATATAGTCCAGTGACTTATATAATCACTATATGCTTCTAAAGGAATTGAAAATGAAGTTTGTGTTTCATTCATAAAAACAGCGCCTGCAATAGACATTGCTATCCACATCCCTGCAAGTTCATCAATAACAATGTGTTTATTGTCATGAATTCCCCCTTGTGCTTCATAATCATTAACAAGTTTATATCCTGCAACAGTTGCTAACATAGCAGCTAGGAAAAGTGTTGTTGTGTCAAAGTATGTAAGTATCACTAGGCCTAAAAGTAGTGATACTGCTGAGCCAACAGTTCCTGGAGCCTTAGGTGATGTTCCGCTGTATCCAACGGTAAGTAAAAACCAATTCATATATTTTTTCCTTTGTAAAAAATGGGTAATAGATCGCTTCGCTTGTGGAAAATGGCAAATAGATTAGAACACTTGCTCTTTCTTTCTAGCCAAGCATCCCATTTCCTTTCTACTATTTTCCATATCACGTAAGTGATGTAGTCTGATAAAGCTTCATAAGCTCTATGTAAAAATCTTGTTCATTATGCTCTTCTAAAAGACCTGTGATAGGCAAGATATCATAATAAAGTTTTTCTAAGTTCTTAAAGCGATCAGGAAATAATTTGGCCAAAATTAAGGCAGAAATCTCTTTTCGCATTAACACAGCTGGAGGCAAAAGTCCTATTTTTAAAAGTTCTAAGATAGACTCCGAATGATAATTAATATGATGATGCTGACCATGAGGACAGGTGTTCGTTGAAACAAGGGTTTTACACTCATTACAATATACATATTCTGCCGCAATAGATATTTCTATGTTGGTTCCAACAAGTCTATCTACAATAGACTTATGGGCATTTTGATCATAATACATACCTACACCCGCATGGTTTTGACCAATAGTAAGGCAGTTACACCCATAATTTTGCGCTACTATAGCGTCTATTAAAACTTCATTATACCCCGCAAAGATATAAGATTGTTCAAGTGGAATAACTACAACACGATTTTTAGGTAAGAAGTTATTAATAAAATAATCTAGAGTCTCAAGGCGCGTTTCATAAATAAGATCATTTTCATGGTAAGGTTTAAGTAAGAAGATTACAATAAGGTCTGTTTTATCCAGGGTTTGTCTTATTAAACGTTCATGCGCTCTGTGTAAAGGGTTTGCAGCCATCATCATTGCTGTGGTGTGCTTGGCATTGACTCTTGCCTTTGCTTCATTAATAAGCTCTTTATTCTTATTTAAGCTACTGTTTATAATATCATACTTACCACTAATAGCGTACTTCCCTAAGCGTTCAAAAATCTTTTTGACACCAGGGTGAGAAAGGTCGTCTGTTCCATAAATTTGTCTTACTCTTTCTCTAGGGTTGATTTCAAAAATTTCGTCAACTATGAGATGTCCATAAGCTTCTTTATCAACAAAGAGCTCTAATCTATCACCTTTTTTAGCATTTTTAAGAACTTCTTCATTCATTTTTCCACCAGGAGAAAGTATAAAAGGGAAGGGAAAGGTTTTTTCATTAACGAGACCTGTTTTTATAACCTCAAGGGTTTCAGTCTTGTTCATAAGAGTGGTAACAGGACTAAGTAGTCCTGCACTAAGTAGACAAAGGGCTGATGCCGCTTCTTTATCTAAGTGTAGCTCTTTATTTTTTCTTGATGATTCCATATTTTTTTCTCTTTTCCCATAGACTTTTTCTAGAGATTCCTAACTTTTTAGAAAGTTCAGTGTCAGGAAATTTATGTTGATAGTTTAAAACAATGTATTTGACATAATCTTCAATTGGTAAAATATCACCTTGTTCGATAACCTTATTGTCACTTTTCATCTCAACCGTTTTAAAAGGTACTTCTTCAATGATGTCTGTACTTGAAACAATAACACTTTTACCTGCTATTAATTCTAAGAAAGGAGCCTTGTCTGTTTTCTTAAGCGCTTGAAAATCTGTAATGTAAGTAAGTGTTTCAGGGTTTAAGTTTGCAATCTCATCTAGGGTTCGTAAATTAGCTAGGGAGATAAAGTTCAAAGGAGCCTTACAACGAGCTAATAATTTAAAGGCAAAGGCATCCGCGTATTTTTGGTAATTTGAAAACACAAAGATAGGAAGGTCTGATTTTTCATATTCACATTCTACATTAACGGATGAAAATGAATGGTCAATATACCTTTGAAAGGTTGCATTTTGACGCTTTAACTGTTCATAGTCTTGAAAATGATCAATTTTACGGATGAGTTCTTCAATCATAAATGGTTTTAGAATGTAGTCTTTTGCACCTGCTTTAAGAGGTTTAGAGACAGTATCATTAGAAACATATGAGATCATTAAGATAACAACAGAGTTTTTATAAGCATTAATAACAGGATAAAAGTCTTGTCCCGAAATATTAGTTGATAATAGTACAACATCATAAGGTTCATTACGCAGTGCATCTTTAGTAGATGATGCTAAGTCACATACATGTCCGAGGTCACTTAATTTTGCTGCAATACTTTGCGCAAGGTAAATTTCATTTTCGATAATTAATATTTTCATAGTTTAGTCCAGTCTAGATATTTCAAACTTGCGCTACTTTGTACAGCAACGCCTTCTTCACGGCCAGTAAAGCCTAGTTTTTCTGTTGTTGTTGCTTTTACATTACATAAAAACGTTTCGATACATAAGATTTCGCTAAGTACACGACGCATTTGCATCTTATACTTCGCTAATCTTGGGGTTTGTGCAATAATAGTAATGTCAACATTAATGATGACAAAACCACAATTATGTAACCTTTTAACACACTCTTTTAAGAGTAATTTAGAGTCTATATCCTTGTAAGCATCGTCGCTATCAGGAAAAAGTGTTCCGATATCACCCATACCCGCTGCACCTAAAAGTGCATCTATTAATGAGTGAATGGCAACATCCCCATCACTGTGCGCCTTAAAGCCAAAACTAGAGTCAATTTCAACCCCAGCTAAGAACATTTTTTTACCCTCTTGAAAGGCATGAACATCAAATCCATTACCTATTAAAGTATCAGTAGAAGGTGCTTTAAGACAGGGAAGCTTCTTCATATCACTTACCTTAGTAAGCTTATGCGCATCCTCATCTCCTGCAACTTCTATTCGAGTAAAACCCGCAGCAAGGATGGCAGAACTTTCATCTGTAAACTCATCCTGTGTATGTAGAGCATTTATTAGTACATCTGTTTTAGAAACTTGCGGGGTTTGAATCCTGCGAAGCTTATTTCTATCTATAGTCTTGCCTTCAAATGAAACTGTATCACTCATACCAAGGGTAGGGACAATGCAGTCCGCACTTTGTCTTGCTTGTATAAGCCTATGGATAAGTTCATTAGGAGGACAAGCCCTCGCTACATCACTTACCATTACATAAGGTGTGTCTACCTCTTTAAGTGCATTTTTTAAGGATGCTTGGCGGGTAGATCCACCCTCAATAATAGTGTGCCCACAAAATGATCTCATATACTCAAGTTCATCTTTATGAGAAGCAATAATAATCTTTGAAAAAAGTTTCGTTTTTTCAAACTCAGATGTAACAAAATGCCACAAAGGTTGATGTCCAATTCTTAACCATTGTTTCTTGATTGGGCGTGAAAAACGCGTAGAATTGCCCGCTGCAAGCAAAATAAGTGTTAAATCGGACAAAAATGCTCCTATTTGTAACAGGTGTTACGAAATTATACACTCACAAAGCTTTCTTTTAACTTGTTTGTGTTACATTTCGGAAAATATATCTTGAAAAATTCATTTTTTCAAGACCTTATTATGTAAGAGGGTTTTGGCTTAACTTAAGTAAAGTTAAAATTGTTTTACTTGATATTTATTATTACGAAATACTTACTATTAAGTGAGTAGAATCGCGTTTAGTAAATATAGAAACTTTTAGGAGAATTTTATGAGAACAGAATGGTTAAAGAAACGAGAAGGCGATAAAGTCCGTACACAGATGTTTTATGCAAAAAAAGGCATTATTACTGAAGAGATGGAATATGTTGCTAAGATTGAAAAGTTAGAACCAGAGCTGGTGAGAAGTGAAGTTGCTAGGGGTCGTATGATCATTCCAGCAAACGTAAATCATAAAAACCTTGTGCCAATGGCAATCGGAATTGCAGCATCTTGTAAGATTAATGCAAACATCGGTTCATCTGCACTAGCGTCAGATGTTGCTGATGAAGTTGAGAAGATTAAAGTTTCTCAAAAGTTCAAGGCTGACACAGCTATGGACTTATCAACAGGTGGTGATTTAGATGATATTCGTATAAACGTTATTGCTAATTC
This sequence comes from Arcobacter sp., assembly GCA_002733885.1. Classification (GTDB taxonomy): domain Bacteria; phylum Campylobacterota; class Campylobacteria; order Campylobacterales; family Sulfurimonadaceae. The sequence continues at coordinate 3,001 of NVXJ01000006.1, read as the reverse complement.
AAAAATCCCAATTGGTACGGTGCCAATTTATCAAATCATTGCTGATTGTAATGACAAGATTGAAGATTTAACAATTGAAAAAATGTTAGATGTTTTAGAACGTCAAGCACAACAAGGTGTCTCTTACTTTACAATCCACGCAGGTTTCTTACTTGAAACTATGCCAAACATTGCAAAACGTAAGATGGGTATCGTATCTCGTGGTGGTTCTTTAATGGCTGCATGGATGATGCATTACCATAGAGAAAATCCTTTTTATGAAGCGTATGATGAGATCTTAGACATTTGTGCTAAGTATGATGTTTCTTTATCTCTTGGAGATTCACTTCGTCCTGGTTGTTTAGCGGATGCATCAGATGATGCTCAACTAGGCGAACTTAAAGTGCTTGGTGATCTTACACTTAGAGCTTGGGAAAGAGATGTTCAAGTTATGGTTGAAGGACCGGGTCACGTTCCTTTAAATCAAATTGAACGTAACATGAAGATTCAAAGAGAACTTTGTCATGAAGCTCCTTTTTACATTCTTGGGCCATTAGTTACAGATATTGCAGCAGGATATGATCATATCTCTTCTGCAATTGGTGCAGCTATTGGTGGTTGGCATGGAGCAGCAATGCTTTGTTATGTTACACCAAAAGAACACTTAGGTCTTCCAAATGCTGAAGATGTTCGTGAAGGTATTGTTGCTTATAAAATTGCAGCACACGCAGCAGATATTGCTCGTGGTCGTACTGGCGCACGTGACATTGATGATGAAATGTCTGATGCACGTTATGCATTTGATTGGGAAAAGCAATTTGAACTTTCAATTGATGGCGACAGAGCCAGAGAATATCATGATGAAACACTTCCTCAAGATGTTTTCAAAGAAGCAGAATTTTGTTCTATGTGTGGACCAAAATTTTGTTCTTACAAGATTACTCAAGAAATTATGGCAAATCCAGAAGGAATTCAAAGAATTGCTGATGAAGCAGCCGCTAAGGCTAAAGAGAAATTCATTTTAGCTGAACAAGAATAAAGTAGCAACCCTGTTGCTAATATAAAAAGAAAGCACGGCTTGTCTGTGTGTGCGTTAGGCTGAGTAAAACCTAGTGTTAACGTAGAGAAAGGAGCTTTGCCCCTTTCTTGTATAAAATATAGATCTTATAAAGGAAAAAAAATTATGACTGAACAAATAGTAAAAGACGCATTATCAAAAGTTACTTATCCTGGATTCTCTAAGGATATCGTAGCCTTTGGTTTTGTTAAAAACATCACAATTGATGGTACTAAGGTAAGCGTTGATGTAGAAGTTACATCTTCAGCTCCTGAAGTAGCAGAACAAATTAAAGAAGAAGCAATAACTGAACTTAAAATGGCAGGTGCTTCTGAAGCAACTATCAAAATTAACGCTCCAGTAATACCAAGAGAAGGCTCTTCTAAGGGTAAAAATATTGCACCTCACGTGAAGAATTTCTTAATGATTTCTTCAGGTAAGGGTGGGGTTGGTAAATCAACTACTGCTGTTAATATCGCTATCTCTCTTGCAAAACAAGGACTTAAGGTTGGTCTTTTAGATGCTGATATTTATGGTCCAAACATCCCTCGTATGATGGGTTTAGAAGGTGTTAAACCACAAATTGAAGGTCAGAAAGTTATTCCACTTCAAGCTTATGGCGTTGAAATGATGTCTATGGGTTCACTTATGGATGATGGCGCTGCACTAATTTGGCGTGGAGCTATGATTATGAAGGCAATTGAACAGTTCTTAAGAGATATCTTATGGTCTGAGTTAGATTGTTTAGTTATTGATATGCCACCAGGAACAGGTGACGCTCAACTGTCTCTTGCTCAAGCGGTTCCCGTAACTGCTGGTATTACAGTAACTACACCTCAAAAAGTATCTCTTGATGATTCACGTCGTTCATTAGATATGTTCAAAAAACTGGACATCCCTATTGCTGGTATCGTTGAAAACATGTCAGGTTTCATCGCTCCAGATACAGGTGTTGAGTATGATATCTTTGGTAAGGGAACGACTCAGCCTATGGCTGATGAATTCAATACTAAGATTATTGCTCAAATTCCTATCGAGCCATCAATCCGTACAGGTGGAGATGAAGGTAAGCCAATCGTTTTTGCTCAACCAGACTCTGAGTCTGCAAAACGTTTCATGATCGCAGCCGAAACTATTTGGGCTAAGATTGAAGAAATTAATGCAGCTGGTGGTGTTGATAACGCTAGTGTTCAACCAAATACTCCTCCAGGTGTATCTGCTTGTTCTACAGGTGGAGCAGCTGCTGCCGCTCCGAAGGCACCAGAGCCATCTGGCGAGTCATGTGGCACAGGATGTGGCTGTCACTAGTCAAAAAGTCTAGTTTCAGCGCATCTTGCGCAGAAGCTTCACTTCGGCGTACAATTTGTACGCTTCTCAGTAAACCTTCTTCACAATCTACACTAAATCTAAACTTTTTTTAAATTTTTATTCTTCTTTTCAAATGAAAAATCATCATATATATTACTTAAGCATAGAAAATATTCAGGGATATACTAATCAAATGATTATGCTTTTGTTATTAGTGTAATGGGTTTTAAAAGTAGTGATGTTTTATCGAGTGTAAGTTGTTTAGTTGTATGGTAAGGCTATAGTGAAACATGCTCCTATGTATTCTGTTCCATCTACGTCAAATGATCTATTACTCGCAGTTAAAGAACCCTTCATATGTTTTTCAATCATTTCTTTACTCATATATAAACCTATGCCTGTTCCTTGAGCCTTATGCTTTGTTGTAAAGTAAGGATCAAAGATAGAAGACAAATGGTCTTTTGAGATTCCACCGGCGTTATCATAAACCTTAATGATGATGTGTGTGGATGTCTTACTCATGGAGATAAGTAGATATTTTTTAGCCAAATCTTTTTCTTCTAAAATATCTTTTGCATTATTGAAGATATTAATAAGAACTTGCATTAACTCAGAGGGGTAACCAATAAGCTTTATTTTAAAATTGACCTTGTCTTG
>NVXJ01000034.1 GCA_002733885.1 Arcobacter sp. | reverse complement strand
TTAAAAGTTAATGGCGAAATGGTAGACAGAGAAAAAATGTACAGTATTGGTGGATACTGGTATATGGATGATCCGGGTCTTATTAACCGTATGAAGGCACTTAAAATCAAGGTGCTTAAAACAAGACGTGGTGGCATAGTAGACGCGCCTGAAGTAGTAGCACATTATCTTCAAACCCTACCAAACCATACGGTAGACCCTATGCTTAACCGCGTGAATATGTTAAAGCCCTTACCTAAACGTATAGGACTAAATAAAGAAATTCAACCATTAAAAGGTTCACCGCAGCCTGATGGTTTAGAGTAAAAGGGAAAATATGAACTGGCGTACTAAGGTAGAAAAAGTGTTAGAAAAAATGGGTGAACTTATTACAGTGCATCCTAAGAAAATAATTATCTTCATTGTAGCCTTGAGTTTTGTGTTTATTTCACAAATTCCTAGTATTACTATGGATACTTCTATTGAAGGTTTCTTAGATGAGAATGATCCGGCTTTAGTTGATTATGCAGAATTTAAAAAGCAGTTTGGTCAAGATGAAGTGATGATGCTTGTGGTTAAAACTAAAAATGTATTTGATATGGAGTTTTTAGAAAAACTTAAAAAGATTCAAGCCGAAATTGAAGATAATGTTCCCCATATTAATGAGGTTCAAACCCTTTTAAATGCTAGAAATACAAGAGGCGAGGGAGATATGCTTATCGTTGATGACCTTTTTAAGCACTGGCCTCAAAACGCTAAAGAACTTGAAGAAATTAAGCAAAGAGCCATTACGGGTGAGATGTATCAAGACCTTCTTTTAAATGAAAGCTACACACTAACGACTATTATCATTGAACCTACTACCTATGAGGTGGATGAGTCTGCTGACGCACTTGATGGATTTGGTGATGAAGATGACTTTGGTAAAGAAGACCAAGACTTTTTATCAGATAAGTCTAAGGCTGAGATGATTCATGCTGCTGACGCTATTGCGGCTAAGTACAGCGGGGAAAATTTTGAAATATTTTCGGCAGGTTCTTTAGCGGTAAATGATTATATTAAAGAGTCTATGCGTACAGATATGAAACGTTTTATTAAGATTGTTATCTTAATTATGGCGGTATTTCTATTCATAGTATTTAGAAGGGTTTCTGCTGTTCTTTTACCTATTTTTGTTGTAATGCTTTCACTCATGGCAATTATTGGAATGATGGCTATGAATGGCACACCTATTACGGTACCAACTCAAATCCTTCCTTCGTTCTTACTCGCGGTGGGTATTGGTGCAACCGTGCATATCTTGGCAATATTTTTTAAAGATTATAATAAAAACCATGATAAGAACAAGGCTATTATTGGCGCACTTGAACACTCAGGTTTGCCTATTATTATGACCTCTTTAACCACGGCAGCAGGGCTTTTGTCTTTTGCAACAGCAGAAATTGCTCCGGTTAAAGACCTTGGGATCTTTGCTGCCTCGGGTGTTATGCTTGCCTTGTTTAATACCTTAGTGCTTTTACCCGCACTTTTAGTACTACTTCCTATTAAGCCAGCTAAAGAAAAAGACTTACAAAGATCAAATAAGATGGATTCTGTTTTAGAATGGTTTGCAAGCTTTTCTTTAAATAATGCTAAAAGTATTGTCTTTGCAACCCTTATGATATTTGTAGTCTTTATCTACTTTATCACGCAAATTCAGTTTAAACATGACCCTTTGTCTTGGCATCCTGAAGATTCTCCTGTGCGTATTTCAACGGAACTTGTAGATAAAGAACTTAAGGGTTCTGTTACTATGGAAGTTATTATTGATACCCATAAGGAAAATGGCTTATATAGCTCAGAATTTTTACACAAAATTGATTCATTTAAAATGAAGGCTGAAGCGATTAATGAGGGTGAATACTTTGTGGGTAAGGCTTGGTCGGTTACAGAAGTTTTAAAAGAGATACACAGAGCCCTACATGAAAATAAGGAAGAATATTACAGAATAACAAAGAACTCAGCCCTTATTCCCCAAGAGTTTTTACTTTTTGAAAACAGTGGAAGTGATGACTTAGAAGACCTTGTTGATTCCCAGTTTTCAAAGGCAAGACTAACGATTAAACTTCCTTGGCTTGAAGCAGGTCAATATGATGTCTTATATAACCAGCTTGAAAAGCTTTTAAGAGATGAGCTAGGGTCTGATGTAGGTATCATTATTACAGGAACAGTACCTATCTTTAAACGTACTCTTGTGGCGGCCTCAAGTTCTATGGTGAAGTCTTATATCATAGCCTTTGTTTTAATTACTATTATGATGGTCTTACTTCTTGGGTCTGTGAAGATTGGTTTAGTGTCAATGATACCTAATGTACTTCCTGTAACGATGTCTCTAGGTTTTATGGGAATGGTGGGTATGCCTCTTGATATGTTTACCATGCTTGTAGGGGCAATTGTTATTGGACTTTCAGTCGATGATACGGTGCACTTCTTTCATAACTATATGCGCTATCAGCATAAGGGTTATAGTGTTCAAGACTCTGTACGTGAGACTATGCTCGGAACAGGTAGAGCTATGATAGCTACGACCATCGTTCTTGCCCTTGGTTTTTATGTATATATGTTTGCCTCATTAAGCAACTTAATTAACTTTGGTATCTTAGCCGGGTCTGCAATTATTGTTGCCCTTCTTTCTGATATTATCTTAGCGCCTGCGCTTCTTAAACTTATTTCAAAAAAATCTGAGGCGGTCTGCGAAGCAGATTTTTCTTCAGTAAAGGAAAAATCAAATGTTTAAACTACTACTTATCGCACTTTTAAGTGCCTCTTCACTTTTTGCTATTACAGGATATGAGGTAGCTGTTCTTGCTCATGATAGAGATGATGGGGATAACTCAACCTCTGATATGAAAATGATCTTAATTGATAAGGCGGGTAACAAGCGTGTTCGTGATGTTCAGACCTTTAATAAGGATAAGGGAGATGATAGACTTCAAATCATGTTCTTTATGGCCCCTGCGGATGTTAAAGAAACAGCTTTTTTAACCTATGATTATGATGACAGCGCAAGAGATGATGACCAGTGGTTATACCTTCCTGAACTTCGTAAGGTAAAGCGTATTGCCTCTTCTGATAAGTCAGCGCCTTTTATGGGTTCAGATTTTTCTTATTCAGATATGACCTCTAGAAATGTGGATGATTATACCCATAAGATTATGAAAGAAACAAAGGTTGGTGGACATAAGGTTTGGCAAATTTTTGTAAGGCCTAAAACACAAAAGACCATAGAAGAAACAGGTTATACAAAGTCTATTGTTTTTATTCGTCAAGATAATTATGTAACGACTCAAGCTCTAAATTATGTTAGAGAAGGTAAAAAACTTAAGTATATGAAGGTGACAGGATTAGAATTAATTGATAATATCTGGACCATTACTAAGATGCAAATGGTAACTAAAAAGGGTAAAAAGACCCTTCATAAGACAGTCTTTGAATTTTCTAATATTAAATACAACCAAGGTTTGAAAGAATCATTTTTTGCTCTTCGTACTCTAGAAAGAGGCATATAGTAAATGTCTATACAGGGTGGAAAATCTAAGACTTCAAGACCTGTTTTAGGTTCTTCATTTTTAGCGCTACTTCTATCTACTCCTTCTTTGATGGCCTTAGATAAGGGTCTATGTTATTCTATACAATTAGAAAGTGCAAAAATTTCAAATGCAGAAAGACTAGAGATTGATTCTGCTCCTTCTCATTGTGAATTATTAAGTTTTACGAATACGAAGTCGATTCGATGTGGTTGTTATGATAGCTTTCCCAAGGCTAATGAACAACTTCAAAATATACTTCCTATGCGTAAAAATGCAAGTATTGTTCAAACACGAAAAAACCGTTTTAAAAGTACTGCTATAGTTATAGCAAAGCCTATTTCACAAGAAAACAATACTAGCAAGATTCTTGTTATAACTACTCTTATCTTAGTAAAGGAAAAAGAAGAGGTACCTCTTGTCCTTCCTTCTGTTGTGATTGCTACCTTTAGTAATGAGTCCCCCCTTAAAGAAGTTCAAAGAACACAGACCTTTGAAGAAGATGCTGACCTTGAGGGATTTAGTGAAGATGCTTCTTCTCCTGTAATGATAATGGCCAGTCTTACTGCTGAAGATGATGAGCTTGAAGGGTTTACAGATGAGGGTTCAGTTGATGAAGAAAATTTGGATTTAGAGGGCTTTGGTGAAGAAGATGATTCTCTTGCGGGATTTTCAGATGATGAGGACTTAGACGGTTTCTCAGATAAGGATAGTGAAGGTCTTAGACAAGATTGTAATGTTGAAGCTAAGATAAGTGCTTTGGAAAACCTCATTGGAAAATCAAGTTTAAGTGGAAAGCTTGCCTTTAAAACAACAGTAGGTGTAGAAAAACATGAGGTTGAAGGGATTGAGTATTCGGGTATAAATCAAGCTCAAACCTCTTTATATCTGCAGTTTGATAAAAAGCTGTCATCAAATTGGAAGATACGTATATCAGGTGATGCTTATTATGACGCGATATATGACATATACGACCATAATGATTATAATTCTGAGGTTTTAGAGCAGTACAGAACTCAACTTCGCTTTGATGATACCTATATTCAAGGACGTTTAACTGATGACATTGATTTAAAAGCAGGCAGGCAAATTGTTATTTGGGGGAAGTCTGATAATATTCGTATTACAGATGTGATTAATCCAACAGATAACAGACTTCCCGGTGTTACAGATATTGAGTATCTTCGTTTACCTGTTACCATGGGAAAGTTTGACTGGTATATGGGTGATTGGGATATTGCGGCTATGATAATTGCTGAGGCCAGGGTTTCTATTGCGCCTCCTCTTGGAAGTGAATTTTTTCCAACAGACAGCAGTTTATTAGAAGATATTACACCTCCTAATCAGCCCGAACAAACCCCTTCTATGATAGAGCCTTCAAGTACTTGGCAAAATATGCAGTATGGCCTTGCAGCTAATGGTGTTTTTTCAGGTTGGGACCTTTCGTTTTACGGGGCTTATGTATTTGATAAGGACAACCACTCTGAAAATGTTATTGAAGAAGGTGCTACTCTAAGTAACTTTGTATACTCGAAGATATATATGGTGGGGACGGCTTTTAATATGGTTAAGGGCTCTTGGCTTATTAAGGGTGAGGCTGCCTTGTTAAATGGTCTTCGCTACAGTACAACCTTACAAGAAAAAAACCGTTTAGATACCTTGTTAGGCTTAGAATATATGGGCTTTAGAAACACCTCAATGTCCTTAGAACTAGCGAATAGACATATCTTTTCTTTTGAAGATGTGATGGAAAATGCACCTGATTCTGAAGAACAAAATACTATTCAAACTATTGTTCGTGTCACGAAAAACTTTATGCATGAAACCTTAGAAATTACAGCCCTCGCTAATATCTTAGGACCTGATTTTAATCAGGGCGGATTTGTTCGTGTTTGGGGAGAGTATGAGCTAGCAGAGGCTTTAAGTCTTGACCTTGGGGCTGTTTTCTATCAAGGTGGTACAAATGCTTATTTTGAAGCCATAAAGGCAAATGATAGAGCTTTTGCAAATATAAACTATAGTTTTTAGTCATATTTTTACAATAATTTGTGCTCTTAAGTACAAATTGGAATAATTTTTGCGTATCTTAGTCTTCTTTTAGCTTCCTTTTCCTACAATATTAAAAACATTTATATAAAGTAAGATAAAAACATATGAGAATTGATAAATTTTTAAACTCGGTAAACATTACTAAACGTCGTACAGTAGCTCAAGATATGATTTCTTCTGGGGTAGTGTCTATTAATGGAAAAGTCGTTAAGGCGAGTAAGAATGTAGAAGTAGGTAATGAAATTGAACTTGCTTATCTTAAGGGTTCAAAAAAATACCTTGTACTTTTAATACCAACAATGAAGTCAACACCAAAATCAGAACAAGACAAATACATAAAAGAAATATCATGAATTATAATGAAGCTAAAACAGCCTTTACAAGTCTTTTTTCTCATGAAATGAATGATGAAGAGATGCGAGCCTTTCTTTTAAGTATGAAGCTTGATGCAAATACACCTGTAGAAGTTCTTGCAGCGGCGGCTTGTGTAATGCGCTCACACGCCATTGCCTTACCTATAGTAGAAGAACTTCGCCCACGTCTTTTAGATGTGGTTGGAACAGGTGGGGATAAGATAGGCTCTTTTAATATCTCTTCAACGGTGGCACTGTTATGTTCAGCCGCGGGTGCTTATGTGGCCAAACATGGAAGTAGGTCTGTTACTTCTAAGTCAGGTTCTGCAGATATGTTTGAAAGTCTTGGGGTTAGACTTGATTTAGATATTAAACAGTCTGCCTCACTTTTAGAAGAAACAGGCTTTTGTTTTATGTTTGCTCAGAACCATCATCCTGCAATGAAATTTATTATGCCGGTGCGAAAAAGTATTAGTGAGAAAACTATCTTTAATGTACTAGGTCCTCTTACTAACCCAGCAGGTGTACAAAAAACAATGTTAGGTGTCTTTGATAAAAGCTTTGTTCCAAAAATTGCAGAAGCACTTCGTATAAATGAATCTAAGTCTGCTCTTGTTGTAAGTTCACGTGAACATATGGATGAGGTAAGCATCTCTAATATTACCTACGCGGCGCGTTTAGATGAAAGTGGTATTAAAGAGTTTGAGATAGACCCTCAAGCCTTTGGTATACCTCATGCCCCTCTTGAAGCTATTATTGGTGGAGAGGCAAAAGAAAATGCCCAAATCTTACATAACATCTTTAATAACCAAGCACAGCCAGCTCAAAGAGATATTGTCTTAATCAATGCCGCGTGTTCATTAATGGTTGAGGGGATGGCCAGAGACATTCAAGACGGCTTAGAAATAGCAAGAGAAACACTTTTGTCTTTAAAGGCAAAGAAGAAGCTAGATGAAGTTATTAAGGTCTCGGCAAAGCTATGAAAACATTTGTTTTAGGATTAGATGAACTTAGTGCCTTAGCTAAAGAGATAGATGAAAGTTTGCCTGATGGAGGTGTAGTTATCTTAGAAGGTGACCTTGCCTCAGGAAAGACAAGCCTTACTCAGGCCTTTGCTAAGTACCTAGGAGAGGAAGGCCCTGTAACCTCACCTACCTTTTCACTTCAACAGTCTTATGGAGAAAAACTTTTTCATTATGACCTTTATAATAAGGGCTTAGAGAATTTTTTATCCTTAGGGCTTTTAGAAGAATTAGAAAAAGATGGCTTTCATCTTATAGAGTGGGCAGATGAAAGTCTAAGAGAGTTTTTAGTATCAGCAGGCATGCCTGTTTTACATATTAAAATAGATAAACAAGATAAAAAAAGAGTATATACATGCATACATTAAAAGCAGTAAATTTAGTAAAAACCATTAAAAAGACACCTATTGTACGTGGGATGAGTCTTGAAGTGGCAAGTGGTGAAGTGGTAGGACTTCTTGGACCAAATGGGGCCGGGAAGACAACCACCTTTTATATGATTTGTGGACTGGTTGAAGCAACGCAGGGAGAAGTCTTTTTTGATGATGAAAATATTTCGAAACTTCCCCTTCATAAACGCGCAGTTAAGGGTATTGGTTACCTTCCTCAAGAGTCTTCTATCTTTAAGGACTTGACAGTTGAAGATAACTTACTTGTAGCCGCTGAGGTGAATATAAAAAATGAAGAAGATAGGTATAAACGTATAGATGAGCTTCTTGACCTGTTTAATATTGAGCCTATTCGTCATAGAAAGGGTGTTAGTCTTTCGGGGGGAGAACGCCGCCGCGTTGAGATTGCAAGAGCCTTAGTCAACAAGCCTAAATTTCTTTTACTTGATGAGCCTTTTGCAGGGGTTGACCCTATTGCGGTTATGGATATCCAAGGTATTATCAATCAACTCACAGAAATTGGTATTGGGGTTTTAATCACGGATCATAATGTACGTGAAACCTTAGCTGTTTGTGATAGGGCTTATGTTATTAAAGCGGGTGAACTTTTAGCTGAGGGAACCTCAGATGAGATATCTAATAATGAAGATGTAAGACGTCATTATTTAGGCGAAAGCTTTAAATTTTAAGAACTAAAATTCAGGTAAATAGTGAAAGGGAAATTGTAAATGGAGGAAGACTTAATGAACTTATTTAAAGCTTTTAAAATATCTCTTTTCTCTTGCTCTTTGGGTTTACCGTTCCATGTTCACTGTTCCCCAATTTCTCCTAAGGAGAAATTATGGCCTTAAGAACTTCCCAAGGTGTTGAATCTAAAACAAAACTCTCTTCAACGTTAAGAAACTGGTTGCCTATATTACACTCTTCTTTAGGGGATTTAGAAGAAGCAATGTCTCCCTTTGTAGAAGGTAATCCTCTTATAGAAGTGAAGTCGGGATATGAAGAAAACTTTGAAAAGCGTCTTCCTAAGAAAATTCTTTATGGTCAAGGGGCAAAAAACTCTCAGACTGAACAAATAGAAGCACTAACTATTGCTAAAAAATCCTTATATGATGTCTTAGATGAACAGATGGATGGTGCACTCTTTCCCACTCCTCTTTCTATGAAAATTGCCCAAAGTGTTATAGAAAACCTTGATGAAGATGGTTTTTTTGAAGGGGATATGGATGTCTTGTGTGAAAAACTAGATGTTAGTGAAGAAGAATATGAGAAGGTAAGAAAACGTTTTGCTTATCTTGACCCTATTGGAATAGCGGCGAGAGATGTTAAAGAATGCTTTCTTTTTCAACTTGATGGGGCAAAAATATCAGATGAAGGATATGACCTAGCGCTTAAGATTATACAAGACCTTGAAGAGATACATTCTTTTGCATCCCACCAGGATTTTGCAGAAGCCTTAAAAGTTATTCAAAGTTTTAGAAATCCTCCAGGAATTGAATATTTTGAAGACTCTAATCAAATCATTTGTGACCTGATGATTTATTTTAATGATGATGGTGGGATAGAGGTTAAGATTAATGATGCCTATTATCCAGCTATTACTATTGATAGTAATTATGGGGTTGAACATGAGTATGTAACCGCAAAGATAAAAGAGGCTAAGTCCTTGGTTGACGCTCTAGATATGCGTAGAGCTACCTTATACAAGGTTGGCTTGATGATTGTTGAGTATCAGTATGAGTTTTTTACAGGAGGTGCAATTAAGCCCTTAACCCTTAAAACACTAGCAGATGAGTTTGGACATAACCCCTCGACTATATCAAGGGCCATAGCTAATAAATATATAGCCTGTGAACGTGGTATCTTTGCAATGAAAGAATTTTTTACAACGGCCATTGATGATGATGTATCTAATGCCGCTATTAAAGAATTTTTGACCATCTTAGTTAAAGGTGAATCCCATACCAAACCATTTTCTGATATGAAGCTTTTAGACATGATTCAAGAGAAGTTCAAGGTAAAGATGGTAAGACGTACCATTGCAAAGTACCGAAAACAGTTAAATATTGCAGGTTCATCTGAGCGTAAAAAACTTTATGTGCTAGGTCTGTAGTTGAATAAAAAAGATAAAGAAGTTAAGGTAGCCTTAGATAAAGAAGTGGCCTTGCGAAATGTTGATGAAGAAGTAAGTGAAGATAAGCCTGACCCTATTTTAATTGCCAAAAAATATCAAGATGAATATGTGTCTTTAGTTTGTGCTCTTTTTGCCTATGGTAAGGTAGAAAACATCTTAAAGCTCTTGCACTCTTTTGATATGAGCCTTCTTGACGCGGATGAAAACACCATCAAAACATCACTTAAAAAACATTATTACCGCTTTCAAAATTCTGAAGACATTATCCAATTTTTTATTACTCTTTCAAGACTCAAAAAAGAAACCTCACTAAATATGCTTTTTTTACAAGCTTATGAGAAAAATCAAGACGTAGTTGAAGGTATCCATAGTATTTTGGAAAAAATGCACACACTTAACCCTTATAAAAGTAGGGGATATAGCTTCTTAATAGGTAAGATAACGACTAAAAGAAAGGGCTCAGGCGCCTTAAAACGTTGGAATATGTACCTTAGATGGATGGTAAGAAAAGACAATATTGATATGGGTTTATGGAAGGGTGTACATAAGAAAGATTTACTTCTTCCCCTTGATACGCATACCTTTAAGATGGGACATAAACTGGGTCTATTAAAACGAAAAAGCTATGACTTAGAAGCTGCTTGGGAGTTAACACAGAAGTTGAAAACCTTTGATAAACAAGACCCTATAAAATATGATTTTGCCTTATATAGACTAGGGCAAGAGGGATAATAAAGGGAAACTAAGTTTCCCAAAAACAACTAGAACTTGATTTCAAGTCCAGCTGAATAATTCGAAATAGACTCACCTAAAACTGTGTAATCAGCGTATAAACGCAGATTGTCTTCAAGTGCATACATCATACCAAAACCAGAGCTTAGAATCACATCTCTTGAATCAATATCATCTTTCATATTTGGTAAAATCATACCAATACGTGGACGAAGTGTAACCTTAGAATTTGGAATCTCAATGTCAAAGGTAGTATAAACCGCCATTGTTAAAACATCAATATCATTATTATTACGATTTTCTGGATCAGAAAGTGATTTATTTAGTTCTACTTGGAGACCTAAACCTTTTAATGTGTCTTCTAATGAAAGACCTGCCTTAAGACTAACACCAATACCAGCATCCCCCTTATCATCTGTTGCCATAATTCCAAGACCCACACCTGCGTATAAGCCTTGATCTGTTGTTGTACTCTCAGCATGCATTACACAGGCTACTAGAGTTAGAGCTAGTAAAGTTTTTTTCATTGTTTTCATCCTTAAATTTAGGTTCGCGTAATATTACTAGTATTTAGTAAACCTGTCAATAACGATTTTTTTACATTGAGCTGTTAAAATTTCACGTATAATAAATATTAATGTCTTTTTGTGTAAAGTTTGTTAAACTTATAGTGGAAGCGTTTAAATTTTCTAGAGGATGTTTATGAAGTATAGTGATAAATTAGCATTTATGCCTTTACGGTATCTCATGCCTTTGATATGGCTTTGTGTAATCCTTTCAACGAGTATATTTTCTTACTTTTATGTGCAAGAAGAATTGAAAGTTGGTATTAAGAAAGATATCTCTGAACATATTTCTAAACGTTTTTTACATGCAAATAATAATTTAGAATATGCTCTTAATATGGGGATTGAAGAAGAAGACCTTATACAAACTCAAAATATTTTTGAATTTGAAAAAAATGAAGAAATTATTATGGGGTACATCAAAAAAGATGGAAGTTCTGTTTTACTTTCAGGAAAAAATAAATTAAAAAACTTTGAATACTTTTTAAAGCATGACTTTAAAGATCCACAAAAGCTTTTAGAAATGATTAGTGTTAAATTATGTGATAAGTATGAAAACGAGCATCTTATTTGGGTAAATAAAGATGTGTTTTATATCTTCAGACCACTTATTAATGCCTGTGATGGAAATATACATTTTTTACGTTTTTCTATTAAGTCTGAGAAAGATGAACATGTCTCACAAATGTTAAATATCATCTTCTTTTATACAATAACCCTTTTAGGAATGATGTTTATTATTGGTATATTTTCATACTCAGTGATAAGCTATAGACTAGCCCTTCTTTTAGAGCATATCTCGAATTATAAACAGGGAATGTCAAATAAGCAAACAGTTATGGGTGGACGAGACGAGATAGCAAAGATTTCTAAGGCCTTTGATTCAATGTCTCATAAGATGAATGCTGTATTAGATGACATGTACACCTTTGTAGCTATCTTAAGTCCTAAAGGAGAGGTCTTATTTACAAACAACACCCCTCTTAAAGCTTCTAATCTTGAATTTAGTGATGTTGAAGGAAAAAAATTAAGTGATACTTATTGGTGGGAATATGATAAGAAGATTCAAGCCGAAATAGAAGAACTGATTTCTCGATGTATAGAAGGGGAGATTATTAATCATGAGACACAGATACAAATTGCACTGGGTAAGTTGATTTGGATTAATTTTAATATGCATCCCGTTTATAATGAAAAAGGTGAGATTGAACACCTCGTAGCAGAAGGTGTAGATATTTCTAGGCAAAAGCAGGCCTATGAAGATATGTTACGTCAAAGTAGAAAAGCGCAAATGAGTGAGATGATATCTGTTATTGCCCATCAATGGAGGCAACCGCTAGGTGTTATCTCTGCTGTGACAGGAAAGGTAATCTTAGATGCCGAACTTGACCTCCTTACTGAGAAAGATATAAAGCGTTCTATGTCTAAGATTAATGATACGGTGTCTCATCTTGGCTCAACCATGACACAATTTACAAACTTTTTTAATCCCAATAAAAAGGCCCATGAAACAAGTTTTACACAAATAATCAAAAAGTCTATCTTAATCATTGGTTCAAAATTAGAATCTGAGGGAATTAAGATAGAAGTTTCTATAGATAGGGAGCATAAAATACAAAGTTTTGAAGAAGAGCTGATGCAAGTGATTATGGATATGATGAAAAATTCTGCTGACTTTTTTAAGATTAACAATATTTCTAAGGCAAAAATCTTAATGAAACAGTTTATACAAGATGATTATATTTGTTTATCTATAGAAGATAATGCAGGAGGAATAAAAGATGAAGATATGCAAGAGCTTTTTAAACCTTATTTTTCTACAAAGCCTCAAGAAGGGGGAACTGGCTTAGGTCTTCATATGTCTAAGATGATAGTGCAAGACCATTGTGCAGGAAAGATTGAAGTGAAGCAGCTTGAAGGTGGGGCTAGGTTTATTATTTGTTTACCTCTTGTTTAGACTCTAATATAGCCAAATGAGAGGTGCTGGTTGCAATAAGCAACTCATCACAAAAAAGCTCTACACTTACAAAGGCTGTTCTTTTACCGAGTTTAACAAGCTTTCCAACCGCTTTTAAGAGCTTTCCCTTCCCTGGGTATAGATAATTGACAGTAAGTTCTTGAGTCATAGCACTCTGTCCTTCTTGTAGATAAGGCTCTAGCACAAACCACCCCGTATTATCTGCAAGGGTAGAAATAAGACCGCCATGAATAAAACCCATATGCTGTAGGTGCTCTTGTTTAATGAGAACACTTAAAACAGCACTTTGCTTATCACTGCTTTCAACAATACATCCGATAAAATCTAAAAAGTTAAAACAAGCCGAGGCGGTCTGAGACCCTTCAGATGTTTCTTTAGTAAAAGATTCTTTGCTCATAAGATTATTATAGCCTAAATACGAAAGCTTCTAGAGTTGCTCTTAGGAAAAGAAATTTATAAAAACCTTGCTACTTTTAGGGACGATTAATGCAAAAGCCTCTATAATCGCGTCATTATTTTAAAAAGGTGGGCATTTTGATGTTCACTTTGACAAGGGCAGGTAGATGGAAGGTCGTTTATTTACATTTTTTGGTAGTCTAGGTGAGATGTTTGGTTATACAGGTCACGATAGTCATACGGTTATCTTTTTAACACACATGATCTTAAGTGCTATTGTTGTTCTAGTAATCGCTAAAATAGCAACAGCTAGCTTACGTCTTGTTCCAACAGGAACTCAAAACGTTATGGAAGCTTACCTTGGTGGTGTTGTTTCTATGGGCGCAGATGTTATGGGTAAGGAAGAAGCACGTAGATATCTTCCACTTGTAGCAACGATTGGTTTATTTGTAGTTGTAGCTAACTTAATTGGTGTTGTTCCAGGTTTTGAAGCTCCAACTTCTAGCCTTAACATGACCTTAGCCCTTGCCTTAGTTGTTTTCTTCTACTACAACTTCGAAGGTATCCGTCGTAATGGTGTTATCAAGTACTTTGCTCACTTCTTAGGACCAGTTTGGTGGTTAGCATGGTTAATGTTCCCAATTGAAATAGTTTCTCATATTTCAAGAATCATTTCTCTTTCATTCCGTCTTTTTGGAAATGTTAAGGGTGATGATATGTTCTTGATGGTTATCTTAATGCTAGCTCCATGGATTTTCCCTATCGTTCCATTCGCATTATTAACATTTATGGCTCTACTACAAGGTTTTATCTTTATGATCTTAACCTATGTTTATCTTGGTGGTGCTGTACTTATTTCTGAAGACCACTAGGTCCTATCTTATGAAAAAAAGCCTTTTTGAAACCTTACTTAGTTTTCTTTTAGGCATCTCTTTTGCCTTCCTTATCATAGGAAGTGCACTCACCTTTAAAACCTTTCTTGACTTCGGTTTATTTTCTGCAATATTTTCAACTATTATTTTTATTTTTATTACCTTGTTCTTTATCCTAGTACTTGAAACAATGAACCTTTATAGAGATGGACATGAAGAAAAGAAAAAACAGACTAAGCTTCTTTTTGATATTAAAAAGTTATTGAAAGAAGATAAGGCAAATAAGGCAGTCAAAGAAAACTTCTTACCTCAAGATGATTAAATCTTATTTTATTACAGACCCTTCTATTATTGGCGCAAATCCTGAAAGTTTAGAATCTACACTACCTCAAATTATTACAAAATATGCCCCTGATTATATTTGTTTAAGAGACAAAAACAATAATGCTTATACTCAATTGGCTGAGGCCTTTGTAGAAGTGATTGGAAGCCATAAAGCACTCTTGCATGGAAATGTTGATTTGGCTATCTCTTTAGGCGTATATGGGGTTCATTTGACCTCTACTCAGTACCATGAGATATCAAAGGCTAAGGCCGCAGGTTTATTTGTWATAGCTTCTACCCAYTCTTATGAAGAARCACTYYTAGCYKCGYCTGCWRATGCCATCACCTATAGYCCMATYTTYMMCTCTCCAAACAAGGGAAAGCCTAAGGGTTTAGCGGATTTAAAAGAAATAATGGGTAAAATAAAAACAAAACTATTTGCCCTTGGTGGAATAACATCAAATGAGCAGATTCAGCAGGTCGAAACCACAGGTGCTTACGGCTTTGCTTCTATAAGATACTTTAAATTATAAAAGGCTTTATAAATGTTCGAAACCGTTATTGGACTAGAGGTTCATACTCAATTAAATACAAAGTCTAAATTATTTTGTTCTTGTGCAACAAGCTTTAATGCCGAGCAAAACTCAAATACTTGCCCCACATGTTTAGCCCTTCCCGGGGCACTTCCTGTCTTAAATAAAGAAGTGCTTCATAAGTCTATTATGTTGGGTACTGCCGTAAACGCGACCATTAATCAGACCTCGTACTTTGATAGAAAGTCATACTTCTACCCTGATAGCCCAACTGCGTATCAAATTACTCAGCTTTACACGCCTGTTGTTGAACATGGTACCCTTGAAATTGATTTTGAAGATGGAAGTAAAAAGAGTATTCGTATTAATAGAGCGCATATTGAAGCAGACGCGGGTAAAAATATTCATGATGGCCCCGTTTCAAAGGTTGACTTAAACAGAGCAGGGACACCCCTTCTTGAAATCGTATCTGAGCCAGATATGCGCTCCTCTGAAGAAGTGATTTTATATCTTAAAAAGCTTCACTCAATTGTACGTTACTTAGATATCTCGGACGCCAATATGCAAGAAGGTTCATTTCGTTGTGATGTAAATGTTTCTATCCGTCCTAAGGGTGATGAGAAGCTTTATACAAGAGTAGAAATTAAAAACCTTAACAGCTTTAAATTCATTGAAAAAGCGATTGCGGTAGAAGTAGAACGTCAGACTATTGCTTGGGAAGATGGGGTTTATGATGAAGAGATTCTTCAAGAAACACGTCTTTATGATCAAGACAAGCAAGAAACACGCTCTATGCGTGGAAAAGAAGGGGCAGCTGATTATAGATACTTCCCCGAACCTGACCTTCTTCCTGCTCGTATTGATGACGCAATGCTTGAAAAGTATTCTAAGATACCTGAGCTACCTAATGAAAAGCGTGACCGTTTTGTTCAGCAATACAATCTTAGTGAATATAACGCAAACGTAATCACTTCATCCTTAGAGATGGCCCACTTCTTTGAAGCTATGCTTAAAGAAGGTGGTACCCCTAAAACAGCGGCCACTTGGCTTACGGTTGAGCTACAAGCACGTTTAAAGGGTGGTCTTAACCTTTCTAACACGCCTGCAACTGCTAAGACTATGGGACAGTTAGTAAATAGAATTGATGATCAAACTATTTCGGGGAAAGCGGCTAAAGAAGTACTTGACTATTTAATGGAAAATGACTCTGATGTAGATGCTACTATTGAAAAACTTGGTCTTAAGCAAATGACAGATACAGGTGCACTTGAAACAATGTGTGATGAAATCATTTGTGCAAATGAAGATAAGGCTGAGCAGTACAGAGGCGGTAAAGAAAAACTCTTTGGCTTCTTTGTTGGTCAGGTCATGAAGGCTTCAAAGGGTTCTGCTAATCCACAAGCTGTAAATGAAATTTTAAAAGCTAAGCTAGGATAGTGTCCTTTATCTCAAAAGGCCTAGTAAACTTTTCTTATTTTCTTCAAGCTTCTTCAAGCTACCAAGGAACAAAGGGTTTCTTTTATTCTCTTTTAGAAGATCAATCTTACCCTTATAAAAGGTATTTCGACTATTTCATGATGCTTCTTATCTTATCAAGTGTTATGCTTTTGATAAGAGGTGTTAAGTATGAACTCCCTGAAATTGCTCACCATTTTAATGATTATATTATTTCAATTATCTTTTTAATTGAGTATCTTCTACGTTTTTGGGTTCATTCATCTTTTTCACAGCAGATTATTCATCAGTATGAAAAAGATCAGTTCTTAGGATATAAGTTTCGGTTCTTTAAATCTATAATGAAAATTCTTAAAGGAAAATGGAATTATGTAAGTTCACCTTACGCTATTATTGATTTTTTAGCTATTATGCCTTTCTTCCATGAATTGAGAATTTTACGCTTATTTATTCTTTTTAGAGCCTTTAAAATTTTCAGATATACAAAAAGCTTGCAACAATTTGCACAGGTCCTTGCCTCAAAGAAGTTTGAATTTTTTACCCTTATGATTTTTGCTTCTGTTATGATATCTGTATCCGCTGTACTTATTTATATAGCAGAAGCAAACAATAAGGCTTCCGCGATTAATACTATGTTTGAGGCCTTTTACTGGTCTTTTGTAACCCTTTCAACAGTTGGTTATGGTGACTTTGTCCCCGTAACGGACTTAGGTCGTTCTGTTGCTATGATCATAATTATCTCAGGGGTGGCAGTTATTGCCTTTATGACTTCTATTGTAGTGTCTGCCTTTACGGAACAATTAGATGGTATAAAAGAGCAGAAAATGATTTCTGATATTTCTAAAATGAAACGTTTTTATCTTGTCTGTGGATATAATGAGATATCTAAGATTGTGTGCCAACGCTTAAAAGAAGATAATCTTCCTTTTATTATTTTTGAAAATAATGAAGAGCAGTTCAATCAAGCGAGTAAGGCAAAGTTTAGGGTCTTAAATATAGATGCTGCCTTGGAAGAATCTTATAAAGATTATCATATAGATATCAAAAAACAGGTGATATCTGTTTTATGTTTAGAAGATACTGATGTGCAAAACATTTATATTTCTTTGACCTTACGTTCTTTAGACGACAATATCTCTATCTTGTCTTATTTACATGAAAAACAAAATCGAAAAAAACTATCTTTAGCAGGCGTTGATAAAATTATTTATCCTCAAGAACTCATTGGTATATATGCTAAAGAATTTGCAGATAAACCTTTTTGTTTAGATACCATTTCTCAACTAGAAAATGTAAAAACAACAAGTGTTTTAGAACAGATATTAGTTGATGATAGAATTTATGAAGTACGCAAAACAGTGTCTGACTTGAAACTACATGATACTAGATTAGTATTTTTAGGAATATATAGAGATGAAGGACTTGTCTTTAAGCCTAAGCTTGAAGAAAAATTATCAGTGGGTGATATATTGATAGTAATTGGCCTAAAAGATATGATTCAAGAATACTCTTTGAATCTGCATAAGGCTATAAAATGAATTATCAGATTGTAATTTTTGGATATGATGAATATGCCAAAGAAATTGCTAGAGGTTTTAATAAACAAGAAAGCTCTATACAGATCTATTTACTTGATGAAACCTCTTGTAAACAAGCTGTAGAAGATGGTTATAAGGCTGAACTTGTTGAACTTGATGATGATTGGTTGGTATTAGCAGAAAACTTTGACATAGAAAAATTAAAATGTTTTTGTTCCTTGTCTAATGACGCGCAAAATGTGTTTTTAACCATCTCTTTACGGGCTCAATACTCTTCCTTAGAGATAATTTCACTAGCAACTTCTGAACAAAGTGCTCAAAAGCTTCGTTTAGCGGGGGCTTCTAAGGCAATCGCAAAGCTTGAAGCAACTGCGCACATTATCGTAGAGTCTCTAGAGAGACCTATTGTTGTTAAGGTTATGAATGATATTATTTATAAAAGTAATGAACTCCTTATGGAAGAATTTATAATTTCAAAAACCTCACTAGCTTGTAATAAGTATTTAAGTGAACTCATGAAAATATGTGAAGACTTTGATGTCCTAATATTAACCTTGTCAGATGAAAATAAGGATATGAACTTTACTTTTACAGCAGAATATAAGACCTTGAAGTTAGAAGAAGGAAGTGTTTTAGTCATTATGGGAAAAATACAAAATATAAGAAAATTTGAAAGAGAAATATTATGAAAATAGGTGTTGTTGGAGCAGGAAAATGGGGCTCTGCCTTGGCTTTTGCCTTGTCTGAGAAAAATGAAGTTTATATTACATCTAGAACCCCTAGAGATATGAAAAACTTTGTAAGCTTAGATGAAATATTAGAATGTGAATACCTAGTAGTGGCTATCCCAGCTCAGCAAATTGGGAACTGGCTAAAAGAAAACTTTGTATATAAAAACCTACATGCCATCGAGCGAAGTTTGAGCAAGAAAAAAGTTCTTGTAGCCGCAAAAGGTATAGAAGCTTCTAGTGGAAAGTTTTTAAATGAGGTCTATGCCCCTTATGTAACTAAGGAAAACATATGCTTTATCTCAGGGCCTTCTTTTGCTTCTGAGGTTATGCAAAGCCTTCCTACGGCCTTGGTTATTAACTCCTTAAATGAAAAACTTGCCTTGGAATTTTCAAGTTTTTTTCCTTCTTTTATTAAAACCTATGTCTCAACAGATGTAGCAGGAGCTGAAGTTGCAGGGGCATATAAAAATGTTATTGCTATTGCAGCGGGAATTTGTGAAGGTTTAGGACTTGGAAAAAATGCAGCAGCCTCTCTTATTTCTAGGGGCTTAGTTGAGATGCAACGTTTTGGAATAAATTATGGGGCAAAGGCAGATACCTTTACAGGTTTAGCTGGGGCAGGTGACTTGTTTTTAACGGCTTCATCAAACTTATCACGAAACTTTAGAGTAGGGCTTGGTCTAGCAGAAGGAAAGTCCCAAGACGATATCTTAGAAGAACTTGGTGAAGTAGCTGAGGGAATTGGAACCTCTTACGCCTTACATAAGATTATGACAGAAGAAAATCTTTATTTACCTATTGCAAATGAAGTATATGAGGTTTTAGAGGGGAAGAGTCCTAAACAAAGCTTGCAGGACTTGTTAAGTAAATAATAACACGCCTTAGCGTATTATTATTTAGCTTCAATAGCGTTAGCTAATTCTTGCGTAGTTGTTACTGTTGTAATCTTTGTAATGATATTATTATCAAGACTTACAATGACTATCTTTTCAGTATCCATACCTACCTTATAACCTGTAGCTACATTTTTATCATCAATAACTAAAACAGTATGTTTAAAGTCTTTTAGTCCTGGCATAATAAACATAGAACGAATGATAGACGGTGCACCACTTACATCAGCTACAAAGATTGAATGATTATCATTTAAATACGTATCTTCTTTGCTAGCAAAAAAGTCATTACAAGTATGTCCCATATCCTTAGAAAAGGCAAATATTAAGGTTGTTGTATCGGCTGGGATAGTGTGTGCTTTTTGATGTTGGTCTTTAAGTACAAAGGCTGCAACACTTTGCTGTACAACAAGTTTTGCCTCAAGGTCTTTTGGATCAACTTCTTTTGAAGTACATCCTAAAAATACAAGACTTAGTAAAAGTCCAAAAACTAGATTTTTCATATTCTCTCCAATGGGTATAAACCCGAATTTTTTAGAATAATACAGAAGAGATATTGTGATTATATGATGAATTTAAATTAGTTTATAAGATTTATATATTTTAAAGTATTTTAAGATGAAAAAGAAGAAGAAATTTTAATATTTTTCCTCAGAGATATATGCCCCATTCTTTTCAATTTTCACATTATAAATCACATCTTTTAGCTCTTGTTCTAAGGCTTCAAGCTCTTCTTTGGTGTCTCGAAGGGCCATACCCCTAGCGGAGCATCCTGACATGTCTTTATTGTTATAGGTCATTTTATATCTCATGTAAATGACTTTTTTGGTTTAACCAAAAATAAGGCGATACTGGCAATAAGCATAAACAATAAAAAGATATAGATATTTGCGGTTAATTTATAAGAAATCATTCCAAAGATGGTAGAACCATGAGGAACAAGCATGAAAAATCGCTTTGCATTTTTTTCAAACTTTGCTAAAAGTTCGTTTGTATGTTCTTCGTGGGTGAGTTTATGCAGGTGACGGCGATAAAAGATTAGGTATAAGACACAAAGCTCAATGATCTTGTAAGAGATAAGGCCATAAACGATATAAATATTGTTTTCTTCTCCAAAATATGAGGTGGTAGGAATATTGAAAAAATAGTTAATGATAAGGGCTAAGACAGAAATAGCCATAAGAATATAAAACATCATTTTTCTACGTTTAGATAAATTATTTAGAACCGTTTGCATACATTTCCTTTTTTAAAGCGGTAGTCTAACAAAAAAGGTCTGTGCGACTTCTTTTTTAGGATATTTGATGATGAGATGAGTTTTATGAGAGGAAGCTTGGAAAGATATTTCCATAGCTAGGTGAGGAGGATAAAATATTTCTTCCTGTATTTACCTTATATTTAGAGCAGTTAGATAAAATAAGAAAAACAAAGGGTATTTCTTAGACCCTTATAGAAAAGATTGCCTTGATAGCTGATATAAACCGACTTCTTTCTGTCTTATACTCGGATAGAAAACTTTTTGAAGCCTTATTTGAAAAACGCAACCGTCTTGTTGGGACACATGAAGTTACTTCCTTAGTGGGTGAAGAAAAACTTGAGTATCTTTTAAACACTGAAGTCTTATACGAAACAGATGAAGCAATAGAACTTGATGAAAGAATATTGACCTTTTTTGAAGAGTTTTTAGAAACTAATGAAGATGTAGAAATAGGCGATGTTGATGAACTTCTTATCAACTTGAAATATAATATAGAACTGTATCAAAATGAAAAAGATAATGCTCATTCTCGGGAACGTTACCTTGCAAAAATAAAGCGTATACTTAAAAAAATTCCTAATCTTATTTTGAAAAATCTTTCGCTTTTACAACTGCATATTGGACTAACTTATAAGACCCAAAGTTCCCATAAAAATAAGATTTTAGAGTTAGAGCATTATAAGTTAAAGCTTAATAAGTTAATGAATATAGAAGCAAAGACTCAAAAAGCCTTAGGCCATGAGGAAGGCTTCTTTAATATGGTTTCTTCTCATGAAACTGTTTTACTCTCACTTCGTTTAAAAGTGCGTCTTAGAGAACTTAGAATCTCACTCATAGAACTTCAAAAACAAGTTATTGAGTACATTAACAAGACCTTGCATAAACAGCATTTTTTTGAGCATATTATAAAGCTCAAAGAGATGAAGTCAGCTCTTGAGATAAAAGAAAAAACCAATATTTTAGAACTTTTACACATGGAAACAACACCCTTGTTTATGTCAAAGCCTCAACGTATTTCAACATTTTTAGATACAGAAGAAGTTTATGAATTTGGTTTTAGCGAGATGGTGTCTAAGCTTAGGTATATTATTCCAAGTACTAAGACCTTGCTTTCTAAGGCTGATGTTCTTGACGATAGTTTTTTCGAGGCGGAAGAAGAAGCTACCTTTATGATAGATACAGACGCCCTTCACTTAGAGTTTTTAAACTCACAAACGGATCTTTTTTCTTTTATAAATAAAAAAGATTTTGATGTAGAACAAAACTTAGAAGAAAAAATAACCTTATATTGCCAACTGGCCTTAATGTATGAAAGCGAATATGAATTTGACGAGAAGAAAAGAATGAAGGTCGACCCTTATGAATACTTATATATCACACCAAAGCGCGAACGGACTCTTATATGAACCTGCCTAAACAATCTAAAGAAATTTTTGACATCCTTTCACGTGGAAACTTCTTATGCGAGAACAGCCCTATTCGAGTAGAGCGAGACTTATATCAATCCTGTGAAAGAGAATTTGGTGGGCATTATGACTTTTTTGAACACCTTGGCTTTTATCTTATTCGCGAAGATGGGTATTTTTACTTTTCTAAAGAGCTTTCAGCCTCGGCTAAAGAAGATAAGTTACATATGATCTTAGAATACATTGACCTAGTAGAATTAATGCTTCAGTTTTCGGCGAGTTTTGGAATAGGTTTTAGAACAACAGTAAGAGAACTCTCCGACGCTGTTGGGTCAAATTCAGTGTTAAAAAATTCACTAGATAGACTGAAAAATATATCTAAGCCTCCTACCTTACATGCCCAATGTGCTAAGGTTTTTGAAAAATTTAAAAAGAGTGGTTTTATGGCCTTAGAAGACGAGCATGAAGAAAGATACATTGTCTTGTCTTCGTATCATTACATAGAAACATTTTTAAATGCCATACAAGTCAGTGCTAATGAAGAAGGACAAGCCTAATGAATCAGCTTAAAGAAGTTACCTTTATAAATTCTGCAACCCTTCCCTTCGCTCAAATAGACGTAGGGGCTAATACCTTGTTTTCAGGAGGAAATGGCGCAGGTAAGACTACTATTCTTCGTTCAATCTTATATTTTTATGGAGCAGGGCGCTCGGAGAGTTTAGGTATATCAAGAAAGAAAAAACGCTTTGAAGAATATTATTTTGCATCTATAAACTCTTATCTTGTGTACAGATTCCAAAACCAAGACAGCGATGTCTTAGCCATTGTTTATAAGGCTGGGGGACTTAGGGTTAAGTACCGTTTTGCTATTGAGAGAAATAAAGAAGAGATGAAAGAGCTGTTCTTTGATGGAAATTCTGCCCTTGAACCAAAAGAATTGTGGTCAAGATTACTTGAAAAAGAGTATGAACTCTCACCTGTGATGAACTCACCTAAGGAATACAAGTCTGTTTTATACGGTCAAGATAAAAAGCTTTTACAGTTTGCCTTTTTTAGTGCGAATACTGAGTACGAACAGATTTCAAAGACCCTTTCTAATGTCTTTATTAACTC
Organism: Arcobacter sp.; assembly: GCA_002733885.1. Taxonomy (GTDB): domain Bacteria; phylum Campylobacterota; class Campylobacteria; order Campylobacterales; family Sulfurimonadaceae. The sequence goes on along the minus strand of NVXJ01000034.1, from coordinate 5,640 downwards.
TAAATTAGACTCAGGCTCTATTAAAAAATCCTTAGTCTCTAGTATCTCAGGTTTTGAGCCCATTGACTTAAACCATATGCGAAGAAACATAGGTGACTTCAGAGTGAAGTATGATGATATAAGTTCATTTTCAAAAAATTCTTCTGTTATTCATGAGGCTGTATCGAGTCTTGGAACCTATGAAGAGCAAACAAGTGAGCTTCATTTTTTAGCAGAGTCCTTAGGGGCAAATACAAAAACGGGGGAGCATGAGCTTAGTTCTTTAAAAGAAAAGACCTTAGTCCTTAGTACTGAACTTAGTAACTTAGATAAGGCCTACGAACAAAAAGAGAAAGACTACCAAGTTAAGCATGATGAGGCCTTAAAAGAGCAGGGTGTACTTGAAAGAGCGATAAGCGAGGCTAGGTCTAAGCAGGCAGAATATGAAAGGTTAAAAATTAAAGATAAGCTAGAACTTTGGGATAAAAAGCCCTTGTTTGAAGAAGCCCTTATTACCTTGAAGTCTCAACTGAGTAAGCTTTTAGACTCTCAATCTTCCCTGTCAGAACGTTTTGAAAACATGCGTGAACGTGAGATGAAAAGCTTTCATGATAAGGAACAAAAACTCAAAAATGACATTACGCAGATAGATCAAGACTATAACAAGGCTAACGCCTTACACTTAAAAGAAAAAGATGAAAGAGTAACAAAACATAGAGGTGACTCTGATGCAAGACTTCAAGGCCTTTCTGTTAATCTTTTCAAAGCCAAAGAAGAAGCTATTGCCGCGAGTTCTAATGAGAAGATTATTCAAAATAAGAGCTTTGATAAGGAAAAGATAGAAACCGCTAGGAATGAGCACTTTAAAGCAGTACGCAGCTTTGAAGTAGAACAAGCTCAACTTCAACTTTCTCAATCTGAACTTCAAAAGGTAGCTGAACAGGTGTATTCAGCTGAGCAATCAAAAGACTATAAACTTCAAAATCTTCATCTTAAACATGAAAAACAAATTGAGGATTTAAAGCTAAGTATCAAAGAACTTATCAAGAAAAAAGATTTAAATTCAGGCTCTGTTCTTGGATATATGAAAGAAAACTCTTTTAAAAATACGGCCGTTTTATCTGCCTTATTAAAAGATGAGGTCTTGTACTCACAAGAATTAAGCCCTTTCCTTGTAGACGCAAGTTCTAGCTTATTAGGACTTGGATTAGATACCTCTTCTTTAGATGTTCAGGCTTATGAAGAAAGTGCTATTACTATCTCTTTGCAAGCGAGTGAAGAACGTTTAAAACGGATGAATGAAGCATTAAATATACAAAATGAAGAGCTTGAAAACGAGACGAGAAATACTATCAATTCACTTAGACGTGAACAAGGTCGAATTAACACCCTTATAGATGAGTCGTTAAGAGCTATACCAAAACTTGAAACCCAGAGTCTTTCTTTGGCGGAGCATTTGCAAAGCTTACAAAACCTAGCAGCAAAGAAAAAAGATGAAGAACTTTCCCGTGCTAAAAATGAAAAAGAGCTCAAAGAAAGATTATACTTATCTTTAAAACAAGAAGACACGCTTTTAAGACAAAGTCTTGAAGGTGAGTTAGATCTTATTGTTAAAGAACTTTCGCAAAGACAAGAAAAACTTGAGAAGACTAAGATAGAAAAACTAGAATATAAAAATACAGAACTTATAAAGATTAAAACACAATGTGACGGGCAGTTTATAGAGATAAAAAAAGAAGAAGATGAAACTCTAGTAAGGGGTGGAGTGGATGCTAACTTACTTAAAAAGTATCAAGAAAATATTGAGGCTAAAAAAGAAGAACTTTCAAGTATAGAAGCTTTTTCTGAGCTTATTTCAGAATATAAGATAGATAAAAAACGTATCTTTGAGCCCTTAGATACACGAATAAAAGAACTTGAAAAATTGACCTTTGATATAAGAAAGCAAGAAGAAGAGGTGAAACTTCTAAAAGAAGTTTTTGAAAAAGAAAAAATAGTATTAACAAAAGACAGAGACGCCTTTTTAAGCAAGGTAAACAGACTTCAAAAAGATTTAAAAGAGTACCTTGCCTTTAAAGAATCTTCTTTATATACGCAACTGAGTGTTTATATAGAAAACACACTCTTAGAATCTAATGAAGATAATGTTTGCGAGATGATAAACAAACTCCGTGACCTAGGGTTTGAGCATGCAAGTTCAAAAGACAAGCTAAGAAAGAAGCTAAATAAGGCCTTTTCTTCTATGAGCCAAAATAATATCTTTAACTTGTATGCCCCTGGTTCTGATACAGATAAGGCAATACTTGCTTCAGCCCACGCCCTTAAGACCTTTGTTCTTGAAAATAAGATAGAAACCTATAAAGAACAAGTTGCTAAAGAATTCACCATGACGCTTAGGCATCTAAGCTCAGAAATTTCTGAGCTTTTAAAGGCAGAAGGTGATATATCTAAAACCGTTTCACGTATCAATAAAACCTTACAAGACTTACAAGGTATTAAGGTTATTCGTGGGATTGAACTTCGTTATAAAGAGTCTGATAACCTTTTACTTAATGTTCTTAAAGCCATTGGCCACCTAGTAGAAGAAAATCCTTATGGAAATGAAATCAACCTCTTTTCATCAGAAGTCAATGAGTCTTTTAATGAAAAAGCTCTGAAAAACTTAGAAGAGTTGTCCTTGCATCTAAGTGAAGAAAAATCAGACTTATTAACACTAGATGAGAGTTTTGTCTTAGAATTTAGAGCCATAGAAAATGGAAATGATACAGGTTTTGTAGCATCTCTTGATGGGATTGGTTCAAATGGAACAGATGTGATGGTTAAGGCTATGGTAAATATAGCTATGCTCTCACTCGCAAGAAAACAGTCTTCTAAAAAAGAAGCCTCAGTGTACTTTCATTGTATCTTAGATGAGGTAGGAATCTTATCTCCTGCCTACTTAAAAGAGCTTATAGCCTACGCGAATAACAAGCAAATACGCTTTATAAACGGAGCACCAGATGAGAAGCTTGTCTCAACCTATAAACGACTGTATATGTTGTCAACCAATGCTAAACATCAAACCATAGTTAGAAAGCTTGTCTCTCAGTCCTGAGAGCCTTTACCGTAATATGAATGAGTAAATGAGAAGTATACATTCACTCCTCACTTTGTTATAATTTTGGTTCAAGTTCTAGGTTTTGTATTCTATTAAAGTGCTTAATGTTATTGCTAATTAAAGTACAATCATTTTCAATAGCTATACTAGCAATCATTAAGTTCATATCAGCAATTATATTACCATTTTTTTTCAATCTTGCTTTCTCTTTTGCAAAAATAAGACTTGATGTTTGAGTGAATTCCAATACTTTAAAACTATCTAAAAAAGGCTCAATTACTTTTAAATTTTGATTTATTTTTGAAGAGTTGTAAGCACCATAAATTAGTTCCGTATAATTTATTCTTGAAATGTATAAATCATCTATTGGGATTTGGGAAAGTCTTTCAACAACTTCTTTTGTTCCTTTTAAAAAATATATTAATATATCACTATCAATTAAATACTTTTTCATTAAAGGTCTAATTCAAAGTCTTTTGAACTTTTATCTTCTGTAATATTTTGCAAAATGTTGTCAGCATCATTACTTTTTAATTTACCTGCAAACTGTAATAATTGGTTATGCTTTAAATTGTTTTGTTTTGAAAAAAAGCTTATGGCCTTTTCTATAACTTCTGTTTTAGTTGTATGAAGTTCTTCTGTTAATTGATTTAAGGTAACAATGACACTTTCTTCTAATCGTAGGTTTACTGCTCTTTTCATGACAAGTCCTTTATCTTTACAATATTATACATTATAAATATACTTTTGTAAAGACGGTGCATTCTAAGTGCTTAGGTTGTAACGTTCGTCGTGAGCGATATAATTTCCCCGCCCTTGGGGAAAATATTCGCTCCTCGTTTTTGTTATGTGCTTAATGAAAGTTACTCACAACTTAACGGGTCTTGCCTGACAACCTTACTTTTTTGAAAGGTTATTCCTTCATCTAAACAACTTTTTTGATATCTCCATTTTTCATACTGTCAATTAATATTCTCTTGTTCCTTCGTTGTATGTTTTTCTATAATTCTGTTTAAGACTACAATTATCATAACTTTGCCTTTCTTTCGTAAAATTAACAAAGCTATACAGACACATATTAACTGGAATATCATAAAAGGGTTTAAAACTACCATTTTCGACAAGTGTTATTATATTATATTGGTCAATAAACTGTTCATGCTTATACTCAAAAAGATGTCCATTTACGTCTTTGAAATAAGCATCGGGCAAGACATCCTTTTTAAGGTTTTTAGAAACCTCACTATCTTTTAAATATCTAAATTCACTATTTTTAGTACTTATATACCGACTACACTCTGTCAAGTTATTATCAGGAAGTGTATTTAATATATTAATATACTCTTGACAGATATTTTCAAATCCCTCTTTATATTTAAAAGTTTCACCTTCTAACATATAGTCGTTGCCTTTTCCTGTAAAAGTACTATAGGTTACAAAAAACATATGATCGCGTTTAAGAATTAGTTGAGCTTCTTTTGAAAGTTTAGGTTTTGTACCTTGTTTTTTACAAAGTTGTACATACTTTTCATAACTTTTTTTCGCCTTGTAAGGTGTATATTTATACTTATCTACAAGGCCTTCTTCTCCATACTTTTCATGTTCATCATTGCCATGATATAGAACTCTATTAAAAAACTTTATCCCTGCTCGATCTGAATAATGACGTTGATCCATATACAAGTCACCCAATATTTTATATACTCGTCTATCATTTGGACTAACGTTTTCAACTCGCATTAAAGCCTGTTTTGCAATATATAAGTTGTTCCCATGTTCAATATCATCTGGAGTGGACATATGATACCTTGCATAATTAATCAATAGATCTACATATTTCTCTTTTTTCATATCTTTTGGTCTGTTTTTAATGACTTTGTTGATTGAGGCCTTATTTAATATAGATATAGATTGCATACTACTTTTGCCACTTTCATAAACTTTTAAAGCCTCTTTATCTGCTGTAAGCAAAGCCTGAGTGTCAAAATCTACACTTTGTTTAGCATATACACTGGACATAAACAGTATCATTAACACTATTATTTTTTGCATATTCATCCTCCTTACTGACACAAAATAATTTGCATAGCTTTATTTAGTACATCTTAATTCTTTATTTCGAAGCTTTAAAAATATAAATGTCTTTTATGTCACATAACTCTATAATATCCAACACTTTATAGTATTCAACCTTAAATATTAAAATATCCAGACATCTAAAATGTGGGGCTATTTGATGAAAGGTGCTTTATTTTAATGTATTTGGTATAAAAATATGTATTAATGAAAATCTGAATGTTAGGATATTGGATTTTAAGCCAATATCCCAACATTATGTAGGTATATTTGTATAAAAAAGCAATAGCCTACATTATGTTGGGATATTTTTTTGTATTGAAGCTAGATTAAATATATAAGTGAACAGGGATATTTTATACTTACTATAGGATATAAAAGAAGGCTAGGTATAATAAATATCTTCTTCCTCAAAAAACTGTAAGGTGACTTGCTCGATAGGGAATTTTCTATCATACTTTAAGAGTATGGCCTCGTGAATCTTTTCT
>NVXJ01000033.1 GCA_002733885.1 Arcobacter sp. | reverse complement strand
CTCAGAGATACAGTATCCGCTTTCTGTTGTGATTACAGGGGGAATTATCTCTTCTACCTTTTTAACACTTCTCGTTGTTCCCTCAACTTATTTATTGTTTTATAAAAATGATCATTTTTGTGAAGATCAAGAGAAGAAAGAAGCAGATATATCACGAAAAAAGAGTGCCTTACAATAGGCTGTTAGATATAGTTGCTCAAAGAAGAGAGCTATATCTTGATATTAGGTAAGAGAGTGTAAAGAGTCTCTTACTTATTAATTAAGGGCATCTCTAAAAAACCTATACTGAGTGAATATAGAGTTTTTAGAGGTGCCATTAAAGGATTATTATGAAAATCATTATATTATTATCCCTACCATTTATTTTATTTGCTTCAAGTGAAACACTTTATACGGGTGAAACACTTAGTACTCATGATCGTATGTTTCTTCATCGTTCATCAAACCACAGACCCTCTATTCGGATGAAAGACAAGAGAAAAGTACATAAGATACATAAAGTGGATGAAAAGCAGGCAAAGATAATTACAAAAGAAGAAACCAAAGAAGAAGTTGCCTTTTTAAGGCTGAAAAAGCATGGTGAGTATCTGGTGTATTATATATCAACTGAGCACTATGCTCTCATTATTAATGCCTTAGATGGAACAATTATCAAAAAAGAATTAAAATAAAACCGTCTAAATATTTAAATGGAGTAGGTCAGTTAATACTTCACATACCCTTCACAAAACTAAGATATAGTACAGGTATTAAGTAAGGGAGATAATATGAAAAAAATAAAGATTGTGATAGTTTCAGGCTTGCTTTTATGTGCAACATCTGTGTATGCTCAAAGTATGTACGCAGACCTTGGAATTGGAGTTCTTGATACAAATAAGATTGATAACCAGGGAGTGGGTCCAATGGCCCGCTTTGGGTACTTGTTTAGTGATCCATCAAATAGCTTGGGTATAGAAGTAGAAGCAAATCCTATGACGGTTAAAACGGAGGATAATAATGGAAATAATCATAATGACAGAGATATGGCCATTGTATTAGGGACATATTTAGTCTATAGTTATCAAGTAGGTGATAGCCAGTTTTCTCTTCGCCCACGAATAGGAGTTGTTTTTCCTAATTTAGGAGACAATCTTTATAAAGACAGTGGTAGTTTTGCCTATGGACTTAGCGCCTTATATAAATTCAATGATGATCTGAGTGGATACATTAGTTATGGTTCTTTTGGAAGTTCCGTTAATCATGTATCAGTGGGAATTTCTATAGGTTTTTAATAAATTAAGGACAGCTCTAAAACCCTTAACCTAGCTAGCTAAGTAATGAAGTTTCTCATCAAGCATAAGCTTGAGACTTTCCTCATCTTCAAGGTGAGAAATTCTAGTATGAAGGGCTTGAATGATATCACAAAAAACAGTAACAAGTTTAGGGTCAAAGTGCGTTCCTGACTTTTCTTTGATAATTTTAATAGACGCTTCAAAAGAAAACTTATTTTTATAAGGGCGTTTGGATGTTAGGGCATCAAAAACATCACAAATCATGAATATACGTGCATTTAATGGAATTTGCTCAGCCGATATATTTTTACTGTAACCCGTGCCATCATACTTTTCATGATGATAAGCCACAACATCTTTTGCATCATCTAGCCACTTACTTTTAGAAATAATATCAATACCAAACTCAACATGGTATTTCATCTCTTCAAATTCTAGTGCAGTAAGTTTATCTGGTTTAAGTAAGATTGAATCAGATATGCCAATTTTTCCAACATCATGTAAAAAAGCACCTTTTATTAAGCCCATGATTTTTTCTCTATTGAGCGACAATGCTTCTGCAAATGCAATAGAATACAGTGTGACTCTATAGTTATGAGCATTCGTTTCACTATCGCGTTTAGCCACCGCGCCACCAAGAACAGACATGATTTCTAAGTTGGCTTGCAAAAGGTTTTTACTTTGATTGATATATTCCTTATTGAGGTACACAATAAGGGGATAAAGAAGGGTCGTTGTAACAAAAATAGTTAAAATAAGCTGCACAATAGAGTAGAAAATATTAAGATAAATATTCTGTATTTCTTCATCAGGAACTTGATAGATTCCTTGAATATACCCATCAAAGGATGGTAGGTTCAGGGGTGCTTTAAATTGAAAATAAAACTTATTTTGTACAGAATTATGAATAACACGCTCTTGGATTTGTTTAGTGGACTTGGTTACAAGGCTATGGTCTATTTTTTCAAGTTCATCTTGTATTGTTTGATAATTTTGAACAGATTGAGAAAAAATTATTTTATTTTGCTTGTCTAATAAGCTAATAGTTAAAAAATAAGTACCCGACAGATTGATGTGACTTTCGTCTAATAGAGATTGGCTTTCTATGCTTTTAATAAAGTATTTCATTTCATTTTTCGCGAGAACCAAAACTTTGTCTTCAATTTGATTTACCTGGATGAACAGACTGATAACCGCTCCTATTATTGCAATAATAGGAGCACTAATAAGAAGCGGCTTAAGTATTTTAGGATGTGTTTTCATACTATTAGCTTGAAAGATTTATAATTTCTTTAGCCTGTGACTCTACGATATCAGCTAAGAGTAAAAGCTCTTGCACATGTTTTGATTCTTGCATTAATGTTGAAGGGTTAATCATACCTATTTTTGTTATTTTATTTTCCGTATAAACTGAAATTCGACAAGGGAGCACCATGTTCATACTCATATCTATACTAAGAACCTCTTTGGCCAGTTTTGGATTACAGATCTCATAAATACGACAGGCCTCGCCTAATTCAACACCCTTATTGCGCATAGTTTCTTCAAGGTTGTGCATATGTAAAATACCAAAACCAGCCTTTTGAATATTTTCTTCTAAACTTTTTGCTACTTCCTCGATGTTCTTTTTACTTTCAATAATGTATTGCACTGTAACTCCTTTTTGTTTAATTATATCCGTGCTTTGTGAAGGGTTTGTGGAGTTGACTCCACAAACCCTCCACAGATAAAACCGTATACTTATTAAAGTCAAAAACAAGGGAGAATATATGAAAAGGTATGTATCTAGTATTGCACTCAGTGCGGTACTGTCTTCGGTACTATTTGCCGCGCCAGGCGACAGTGCTGATATAGAACAATTGCGTCAAGAGATGCAAGCGCTAAAACAAATGGTCTTAGAGCTTAAAAAATCTAATGACTCTTTGCGAAGTTCAGGAACGTATACTGAGAGCGAGGCAGTTGCTCCTTCTAGCTTTTTGGTTCAAGAGGTGGCTGAGATTAAGGTATCACTTGAGGGGAATGCAAAGTCTGGTTTTCAACTTGCAGGATATGCTTCTTTTGATTGGACAGATGCTCAAGGTGAAAATAATGACTTTTCAGGTGTGAAATTTGCACCTATCTTTCATTACCAATACGGAGATATTTTCCAGTTTGAGGGTGAACTTGAAATCACAACAGACGACGCTGGTGAAACAAATACGGTGTTGGAATACGCAGCAGGAACACTTTTCTTAAATGACTATATGGGTCTTCAAGTGGGTAAATTTATGTCTCCATTGGGACAATTTGTTCAAAATATACATCCTTCATGGATCAACAAAATGCCAACCGCACCATTAGGTTTTAGTCATGATGGCGCAGCGCCTACTTCTAATGTTGGTGCTGCCTTACGAGGTGGTTTACCTAAGTTAGGTGACTTACGTAGTAATTATGTTTTCTTTGTCGCTAATGCTCCAAGCTTTGAAGCATCTCATGGAGCAGTAGGTGTTGTAGCTGAAGGTAAGACAACATCTAATGGTGTTGGTAAAACATTTGGTGGGCGTTTTGCCGTTAATCCTCTAGGTGGAATGGAAATCGGTGTTTCTCTTGCAACAGGTGAGGTTTCTGAAGAAATAGGAGGTACTACATTTAAGTTTGATCCAAGTACGGGTGGTAGCACGAGCGAACCTGGCACTATTGCCCCTGCTTCTAATGCAAGTGCCGGAATCATAGCACGTGATTATGATGTTTTTGGAGTCGATGCAATGTATAGCTTTAACTCTATTGACCTAAAAGCGGAATACATTCAACAAAAAGTAGGTTCAAATAGTAATAGTACCTTAGATGGTGGAACATGGAAAGCATGGTATGCACAAGCTTCCTATCAGTTCACAAATATAAGACTAGAGCCTGTACTTCGCTACAGTAATTATATATCACCTTCTCAAAGTAATTTTATAGAGACAGATGAAAGATTTGCAGAACAAGAAAGTTCACAATGGGCAATTGGTTTAAATTATCTTTTTGCTAACAACATCATTGCTAAAGTGGCTTATGAGTATAATCAAGATGAAAACAACAATCAACCAAACTTTGATGATAACAGTGTATCTGCACAGTTAGCATTCGGTTTCTAGGAGGATGAACATGAAAAATATTTTAAAACTAAGCGCAATAGCGGCACTTCTAGCCACGGGTTTACAGGCAGATGTATTTGAAACAGAGCATGCAAAAGGGGACAGTACTAATGGTGCTCAAGTATGGGCAGATGTATGTATGCGTTGTCATAACCAAAGAGAACCAGCAGCATTAAGCAAAAGAGCATGGAAATATTCTATGCAACATATGCGCGTTCGTGCAGGTTTAACAGGACAAGAAACACGTGATATTTTGGCTTTTATCTTAGAGTCTAAAACAATAGAGGATGCAAAATAAGACTGTCTAGCGTATAAAAAGCTTTAAAAGCTTTTTATACATGTTCTAGTTCATAAAAACCATCCGTAATTTGATTATAGTTGTTTTCTTTAACTGCGTAGTTTAAAAAAGAAAACAAGTGTGATTTTATGCTTTGAGCATCTGAGTAGTCTTGTGTATTGGCAAATGAAATATAAAGCTTTTGAGAAAAGTGTTTAATTTCATATAAAGATATGAGGTTTTCTATGGCTTTTAATCCTTGTTCTTGAGAAGTCATATCTAGAACAAGGCAAAATAGGTTATTTTGAAGATTAACTAACTTGTCGCTTTTGCGTATATGATTTTGTAAAAACATTGAGTCTAGTGGGGTGTTTGAATAAAGTAGCACTATAGTAAAATCAAAATTGTATCGATTGAATTTATAAAAAAAATCTTCACACACCTTAGCTGTTTCGAGATGTTGTAAAGATGAAATGTTTAAGATTTGTGTTTTCATAATTATACTCCTTTTTCTTTTTTATTGTTAAGTATAACAGACAAGATGTGGAGACTAAGTGGAGTAAGGTCTTCACACACTCTCCACAATACTTAAGTTACAATACAAAACAATATAAATAAAAGGATAAAAAATGAAAACAATCATGACACTATTATTGACACTAGCCTTAACGAGCTCTTTACTTCAAGCAGCAGCCTTTGAAAAAGATGCAAAGTTTAGAACAACCAAAATACATATTAGCTCGGACAAGCCAATTGGTACAGGTTCAAATGTGTTTATCTTAGACATTACTCAAGATTCGAAAATACCTGTACTTAAAAAAGTTGATGTAAAAGCCTTTATGCCAGCAATGCCAGGAATGCCTGCTATGAAGTCTGAAGCAGTAGCAAAAGACTTAGGTAATGGTAAGTATGAAGTTAAGCTTAACATTGCGATGGGTGGAACGTGGCAACTGCATGTGTTTTTAACACCAACTGAGGGCAAAAGAACTCGTGTTAAAACCTCTATAAACTTTTAGCCCTATAAAGGAAATGATGATGCATAGACTCTTGTTTATCTCTTTGTTTCTTAGCTCTAGCATATATGCGTTGAGTTTAGAAACAGTGATACAAAAAGCCTTAGAAGCTAACCCTTCTTTAGAATCCATAAACCATAAAATAGCTGCAAATAAATCAAACATCAATGTGTCAAACCAGTTTGATAATCCTGTCTTGTCTTTGGCTGACAATAATCTTGATAAAGACCAAGCCATGAGTCGAAGTACGATTACTATCACTCAAAAGATTCCTTATTTTGGAAAACGTGATAGTTTAGAAGGTACAGCGATAGCAGAAGAAGCTGTTTTGAGTCAAAATCTTGAAAAAGCTAAGGTTGCACTTGTAAATGAGATTAAAAATCAAGCCTATACTATTTGGGAACTTGAAGAGCTATATAAAATTATTAAAGAATATGAACATATTACAAAGCAAAATATAGAGCTTTTTGAGTCGTATACGGCGACAGCGGATAACCAGCATATGGGGATTATGTCAGCAGAACTTACGCTTTCAGACCTGAGAATTCAACGTGCTACCTTAGATGCACAAATTAGTACAGCTTATGCGAAACTTTCATATTTAGCGGCGTATAAGGTGAATAACTTAGAACAAAACCTTGTTGTATGGGATTTACCAAGCCCTGAAAGTTTTAATGAAGCCTTACAGGGAAATTCAGACTTAGCCTTAAGAGATAAAGAGATTTTGAAAAGTAAGTCAATGGAAAAAACAGCAGAATTAAATAATTACCCTGATATTAATGTTTTGGCCTCTTATGCCTATAGAGAAAATTTTGATAACTTTTGGACTTATGGGATTGGGATGACCTTACCTATATATGGAACAGAAGATGATAAAGAAGAAGAAGCACGTATTTTAACCCTTTCAGCACAAAGTTTGAAAGAAGATACGCAAATTGCAGTTAATGCGGAGTTTGAGACGGCGTATGTGCAAATGAAATCAGCCTTTAGAATTTATCATATTGTGCAAGATGAGGCTCTTCCTCAGATAGACCATATGTTTGAACTTACGAACTCGTCTATTTCAACGGGTGGTGACTTGTTTAAATACATTGATATCTTAGTGCAAAAGTTAAAACTTGAGCAAAAAAGCATTGCAGCGGTAGGCATTTATAATCGTTCAATGGCAAAAATTGAAGCCCTTTCAGGGGACATAGAATAATAATGAATGGAAAAGAAGGATTAAATATGAATCATTTTTCAAAAGATAAAATTTTTAAGATAAAGATGCAACGAACAGTACTAATGTCGTTAATCTTTTTGCCCTTGGTTCTTTTAGGCAAACAAGCAACGGTTGAACAGCTTTTTTCGGTTCAAACCGTTAAGGTAAAAAAAGAAATACGTGCAGAGCGCATTAAAAATTATGGTTATGTGACGATGGATGAATCTCGAAAATATGACATTTCCCCTCGTTTTGCGGGATATGTTGTGAAGCTTTACGCTAACAAGATTTATAAACAAGTGAAAAAGGGGGAAGCCCTTGTAACGGTGTATTCCCCTGAGGTATTTAAGGCAAAAGAAGAATATTTAAATACGTATAAATACACCAAGCAAAGACCAAACAGAGGGATGCTAGACAGTGCCAAACTGAAGCTACAACTTCTGGGTATTAGTAAGGGTGAGATTTCAAAGCTTGTAAAAACTAGAAAAGCTTCGGCAAATACAACAATTTATGCTCCTGTAGATGGATATGTTTTTATTAAGGGTATTGATAATGGTGCGGCATTTAAAGCCGGTCAGCAACTTTTTCAAGTGGTTAATTTGGATAAGGTTTGGGTAGAAGCTAAACTTTTTGAAGAAGAAAGAGCACGACTTGCCACAACAAAGAATTATGAACTTGTTTTCAAGGGACTAGAAAAGGTTTATACAACTAATAATAAGCTCTTATATCCTGAACTTGATCCAAAAGTAGCGACCTTAACCTTACGTTTACGTGTAGATAATGCAGAACATAAACTATTTCCAGGAATGTATTCAACCGTAACCTCTCTTAAGGGAGAGTCTGAGCAAATGGTACTCCCTACCACTGCTGTTATCCGTAAAAATGGGAAACATTATGTTTTTATGGTTGGCGAGTTTGAAGGTGAATATGAGCCTTTAGAAGTGAGTGTTAAGATTTTAGATGCAAACACTTACGCAATTATTAGTGGTCTTGAAGTGGGTGACGAGGTTGTAAATAATGCCTTGTTTATGATGGATTCAGATGCACAAATTAATGGTTTATACTAGCGTACAAGGTAAGTGGAAAATGGTAACTAGTGAATGGAGAAGAGCCTTTTATTCTGCTCTTTCTTTCCATTTACCATTCATGATTAAGCATTTGCCTTTTTTTCAAGGAAAAAAAAATGATTGAAAAACTAATAGAATTTAGTATTAGAAATAAATTTTTAATACTTATGATGGCTTTATTTATATCTATGGGTGCGTATTATTCTATGAAAAATACGCCTCTTGACGCACTTCCTGACCTTTCACCTCCTCAGGTTATTGTTCAGATTAACTGGGCAGGACAGTCTCCTGAAATTATTGAAGACCAAGGAACCTATCCTTTAGTGTCTCAATTTTTAGCGATTGCAAATATTGATACGGTTCGTGGGTATTCTACCTATGAAAATGGTCTTATTTACATTATTTTTAAAGAAGATACCGACTTGTACTGGGCGAGATCTCGTGTTTTAGAGCAACTTTCGTCTATTCAGTCTCAACTTCCTGATAGTATGGAAATCTCATTAGGGCCTGACGCTTCTGGTGTGGGTTGGGTGTATGAATATGCGCTAAGTTCTAAAACAAAGAATTTAGCTGAACTTAGAACGCTTCAAGATTATTATTATAAATACGCACTTATGGGTGTTGATGGTGTATCTGAGGTTGCTTCTATTGGTGGTTTTATTCCTACCTATCAAGTCAGCATTAATAATGATAACCTAATCCGTTATGACCTAAGCATTAAAGATATAGCGAAAGTTCTAAAGGCTAACAATAATGACACGGGTGGTAGAATTGTTATTGAAAATGGCTTTGAGTGGATGATTCAAGCTAAGGGTTATGTGCAAAGTCTGGATGACATTAGAAAGTTAGTAGTTACGGAAAAAGGGGGCATTCAAGTTACCCTTGGAGATATCGCCATAGTTGAGCTTACCCCTGCTGCTAGACGTGGTGTGGCGGACTTAAATGGTGATGGCGAAGTGGTTGGTGGAATTGTCTTGCTTCGTTATGGAGAAGATGTATATTCAGCTATTAAGCGCATCGATAAAAAGATGAAAGAATTAAAGGTTGAGGGTGTTGATGTAACAACGGTTTATGACAGATCTTCTTTAATTGAAAAAGCGGTTGAAAACCTTAAGGGTACGCTGATTGAAGAGTCTATTATTGTTGTGGTAATTATTGGTCTGTTTTTAATGCACTTTCGCTCATCTCTTATTGTTTTAATAGTATTACCTTTAACCGTTGGGGCAACATTTTTATTGATGTACCTCTTTAACATTGGCTCAAATATTATGTCACTGGGAGGTATCGCGATAGCTATTGGTGCTATGGTGGACGCGAGTATTGTTATGATAGAAAACGCCCATAAGTCCTTGCATAAGTTTGAAGCCAAAGAAGGGCGTGTACCTACAGATGAAGAACGCATAGATATTATCTTAAAGTCTTCACAATTAGTAGGTCGCCCGATTTTCTTTGCGCTAGCCTTGATTGTGGTGTCATTTTTACCTATCTTTGCCCTTTCAGGTCAAGAAGGTTTATTATTCACACCTTTGGCCTTTACTAAGACCTTTGCCATGGCATCAGGCGCGATACTTTCTATTACCCTTGTTCCTGTGCTTATGGTGTTTTTTGTAAAAGGGAAGATTTTACCTGAGAATAAAAATCCTTTAAACCGATTTTTCATTTGGTTATATCATCCTATCATTGTTTATGGTTTAAAATTTAAGTATGGGGTTATTGCCGTAGTTATGGCCTTACTTGTGTATATGGTTCCCTTGTTTAACTCTCTTAAATGGGAATTTATGCCTATGCTAAATGAGCAGACTTTTATGTATATGCCTGTGACTCCTTATGGAATTTCTATAGACCAATCTAAGGCCTTAACGCAAAAAACAGATAAGATTATTAAGTCTTTCCCTGAGGTAGATACTGTATTTGGTAAGGGTGGTCGGGCAAATACTGCGACCGATCCAGCTCCTCTTGGAATGTTAGAAACTATCATTACCTTTAAGCCTGAAAGTGAATGGCGTGAGGGTATGACATATTCAAAACTTCGTCAAGAGATGGAAGATGCACTTCAAATTCCAGGACTTGTAAACTCATGGACGTATCCTATTCGTGGGCGTATAGACATGCTTCTTTCAGGAATTAGAACGCCTCTTGGAATCAAGCTTTATGGACAAACACCCGATGGACTTCAAAAGTATGGAAAACTCATTGAAGAAAAGCTTCGTACCTATAAGCATACACTTTCTGTTTTTGCAGATCAGGCAAGTGCAGGATATTATGTAGATATAGATATTGATGAAGAAAAGTTACAGCGTTACGGTTTAGCTAAGGACGCAATTTTAGAATATACCTCTTTAGCCATTGGTGGGATGAAGGTGTCAACTATGTATAAGGGCCTAGAACGTTACCCCATCACGCTGAGGCTTGACGACCATGAACGCCGATCTTTAGAAAGCATTAAAGACATACAAATAAAAACAAAACTTGGCTTTGTGCCGCTTTCTACCTTTGCCACCGTGGGGTACAGACAAAGTGCTTCTGTCATTAAGTCTGAAATGGCAGCACCCGTTACCTTTGTGTACATTACACCTAATGAGGGTGTTACCGCAACAGCGTATAAAGAAGGAGCTAAGGCACTTATGGATGAGATTGATTTTGAATCAGGATATTACATAGAGTGGGCAGGTCAATCAGAATATTTAGCCTCGGCTATGGAAAAAATTAAGTGGATTATTCCTGCGGTAATTTTAAGCATCTTAGTCCTTATTTATTTTGCACTAAAATCAATGGCACCAACACTAATCGTATTTTTTACCCTTCCTTTTGCATTATTAGGAGGCTTGATTTACATAGATATGCTGAACTTTGCTATGAGCATCGCTGTTATTGTTGGATTTTTAGCCCTACTTGGTGTAGCCGCTGAAACGGCTATTGTTATGATAGTGTATCTTCAAGAGTCTATTGATGAGAGCAAAGTTGAGCACGGAGATGATTTTAATGAAAAGCATTTAAATGACGCTATTTATGAAGGTGCTGTTCAAAGAGTAAGACCAAAGCTTATGACAGTGTTTGCCATTTTAGCAGGACTAGCACCTATTATGTACTCTCATGGAGTAGGTTCAGAAGTAATGCAGCGTATTGCCGCTCCAATGTTAGGGGGAGTAATCTCCTCGGCAATTTTAAGTCTAGTTATTATTCCTATCTTATTTGAGATTTATAGTAAATACGAACTTATAAAAAATCAAAAAGCAATCTCTGAAGAAAAGAGAGACCTTTAAAGCAACACTATTAAGGAAAAACAATGAAGACCCTACAAGTAGAAAATGTAAAATGTGGAGGCTGTGCCTCAACACTAAGATCAAAATTAAAAGAAAAATTTGGAGAGATACAAGTAAACCTAGATGTTCATCCAAGAGAAATAAGTTTTGAGATAGAAGATAGTAAGATGGACGCTTTGAAAACAGCACTTAGAGGGCTTGGTTATCCTTTAAGTACAGATCAATTGGATTTAGTACAAAGTGCCACAACTAAGGCTAAAAGCTTTGTGTCGTGTGCGGTTGGCAAGGTAGATAATATTACAAGCTCAAAGGCAAAAAATGATTAAGAAAATGACAACTGCCGCACTAACTATTTTAGTCTTAGGTGCAGGTATAAGTGGGTGTGGTGAGAAAAAAGAAGAAAAAGCTTCTGTCCCTGGTATGAAGTGTGGGGCAGATAAATGTGGGGCCAATATGTTTGATGGAAACTCAGCTCTTGCTAAGAAGAAAAAAAATATTTTAAAACAAATGCGTGAAGATGATCCTAGAAAAGATTGTGTTATTGCTGCCATAACAACTAAAGATGCTTATAATTGTGTGCGTGAGCCAAATGGCAAAAAACTTATAATGAAGTGCGGTGTTGGTAAGTGTGGAAGTGAAAAAGATCGTGCTAAAGAACCTGAGATGAAATGTGGCGCAGGTAAATGTGGCGGTTCAATGTAATTAAATTTTAATAGTAATGATATTTATTATCATTACTTAAGCTTGGTTTTTGTACAATCATATAAATTTTTCCAAGAAGGTAAGCAAATGTTTAAAACCCTACTTAGTATTTTCGCAATGAGTCTTATATTAACAGGCTGTAATCAACCTAAAGAGGTAGAAAAAGCAGAACTAGACCATGACATCAAAGATTTAATGGCACTTAACACCTCTTATAAAAATAAAGAGATTGATGCCATGATCTATTTAAATAAATCGCGTGTATTAAGACAACAAATTAAACAAGAAGAAGAACTTTTAGGAAATGGACATACGCATACGCACTAAGTTTTCGCTTTCCTCTTAAGCTTGGAAAGTATCTTCTTTGGGAATCTCTTCCATCTCTTTACTAGCTCTTTTTTCTCGAAATTGAAGTAATAAACTATAAATTACGGGTAAAACAAGAAGATTCAAAATCATTACGCTTAGCATGCCTCCAAGCATGGGTGCAGCTATTCTATGGGTTACATCTGAGCCTGTTGATATACTTAGCATAATGGGGATAAGACCAACCATAGTGGAGATAGAGGTCATAGCAACGGGTCTAACCCTTTGTGAGGTTGCTGTAATCACGGCATCTATTATCTCTTCACTAGTAAGAACTCTTTTTAAATCTTCTCGTTTTTTTTGCACTTGCGTATCAATAAAACTCAGTACTAAGACCCCTATTTCTGCTGCCATTCCTGCTAAGGCTATAAAACCAACCGCAACGGCAACAGACATATTATACTCATTAAGATAAATAAGCCATATACCCCCAATAAGCCCAAAAGGGATAGATAACATTACGAGGAGGGGTTCGTGAAGATTTTGAAAATTCATATATAAGAGAAAAAATATAATAAGAAGGGTGATGGGCGCTACAATTTGTAGTCTTTGCGCCGCGCGTTCCATATACTCAAACTGTCCTGACCAAGTCAGGGTATATCCTGCTGGGATTTGTACGTTTTCTTTTAAAACCTTTTTGGCTTTTTCAACAAAACCACCAATATCTGAGGTGGATATATCAACATATATCCAAGCATTAGGTCGAGCGTTTTCACTTTTAATAACGGGTGCTCCTCTACTGTAGCTAAGTTTAGCAATCATAGAAAGAGGTACTTTTGAACCCGTTGGCGTAGAAATTAGAATACGCTTTAGACTTTCTAAATCACTTCTTAGTTCTCGTGGATAACGTACATTAACGGGGTACCTTTCTAATCCTTCTATAGTTTGTGTGACATTCATTCCCCCAATAGCACTTTGAATCACATCTTGAACTTCTGCTACGCTCAATCCATATCGTGCAAGTTTTTCTCGGTCAATGTCAAAATCAAAATAATAACCACCAACGGCTCTATCTCCAAAGGCAGAGGTGGTGTCTTCTAAGGATTTCATTGCCAGTTCAACCTCTTGAGAAAGTGTTTGTAAAACATTTAAATCAGGGCCAGAAATTTTTATACCAATGGGTGTTTTAATCCCTGTGGATAACATATCTATACGTGTTTTAATCGGCATTGTCCAAGCATTTGCAACACCGGGAAAATTAATGGCTGCATCAAATTCTCTCATTAATTCTTGGGTTGTTTTACGAGGATTTCCCCATTCTTTTTTATCCTTCAGTCGAATAATAGTTTCTACCATAGAAAGGGGAGCAGCGTCAGTCGCCGATTCGGCTCGTCCCACCTTTCCAAAGACGGATTCTACCTCAGGAAAGGTTTTTAAAATCTTGTCAGTTTGTTGTAAAAACTCTTTTGCCTTCGTGATAGAAATACCGGGAAAAGTGGTTGGCATATACAGCACATCTCCCTCATCTAAAGGTGGCATAAACTCACTTCCTAATTTAGAATAAGGATAATACGTCAATGCTAATAATAAAACAGCAAATATGGCAGTAGGAAAACGCCATTTCATTACAAAGGTTAAGGCAGGTGTGTGAAGGGAATGCAGTAAACGGTTAATAGGATTTTTATTTTCTGGCATGATTTTACCACGTAAAAAGTAACCCATCATAACAGGAACAAGGGTAATGGCTAAGATAGCAGAAGCCGCCATAGAATAGGTTGCGGTAAAGGCTAGAGGGGAAAAGAGTCTTCCTTCTTGGGCTTGCATGGTAAAAATAGGTAAAAAAGAGATAGTGATAATAAGAAGGGAAAAGAATAAGGCAGGACCCACCTCTTTACATGACACAGCAATCACCTTCCAGTGTTCCTTTTTGCTTAATTCACTTCCCTTTTTTTCAAGAGCCTTGGCTAAGTGAGAATGGGCATTTTCAACCATAACAATAGCCCCATCCACCATAGCCCCAATGGTAATGGCAATCCCACCTAAGGACATAATATTGGCATTTAACCCCTGAAAGTTCATAACAATAAAAGCCATTAAGATACCCAAAGGAAGGGTGATAATGACAATAAAGGCCGAGCGCGCATGTAAAAGAAAGAGGATAACAACAAAACTTACGATAAAGAGTTCTTGAAGCAAAGAAGTATTAAGGCTTTTGACGGCCCTTTCAATAAGATCGCCTCTATCATAGACACTCACAATTTCTACCCCTTCAGGAAGCCCTTTTTGTAACTCTTTTAGCTTAGCTCTTACGGCTTTTATGGTGGCTAAGGCATTTTCCCCGTATCGCATTATAATGACACCTCCTGCCACCTCTCCTTCTCCATTTAAGTCCACTAACCCCCTTCTTAGTTCAGGCCCTATATGCACATGGGCGACATCTTGAAGCCGTATGGGCGTACCATGTTTATCAACGCCTAAGGAGATAGCATTAAGGTCATCAATGGATTGTAAATATCCCGTACTTCGCACCATATATTCGGTTTCAGCCATCTCTATAAGCCGTCCCCCTACGGATTTATTGGACATCTTAATGGCCATTTTTATCTTTTTTAGGGAGATATTATAGTTTTGAAGGGCATTAGGGTCAACTTCAACTTGATACTGTTTAACATAACCACCAACAGAGGCGACTTCAGAAACACCTTTAACCGTTTGCAGAGGATAACGCAGGTACCAATCTTGTAAGGAGCGTAGCTGGGAGAGGTCATGTTTACCCGTTTTATCAACTAAGGCATATTCATATATCCAACCCACGCCCGTTGCATCAGGCCCAAGGGTTGGACTAACCCCTTGTGGAAGACGAGAACTTACATAATTTAAAGATTCTAATACTCTTGAACGGGCCCAATACATATCGGTTCCATCTTCAAAAATAAGATAAACAAAGGACATTCCAAAAAATGAGTATCCTCTCACCACCTTAGTTTTAGGAACAGCTAACATAGAAGTCGTAAGCGGATAAGTCACTTGGTCTTCAACCACTTGAGGGGCTTGTCCTGGATACTTCGTAAAGATAATAACTTGAACATCTGAAAGGTCTGGAATAGCATCTAAGGGGGTGTTTTTATAAGAATACAAGCCAGCTAAGGTAAGAATCATCATAATGATTAAGATAATAGAACGCCCTTTTAAAGAGGCAGAAATAATGGCATTAATCATCTTGTATCTCCATCATTTTTTGGGTTGCTTCTTTAAGTTTAGATTCTGAATCAAGAAGGAATTGCGCCGAAGTAACAACCTTTTCGCCTTCCTTAAGTCCTGAACGCACAGAGACTTTTCCTTGGGATTCATTCCCTAAGCTAACCAGTCTTGGCTCATACTTTCCCTTTTCTTTAACAACAAAGACTTGCGTTGTATTCCCCGAGCGTATAACCGCTTCAGAAGGAATAACAATAACGTTTTCTTGGGTATCTGCATAGATTTTAAGCTCTGAAAACATATCAGGACGCAGTAAATAATCTTTATTGTCAAAGATTATACGCAGCTTCGTTGTACGTGTTTTTGACTCGGCATAAGGGTAAATATAAGATAAAGAACCTTTAAATATTTTATTAGGGACACTAGCAAGTGTCATCTCCACCTTATCGCCTAGTTTAATCCATGGAAGTTCATACTCATAAACCTCGGCATACACCCATACTTGAGATAAATCTACTACCATATATAGTTCTGTTTTAGGGGTAACGTATTGTCCTTTTCGTGCACCTATACGAATAACGGTACCGCTGACTTGAGAGTGTATATGCAGGTTCTTTTTAATCTTTTTGGTCTTTTTTAATGCTATTATTTGATGCTCAGGCACATCCAAAAGTCTTAGTCTTTCTCTAGAACTTTCTACTAAGGCCAAGGCGCCTTTTCTTATATCTTCAAAGGGACTTTTTTGAAGCGTAGCTAGGTTGTTTAGGGCTAAGAGGTATTCTTGTTGGGTTGAAACGAGCTTAGGGGAATAGATATTGACCAAGATATCGTCTTTTTTTACCTTTTCTCCTGTTTTATCCACAAAAATCTCTTCTATCCAACCCTCTACCTTAGGATGGAGTCTTGCCATGCGTTCTTCATCAAAGCTCACTCTTCCTACCGCGCGTATGGTTCGACTTAAGGACTCTACTTTTACAAAAGTAGTTCGAACCCCGATATTTTGTACCACTACAGGATCAATTATAACTGTGCCTGCTTTTTCATGTGAGTCTTCCTTATACACAGGGGTATAATCCATTCCCATGGCATCTTTAGCAGGAACAGCAGAGGTAACTAAGGGATTCATAGCACTACGATAAAAAAGTACCTTTTGATATGCTTTAGTGTCTTGTTTACTTAGCTTAGGTTCTAAACTATTTAGACTGGAAAGCACATAACCAAGTCCTAAACCTATCATCATACTTAATGCGAGTGAAATTAATAGTGATTTATTCATAAATATTCTCCTCTCCTACATAGGCTTGTACATCCAAGAGGGCTTGCTTCGCTTGTGCAAGTGCCTTCCAGTATTGAAGCTCATAATTAAAAAGCGTCACTTGAGAACGCACCAGATTTAAAAAATCCACCTTGTCTACCTGGTACCCAGATAGCATAGAATCAAGTGTTTGCTTAGCCTGAGGAATAATCCCAGTTTCAAACAAAAGTAATTGCTCTTTATATTGCCTATAATCATTTCTAGCCTTAGAGATATTTTCCATCATTTTAAGTCTTTCATGACTAAGGGCAAAGGTGTTAGCTTGTTTCTTACTGAGTTGTTCTTGCAGGGCACTGTCTTGTTTGCTTGCAGCATAAAGAGGAATTTTAATCCCTAACATCATCGAAAACAAATCAGACCTTTCTTCCCCTATGGCATTATGTCCAATGCGACTTCCATAAAGAACAGACACTTTAAAATCAGGGTAATAATCCTTTTTTGCTAGATTTACGCGCGAAGTTGAGGCAGATATTTTTTGCTCTTTAAGTTTAAGTATAGGACGAAACTTTTCGGCGAGAAGATAAAGGCTTTTTTCATCTTTTAAGGGGGCTAGATTTTTATCAATATCTTTTTCAAGAATAATACTCTCTAAAGGAGAGTTTCCCATTAAAATATGAAGTTTAATATCTTCATTTTTCCGTAGCGCCTTAATTTGAATTTTTTGATTAATGAGTTTAGAAAGTTCTAATTGTGAAAGTAAAACATCTTGTTGTAAGCCTTTTCCTGTTTGGTATTTTGTTTTAGCAACTTCTATTAATTGACGAAGAAGGGTTTGGTTTACATTAACAGTATCAAGGGCACGGTCAAAATAAAAGATTTGCCACCAGGTCTTAGAAACATTATTAATAAGTCTTAGTCGTAGCTCATCTACTGCGTATAAGGCAGCTCTTGCTTCAAAGTCTGCTATCTCTTCTTTTAAGTCAAGTTTACCTGGAAAAGGAAAACTTTGTGAAAATCCAACTGTGACTTGTGTCATTGCCTCTTGCGACCTATCAAAGGTGTCCGTAGGAAAGTTCATACCCCCAATACTCAAAACAGGATCAGGAAGACTTGATTTTTGAGAAGGTATTTCTTTCATGGCTTCATAACGGGCTTGTATTTGGGATAAACTAGGATTGTCACTTAGGGCTTTTTGTGTGGCGGATTGAAGGCTTAGCTCATTTGCATTTACAGGGCAAAGAGCAAATAAAATAAAAAATAAGCTTATAGATAGAACTCTTTTCATTAAAGACTCCAAAAAATATCTCACATTTCTCATTATAATATAGAAAATACTTATATTAATAAATATTTAAAGCTAAAATTATTTTTTCACATAGGCTTCATACTTATGCTGTAAAATTAGGATAGTTACAGAAAAAAGAAGACCTATTATACATGGTTTGTTATGATATTAATGTGGTTACTTATTTTTGCTACACCTTTGGTAATAGGGTGCTTTTTACTGAGATTCAAAGGCGCCGACAGAAAGAAAGATTCCAAAGATGAGATGGTGGAAGAATAAAGCATAAAGCATAAAGCATAAAGCTCTAAAGGGATAAAAGATGAAACAAGAAGCAATTTATACCTGTCCTATGCACCCTGAGGTTTTGTCGGATAAAGCGGGTCCTTGTCCTAAGTGTGGAATGGCACTAGAACGTATAAAACAAGATGCCAAAGAAGAAGATCTGAGTGAACTTCATGATATGAGTCGTCGTTTTATGCTTTCACTTATTTTAACCCTTCCTCTTTTAATTATTGTTATGGGAGATATGCTTCCTTCTAAGCCTTTCTCAAACCTGTTTAGTCCTGAAATAAAGATATGGATAGAGTTTTCTTTGGCTACCCCTATCTGTTTATATGGGGCTTGGCCTTTTTATCAGCGTTTTATTAGCTCCATCAAAACACTTAATCTTAATATGTTTACGCTTATAGGGTTAGGGGTGAGTGTTGCCTATATTTATAGTGTGATTGCTTTGTTCTTTCCTTCAATTTTCCCGCCTGCTTTTAGAGGTGAAGAGGGTGAAGTAGGGGTGTATTTTGAAGCCGCAGGAACGATTGTTACCCTTATCTTGCTAGGACAGGTACTTGAACTTAGGGCAAGAGCGCAAACAGGTGACGCTATAAAGTCCTTGCTTAATCTTTCTCCTGAGAAGGCAAATCTTATTAAAGAGGGGGAAGAGATAAGTGCGTCCTTAGAAAGCATAGTAAAAGGGGATGTCTTAAGGGTTAAACCTGGTGAAAAAATCCCCTTAGATGGAGAAATCCTAGAGGGAGAATCTCATATAGATGAGTCTATGATAACAGGTGAACCCCTTGCGGTACTCAAACAAAAAGGGGATAAACTCATAGGTGCAACCTTAAATACTACGGGTTCATTTTTAATGCTTGTTGAAAAAGTGGGAAAAGAGACCATGCTTTCGCGTATTGTTGAAATGGTATCACAGGCTCAGCGTTCTCGCGCACCCATACAAAAGCTAGCAGATACGGTTTCGGGGTATTTCGTCCCTGTTGTTATTATGATATCCATGTTTACCTTTATCATTTGGGCTATTTTTGGACCAGAACCAAGTATGGCCTACGCAACGATTAACGCAGTAGCGGTTTTAATTATTGCCTGTCCTTGTGCCTTGGGTTTAGCAACGCCAATGTCCATAATGGTTGCTACGGGTAAGGGCGCACAGATGGGGGTACTCTTTAAAAATGCTCAAGCCATCGAAAGCTTTAAAAAAATCGATTTGCTTGTTATAGATAAAACAGGAACCATAACAGAAGGAAAACCGCGGTTAAATACTATTTTTACAGAGCCTAATACAAAAGAAGATGAACTCTTGTCTTTGGCCGCAAGTATAGAAAAAATAAGTGAACATCCTTTAGCAAGGGCTATTGTTCAAGAGGCAAAAGAAAGAGATATCGCGCTTAGTTTAGTAGAAGATTTTACTTCTATTACAGGGATGGGAGTGAGAGCTAAGTTAAGAAACGAAGATCTTCTTTTTGGAAATGAAAGCTTGATGAGAGAGCATGCCTTAGATGTTTCATACTTTTCTGAAAAATCAGAGGTCTTAAAACAAGAGGCAAATACCGTAATGTATCTAGCCTTAGATAAAAAAGTATTAGGTATCTTAGCCGTAAGTGATCCCATAAAGGTGAGTACGCCTGAGGCGATTAAGGCCTTGCATGAAGAGGGAATTAAAATATTTATGCTTACGGGTGATAATGAGATAACCGCAAAATCTGTCGCTTCTCGTTTAGGCTTAGATGGGGTGATTGCAGGTCTTATGCCAGAACAAAAGGCACAAAAGGTTCAAGCATATAAAGATGAAGGATATACGGTGGCTATGGCAGGAGATGGGATAAATGATGCACCTGCTTTAGCCTTAGCAGATGTGGGTATTGCTATGGGAACGGGTACAGATATTGCCATGCAAAGTGCGGATGTCACCCTTATCAAAGGAGACCTTTTAGGCATTATAAAAGCATATAAGCTTTCACAAGCTACGATGAAGAATATAAAACAAAACCTCTTTTTTGCTTTTATCTATAATGCCTTGGGTGTTCCTGTTGCCGCCGGTATTTTATACCCTTTCTTTGGTATTTTACTGAGTCCTATTTTAGCCGCAGCCGCTATGAGTTTTTCTTCCGTATCTGTTATTGCTAATGCCTTGAGGTTAAAAAGTATAAAATTTTATTAAGAAGATGTAAATTTGAAAATTAAAAAAGTGACTTCACACACTCTTCACTTTAATTGGCTAAACTAAGCCTATGAAAATATTATTTTTAGAA
Source organism: Arcobacter sp. (assembly GCA_002733885.1). GTDB lineage: Bacteria > Campylobacterota > Campylobacteria > Campylobacterales > Sulfurimonadaceae. The sequence continues at coordinate 11,917 of NVXJ01000033.1, read as the reverse complement.
GATGACCCTGTTATCGGCAATATTGTTTTGGATTTTTTAAGTGAATTCTATGAGGTTAAACATTATTTTAATTCAGCAGACGCGCTTAAAGAAGCTGAAAATAGCAGTTTTGATTTATATATCTTTGATATTAATGTCCCGGGTATTTCAGGCTTGAAGTTATTAAAAACTTTACGAGACTTTAATGATACAACACCGGCTATATTTATTACCGCTTATCAAGAACTTAAGTACTTGCAAGAGGGCTTTGAACTTGGGGCCAATGACTTTATTCGAAAACCCTTTGAAGTCGAAGAATTGCAGGCACGCATTGAAAATATAAAGCGTCAGTTTAACATTGACGAAGAGATATTTATTTCAGATTCCATACGATTTAATAGTGTGAAACACACCATATTTGTTAAGGATAATAAAATTGCTCTTTCTGCAAAAGAAAGCGCGGTCTTATACTATTTAATTGGAAATAAATCTCATGTTGTCTCAACAGATGAAATACTTCAAAATATTTGGAATTATGATGATATGCCAACAGATGTTACAATTAGAACCTATATTAAAAACTTACGGCAGATACTAGGTAAAGAACATATTCTTAATATTAGAGGGGAGGGCTACCGTTTTGAATAAGCTAGAAATAAAATCCTTTTACTCTTTTCTTAGCTTGTATATTATTTCCTCTTTTATGTTCATTTGTTTAAGTGCGTATTGGTATTACGCAGCGCAAAAAAACTCATTTGAAAGTAATCAATATTATAAGCTGCAACATATTGCTGACAAAATTTCGCAAAGTATTGTGAATGCGCATATGAAAAATCTTCAATTACACATGCCTGCCTTTGATGAAAAGCTATCTATTGCCTTAATAGGTGTAAATAATGAACTCATACAGGGAGAACTGACCGAAGAATTTTCACCTACACAGGCTGAATATATAAATCTTGGGACCCATAATATATTGATTTCAGAATCTGCTCAGGAACATCTTGGCGTAAAGCTTGTTGTCGTTCAATCAGACATTTTATTTACACAGCTAAAAGGCTTGAAAGAAAAAATTCTAATTGGTCTTTTCATCTCAATTTCTGTCATGATTGTACTTGCCTTTATACTGTCACGATTTTTTATGCGTCCCCTTCATCAAAAAATAAAACAAATAGAAGCTTTTGTACATGACACGGCGCATGAACTTAATACTCCTATTACCGCCTTGAGTATGTCAGTATCTCGTGCCTTAAAAAAAGAAAGCTATGATCCTAAGATTTTAAAAAATATTTCAATAAGCACCAAACAACTTTTTGATATTTATAATGCACTTTCTTACCTCTCTTTTGAATCTACTCCAGATACCTTAACGCGGATAGATGTTAGGGATGTTTTAGTAAAGTCAGTAGCCTATTATTATGAGTTAGCCCAATGTAAAAAAATAGAACTGCAAATAGAGTCTGAGTCTTTTTTGTTTAACATTGATGAGGCAAAATTGACGATGCTCTTTGGTAATCTTATTAATAATGCCATAAAGTATTCCCATCCCAATTCAATAATAAAGCTTAAGCTTAAAGATGGAATTTTTACAATCCAAGACAAAGGAATTGGAATTGAGGTGAAAAATCTTTCAAATATTTTCGAAAGGTTTAACCGAGAAACTGAATATGCAGGTGGCTTTGGTATAGGATTAAGTATCGTACAAAAAATAAGTAAAGAATATGGTTTGAAAATCAAGGTTGAATCAGAAATAGACAAAGGAAGTTGCTTTAGTATCATTTTCTAAGAAACTTCTTCCTTGTGTTCTTATTGCCAACCTACACCAAACTTCAATAAATATCTATAAAAATAATTTAAGCATAAGAGAATAATAAGTATATTAGAATAGACTAATGTACTTAAAAGGTTAGAGATGAATACTACACTATCATGTTGCAGAATTGAAATAGATGATGACTTGATTGATAAGGCTAAGGCATTATTAAAAGACGATAGCACTATCTTATTGGACAAGGCAAAACTGTTTTCTCTTTTGGGAAATGATGTTCGCCTTAAAATTGTTAGATTGTTTTTGTGTTATGAGAAAATGTGTGTTTGTGACTTAGCAGATGTATTAGAGATGAAACAATCTCCAATTTCACAACACTTACGCAAGTTAAAAGATGGCGGTATTTTAGAAAATAAAAGAGATGGCATGACAATTTTTTATTTTTTAAAAGAGGATATGAGAGATACATTATTAAAAACGATAGAAGGATAAATGATGATAGATAAAAAAATAATTACAGGAATATTTGCAGCAGTAGGTGCTTCATTGTGTTGCATTACACCTGTATTAGCTGTTTTAGCGGGTTCAACAGGGATGGCATCAAGTTTTTCATGGATGGAACCATTTCGTCCTTACTTAATTGGACTTACAGTATTTGTTTTAGCTTATGCATGGTGGGATAAATTAAAACCTGTTAAAGCAGATATAGAATGTGCTTGTGACCCTGATGAAGATGGTAAGGTATCTTTTTGGTATAGCACAAAATTTTTAGCGATTATTACAATTTTTTCAGTTCTTATGCTTTCATTCCCGTACTGGGGGGATGCTTTTATATCTAGTAATCAGAAAGGTATTAGCATTGAAAAACAAAATGTACAAAACATTAAGATTGATATTGAAGGTATGACTTGTAAGGCATGTGAAGCAACTATTGAAAAGGTCGTTCTTGAAACAGGCGGGGTTGGAAGTGTTAAGGCCTCATCTGAAGATAAAAATGCAATGATTAGTTTTGATAGGACTAAAACAACTATAGATGAAATTGCTAAGGCCATTGCAACAACAGGGTACAAGCCTTTATCTTATACAAAAGATGGAAAAACAAGTGCGATTTCAGGTATTACTGTAGGTGAGCATAAAGAAGAGATAAAAAAAGAGCTTTTCAAAGAAAAATCTACTAAATGTGGTGGTGGAAAATGTGGTGAGGGGAAGTGCGGTAGCGGTAAGTGTGGAAGTCAATAAAAGGGGATATTATGAAAACTTATGAATTTAATATAGAGGGTATGACCTGTGATAATTGTGCTTTTACAATTAACACAAAGCTAGAAATCACTGGCGTTAAAGAAAAAAATGTAAGTTATCCTGAATCAAGGGCTACCGTTGTACTTGATGAGACAAAGATAAGTGCAAAAAATATTAAAGAGCTGATTAACAACAATACACACTACAAGGTTGTTTCATTTAAAGAGATTAAACAAGAGAAGCACCTTATCATCATTGGCGGTGGTTCTGCTGCTTTTGCCGCAACTATTCAAGCCAAGGAATATGGTGTAAAAGTTACAATGATAAATGCAGGACTTCCTATTGGAGGTACTTGTGTTAATGTAGGTTGTGTACCTTCTAAAAATCTAATACGAGCATCTGAGACTATGCATAAGTCTAACAATAATAACTTTGAGGGTATCTCATCAACTTCAAAATTAATCGATTTTAAAGCCCTTATGCAAAGCAAAGAAGATTTAGTCTTAGACCTTCGTGAACAAAAATATATTAATATCATTAAAGATATGGATGATTTTGAGCTTATTGAAGGACGAGCAAGTTTAGTTTCGGCTCATTCTGTTACGGTAGGAGAGCGTCTTATTGAAGGCTCACATATACTCATTACTACAGGGGCACATCCTATGATTGCTAATATCAAAGGTTTAAATGAGGTTAATTATCTTACTAATGAAGAAGCCTTTGCCTTAGAAGTTTTACCAAAGACTATGATCGTTATGGGGGGAAGTTATATTGCTCTAGAGATAGCACAAATATTTTCAAGACTTGGTACCAAAGTGACGGTTTTACAGCGTTCTTCTCGTATCTTATCAAATGAGCAAGATGATATTGCCAAGGGACTAAGTACTTACCTTGAAGAAGAAGGGATAAACATTATTAACAATAATGACATCCAAAGTGTTAGCGAAGATGAAGAAGGTGTTACTGTCTATACCTTAGTTGATGGAAAAGAAACATTTATCAAAGCCCAAAAGATTGTTATAGCAACAGGACGCAAGGCAAATACAGCTGATATGAACTTAGAAGAAGTAGGAATTAGACTGCAAAAAAATGGAAGTATTGAAGTCAATGAATTGTTACAAACTTCTATTGAGACAGTTTATGCGGCAGGAGATGTATTAGGTTCTAACATGTTTGTTTATGCGGCGGCTTATGAGGGAAAACTTGCTGCAAGTAATGCTTTTTCTAGTCTTAAAAAGAAAGTTAATTATACCGTGCTCCCTTGGGTTATATTTACTGATCCTCAAGTAGCAGGTGTGGGTATGGACGAGGTTCAAGCTAAAAATGCTGGTATTGATTATGAAGTGGCTATGTTACCACTTTCTTATGTGCCTCGCTCTATCGCAGCCAAAGATACGAGAGGTTTTATAAAACTACTTCGTAACCGTGAAGATGATACCTTCATTGGAGCTAGAATCTTAGCAGCAGAAGGCTCAGAGTTGTTAATGGAAATAGCCCTTGCTATTCGTTTTGGTATTAAGGTTAGTGAGCTTAAAGAGATGCTTCATCCTTACTTAACACTTTCAGAGGGTATCAAACTAGCAGCCATAGCATTTAGTAAAGATGTTAAAGAATTAAGTTGCTGTGCAACATAAAAAGGAGAAATGATGTTTAGTTTTTTTAAGTCAAAAAAAGAGAGTAAAACAGAGGGGGATAATTGTTGTACTCCTCAGCCAAAGGGGAAGGTTGAGTGTCCTAGTTGTAAGCAGAAGGCAAAGGGAGTTTTAGCTAAAACCTTTGAAGCCCTTGTTTCAGATGAAAGCAAGTCAAAACTTTCATGTTTTGATGGTTTTTATTATTGTAAAACACCTTCGTGCAAGACTGTTTATTTTAGAGATACGCAAATTTTAACGCAGTCAGACATGAATGTTGTCGTGGGTTTAAAAGAGGGAGCAAGCCCTGCTACGGTTCTTAATCAACAAAGGTACTAAAGTGCCCATAGGATTTTAGTAGATCTCTTACTTTAGGAGTTTTATAAAAATAGTGCTTGTATTTTTGTTAAAGAAAAAAAACACCTCTTATAGTTGGTCTACAATGCACGAAATTAATTCTCGAGACGCATAGGTTGAAGAAACTCTTTTTCCTCGTCAATCGCAATTAAATTGTAAACTCTCTTCGAATAACTCGTAAAATCATATGTACCGAAGAAATTTACAAAGGAATAGTAGACTATAGAACTATTTTTCAGTGCTTTTAGAATATCCTCTTTTTCTGCTTGAGTCCTTGCTAACTGTAATTTTTTAGTGATGTAGAGGTAATTCCAAAGTATAATCGCATTTTGAATCATCCGTTTTGAGTTATTGGCAATATTTTGTTCCTCAACTGTTGAAACAGTATATTCTTGGTTGTTTCCAAAGAAGACGGCCTTTGAAAATCTATTTGAAGCTTCAACTTTATTGAGCTGTTTTTCTATTCTCTGGCGAAGTTTTACATCATCAATATAATTGAGTAAAAAATCTGTCTTTATAATTTTCCCATACTCTTTTAATGCAGAATATAGCTTGTGTTGCTTTGAGTAGGATGTAAGTCGTTTTAAAATCTGAGTTGCTGTAGTTTTTCTCTCTTTGATTGTGACTGCAAGTCGCAATATGTCTACCCAATTATTTCTTATTTTTTCTATGTTGATTTTTCGATTTGGAGTGATTATATAATCTAAATTATGGTAATATTTTGGAGTATTAAAGCCATAAAGTTGTTGATCTTTGAAATTTTTAATTCTTGGTCCAAAATTAAATCCAAGAATATCTGTTAAACCAAAAACTATCTCAGTGTAAGCATGAGTGTCTCCCGAGTGTAGGTCACTCTTTACAGTTTCATTATGCAAAAGACCATCGATAACGTAGCCAGACTCTCTTTCGCTAACATTGATAACTTGAGAGTGAAATAATCGATGAGACTCATCTATAAAAGTATAGACAACAACACCTTTTTTAGAACCAAAGTATTTATTTGAATATCCTGCATTTGTAGAATCAATATTTGAAGCCATAGAGTACTTTTGTCCATCACTTGATGTGTGATTCTTGTCAATATTATGTCGCATATATTTAACAATCTCTAACTTATCCATGTATGCAACTATTTTATTATTTGCTTCTTGAGTATTCTCTTCGCTAAAGTACCATATTTTGGTATTGTCAAGCTGATTTTTATTAATTCCTTTTGAGATTTTTCCAATCTTTGAAAGACTCAAATTGCAACCATATCCAAGAATAGCTGCTAAAAGTAAATTCTGTTTTTCTTTTCTGCCTATGTGATTGTAGTGCTTAAAAGATGATAAAAAATCTGTTTGTTTATCGATAGAATTTAATAAATCTATTATTGATAAATACTCATCATGAGGAAAGTATTTTGCAAGTGTATTTTTCTCTTCATCTTCACTCTTTTCAAGCTTTGGTGTTTTTAAAATAAAAGAGTCATCTGTTGTTGTAAAATAGGTATTAAAGCCTTTACTAATATTTTCATTGGTAATTTTATAGCTCTGTTCTACTTTAGTCTTTATAGTCTCAACAAATATATCTAAATCTTTCATATGCTCCATTTCATGCTTTTTTAGAAGTAAATCTTTATTTTTATTGAACTCTTCTTTGGAAATCATATAGTCATCAAAGTTTCTATATCTATAGGAGTACTTTAAATTGAGAGTTCCATTTTTAATGGCATCACTTACATGAAAAAAGAGTAAGATTTTATAGAGTGATACGCGGAACTTGCCACTCCCAAATATAGCACTTTTTTCTTCATCATCTAAAAAAGTTTGTGGTGATTTACTCGTAATGGTAGGATTATCTCTAAAATAGTCTATAGCTTTAATAATATGTTTATTAGATGATTTTTCATCAAACTCTATAGCCTTTAAAACACCAGAAAACTTCCCTTGTAGAGAGACTGATTTACTCTCTATAAAGTCATATTTATTATCTATTACAGAWTCAAAKACCTTCTTYTCATTGAGAATATYTTTTAAWATTTGTGTCTTTTTTTCAACGAGTAWTTCTATCGCYGCTACYTTTTTTAYAGCACTAARAGTAGMRTCCTTRATRACACTCTCAATATCATTAAGTGTTGATAAATTGGYATYTTCAAGYGACTGMATWACTCTGTTYTTTTGAGGTTCTAACTCAAAGCTATACTCCTTTTGAGCTCTCAGTGATGAATTCTTTGCTGTCTGTATTGTTGAGATGAATCTGTCTATTAAATTATCATTACGAATCAAATATTGATAATATACAAAGGTGAGAAGCAAAAAATTTGATTCAATATCTTTTTTGCGCTTGACTTGAAATACCTGGCTCTTCTCAATCCATCTAGCATGGTATTGTGCTATTTTAGGGGTTAACCCAATCTTATCTATGATTGATTGTGTAATTTGAAACTTTGATTTTATGGTATTGAATTTAATAAGACTTGTAAGTATYTTCTTTTTATTGGTAGCATGCTCTAACTTTTTATAGTGCGAAAGCTGCCAACGACTTTTAGATGTTTTATCTTTTTTCAAAAATTCATCTAAAACATCTAGTTTCTCATTTTCAGCAAAAGGTTTAAGCTTAGTAAGAATATCTTGCTTTTGAGAGTTAATGGCTAGTGATATGATTCTTGAGAACTCTGTATAGCTTGGCACTTCTATTTTTAGTTTTTTAGAGAGTTCAACCAATGCATAGAATATTTTCTTACGATGTGTAAAATTACTTGCAAGCATTGTAGCTTCTTTTATAAGAGCATTAGCAGTTTCATCTGTGTATGCTTGTATCGTAAAATGACTTTTAATGATTTCTTTGTATCTATGAATATTACTTGTTGGAAGTATAAAAGTAGCTGAATCGTGTGTTACTTGTAATTTATCTACGATATATTCTATATCATCATTTTGAAATTTCTCTATAGAATAAAAAATAGAGTTTGCCTTGTAGTAACCATACAGTAAAGAGACATAAACTTTATTATTTGGATCTCTAAGTGTGTTCGTAAATTCTTGAAGTACATCAGGTAATTTAAAATAATACTCTTTTTGAAGGAAATTAAATATTGGAGGTGTTGAAAATATTATTTGTTCTTCTTTTGATAGAATTTGGACTCTTCCCATAGTAATCCTTATATTTTAAATGTTCGTTTATTATATAGTAAACTATATTCTATATATCATTGACTATATTATATTAATTATTATATAATAATTCAATTTAATAGGTTTATATTAAATCTAGGAGTTATTTTGATGAAAACAACTGCATATCTTCGAATTTCTACTGTTGATCAAGACATTGAAAAAAATAAAGTAGATATCCTAAAATTAGCCAACGAAAAACAACTTGGTAATGTAGAGTTTATAGAAGAAAAAATATCAGGTACTATATCTTGGAAAAAACGAAAAATCTATTCAATTATTAATGATGCAAAAAATGGTGATATTATTATAGTAAGTGAACTATCAAGACTTGGCAGGAGTATGCTTGAAATTATGGAAATATTATCTATAGTTTCAGAAAAAAAACTATCTTTGTACTCAGTTAAAGGAGATTGGCAGCTTGACGATTCTATGCAAAGTAAAATTATTGCGATGGTTTTTGCGATGGCATCTGAAATTGAACGAGAGCTTATTTCATCTCGCACAAAAGAAGCGCTTAGAGCTAAAAAAGCACAGGGTGTAAAATTAGGGAGACCAATAGGGACTGGAAAAAGTAAATTAGATAAATTCAAACCTGAGATAGAAGCATTGTTAGTAAATGGATCAACTCAAAAATTTATTGCTAACAGATATAATACCACAGAAGCAAATTTATATAATTGGCTTTTGAAGCACGGATTGAAGAATAAAAAATAAAAATCCTATGGGAACTTTAGTACCTTTGTTGGTTTGTAGCCATTATATGACATTGCGCGCTGAAACTTTTTTACTTAGAGTTATAAATATTGGTTATGCAAATGTTTCTTATCTGGAATGCAAACAAGGAATTAGAAAGCTAAATACTTTTGTAGACAAACAATAAAACCAATGAGTACTGAGCCTTCGGGCTGAAAACTGAAAGGAGAAGTATAATGAACTCCAGAATTAGGACCACTAACACAAGCTTTCTTATTCCAAACAATAAAGTAAAGATACGATAATAAATTTGTTTGCTTAGGTTATTTAAAGAAGAAGTAGAAGCGGGAGACAAGGGAAATAAATCCCTTGACTATACTAGTGAAGTATAGGTGCAAAGATGCACATAAGCGTTATTGCGATAAACAGCTTATTCATTAAATCTCCCTTCTGTATTCTTGGAGGGCAAAAAAAAAGGCCAAAGGGTTATAAAACCTTTGGCCTTGCCACTCCATGAAATACAGAAGTTGTCTATCGCAGTTATAATTATAACATAAACAAAGAAGATGCGATAATAATAATATCTTGTATATGCACTCTTTAAGAGAAGAAGAGTATAAAGTTATTTTAGAGAAGGTTGAAAAAAGGCTATCTCATTTCTATACTACCCCAAATAAACGATACAACTTTTTAGAAATCCTTATTCCACCTACATCTGTAACTTTATCCTACATTTTTGTATGATTGACAGACTCCTGCAAATCACCTTGGGGATCATAGATATACACATCCAAATTTCGTGATGTTACTCCAGATGGTATTTAACAGTACGAGTTTTTTTAATGTAATTTGGTCTTGCCTGTATATCCTTTATTTCATTACTTGAAAGTTTTGTAAGTAGCTGAAAGAAATCATGCCGTGGATGTTCTAAGTTACTCCAGTCTTTTAATGTACGAGGGGGGATATTAAGTTTTTTTGTAATTTCTGATTGTTTCATAATAAACCGTCCTTTTTTAAAGAAATGATAGGATTAAAAAACCTTTTGCTTCTTCTTAAAATTTATACAGTATATTTATCGGCTATTTTTTTGTCTTGAATCTTTATAATTTTAGCAGATAGAACTTGCGCTTTTTCATACTTTTTTTTATCAGAAATTTTCATGGAAATAGTCATGTACTTTTGTACGATTTGTAATCTATTCATTAAAAATAGTCTCCTTGTTCTTTGCATAAATTTTAGCTTTGAATGTGCAAAATTTTCTTGCATATTCACTTGAGGTTAAAAAGTATTCTTACATAATTGTATCATAGAGGCACCAAGTAAATTGAAATTTAGGTAGCACAGGGCATATTTTTTTAGCTACCCTTCAATTAATCTGGCAACCGTTCCAAAACATTTCCCACATTTACCTTTTAAAATTAAGTCATCTTCATCCATAGTAGCCTCAAAATCAATAATTTTTACTGTATCTTTGCATTTAGCGCAGTAGACATTAGAAAGTATTTTTGATTTTACATCATTTGGAATTTTATTGAATCTTTCCATCGCTTTTTTTTCGAACTTAATCATATGTATATCCTTAAGGTTTTTTAGTCATTATAGGTTTGCATAAATACAAACCAACTTATTTCTCATCTCAAAAAAACTCTTGGGTTTATTAGTCAACCCCATCAGCCCCTCATCCATATCTCTATTATATTGTTTCTTTTTAAACGCTTCTAGCCATAAGCTATTAAAGGCTTCATCATTGTAATAAAGCTTGTCATACTTCATTATAAGGCTTTTAGTAAGGGCAGGTGTATAACTTGTAACTTCACTAGAATACATAGTCAACATGTCAAAGAGATCTCTTGACTTAGTGCGTTTATAAAACATAAGCGATTTCATTTTAAAAATGCTGTCCATAGAAGAGACTTTAATATTCCCAATAGAAATGTATTCATCTTTTTGAAAAATATCTGCTGCTCCTAAATAACCACTTCCATCAAAAAATTGAATTTGCACACCATTGACAACCCAGGTTTGAAGGTAATACTCAATCTTGCTTCCCCCTAGTAAAAAGTCTTCCACAACAGCATTAGAAGCTTCAATATAGTCAACATTGTCTATGCCGAACTTCTTTATGCAGTCTTCAATAAAACTTTGAATATCAGTTAAGGGCAAAGCTCCCTGTAAACAAAAATCTAGATCTTCTGAAATACGATGTTGCATATGATAAGACAATGCTGTACCACCTACAAGTCTAAAATCATGTTTACTAAACATAGAATGATTTTGAATATTGGGTAATAATAATTTTATTTTTTCTGTCATGCAGTAAGCCCTAGTTTCTTTTGAATTTTAAAGAGTGCTGGGTAGGAGAGATTATAGTCCTTAAGCATCTCAAGCACTTTAGCAGGGGAAAATTGTTGTGCCAATATCTCTAAATATCTATGCTTTGGCTCTGCTGCTATCGTTTTTAAAGAAGGTAAGCTATATTTATCTTGATACGCTTTAGGTGATACAGTATATTCAATCTGTTCTTCTACCTCTTTATAATCATGAGTATTCATTAAGGCTTTATTCTTTTCTAAAACATGGAGTACTCTTTCCTCTCCAAACTGCTTTATTAAGGTTCTTGTATCTTCTTGATTAGGCGTGCTTAAATAAATCGTTATCAGATTTTTTATACTAATCACTGCTCCATCTTCACGTGACCATAATAAGTCTTTTTTATATAGTTTTTTATTTAACTTAATATTCTGCGTTCGAGGACTAACTTTTGGCTTTTGAGCTTGTTTGTTTATTAAAGATTGAGCAGTAGTAAGATCAATCGCACGAAGTAGTTTAGCAAGGGAGCCTCTTTTATCACTATTACTCCAATCGCTTAGAGTACTATTTGGAACACCAAGTATCGTTTCAATTTCTTGTGTCGTCATAGGATACTCCTTTTTTATATTATACCCGATTATCGGTAAATAGATAATTGTATATAAATTAAGAATTTGATATAACCAAAATTTAAATCTGAAGTGCAATTTTTTAAGACGGAAGTTTAGAGAAGTTGTAGATTTGGATTTGAAGTAGTTAGATGATATCATTTAGACTTCTTT
>NVXJ01000032.1 GCA_002733885.1 Arcobacter sp. | reverse complement strand
AAAGAAGTCTAAATGATATCATCTAACTACTTCAAATCCAAATCTACAACTTCTCTAAACTTCCGTCTTAAAAAATTGCACTTCAGATTTAAATTTTGGATTAGAATTAGTTAGGGAAAAAAGCTAAAGGTACTATTACACTATTTAGCTATACTTTCAAAAATAAACGACTTAATTAAATATATAAAAATAGGAAGAAAAATGTTCCCAGGAAAAAAGATTAGAGAAGGTTTTACAATGAAGGTTGAGGGAATCCATCTGACACTCCCCGACTTACATACTGTAGCCGCAGAACTAGGTATCGCCACTAGAGATGTACTGACTAAAGATGGGATACTTACTATTTATAACACATCTGATACCTGTAAAGAAATTGTTGATGGTAATACCTTAGCAACCTTTGTGGCAATGGCGCTAGATATTTCTGCTGAAGATATTTCACAAATGAAAGAAACGGTAGAAGTACCGGTTAAAATAGAATTTGACCCAAGCGAATTTGAAGATGATGAGGATGATGACTAATGACACAATTACAAGAAGACTTTCTTAATGAACTAAAAAGTAACCCGAAATTTACAGTAGTGGAGCTCGCTGAAATCTATGATAGGCATACTAAACTTGCTATTGAAGATGAAGAAAAAAATGGCGCCGATGATTTTCGTGCAAAGTCTATGGGTGATTATTACACGGTTGCTGTTCTATCAAACTTCATAGCCAACGAAAATAAGCTTACTCGAATCATAGCGGCAAAAGAGAAACTAAAACAATATTAGTATTTTTTGATGTTAGATACTTCTCTTATCTAACATTAATTTTTAGCTTAAAAAGTAGTGTTCCAAAAATGGTTTACAGGTCCATGCCCCTTTCCAAGTATCTTATCTTTACCCTTTTCAATGGCCATATTAAGATACTCACATCCTCTGATACACGCCTCTTCTAAAGAAAACCCTAGTCCAATGTATGTTGCGATACTAGATGACAAAGTACATCCTGTTCCATGGGTGTTTTTGGTTTCTACTGTTTTGTTATTTATAATAGTGGTTTTATTAGTTTGGTAGTTATAAAGTATGTCAGTCATTGTGTCGGTAAGTTCTAAGTGCCCACCTTTTAGTAGTACTGATGTTTGGTACAGTTGAGATAGTTCTTGGGCAGTCGTTTCAATGTTATCTAGGTCTATCTTATGTCCTATGAGTAACTCAGCTTCGGGGATATTTGGCGTGATAAGCCTGACGTGAGGCAAAAACTCTTTGAGGCTTTGGATGGCGTCATCATTGAGGAGTTTATCTCCTGAGGTAGCTATCATTACGGGATCAAAGATGATATTTGTTATCTTGTACTCTTCTAAGGTGTTTTGTACGGCTTTAATAACTTCAGATGAATGAAGCATACCTATTTTAATACACGAAAAGTTTATGTCATCAAAGACGGCTTTCATTTGCATAATTATGTGTGACACAGGAATAGCATGTATATCTGTGACACCTTGGGTGTTTTGAGCCGTGCAGGCTGTTATAACAGAGGCTGCATACCCACCATTTGCAGATATACTTTTGATGTCGGCTTGGATACCAGCTCCTCCTCCAGAATCAGAACCTGCTATGGTTAAAATAGCACAGTAGGTCTTGTTCATATCTTCCACTGCTCTTGCTTATACGCAGAATCCCAAAACATCCATTCGAGTTGAGATGTTTTGATAAAGACTTCTTCCATTTTAGCTAGGCTTTGAGGTGAGGCAGTTAAGGCATAGGTATTTACAATGTTTATTGCTTGTTCAACTGCTAGTGCAAATTCTTCGCTTGCGTAGGTGTCTATCCATTTTTGATAAGGATTTGAATCCTTATTTGTTTGAGTACGTAGTATAAAGTCACCGACTTCTTTGTAGATAGTAAAACAAGGAAGGACAGCGGCAACTCCCACTTCTACTGACTCATTTTGAACAATACGTGCAAGGTAAGAGTTATAAAGTTCACAGGTAGGAGAGGGTTCAGGGTTTTTGTACTTCTCTTCTAAGAATTCTTTGTGTAAGGCATCTTCAACTTGGATGATACCTGTCGCTGACTCATAAAAAAATTGCGTATCTTCATGGTGATGGCACTTGCTTCCTACGGAAACTAAGGCTTTTTTATATTCGCTAAGATAAAGCGAATCTTGATTTACATAAAAACCAAATATATCTTTGTCTAGCTTCGCCTGGGTAAGGTCAGTTACGAAGCTATGTTTGATGATTTCTTGAAAGATGTGCTCTGTTTTAGCTCTTGTTTTTTCGTACCAGTCTTGCATGTTTTATCCCTTAAGTCTTTTCATAATTATCTTACTCGTCATCTTCTTCAGCTTTATCCAAATCTGCACGTACCTTATCCATATCAAGTGCTTTAGCACTCTTGATAAGCTCATTTAAGGTTTCTTCGGGGAGCATGCCTTCTTTGTTTCGTACAATGATGCCATCTCTAATGATTAAGGTTGTTGGAACCGAAAGAACACCATAATGTTTTGCGATAACAGATTGATCGTCTATATCAATTTTTGCAAAGGTAATATCTGAATTATTCTCAGCTACCTTTTCAAAAATAGGAGAAAAGATCTTACAAGGACCACACCATTGCGCCCAAAAGTCAATGATTACGATTTCGTTATTATCAAGTGTTTCGTTAAAGTTTTTTGTTGTTAAATCTAAATATGCCATAGTATTGCCTTTATTAAGTTGTTTTACTCTTGAAAAATGACATTCAGTCACTTTTTTTGAGGTGTCTTTTATATTTATCGGGAGTATATCATATTGATTGTTTTCATATTTAATCTATGATGAACAGCTAAGTTTTATGTTCTTTGCCTCTATGGGAGTAGCTTTACATAAGTGCTCAAGTTCAAGATGCTCATCAAAGGGAGCTAAGGCTACTTTGAGTAGCTCATTTACCATGCCAAAGTCATCTTCCTCAGCCTTATCTATGGCTTCTTGAAGGATATGGTTTTTAAGTATATACTTTGGATTTACAGCTAGCATTTTTTCGTGGCGTTCATCAGGACTGAGAATCTCTTTTTCTAAGCGTTCATTGTAGCTGTCTAGCCAAACATCCAGATGTCTTCTGTCAATACAAATATCTAAGATATCTGATTTATTCCCTTTAAAACGAGAAAGTTTTCTAAAAAACTCTGTGTAGTCTATGCTTGCATTGGCTAAGGCTCTAAACATTGTTTGATACAATGCCTTATCTTCGTTGTCTTGTGTAAATAAACCCATCTTTTTAAACATTATTTTTGAATAAACATCTTCATAAGTAGATCGATAAAGGTCATCAAGTACCTCCTCGCTAAGTTCATATTTCATTAAAGGAGAGAGTGTACGAGCAAGCATGTCTAAGTTCCAGTGAGCGGCTCCCACTTGACCTGAAAAACTATAAAGCCCTTGGGTATCGGTGTGATTGCATACGAAGTGTGGGTCATAATTATCTAAAAAGGCAAAAGGTCCATAGTCTATGGTTCTTCCATCTATTGACATGTTATCTGTGTTCATGACACCATGGTTAAAACCTACACTCTGCCACGAAGCTATGGTCTGTGCTGTGTTTTTTACTATTTCAGCGTACATTTTTAAGTAGATGTCTTCACTTCCTGTAAGATAAGGGAAACTCTCTTCAATTACATAATCAGCAAGTTCTTGAAGCTTATCATGTTCTTTATAAGCATTCAAATATTCAAAGGTTCCAAAGCGAACCCATGTCGGTGATAGTCGCAATACAATGGCACCTTTTTCCCATTTTTCTCTCGCTACCTTTGTATCACTTCCAATAAGAGCGAGGGCTCGAGTCGTTTTAATCCCAAGACCATGCATTGCCTCAGACATTAGGTACTCACGTATGGATGAACGAAGAACTGCTCTACCATCTCCATGACGAGAGTAGAGTGTAAGTCCCGCGCCTTTAACTTGCAAGTTTTGCCCATTTACCTTGCCCAGATTTATCGCTCTACCATCACCTAAACGCCCTGCAAACTGACCAAATTGATGTCCTGCGTAACACATTGCAAAGGTCTCAGATCCTTCTAGCTTGATTTTTCCATTTACGATATCTATAAGTTTACTATCAAGATCTAAGTCTTCATCAATGCCTAAGAGCTTTGCAGCACTTTGTGAAGTAGAGATAACAAAAGGTTTATGAAGGGGGGTTGGGTCTACTTTTTCATAGAAGATAGGCTTAAGATTTAAATAAGGTGCGCTTAATTTTAGGTTTGAAAATTTCATAAGGAGTTTTTATCAGCTTACATATTAAAACTTGCTACTGATAAAAATTGAGTTATATTTTTAGGATATGATTAAGATAAATATATAAAGATGCTTAGTGACACATCTCATGTTTAACTTCATCATCTTTAAAGACTTCTAGCCAAGTTTCTAAGTCAATATCTGATTCTTTAGACTCATTGACAGTACTTTTATTGAAAGATTTATTGTGTGTATCTAAGAACTCTTTTGTATAACGTAGGGATTCTTCTTGCAGTGCTAAGTCTACTTTACTCATTTATCATCCTTTATATAAGAGCTTATCATATTACTCTTTGTTATACTTTATGTTTTTTAAGTAGATTACACTTTTGGCATATAAATTCCTTTGATTTTATAAGCTTAAGCATGTTTTATCTTTAGTTAAATTTTGCTATAATTTCATTTCAAAAATAATTATCATTTGCCTTTCTTATATTATAGGTAATTGTAGTAAAAGGATGAACTATGGAACTTCATAATAGTATTAACAGAGAAAATCTTACAATTTTAATGACTTCCTTTTATACAAAAGCCATAGCGGATGAAGACCTGGGCCATTACTTTACACATGAACTAGGCGATGATATTACCAATGAAGATTGGATACACCATATAGATCTTTTAGCAGATTTCTGGTTGGCTAAGATCTTAGGCGAAGACACCTATTATGGAAATTTTATTGGGGCCCATGTGAAGCTTCCTATTATAAAAAAAGAAACCTTTGGTCGCTGGGTAGAACTTTTTTCCGAAACAGCGGATGAAGTATATGTGAAAGATATTGCAGAAGTTTTTAAGCAAAAAGGGATTCAGTTCTCTAAAGAATTTATGAATACAAATAAAAAAATATAGACGAAGGCAGATAATGAATACAAATGAAAAATGGAATGTACTTTTCATCAAAGATGAAAAATCAGAATTGAACACAAATACAAAGGTTTTTGAAGAACTTTTTAACAGAGTAGACAAGGTTCAAGGTAGAGAAGATGGACTAAGACTTTTTAAAAACAACTTATATGATATGGTTATTTGTGATTTAAGTGTTGATCCTGAAGAAATAGCCTTTATGAAGCAGTTTAAAGACTTGAAGCCTAAGATGACGATATTTGTTTTAGTAGATGAAAAAGATACGGATAAGGTATATGGATTTGCTGACTTAGATATTAATGCTTTTATCTTATCTGCGGATCAGTTTGATGAAGCCATGGCAGAAATTTCAAGATTTAACCCTTACCCATAGATGATACACCCTACACAGCTTTCTTCCCAAGAGATTAAAAAGTTAAGCCTAAAGGCTGAACCTTATCTCAAGGGACTTTTAAAAACAGTTTTTACCCATAACCCTAAGCAAAAAGCTGTCTTGGTTTATGATAAGAATTGTGCCTTAGCTTCTATCCTGTGTGAAGCCTACAAGGCCTCTTTACCTCAGGCTACTTTTATAAACTTTGATAAAGAAGAACCTGAAAATATTTTAGCTGTTTTTGCAGAACTTGAGCCTTTTGACTTGGTTGTCTTAGTTCAGTCTACGAGTTTTAGACTTGATGCTTTTAGAATGCGTGTTGAGTTGTTTAAAAAGAAGATTAAGGTGCTTGAACATCCCCATCTCTCTAGAATGGCAGATGATGAATTAGAACATTATGTTAATGCCCTTGAGTATGATGAAGATTATTATCGTGGCTTGGGTAGACGACTGAAGGCTAAGGTCGATGCGGCGACACTGGGCGTTCTTGATACAGGAGATGAAATCCTCACATATAAGGGTGGTTTTGAAACAGCAAAGCTAAATATTGGGGATTATGCTGAAATGGTCAATACCGGAGGTCAGTTTCCTATTGGGGAAGTCTTTACTGAATCCCTTGACTTAAGCTCTTTAAATGGTCGTATGAAGATATTTTGTTTTGGAGATGTGACGTATAAGGTTAACATACCTGAGATTCCCATCACTCTCATTATTAAAGATGGTCATGTAATTGATACTGAAAATTCTACGCCCGCCTTTGACCTTATCCTTTCAAATATTCGCCGTGATGAAGATGGTGTTGTTTGGGTTAGAGAACTTGGCTTTGGACTCAATCGTGCCTTCACCAAAGATAATCGCGTGGCAGATACGGGTTCTTATGAGAGGATGTGCGGTATTCATGTTTCTTTGGGTAAGAAGCATGGTATTTATGGAAAACCTGGTTTTAAACGTCGTGATGGAAGATATCATGTGGATGTTTTTGCGGATACTTATACCTTTAAACTGGATAATGAAGTGGTTTATAAAGATGGTTCTTGGCAGATATAAATTATAATTTTATTATAAATATATAAACTTACTTCACACTCAGTTCTTATATAACTTTATTTATACTGAGCATGCAGGATTAGATGCAGTAAAGCGTATTCGTGAAGACTTAGAAAACAAAATAGTTCGTATTATTTTACGAACAGGTCCACTGGGTGCAGAGCTTTCACATCTTCTTAGTGTGACCTCAAAAGAACTACATGAACTTAATGAAGATCTCGAAAATAAGATTGCTGAAAAAACTTCTCAACTTCAAAACTTAAATGCTGACTTAGAAGAGCCTGTGAATCAGGTGAAATGACAGAAAGTGATAACAAGCCTTATTATGAATTCCTTTTCGCATGCCTTTGATGAAGATACTCATGGACAAATTTTAATTGCAGCTAAGATAGAAGACAAAGAGATGATTTTATCGTATAAGGATGATGGTGATGGAATGAATATTATTTACAATATTGTGACGGGTAAGTTAAAGGGAAGCATTCGTGTTGAGAGTGCCCTCAAAAAAGGGACAGAGCTTATTATCCTCTTGCCTAATGTCTTAAAGGATTAAACTTTAGCTAAAAAATTGATTTAAATACCTAAGAGAACTATTAAGAAAAAAGGACTAGAATCTAAGTAGAATACCTTTGTTAGTAGGAGTTAAAAATGAGCCATGTAAAGAAATATGCAAATATACAAAACGAACTACCAGAACTTCAAGAAGTTTTATTAGAAGCGATACAATCAGAATTTTTAGAAATCCAAAGTGTGGAAAAACAGTGCGAAAAATATCAAGGTGCTTGTGAAAAGATAAAAGACTTAGATAAGGCACATTTTGTGGTGTATTCAAAATATATTAAAAAATCAGATCACCGATATGAAAAATTTATCTTTTTGGATGAACACGGGCATGAGGTTTGTAATGTAAGTGGTCAAGAGATGGAACTGTATGGTCTTTTAGGCCCATGTATGAACCTTGAGTTATCAAAAGAATACCAAGAAGCCGCTTCCCATCTTGCATAAGAGCTTATTGATAAGCTCTTTTTCCTTTAAACATCTTCCTAAATATAACTCTAGCTTATAGATGGAACAGCTCTTGCTATCTATCTTCTAAATAAGGAGTTATCATGCAAAAGACAGTAGTTGAACATTTGAGTGGGTATCCACAAAAACTAGTTGATTTACAATGGCTTGAAGATGAACTTCATGATGTAAATCAAGATGAGGTTACGCTCAACTGGAACCGTCAGAAAAAATGTGTAGAACATCAATTTTCAGATGATTGGGAAGTGGAGTACTGCGTCTTAGAACATTGGGCTGAACATGTTGGAGCTAAGTTTAAGATGACAGATGATGCGAATAAAGAAGGATATTACTCAGCTTTTATTTATAGTTAAGGCACCTCTAAAAACTCTCTGAGTGAATATAGGGTTTATAGATGTGTCTTTAATATAGCATTTAACCAAAACTAGCCGTGGAGGTTTGCGAAGCAAAAGTTTCAGGCCTAGCCAAATTATTACTTAAAGCTAGAAAACCTGCTGGCTAAGTTAGGTTTTTACTTTAAAACGAGTAAAGTATTTAACCAGAATTCGCCTTCTTTGTTAGGGCGGGTATCTTCTAATAAATAGACCTCTTTAATAGTAAAGGGGCTTGTTTTAATAAGCTCAGAAAAACTTTGTTTTGAATAGGAATTAAAGTGCCTTTCTTCTTTTATAAACTCTTCTTCCCCTGCCTTAAATGAGGCATAAATAAGACCCTCTGGCTTTATTGCCCTTGCTAGTTTTTGTAAAACACTTGGCATGTTTTTTTTAGAAATATGTAAGAGTGAAGCTGAGGCCCATATCGCGTCAAATCTATCTTTAAAATCCATGCTTTCAAAACTTAATTCTAAGACTTCTTGGTCTAAGAGATTGGAGGCAAAGTCGCACATTTTTTTGGATATATCAAAGGCTGTTATGGTGTAGCCTTGTTTCTTAAAGTATAAGCTGTCTCTTCCTGAACCACAGCCCGCGTCAAGGATGTGGGACTTTGGCCTTAGGTCTTTTAGAAAATATTCATATTGTATGTCCATTTTTTTGTCTAAGGTGTTTTGGATAAATGCTAAGGCATTATCTTCATAATATTTGAGGGTAGAGTTCATTTTAATTTATCATAAATTTTTTGCATAATAGGAACAGATAGCTTATATTCTTTTGCCTTTAAAATGATGTAATGAGAAAGGCTTTCTAATTCATTATTCCCCTTAGCTTGGATATCTAGCCACATAGAAGTAGGGGCATCTAAGGGAAGCTTTGAGGAGGTATGCAGAGCCTTGTCAATCTCTTGTTCTTCTAAGTTAATACCTTGAGCCTTAGCCACGCTGTATATCTCTTGAAGTAAGGATCTCAGTTCATCTTCATGTTCTTTATAGATAGTTCCCATCCCTTTTTCATAATAAGAAGTGAGTGAGCCCATGGCAGAGATAAAAAGGAACTTCTTCCAAATCTCTTTTTCAATATCATCTGCAAATTTTACGCGTAGTCCTGCTCTTATAAAGAGAGGTTCTAAAAGTTCTTGAAATCTTGCGTCTAAGATAAGGGCAAAAACCTTTGTTGCTTTTTTAATAAAGCCAGGTTTCGTTTTATGTGAAACGATATACACACAGGCAGCAGATAGGGTAGCCTTAGTTAAGGGAGCTAGAAGTTCTTGAGAGTTTACCCCGTTGGCAATAGGGATTAAAAGGGTGTCTTTAGAAATGGCTTGAGAAAGTGATTTTATAGCTTCTTTGCTGTGGTAAATTTTAGTACATAAAAAAATGATATCAAGAGTTTCTGATGTACTCTCAAGAGCAGAACTTGGATAATAAGTTGTTTCTTCATCTATATCAAGAATATGAAGACCATCTTGTTGAATGGCTTGGAGATGTTCTCCCCTCGCAATAAAAATAATTTCATGCTCATCTTTTAAGGCGCAGAGTTTAGCCCCAATATATCCACCTACACCACCAAGTCCAACTATTGCGATTTTCATCTAAATCCTTCTTCTAAATATCAAGTATTAGCACACAATTATGAAGTTAATTGTGTGCTAATACTTAACATTATACTTTAAATGCTAAAATGAGGATAAGGATGTATATATGAAAGAGGTTTTACTTAGCCTAGCGAGAGCTTGTATAAAGAGTCATTTCACGCAAGGACATTTAGATAATTCAAATATCCTTGAGGAATATCCTTTTTTAAAAGACAAGGGTGCATGCTTTATTACCTTGACTTTTAATGGGGAACTTCGAGGATGTATAGGTTCTACAACAGCGTATAGAAGCCTTTTGGAAGATGTCATGGAAAATGCGAAAGCTGCCGCTTTTAGAGATCCTCGTTTTGTGCCCCTTAATGAAGATGAATTAAAAAGTATTCGTATAGAAGTCTCTTTATTAAGTGAGCCAAAGGTTTTGCAATACACCGACTTTGATGATTTAAAAACAAAGATTCGTATAGGAGAGGATGGGGTTATTTTAAAACTTGGAAATAACCAATCAACCTTTTTACCACAGGTGTGGGAAATGTTGCAAAGCCACGAACTGTTTTTTTCTCATTTATATCAAAAAGCAGGGCTTGAACCTGAATGCATAAAACAAAGGCCACAAATACAGACCTACCAAGTAGAGAAGGTGATAGAAAACTAGCCGTGGCGGTCGCGAAGCGAAGTTTATTCAAAACTAGCCATGGCGGTTTTGCGTTAGCAAAAAGTTTCTAAGTAAAACTAGCCATGGCGGTTTTGCGTTAGCAAAAAGTTTCTAAGTAAAACTAGCCATGGCGGTTTTGTGCTAGCAAAAAAAATCTGTAATAAAACTAGTGAAAGGACATTGAGAGACATGAACTTTTATAAACCCTATAAAGAGACCAAGATGGTCTGTACCCTTTGTCAACATTATTGTAAGATTAAAGAAGGTAACACTGGTATTTGTGGTGTTAATAAAAATGTTGGAGGAGCCATAGAATGTTTAGTATATGGTTATCCTTCTGCTCTAAATATAGACCGTATAGAAAAAAAGCCCTTATATCATTTCTTACCCGGCTCAAAGATCTTATCTTTAGGAACAGTGGGTTGTGATTTTAAATGTTCTTTTTGCCAAAACTGGGACATTTCTCAAGAACAAAAGGTAGATAAATCACACTATTATTCCCCTAAGGATATAGTTAAACTTGCAGTAGATAATGAATGTCCAAGTATCGCCTACACCTATAATGAGCCTACAATTTTTTATCCTTATGCCAGAGACATAGCCCTTGAAGCGAAAAAAGAAGGTATTAAATCTGTGTATGTAAGTAATGGTTTTGAATCTAATGAGGTGATAGAAGATATGGAAAATATTATAGATGCTATAAATATAGATCTGAAATCTTTTGACCCACATTATTATAAAAAGAATCTAAGAGGAAATCTTGATAAGGTTCTTGAAAATATAAAAAGTTTTAAAAGAAAAAAGATATGGATAGAAATCACCACACTTATTGTTCCTACACAAAATGATTCAGATGAAGAGCTTGATAAGATAGTCTCTTTTATTAAAAATGAACTGGGGGTAGACGTACCTTGGCATATCACTGCCTTTCATCCTGATTATAAGGACTTAGCCCTTCCTCCTACCTCTGTGGAATCTTTGAAAAGAGCTTATGATATTGGAAAGTCTTATGGACTTAATTATGTGTATATGGGAAATATCACCCATGAAACACCAACTATTTGCCCTTCTTGTGGAACAGTCTTAATTCAAAGAGATTATTTTAAAGAAACGATCTCTTTCCTTGATCATTCAAAATGTTTTAACTGTGGAACAGAGATTCAAGGAGTATTTCATGAGTAAAAGAGAGATGAGCGTAGCAGGAACTTTTTATCCAAGTGAATGCAGTGAGATTAATCGGTATATTTCTACTTTTAGTGCAGATCTTAATGGAAAAAAGATAAAAGCCAGAGCCCTTGTCTCTCCTCATGCAGGCTATATTTACAGTGGTTTTACTGCCAATATGGCTTATTCTAGAATAGATATAAAGGGTATTAAACGGGTGATTATCATTGGTCCAAGTCATAGGCTTTTATTTCAAGGAGCTTCTATAGCAATGTTTGATACTTATGATTCTCCTTGTGAAGAAGTAAAGATTGATATACAGTATTGTGAATTTTTACTTGAAAAATATAGTCTTCTTTCTTTTAATCGTGAAGCCCATAAGGAACACTCTACTGAAACCCAAGTCCCTTTTATTAAGCATTATTTTCCTAAGGCAAATCTTGTTGAAATTGTATATAGCGATATGGACTATAAGAACTTAGTCCCTCTTGTAAAAGAGCTTTTAGAAGATAAGGATAACCTTGTAGTTATTAGTACAGACCTAAGCCATTTTTATGATTTAAAAACGGCCAATGAAAAAGATAGTATTTCTTATCAGTCCATCAAAGAAATGAATATAAAAGGCTTTGATAAGGGGGCGGAAGCATGTGGAATGATAGGTGTGAANGCGGTGCTAGAAGCGGCTTTAAGTCTAAACCTTCAAACTGAAATGATAGATTACCGAACCTCTTTTGATGCAAGTAATGATGCAAGTTCTGTGGTAGGCTATCTTTCCGCCTTAATTTACTAAAAGATTCGCCCCTTCCAAGGAAGACCCTTGTCATATCTAAACTGATCAAACCATCTGTATACCTTAAAGAAAAATGGCATACGAAGCTTATGAATTTTACAATATGAAGCAGATGAGTTAGACTTATAGATGATGGTATTAACCGCGCGTTTTGCTGCTTCATTCGCCCCTTCCATAGTAGCTAGATCAGTATTGGTGCGAACATAGTCTGAGGCAAATAGAAGGTTGTGAATACGGGTGTAATCATCAGGTCTCATATGCCAAGAATTGATAACATTAACAAGAAGTGGCTCTGTATTTTTAGTCTTTTTACCTTCTTCAATCTCAATGGCAGGGTCTAAGAAGGCTGAAACGAGGTAGTCATCTTCAAGACGGTCTTCACAGTCTTTTGCTAAAGACTCTTTCATCTGAGCCCAGACTTCTTTGATAATTTCTTCTTCGGAACACTCAGAGGCTTTTTTCTTATTAAAGCTACCCTCTGCGTCCCACTCCGAAATATCAACAGAAATAATACCCTTGATACTTCCATCTCCATACTCATCCATAGGAAAGTCCTTCCAAAACTGAGCCTGTGAAACAGAAGTAAGGGCCCAAGGGGYATCCACAAAGATAGAATGCCCATGTGTTATTTTAATATCCTTGTTCAGATAAAACTGTATTCCATTCATCCAAGCAACATTTTTGGAAAGGGGAATAATACTTTTAAGGGTGGGATCAATTTTAATCATATCATCTGTTATTAAAGGAGCAAAACGGTCAACCGGAATTGCAAAAATAAAATAATCAGCTTTAACTTCGAAGCTTTCACCCTTATGAGAGACAGTAACAGACTTAATATCTTCACCTTGCATTTGTATGGAGGTAACCTTATGCTCAAAGTTATAACGTAGACCTAAATCTTTTAAGTATTTCAGCCAAGGATTAATCCAAACATCATTAGTAGGGCCATTTAAAAGTCTATCACTGCTTACCCCTGGTTCGAGTAGGTCAAAAAAGAGTTGAACTAAGATATCTCCTACGGTTTTAGAAGCGGCTGTACTTGCCTGGGCGGCAACTAAAGAACGAGTAAGCCCTTCAACAAGAAATTTTCTATAAGCATCAGAAAATCTTGAAGCCTCAAGCATTTCTTCCCAAGGTGTGCGTTCTAATTCATCCCATCTTCTATCATCACAAGAGGTTAAAATCTGCCAAATTCGTTTTGAAAAGTACTTAATCTCTTCTTCACTTAGGCCAGAATCTTGGGTAAAAATCATAGTAATCATCACTTCTAAGTCTTTAAGGGACTTAGGAAAACGTGAAATCATTGTAATAGGGGCCTTATTATACTGGAGTAGGTCAATACGAGTGGTGTCTATAAGGTTATCAAAGACTGTCCCGTTCTTATAAGGAATCTCTTTCATTGTTTGTGTGATATGTTGATAAAATTTAGGGAAAAATCTAAATCCATGTTCTCCAGGAAGGGGCTTTTTACCCTTTCTTGCAGAGTCAGGTACATTAATAGAACGCGCCTTCCCTCCTGGTATACTTAACTGTTCATAGATAGTAACATCAAAACCTCTACGAACCAACTCATGAGCAGCAGAAAGTCCACCAACTCCTCCACCTAAAATAACAACTTTTTTCATCTTTGTCCTTAGCATAAAAAACTGATATGAGTATACAAAAAAGTGTTTAAAGTAGACCTAACTCTAACTTCGCTTCATAAGGAATTTTGTCAGGTGACCAAGGGGGCTCAAAAACAAGCTCTACATTCATCTCATCTATCTCTTCAATAAGATAAGAGACATTATAAACCTGTTCCACTAGACTTTCAGCCACAGGACAGGCAGGTGAGGTAAGTGTCATTTCTATATAACAACAAACTTTTTCTTTAAATAGAATAATGTCTATCTTATAAATGAGTCCAAGAGTATAAATATTAACAGGGATTTCAGGGTCATATATCTGTTCTAAACCGGATATGATTTTCTTTCTTATAAGCTCTTCATCAAAACTAGCCGTGGCGGTCTGCGAAGCAGAAGTTTCTTTAGCAAAACTAGCCGTGGCGGTCTGCGAAGCAGAAGTTTCTTCAGTAAAACTAGCCGTGGTGGTCTGTGAAGCAGAAGTTTCTTTAGCAAATGCATAAATTCTTTTTATCATAGAGGCAATACCATTTTGTCTACCTGATGAAATAATCTCACTAAGATGTAATTCTTTTAATTCGGCAGTATCGGTCTCTAGTATCTCTTTAGCACTATGACCTGAATATATACGGATTAAAATATCAACAAGTCCCTTAGCTATAAGTGCGTCCCCTCCTGCCTCAAAATATATCTTTCCTTCTTCTACATAAGGGTGTAACCAGATTTGAGATTGACATCCTTGTACCTTAAATAGCATGGTTTTATACTTGTCTTGTAGAGGAAGAAGTTGTTTCCCTAGTTCTATAATATATTCATACTTATCCATCACATCATCAAAAAGTTCTAGTTCATTATGCAGTAAATCTATCTCAGCTTGTATGCTTATCATCTTAAAATCCTTATTGCCTTAGACAGTGCGTTTATGGTCTTGTCTATCTCTTCTTTTGTGTTGTATATGGCAAAACTCATTCTTATCGTGCCTTCTATTCCTAGTCTTTTCATAATAGGCATAGCGCAATGATGACCAGTTCTAAGCATAATGTTTTGTTTAGAAAGTAAGATGCCTATATCATCATGGTGTATGCCCTTTATATTAAAAGAGATACTCCCTGAAACATTTTTGGCTTGGGTGTATAAGATGATGTCATCAAGTGCTTCAAGAGAACTCTTTGCATACTCTAAAAGACTCTTATCATGGGCTTGAAGCCCTTTAATCTGTTTTATATACTCTAGGGCTGCTTTAAAGCCAATCGCCTCAGCAATGGCTTGTGTCCCCGCTTCAAAGCGAAAAGGAGGATCAAGGAAGGTTGAGTACTCAAAACTCACCTCGTTTATCATAGAACCTCCCCCTTGATAAGGATTCATTTCCTCTAAGAATTCATATTTTGCGTATAAGGCACCAATGCCTGTGGGACCATAAGCCTTATGTGCAGAGAAGGCGTAAAAATCAACATCTAAACTTTTTACATCTATTTTTAAATGTGCAAGTGCTTGGGCCCCATCTATTAAGACCTTACATTCATACTTATGGGCAATTTGTATAAGTTCTTTGATGGGGTTTACAATACCAAAGGCATTAGAGATATGCGTTATAGATACAAGGCTATGGGGATTTTTTTTAACAAGACTTTCATATTCTTCTAGATTAATGTTTAAATCCTGATCCACTCCTATAACTTCTATATGCAAGTCATTGAGTTGCCAAGGTAAGATATTTGAATGATGTTCAAGCTCTGATAAGATAACAGTGTCAAAGTTTCCTTTTACATAAGAAGAGGCTAGTAGATTAATAGCTTCTGTTGTGCCTCGCGTAAATACAATCTCATTTTCTTGGGCGCCTATAAACTTAGCCAAGGTTCTTCTTGCCTCCTCATAAGACTCAGTGGCCTTGTTTCCTAATTCATGTGAACCTCGGTGAATGTTTGAGCAGTAAGAAGTGTAGTACTCATTCATGGCGTCTAATACCACCTGAGGTTTTTGCGAAGTAGCGGCATTATCAAGATAAATAAGCTCATTATTTTGAAAAAAAGGAAAGTCTTTTTTATTCATAAAGCTCTCCTAGGTGCTGGAGTACTTTTTCTTTATGTTCGGTTGAAGAGATGGATTCAAGAATTTCTTGCATGAAGGCATTTACTAAGATAGCGTGAGCCTTAGCATGGGAGATGCCTCTGGCCATTAGGTAAGAAATAGCATCTTCATCCAAGCTTCCAACAGTTGATCCATGAGAGGCAGATAAATCATCTGAATATATTTCAAGATGAGGTTTGGAATGGATCTGAGCTGACTCCGATAAGAGTAAGGCATGGCTTCCTTGTTTGACCTTACTTAAGGAGGTTCCTTTGAAAATCTTAGTATTGGCATCAAAGACACAGGTGCTTCGGTCTTTAAGTACCTGTTTAGAAAGAACCTGTGAGCTGGACTTATCAGACAGATGGTTGATATCACATGAAAAGATAAATCTTTCTTCATCTTGTGATAAGAGTAAAGAATTAATGTTTAGTGTACTCTTATAATGTAAGTCGGCTTTAATAAAGTGATGCAAGTACTCAGCTCTTTTTAAAAGACAAAAGCTTTCTAAGTAGGAGCTTTCATGCAGATGCAAACAGTCTTGAGAAATCAAAACAGCCTTTGAAGAAAGCTTTTGCACCTGTGTAAGGAAAAGGCTGGCCTTGTTTTCAAGTTTGATATGAGAACTATGAGAGATAAAACTTTCATTTCCCCCTTCAAAGGTGATGTATATTGAGGCCTTTACCCCTTCTTGCAAGATGATGTTTAGGCTTGAAGAGATGAAGCCTTTAGGGCCATAGTCTAAATAAATGTTTAAGCTAAGATCTTTAAAGATGTTTATCTCTAAGGGATAAGCAGATGAACAAGAAGCAAGTTTAGCAAAAGGGTTGTTGTCTATTTCATAGTCAAGGGCATGTTCTCTAATATGCACACTAGTAGGAAGATGATGAGATACAAGTTTTCCATTTCTAATTTCTAAGAAGTTTTTGTCATTTTTGCAATAGTCTTGTTTCTCATAATCAAAGGTATCTTGGTACTGCTTATCTAAGTACTGGGAAAGCTTGGAAAAACGCCATTTTTCTTCTTTCTTAGAGGGAACCTTAGAAAAGTGAGGAGAGCTTGATAGAAGTTCATGAAGAGGATAAAACATCTTCATATCCTTTTTCTTCAAGTTCTTTGGCTAAGGAACTGTCTCCCGTTTTAACAATTTTCCCTTCATGCAAGATATGCACGTAGTCTGCTTTTATATATTCTAAGAGCCTATTATAATGGGTGACGATTATAAGAGAGGTTTTCGAGTTCAGAAGTGAGTTTATCCCTTTAGCAACTGACTTTAGTGCATCTATATCTAAGCCTGAATCTATTTCATCAAGTAAGATAAGAGAAGGTTTTAACATCATCATCTGTAATATTTCAGATTTTTTCTTTTCACCTCCCGAAAACCCAACATTAAGGGAACGTTGCAAGATGGTATTATCTATTTCTAGAAAGGACATTGTCTCTTGAAGTTCTTTCATAAAGTTAGGTGAAGAGAGTTCTTCCTCACCTCTTGCTTTTCTTTGCTCATTTATAGCAGTACGTAAAAAATAGATAGTGTTCACACCCGGTATCTCTATGGGATTTTGAAAACTCATAAAGACACCCTTTATCGCTCTTTCATCTGCGCTAAGACTTAATAGATCTTCATCTAGAAAGTCCATTTTCCCCTTAGTCTGAGTCTCATAGGAACCTGAAATTGCCTTTAGTAGAGTGGACTTTCCTGTTCCATTAAGACCCATAATGACATGAACCTCACCGGGCTTTACCTCAAGGTCTAAGTCTTTTATGACCTCTTTCTTTCCTATAATAACTTGTAATTGTTCTATTTTTAGCATTATCCTACACTCCCTTCTAGGGTTAAACTCAGTAAGGCCCTTGCCTCAACCGCGAATTCCATAGGAAGTTGATTAAGCACTTCCTTACAAAATCCATTAACTATAAGTGAAATAGCCTGTTCTTCCGACAGACCTCTTGTTCTTGCATAAAACAATTGTTCATCTGATATCTTTGAAGTCGTTGCCTCATGTTCCACCTGAGCCGTGGGATTTTTTACATCTATGTATGGATAGGTATGCGCCGCACAATCTTTTCCTATAAGTAAGGAGTCACATTGGGTGAAGTTTCGTGCATTAGTAGCTTGTGGGCGTATCTTAACAAGACCTCTATAAGCGTTAGAACCTTTCATAGCGGATATTCCCTTAGATATAATGGTTGAACTTGTGTTTTTTCCAATATGAATCATCTTTGAACCTGTATCGGCTTGTTGAGCTAGGGAGGTGATAGCAACAGAATAAAATTCACCTCGACTGTTATCTCCTAAGAGTATGCATGAGGGATACTTCCATGTGATAGCCGCGCCTGTTTCTACCTGAGTCCATGAAATCTTAGAATTATCTCCTAAACATTTTCCCCTCTTGGTGACAAAGTTATAAATACCACCCTTACCATCCTTATCTCCTGGATACCAGTTTTGAATGGTAGAGTATTTTATTTCTGCGTCTTTTAGGGTTATGAGCTCAACCACAGCCGCGTGTAATTGTGACTTGTCTCTTGTTGGAGCCGAACATCCTTCATTATAAGAAACGTAAGAGCCCTCATCCGCGATGATAAGGGTACGTTCAAACTGACCCGAATTTAGAGCATTGATACGAAAGTAGGTTGATAACTCCATAGGACACTTAACATTTGGAGGGATATAAGCAAAGGTGCCATCGGTGAAAACCGCTGCATTTAAACATGCATAATAATTGTCTCCCATAGGTACGACAGAGGCCAAGTACTTTTTCACTAAGTCGGGGTGTTCTTTGATGGCTTCTGAGATGGAACAAAAGATAATGCCGAGTTCATTGAGTTTTTCAGAAAAGGTGGTCATAACAGAGACAGAGTCAAAGACCGCGTCAACAGCTACGCCGGCTAAGAGCTTTTGCTCTTCTAAGGGGATTCCTAGCCTTTCATAAGTTTTAAGAATTTCTGGGTCTACTTCATCTAAAGAATTAAGACTTTTTTTAGGCGCTGAATAAAAAGTAATTTCTTGATAATTTATAGGGGGAAAGTGTACATGAGCCCAGGTAGGTAAAGGCATCTTTAACCATTTTGCATAAGCCTTTAATCTCCAGTCTAACATCCACTTAGGCTCATCTTTTTTCTTTGAGATAAAGGCAATAATATCCTCGTTTAAACCTAAGGGAGCTTGTTCGGTTTCAACCTTAGTCTCAAATCCTAGTTTATATTCTTGAGATACAATAGACTCTATGTTTGTGGACATATAAAACCTCTTTTCTATATAAGACTATTATGGTCTTATATTCATTTATCTTATATTAAGTCTGTAGTTAATTAAAATAATTAGAGAAAATTTAAGAAGCGATTATCTTATCTCTTCCATTGTCTTTTGCCTCATAAAGGTTTGAATCAACACGTGAAAGCAAGCTATGTTCATCATCCATAATATGAAGTTTTGTTACACCAAAGCTTGCCGTTATTGGATCTTTCAGTCCAAAATCATGTGCCTTAATCTTTTGGCGTAGTTTTTCACACATAGAAGTGGCCTGTTCTAGGTCTACTTGAGATAAAATGATTAAAAATTCTTCCCCTCCCCATCTTCCGACCGTATCCACCTCTCTAGAATTTTCACGTAAAATTTGAGCCACTTTTTTTAAAACTTCATCTCCCTGAGGATGGCCATAGCTGTCATTAACCTTTTTAAAATAATCAATATCAATTAGGATGACACATAAGTCAGTTTCATATCTAATAGCACGTTTGATCTCATGGGAAAGGTTCTCATCTAGGCAACGTCTATTCGAAAGTTTAGTGAGTTGATCGGTTTGGGAGAGCTCTTCGAGTTGAATATTGAGTTTTTCAAGTTCTTTATTTATACCTAAAAGCTGAGAATTATAATTGAGTGTTATCTTATATCTATAAAACAAGAAGAAAAGAAGAAGGGCAAGTGCACCCAAAATTTTCCAAATTAAAGAATAATCAGTTTGATCTATACTTACATACACCCATTTATCATATATCTTCTTCTTCTGAGTTGAAGAGATAGAGGCTAAGGCCTTTTCTAGTATGTCAAATAGAATGAAATCATCTTTTCGTATCCCAAAACTAAGGGAAATTTTTTCTTCGAGTTTACCTGATATTTTTAGATTAGAAAAAGAACTGGTACGAAGCTCATAAGAAGTGGCTTCTAGGGTATCTACATAAGCATATATATCCCCACTTTCTACTCTTTTCAAACCATCATATACATTCTTAACGGTAACAATTTCAACATTTGAATAATCATGTTTTAATATCTTTTTATAAGCATAGTTAGAAACGATTCCTATGCGTTTTCCCTTAATATTTTTCAAGGAGTTAATAAAAAATGTATCAGACTTGGTGGTTATAACAAGGGTCATATTCATATATGACGAGGTGAAGTTCATATACTTCTTTCTTTTATCTGTACGAATAACGGAGGACAAAAAGTCACAACGCTTACTTTTGATATATTCTAGACTTTGATTCCATGAAGTAGTAGGAATAAGCTTAAAACGGATATCCATATTTGAGGACATTCTTTTTAGATACTCAGCTGCAATACCAAAATGCTTATTATGTTCTATCTTCTCAATGGGTAGCCAGTTTGGGTCTGAACAAAAACTAATAACTTTTTTATTTTTAAGGTAAAGTCGTTCATCTTTATTTAAAACAATATGCCTATTTTGTATCTTTGTTAACCATTTTGTGCGAAGGTCTTGAACAATCTTATGACTTTGACTTTTGGCTGTTTTATCTAAGATACTTTGTAAAAGAGGCCAGTCATTTCTTATACCAATATATTGTCTTGTTGAGCTAAAGTGCTTGTTCTTTAAAAGAAGGACAGAATGTAGACCTGTGAAAAAATAGCGCGTAATATTGTATTGCAAGACGGAATGATATTCTATAGTCGCATCAGCCTGTCCATCTAAGACTAGGTTCATTGCTTCTAAGATGTCTTTGGCTTTGATAATCTTTACTTTTGGGTAATGAAGTTTTAACAGTTCTTCTTGATAATACCCATTTACAACCGCAACAATCTTCCCTTCAAGTTCTTTTATGGAGCCGTAGTGAGTTTCTTTTTTTTGTAAGATTCCATTATAAAGTTCAAGAACAGGATACTTTAAAAAGATGGTGTAGTTACGTCTTTGCGGTGTTATCTTCATACTTGAAATGACATCAAGTCTTTTTTCATCTAGCATTTGAAGGTAAACACTCCAAGACCTTCCCGGGATAAACCTTACTTTAAAGCCTGCTTTTTGTGCTAAAAGTTTTATATTATCTACAGCATATCCCTTAGCCTTACCATTGGCTCGAAAATCAATAGGCGCCCAAGATCGTTCATTTTGAACACGTAAAACAGGATGTTCTTTTATAAAGTTTTTTTCTTCTTGGGTGAAGATAAGTTCAGATGCCTGTAGGTTAAGGAACAAAAATAAGAAGATAAATAGTTTAAAAACTGACATTCTTCCCCCCGAAAAAATCCACTAGTTGATATTATTGTAGCACTTTTTTTGAAGAAAACCTGTGATATAGGTATATAGTTAAGGCATTTAAGCTTAGAGCAATTACGCCAGCATGAAAGCCAAGGGGTTTGTTTGGAAGAGGAGAGAGTAAAAAGACAAGGGTAAAACTAAGACCTATAACTAAGCCATAAAGTATAGACTTCGCACTTAGGTCTTTAAAGTGTACCCCTAGCATGATTGCAGGAGCAATTTGACAAAGCAACTCGAGTTTAATTTGAATTAGCCACCAAATTGTAGAAGGAAGGGTAATGGCTAGATAAACCATAAATGCCATAAGTGCCCATGAAAAAGCCTTTCCCACATAAGTAAGTTGCTTTTGTGTGGCCTCTGGTCTTTGTTGATGGTAGATGTCTTGAGTAAACAAAGAAGCAATGGCAAGCATGGCCGAATCAACAGTGGACATAATGGCTGCAATAGCTGCTGCAATAAAAAGGGTGATAACGTACTGCATCCCTTCTATGTGAGAAAGCTTTGAAAGCATTAATAAAATAATCTGTTCAGATCCTGTCTTATCTAAGTCTGGAAAATGTGCCGCCCCAATAATGGCGATGATAATAAGGGGCAAGGTGGTAAGTAAGGGCATAATAATCATCAGTTGAAAAGAGCGTTTAAGCGTTTGTGAATTTTTTGCTGCGTAGATACGTTGTATGGCCTGAGGGTAAACAGAGATACCAAAAAATATCATGATTAAAATACTTAACCATTTAATCTTATCTGGGAGCAAGGGCTCCTTAAAAAAGTCAGCCTTAACCTGTAAAAGTAGGGCTTCATTTGAAGAAATAGAGCCATACTGAACCCAAATAACCACAAAGATGATAAGCACACCTAAAAGAAGTAAAACCCCTTGAATAGCGTCAGTCCAATTATCTTATAATATTCAATATCTATAGTACATACAAAATTTGACAGATCGTTGGCCATATGGTAATAATCTGAATAATCTGAATTTTATATGGATTTATATTAATACTGTACATATAAATATTTAAAGGAAAAGAAGATGTTTAAGTTAGTAGATGCTTGCGTAAGTAAAAAAGTTGTTGGTAAGAATAAAAAGGTTTCATTTGTTCCAACGAATAATATTTACAAATGTATTTGTGAAGATGAAATACCAATATACCCTCCTAGTAAGTGGTTAAAGAGTAAGCCCATCACTACAGCCAAAACATATGGTACTACCCTTGTACGTTTTTTTAATTTTTTAAAGAAAAGACGAAAGTCGTATTGGAAAGCTAGCAGAAAAGATTTCAGAGATTTTTTCATTCTTATTACTGAGTATGATGAAGATGGTGATTCCCTTGAGGAAGTTTCAATCCAATATCAAACAGCAGAGAATTATAAGACAGCACTAGTAGGATTTTACCGATTCTTGAATCAGTACTATGATAACGATATTGTAAAGGTATATGAGTATGCCGAGAAAATGGGTTGGATTGGGATGGATGTAAAGATAAAGACTCGCTGGAATGATATTGAAGTTGTTGTAGACGAAGTACTTAAGGAGTTAGCGCATAGTGGCAAAATGAAAGTGGGGAATAAGGAGTATCTTCTTGAGTATACAGAGGACGAAATAGCTGTACTTTATCTTAATATCTATGGCTCACGTAATCGTGCTATTTTCTTATGTACCTTGCATGGAATGCGAATTGATGAAGTCCTTTCAATCAAGATTAAAGATTATGACACAAAAAAAGGTTCGGTTAAACCATCTAGAAGTAAGGGCAGAAAACAGGAGCAAATACGAGAAGTTATGATTGATAGTGAAACCTTGAATCAAATAGAGGTTTATTTACAAGATGAACGAAAGCCAGCTGAAAAAAAAGCCAAAAGTCAAAAATGTGAATATATGTTTGTAAATACAAGGGAGGTCTATGATGTATTGAATTTTACACAATATACATATGGAAGCTTCCGCAGCTCTTTACTGTTAGCTGCTGTTCGTGCTGAAATTATGAAAGATGTTAGAACCCATACTGGTCGATCGCATCGAGCTACGACACTACTTAAAATGATGACAAGTGGTGAAATTAAACTAAGTGATGAACAGTTTCGACTTATCTTTGGTTGGAAGTCTATGGACTCAGCAACACCTTATGTTGAACATGAAAATAAACGAGTTGCTGATGAGATTGTAATTGGGGTTCATGAGGAAAGAGCAAAAAAAGTAAAAGAATTTAAAGCACTTGAACTGTTAAATGAGTTAAAAAAAAAGGAACAATTAGATGCCACTCAAACGACAATATGATACTAGAGATGATTATGGAGAGGTATGGTACTTTTTAAAAAAAAATAAAATAGTTATATCAACAAAGTATCTATCTAAGTATGTAAATGAAGGATTTAGTCCAAAAACATTCGAAAAGTTTATTCATAAAATTAAAGATTCGAAAATGCAATTATTCCTAATTACAAAAGCTTATTCTAATGAAGTTGTTAGCTCTGCAACAACATATCTTTTTGCTAGAGTTGCCGCTGTTTTACATCCAGAAATTATAACAAAATATTTAAAACGTCAAGTGAAATACTGTTTTTCAAAGAATTATATAAGTTCAAAAAATCTTATAGAATATATGTTAAAGACACTTCCCTATTACAACTGCGTATCAACGGGACGGAGTTATGGATTTTCTTTAATAAAAATATCAGATGAAGTTGTTAGCGCATATAAAAATGATGAAAATGTTATTTTTAAGGCAATAAAAGAAGAAGCAACAATAAGTATAAGCTATAAGAAAAAAAAGATTTCTCTTTCATACAAAGCAATAAAAAACCCTAAATGGAAAAAAACTATTTCTTCTTATAAACTATTTCATAACATGTTGAACGAAACAAAATTGGGCACCTTAAATATTGAAGATAGAAACAATAAATATGGCTTAATTGGTAGGACTGCTGTAAAAGTTTTTTCAACATTTAATCCTGAGCTATTGCTTGCAAGATATAGACTTTCTGGATGGAAATATATCAAATCAAATATTCCATTGGTTTCACTGAATTTATTAGTTGTTGAAGTCCATTCATTGTCTGGTAAGAAAGCCAGCTCAACTGCAACTAAATATTTAAATGTGATGGACGATGACTTTTATTCAGGATTAGAGTTATTATATATTAAGCTTGTAAAAATTCAAAAACGTACACTCCTATGGACTAATAAAAATATGTTGTACACTAAATCGAGTGTTATGAAGTTTGTTTATCGTGAATCTAGTAGTAAAGATGTAAGAAGCCGACATTTAAAAGTAAACTTTTCTAAACTACCACTTTATAATGAGTTCGCAGAGTATATGTGGTATGAACTTAAGCGGTGCAACAGAAATGAACTGGACTTTCCAAGTATACTAAATAGACTTGTGAAGTTATTAAATTTTAGTGTTGAAAATCGTACTGGATACAGTCTTTTTTGTGCTTCTAAACTAAGTAGTGACATGATTTTAGACTATATGAAATCAATTGAGTCGTCTCGCAGTACAGTTGAAAGTACTCTTCAATCTTTTCGTAGGTTTGTGAATTTTTTAATAAAAAGAAAGCTATCCTTAAAAATTGGAATTATTCCTTCTCCTCCTATAAAAGATGTTAGTGCTTATATAAAAACAAAAGTTATAAAAAGCCATAAAAATTACCAACCAATACCTGAATTTGTATATCTTCAAATTATGAATAATATAGAGGATATAGAGAAAAGTTTTAAAAATGCTTTTATCTTAATGTCATCATGCGGACTTAGGCCTCAAGACCTTCCAACTATCACTCCAGATTCAATAAAAATAAAAAATGGAAAAAAAGAACTGGTTGTTTTTATGAAAAAGCAAAATAAAGCTTATACAAAAAAAGGGATGAAGCCACAACGAACCATCCCAATAGTTAATATAGAAATAGAAAAAGCTTTTTATGAACAGGTTGAATATAGTAAGGTAAACCGAAGCATATCTGGTATGAAAAGTATTTTTGTAATTAAAACTGCAATAAATAAAATCCACGATACTCGTTTGGGCATAATGACTAGTTCTCAGCTAGGGTATGCAATCAACAATCTTATTAAAAAACATAATATTTGTGCTGAAGATGGGCATCTTTGGCACTATTATTCGTATCAACTGCGTGTTAAATTAGTTGTTGATATGCTTGAAGCAGGATCAACAGATAAAGAACTAAGAGCTCTGATGGGGTGGTTAAGCGAAACAACTTGTGAAAACGCTTATGCCATGGCACAAAAACTAAAAATGAAAGACCTGAACGTAAGGTTTTTAAATTGGGAGTTTCAAACAAGCCTACCAGAAGATGCACTTGACTTGTATAGTGAAGAGGAACGATATCTTATTTTTACAGAATTATATAAGCATAAACGTAATATGGGTTATGGGGAATGTGTACGACATCCAATTCAAGGTGATTGTGGGAAACTTCAGGAAGCAAACTCATGTGCATCTTGTTCTAAATTAATTGTGGGAGAAAAACACCGTAGTATTTGGGAAGAATATTATCATAATCAGTTTAAGTATATATATGAGATGAGGCAGGCTAACCTAAATCATGGAATTGAATCACATAAGTTTGAAAGGAATGCACGATATAAGTATGAAATGGGGATACTTGAAAGTTATGCGAGTGTGTTAATCAGTCTTACTACTAGAAGAAAAGAAGTGTCTTCACATGAATAAAGAAATAGAGATTTTAGAAACAATTACATTTAATAAGTTACTGCTTGAGAATAATGAGAATGTCCTTCAATCGGAAAAAAGGCTTATATCAAAATTAAGTAAGTACACAAATAATAAGTTTGAAGATAAACGATGGATTGAAATTCGGGATAATGTTGCTAAGGATATTGTTGTTTCCTTCATTTTTTGCCAGAAGAAATTTGGGAATAATTTGACACATCTTGCAAAACTTTTTCAGATTATTATTCGTTTGAGAGGAAATAATTTCAAGATGGACCATATATTGACTTTTTTTTTATTCTTAAAAGATAATAACTTGACTCCTAGAGGCATGACAAATCGTTCTTTTACTCAATATGAAGAATGGTTAAATAAAGCCTGCACGAATGAAGATACAAAGCAAACAAAATATGTTGCTGCTTTGAAGTTTCAAAGTTACCTAGGTGGTCATCCTGCTGTAGGGATAATTAAAGGAATAGAAGCTTATGCAAATCCTTTTAGCTGTAGTGGTGTGGAGTATGGCCGTTTTGAAGTTATTTTAAATGAGCATTTGCATGTGATGGATGAACATTTTTCAAATACAAATATTGAACTCCACAATAGAGTGTATTATTGGATTCAACGCTTATATTTAGTCCGTCCAGAAGATGCTACGAACACACCAATAGATTGTGTCAAATTATTTTCAGAAAATATTGTAACGGTAAAGTTTTATGTAGGAAAACAAGAAGTGGCAACTGAGGTAGTTGATAAAACAGAAAAAAATCCTTATAAAATATATTTTCTTGATTTAAAACAAAAGCAGATGAAAATGCTTTATAACTTAATTTTAAAACAGCAAAAAATTTCCATTAAATTGCAAAGAAAAGCTAATAAAAAAGGTCTTCTTTTAACATATGAATATGATAATGGAGTGGTTTCAAATCAAGTTACCAATTTAAAGAAAGGGACGTGGACCGGTAGCTATTGGTCTCCTTTAATGAAAGAACTTTTTCCAAATACTCCACAGAAAAAACGTCCTTATATTAAATCTTTAAAACACACAGGGCTGACAAAACGAGCATCACAAGGCTGGAGTCGTTTATACCTTCGTGATATGGCAAATCATAAAAGTTTTGACACGATTGGAAACTATATTAAAGGGGAGACCTTTATGGATAAGAAACAAGAAGAAATTCTAATTGCAGAAAAAAGACGTGAATATGGAGGATTTAAAGGACGTGTAGTTGCATGGGGCACACATGAACATATGGTAGAAAAAATTGAAAATGATCCTGATGCACATGAAATGACTCATGGGTTTTGTCCAGATGTTGATAGTTGTGGAAATCATTTTGTATGCATTGGATGTGAGTTCCTCATACCTGATATGGCTTTGGAAGAGTATTATTATAATCAAGCGATTACATGGGTTAATAAGTCTGAGATGCAAAGAGAAGAAGGCAATGAAATAAAAGCAAATGATTCAATGACAAGAGCTGGGCTATTTCATACTTTATTTCATAAGACGCAAGAGATGAAAGAGAGAAAAAGAATTGCTGATGCCAAAAAATAATAATAGATCTGAAAATATGAATAAGCTTAATGCAGAAAAAAGTAAGACAACGGTAAGACTGCTGTATAAGGCAGCTGAATATATGCATTCTCAAGGTTGGAATTCGATAATAGAAATGGTTAAAGCATGTGAAATTGTTGATTCTAAGAAAAAAGGTCTTAGTGAATCTAGCCTTAGAAACAAAAATTTAAAACATATTCAAGAAGTGCTAAAAGAATGTCGTATTGGGCCTTACTCAAAATTATTATATGAAATAGATACTATTGATATAACTGAATACATTCGAATTCAATCTGAGAATGAGAGACTTCATAAGAAAATAGATAATTTAAAAAGTACGATTAATAATCAGAAGGCAGAGGTTACTAAATACAAGTCATTAAATATGATGTTAAGAGATCGGATTATAAGTTTGGAACAAAAAATGATGATTGATGTTCCTTACCCTGTAAATAATGAAGATTAATAATTTGAAATTAGCTACTTATTCTTGCCTAGAAGATATAACTGAATTGTATCTTTACACTTAAGGAAAGTATATTTTTAAAACATTTAAATTTATCCTATAGGTTAAGAAAACTTTTGATACACTTTCAGTCGGTAGCAGAACCTTCAAGTGTCACTAGAGAACTGCTTTAAAAACACATACTAATTTCAATGTCACAAGATTTGCGCATTAGACACTTGCCGCATAAAAGAATCTTGAAATTAAGACAAGGAAATAAATATGAATGCCTCCATTGACTTTCAAAGTAGTATCCCTCGAATATTGTATGCTTGGACCAAAGAGTTCAATTTAGATAAAGACCAATCTATTGATCTCAGTGCATCTTTTTATCTCTCTTTTTACAACTATCGTAAAGAACATAATTATCTTCAACAGAATTCTGTTGTGATTTCAAAAAAAGACTTAAAGCTTATAATACACGAGTCTTCACAAGTTTTAAAAGACACCAAATTGATTTCATATCAAAAACTTCAGAGTCTATTCTTTAGAGAAGTAAGCAATATAAATAACATTAAGATGTTGAACCTTTCTGTACCTTTCAGTGTACAAGACAAAAGCCTTTTCATAGAGGACTTGTTAGAGAAGATTAATCCTCTTAGTCCAGCCCTAATTGGCATGAGCTATGAAGTTCTTGTGCGTTATAACTTCAATAAAGCTCATCCTCAAGTACCCTTTGAATTAGTTTGTATTTTGGCTTTTGATATTTACCTGACATTTAATGATAATAAGGAATATTTTATTCCGCTTAAAAAAAGTAGTAATGCCCTTATGCAAAAATGTATATCAGAACAACTACTTAGGGTTGGTCGTGAGATTGAAGGGAAAAGGCATTTCTTTTTATATGATTCTCCTGGCTTAAAAAATGATGATCAAATTATGAAACAAGTAAGTGTATTATCCGTGACTTATTCATTGCCTTTGCTATGTGATTATTTTGGATATACAGCATGGTACAAGCAATTCTTAGAATATGATGAAAGCTTATACGATCAATATTATAAATTTGATTGTCCACAGGAGCTTTCCAAATGCAGTTAGCAGGGCTAATACTATTTGTATTTTCAATTCTAGGACTAATGATATGGATTTTGAAGTTTTTATTAATTATGGGGAGTACAGACACTTTTATTAATAAAAAACTGCATGGAATAAGTCCCGTTATAAATATTGCTCCTCTGTTGATCTCTTTGTTATTAATCGCTATATCTGCGGGAATGGCATGGGGGTAGAGAACAATGTATTTTTAGTATCAGATGCAAGTTACTCCCATAAAACAAGAGTAGCTGGTTTAGGTGTTATTGATTTGAAAACAGGGAAAGAATATTCAATATCTAAGCTCAATATTAAAAACTCTCATGATGC
Organism: Arcobacter sp.; assembly: GCA_002733885.1. Classification (GTDB taxonomy): domain Bacteria; phylum Campylobacterota; class Campylobacteria; order Campylobacterales; family Sulfurimonadaceae. The sequence goes on along the minus strand of NVXJ01000032.1, from coordinate 3,444 downwards.
TGAATATATGGCTCTTCTTTATAGTGTAAAAATAGCTCTTGAAAATAAATATAAAAATGTTGTATTTGTATATGACAATCAGTCTCTTTGTTTAAAGAAGTTGAAAATATACCTCAAAAAAAGAACTCACTTTTCTCAATTTCTATGGCTGAAACGTGAATACGTTCATAAGGCAGATACCCTTGCTCAGAAGGCACGAAATCTCAGAGAAAAGCTCCTTATGTCTTCAAGTAAGAAAATAAAGTTTCTTGATAAGAAAAAAGTACTTACGGATAAAGAACTATTATATGCATTTAAAGAAGGTAATCTAAATAGCATTTTGAAAGTAGCTTCTTTAATAGCTTCTCATAAAGAAAAGCATCTTATTCAAAGGTATTTAAATATTGAGAATGAAGGAATAAGTGAAAAGTTTTTCACTAAACCCTTAGATTATAAGTTTACTAATTTTATTTATTATTTGCTTCCTAGACCAAAGCAAATTGAATTTTATGATTTTTTAGGGAAGGCTTGCAACTTCAAACTGGAAAAATTCAAGATTATGCATTATAGAGTTGAAAGTAGCTATATTGAAATGCTAAATGAGGTTTTACTACGGCTTAAGGCATCTGTGACATTGCCACAAATGATATTGATAAAAGATTGTTCTGATAAAAAAATTTATTAAACTATTTTAAAAATTCACATACATCTTTATCTAGGGCTATTGCTAATTTATATAAGTGCTCTATATTAAAATGCTTTCTATACCTGTTTGATTCACAATTAGAAAAAAAGGCAACAGATTTTATGCCAATTTCTAAACCAAGTTCCATTTGAGAGAACCCTTTTTCTAAACGATATGATTTTACATTGTCTGAAATTTGTTTATAAAATTTTTCTATCTCTTCTTTAGTTGCATTTCCATAATCTGAGGCCACAATATTATCCTATAGAGTTAAGTTTTGTAACACTAACTCTATATATTTGTAAAATATTTGACTATATCCTATAGGATAAATATATTAATTGTAGAATTCAAATTAATTATTATGAACAAATAAACACATAAGATTAATAAATAAAGGAAAACAATGGAATATAAATCAAATAAAATTCTGCTACTTAATGTAATAACTGCATTTACACTTTTAGGTTGTGGTGGAGGTAGCTCAAGTGACTCAACTGTGAATGACGAGACTGGAGGCGAATCACAACAACAAGGAATTATTAGTTTGTCCTCTAGTGTTAATCAAGTAAATCAATCCTTTGACATTCTTGTTACTACGGATAATGATTTGCCTAATAATAAGTATGTAGGTCAATTATATATTTATACTGAGTTAGATGTAACAGATCCAAACAAACTTGCTGAAATGTATTTAGGTGCGAGTTATGGTGTATCTGAGATCTACGACACTTCTGGAAACCTTGTAGGAGGTGTTGCACCAAAGGAGATGAAAAATATTCATTGTGAGGTTACTGTATTTGGCGGAACGGAAACTACTTATGATTGCCAGGTAACAAATCAACCATATATAGATGCTGGATTTGGTGGGGTTAGTCAACTAGTTATTCCTAATACTATTCCAGTACAAATTTCTGCAAAATATGTTTATTCCACTAACGATTCAGTTCTTATAGAAAAATATGGCAGAGGTGAGATATTTTACGAAGCAATAGGCATTATTGTTCCATAAATAAAACTAAAATCAGGAAATTTAATGACACATAAAACTGAAATACTACAAAATATTGAAGCGATTAAGAAGACAACAAAGCTAAAGAAAAAGAAAATAAGAAATTCTTTTCGAAAAACTGTAATGATAACGTTTGCAATATCTATAGCTATTACGCTTATGAGTGGTGAACTGAAAAGATCAAATGATTTTGGAATGTTAATGGCAGTTATAAGTTTTTTCCTAGCAATGATTTTTTTTATAGGCCCAATCATGATGCTTTTAAAAATGACATCTTATTTTTCAGAAGAAGAAGGGTTCGAGTTTTTAGGCAAACTTACACGTGCAAACAATCCTTTACCTTTGGATCAAGAATATTGTGTGCGCTTAAATAAAGATTCTATTGATGTTTGTAACGATGTAAAAGAGACTCTGTTTGTAATTAATCATAGTGAAATATTAGCTGTTAGAGAAGATGATAAGTCTTATAATCAAGTTGTAGGGGGTTCTATAAATAGAATCACAAATTCAATACGTACAGAAACTAAGCATATAGATAATAGAGATTTTTATATTGCCTATGAAAAAGATGGAGAAGTAAATGAGATGTTATTTAAAAATCCTTCGCATAGCGCTTATAGCACCATTTTTTCAAGACTTCCCAAGAGAAAAGTGAGTTAGGTAGGAATAAGTTTTCTAAAATTGGTGATTGAATAACAGCCTTATTTATCTTTTATCTTGCTTAAAATACAGGAGTCAATAAGTGTAGATATACAGACTATGCTATAATATAATAATTAATTACTTAAAGGAGTTAGTATGCCATTTGTTATTGTAGATGGAAAACTTGTGAAAGCAAAACCAGTAAAAAGACTAACTGTTGCACAAAAAAAAGTGATGAGAATGTCAACTAGAAGACAAAGTAGGATCGTTAGAGCGGCAAAAGCTAAGTTACAACGTGAAAGTGTTTGCTAGAGTTTGAAACAGTTTCTTTCCACCCCTCTTACGCTAGATGAACTTCCTGAATTTTACAAATCTTTAGATTTCTCAGAAGATACAGATTCAACACAGGAATATGTTGCAATAGTTTTTGAGGAATCATTTTTATCTCAAAATATCGTTCATAAAATTTACTGTAACTTTATTCAGGAGTTCATTGGCTTTACCATGCTTAGAGCAGCTGATGAAGATGTAGATGGTGTACCTGGAATTATGGTTGAGTACCTCTACTTACAAAAGCAGTATAGAGGAGAAGAAGATAAAACTACTTCTAAACCATATAGTTGGATAATTCTTAATTATATTGTAGAAAAGTCTATTGAAGTACAAAATATTATAGCAGTGAATCATATATATCTTGTGCCTGTCACTAATGATGTTCGTAAGGTTTATGAAAAGTTTGGATTTGAAAACCTTCCAGAAACTGGTTCTTCTCAAAATGAGGATTATATGGTCTTTAATTTATTAGAAGAAGATATATCAATAGTATAGGGAATTGCGAAAAAATGATTGATTGGATAATTGAACAATTAGAGATTTTTCTAAATTCAAAAGCTCCACACATTTTAGTAATTACTATAATATTAAGGTTATACTTCATCTATTTTAAATAGAGCCATAAGATGCAAATATTAACAAAGATAGAAGAGATTTCTGACCCAAGAATGCTTGGCAAAGTACAGCATAATTTAAGCACAATAATATTTGTAGCATTGTGCGGAATATTATCTGGTTGCGATGATTGGAATGATATACGAGACTACTGCAAGGTAAAGAGAGCTTGGCTTTC
>NVXJ01000060.1 GCA_002733885.1 Arcobacter sp. | reverse complement strand
TATTTATAATTTACTATATAGTTATGAAAAAGAACTTAGATATAGCTATTGAAAATACAAAGTGAATAATTTATTAAAGGGTAAGGTTAATACCTAAGAAATGTATCAATAAGCTATATACGGTTTACCGTGTATTAGCTTCATTTAACTAAAACATAGAGTCAAACCATTCTTGGTTAACATAATGTAAATTCTCTTGAAAATACTAGCTAGCTTTAAAAGGATTGATATTGTTTAGTATTAGACTTGTAGCCTTAAGCCTGAATCTTCTAAGTCTTCGTCTTGCGTTTCATCTTGATTGTCTTTGTAGGTATTAACTTCTTTTTCTTTTTGTTCTTCACTTTTTTCTAAGGCCAGCTCTTGCCTCGCTTGTGCCTCCATTAAGGCTGCTGAGGAGGCAACCTTTAAGTCTTGAGGGCTAGGGTTAGCAGGTGCTAAGGCCCCTGCTTGAATAGACTTTGCTAAGGCAATTGTTTCTTCGGGGCTGTTCCCCCCTGATGTAGAGATAGGAACTTCGCCACCAATAGCGTATAACTGCCCATCAGGACCTTTTTGATAAGTAAAACTTGCAGACCCACTTACCGCAGCACCTCCAGCGGCTATATGAGCTGCTTCGTGTGATCTAACTTCAGCGTCACGTTGTTGAAGTTGTGCAAGTTGCTGCTGTTCACTTGCACTTAAATTAACCTCACTGTTAGCAGTAGTAGAGCCCTTTTCTTCTGAATTCTCTTTTTCATTGCCCTCTTCTACGGCGTTAATAGACGAGTTTCTTGGTTCATATAAGTTTGGAGAATACACTTGAGTGGATGATATATTCATGTTCTGATTATAACATAGCAAATGAAAATATATAAATTAACACTGTCTTTTAATTATGTCTTAAAGTTTAATAACATATAGTAATAAAGGCACTTTTAGATTTGAGGTAGATAATGGCAACAATCACTATAACAGATAACAGAGATGGAAAACAGTATGAATTTGATATACTCAGCCCCACAGTAGGTCCTGATGTAATTGATATAAGATCTTTATATCAAAAGACGGGAATGTTTACCTATGATCCAGGGTTTACATCAACGGCTAGTTGTAGCTCTAGTATTACCTATATAGATGGTGAAAAGGGTGAATTACGTTACCGTGGCTATGATATAAGTGATTTGGCAACAAAAAGAACCTATTTAGACACCTGTTACCTTCTTTTAATGGATAAGTTACCTTCTAAGACAGAATTAGCAGCCTTTGATATGGAAATACGCAAACGTTCTTTTGTGCATGAAGGTCTTAAGAACTTATTTTATGCCTTTCCAGACAGCGCACACCCTATGGCAATGATGTCTTCTGCTGTATCTGCCTTATCTGCCTTTCATTATGAGCACTTAGATATCAAAGAAGAAGAAGAATTTCAGATAATGGCAAGGAGAATACTTGCTAAAATCCCTACCTTAGCCGCCCTCTCCTACCGACGAAGCCTTGGAATTCCTTTTATATACCCTGATATTGAGCGTTCTTTTACAGAAAACTTTTTATATATGATGAGGGCTTACCCTTCTGCTGAAACACTCATAAGAGATGTTGAAATCAAAGCCCTAGATACCATCTTCACCCTACACGCAGAACATGAACAAAATGCTTCAACCTCCACAGTTCGTGGGGTTGCTTCAACAGGTGCTCACCCTTATGCTGCTATATCTGCTGGTATAAATGCACTTTGGGGACGGGCTCATGGTGGTGCAAATGAGTCAGTAATTGCTCAATTAGAAATGATCGGAACTGTTGATAAGGTAGATGAGTTTATAAAAAAAGCTAAAGACCCAGATGATGATTTTCGCTTAATGGGCTTTGGTCATAGGGTGTATAAGAACTTTGATCCTCGCGCCAAAATATTAAAACAACTGCTAGATGAATTAAAAGAAGATTTAGGTGTTGACAGTGAGTTGCTTGAAGTAGCTATGAGAATAGAAGAAGTGGCTTTAACAGATGAATACTTTATAAAACGTAAGCTATATCCAAATATAGACTTTTATTCAGGTCTGATATTAACAGCGCTTAAAATTCCGAAAAGCTTATTTACGATAATCTTCGTTATCGGTCGCTCAGTTGGTTGGATTACGCAATGGATAGAATTAAGACATGATAAAGAGATGAAGATTGCTCGTCCTAGGCAACGTTATACGGGACCAGTGTCTAAAAAAATATGAAAGAAGTACAATTAATTAATGGATAAGAAAGAATTATTAAAAGAGATAGAGGGTCTTCTAAATGAATATGCAGACAGCTCTAGTATAAATCCAAGTGTCTTAGAGTTTTTAGAAGAAAGTGATTTAATAGAAATAAAAAAATCACTTCTAGAAAGCAAAAAACATCATGTTGATGATACACAATGGCTAGAACAGTTTAAAAAAGAGATCTAAGTACGTAATTGTTTATCTAAAATATTAATCATAATTTTCTTGTTGAAATTAGTGAATAATATTTTTTACCCTACTTTAAGACTAACAAAATATAATTACAACACTATATCACAATGTTCTTTTTTGCTTAAGCCTATATCAATGGGGTAAATTAACACAAGATGTTAAATTCACGCAGATAAGTAACAAGGTATAATATTATAAACAATTAAAAACAGGAGATTTTATGGCAAATGTTGATTTAGTCCAACTAACAGAGCAGACAAAGAAACTAACAGCAATGGTAGTTGAAGATGAGGGCGTAGCAAATGAACTTTTAAGTTCTACTTTTAAAAATTTCTTTTCTGATGTAGCATCTGCATTTAATGGTAAAGAAGCGATTGAGATGTATGAGCGCCTTAAGCCAGATATCATTTTTGTAGATATTGTTATGCCAGAAATGGACGGAATTGAACTTTCTCGTAAACTACGTGAAATGAACCCTAATCAGATTATTATTGTTATTTCAGCTTCTAATGATATTCAAAAGATCTCTGAATCAATTGAAATTGGTGTAAATAGTTTTATTCAAAAGCCTATTGATACAAAGAAAATTATCGAACTATTAAGTAATGTAACGGCATTAATTAGTAAAAAGAAGAAAATTGAAACAAAAACATTTTCAATTTCTCTTCCATTAAACCTATATGAACTAGTAGATGAAAATGCAAAGGTAGAAAGTATTTCTAAAAATGCTGTTATTATCCGTGCACTACGTTCTTTCTACGACCAATAGATTTAAAAAGGGGACATTCGTCCCCTACTCTACTTATTCACTCTTACAAACTTCTTTATTTAATGGCAGTCTAATACTGAATTCAGCCCCATTATTTACATTTTTCACACTTAATGATCCACACATAGAGTTTTCAATGATCTGTTTAGACATATATAAACCTAAACCTGTTCCCTGTGTTTGGTTTTTAGTTGTGAAATAAGGATCAAAAACTTTTTGAATAACGTCCTTGCTAATACCACCGCCATCATCACTAATACGAATAATCGCAAATTCTTTGTCTTGAGTAATTAGAACTTCAATTTTCTTTTTAGAACTTTTACTACTTTCTATGGCTTCTTGTGCATTGTTAATAATGTTAATAAGGACTTGTTTAAATTCATTTAGTCCCCCTTTTATCATACTGTCATGTTTAACATTAATATCGCACTCTATATGATTATAGGCAAGATTGGTATTAATAAGGCTGTAGACTGAGTCCAAGGCTTCTTTAACGCTAAAGGCGGTAACTTCGCCACCTTGTTGAAAGAAGTTTCTAAAATCATCAATGGTCTGAGACATGTATTGTAAAAGGTTATTAGACTTTTCATAAGAATCTTCTACTTTTTTAGAGGTTAAGTTTCCAAGCTGGTCTGAAATATATAAGTCTTGCATTACCAAGGCCATGATATTTAAAGGTTGTCTCCATTGATGAGCAATATTTCCTATCATCTCTCCCATAGAAGCAAGACGAGACTGCTGATACATCATTTGATCTTTTTCTCTGTTCTTTTCTACCTCTTCAGATATTTTTGATTCTAAAGAGTTGTTTAGTTCTTCAATACCTTCTTGACGTTCTCTGAGGTCTTCTTCAATTTTCTTTTGTTTAGAAATGTCTGTCATAAAGGCAAAGGTTTTAACATTTCCCATTTGATCATACATAGTGGTTGCATTGGTTAAGGTTTGAAGAATATTTCCGCTCTTTGTTTTATAAGAAATTTCATAAATTCGACTCGAGATATCATTTATTAAACCTGCTTGAGCTTCGCATAAGGCATGATCGCCTGAGTCAATAAATTCTAAGGGTTCTCTCCCAATCATTTCATCTTTAGTAAAACCAAGCATAGCACACAAGGAATAATTAACATCAATAATTTTCAAGGCATCATCTAATAACCAAAAACCTTCTGTTGTAGTATTGATTATTCCTGAATAAAGGACTTCCCTTTCCTTATCCAAGGTTATATCTACAAGGTAACCAATAAGCTCAATGGGTTCGCCCTGAGCATTACGTATAATTTGTGTATATTCAGAAATCCAGGCTAGGGAACCATCTTCTTTATTAATGCGATATTGTTGATAAAGCTTGCTTTTTCCTGCTTGAATACTCTGTATTAGCGTTTCTCTGATGCGTTCCATATCATCTTTATGAAAGACTGTCTTAACCGCGTCTTCATTATTAAGAAAATATGCAGGGTCGTATCCCCATTGGCTGACACTTTGAGTAACATGCGAAACAATCCAACAATCATCTTTTGGAATACGTTTGAAGATAACTACCGGACCTGAATGAAAAAATTCAAACTCAGAAGGTCTATCTTGGGTTAAAACCTCAGTATCTTCTGGTAGTTTAGTGAAGTTCAAAGTTGTTTTTTTGAAACTTGAAGAAACCAAGGTGTTAATAGTAATTAAAGGATTAAATTCTAATACCTCTTGAGAAAGACGGCGTGCAAGTAATTCATCTTGAGCATAAATTTGTACTATACAAGAACTTTTCAGTTCATTCTTATCAATGAATTTTTTTAAGTCTGTTTTGCTTACATAAAGGAGTTCATATTGTTTCATGAGGTTATTATAACTAAATACAACCCTATATCCCGAGTAAAAAAGAAGAATGGACTTTTTATTAAGTTTTATGATTTATTAAGGATATTGGTATTATAATTCCGCCACAACAACTTAGTTGTACTTAGTGGTCCCATCATCTAATGGTTAGGATTCATGGTTTTCATCCATGCCATAGGAGTTCAAATCTCCTTGGGATCACCAACTTCACACCACTTTTTCATTC